>DATIWC010000001.1:0-19467 GCA_035519515.1 Usitatibacter sp.
CCGGGAAGCGCCGGTTGGCGAGGTGCTCGAAGAACGTAAGGTCGGGCAGCAGCCCCGGCACGGCCACGAGCTGCCAGTTCGTCGCGGGCCCCAGCATCGCGTTGATCGCGTCGAAGCGCGGGATGCCGTGGGAGAAGCTCAAGGTCGCGAGCGTGTCGTTGAACTCCTCGCAGCCGTACTTCGGAACGAGCGACATCTGCCGCTGGTAGAGGCGCCGCCACAGCTCGTGCTCGTCGCGCCCGTACGCGTCCCAGTCCTGGTCCACGGTGTAGTCCGGGCGCATGCGGCTGTAATCACCGCGCAGGGCGTGTGCGGTCTCGCCGGTCATCGCGGGTAGCGCTCCACTTTCTGGTCGATGGCGCCGAAGAGGCTCGCGCCCTTCGCGTCGAGCATCTCGATCCTCACCGTGTCCCCGAAATCGAGGAACGCGGTCTTCGCCTCGCCCAGCTCCACCTGCTCGACGAGGCGCGCTTCCATGAGGCATGCGTAGCCGACGGAGGCGTCGTGGTTGGAGATGGTGCCGGTGCCCACCAGCGTGCCGGCCGCGAGGTCGCGCGTCTTCGCCGCGTGGGCGATGAGCTCGAAGAGGCCGAACGTCGCGTCGCGCCCCGCGTTCGGGTGCCCGAGGCGCTTGCCGTTCACGTCGCAGAGGAGGTCGTGGTGCACGCGCCCTTCGCGCCACGCGTCGCCCAGCTCGTCGGGCGTCACCGCCACGGGCGCGAGCGCGTTGGCGCCCTTGCCGTTCACGAAACCGAAGCCCTTGGCGAGCTCCGCGGGAATGAGGCGGCGGAACGACAGGTCGTTGATGAGCGTCACGAGGCACACGGACTGCGCAGCCTCGGCGGGCGTGGCGCCCATGCGAACGTCGCCCACGATGGCGCCGACTTCGCCCTCGAGGTCCACGCCCCAGTCGGCGGAGAGCACCCGGATCGGGTCGCGCGGGCCCATCATGGCGCCGGCGCCGCCCTGGTACATGAGCGGATCCTTGTAGAAGCTCTCGGGCACCTTGTCGTTGCGCGCGCGGCGCACGCGCTCCACGTGCGAGAGGTACGCCGATCCGTCCAGCCACTCGTAGGCGCGCGGCAGGGGAGCCGCCACCTCGCGGCGCTCGAGCGCGGCGTTGAAGTCGATCGCGTGGCGCGCGTGGCCGCCTTCGAGGCTCGCGGCGAGATCCTTCAGCACGTTCACGGTGCGCGCCCAGTTCTCGATGGCGTGCTGCATCGTCGGCGCGACCTCGCCCACCTCCACCGCGCGCGTGAGGTCGCGGTTCACCACCACCAGCGTGCCGTCGCGCGTCGGGCCCTTGAGCGAAGCGAGCTTCACTTGGCGCTCCCCGGAAGGGCTGCCTTGCGGAACCCGTTCCATACCGCGTCGTAGTCGCGGTCCAGCGTGGGCGTCGTGAGCGCGAACGACGTGGGGTCGAAGACGTAGCGGCTCTCGAACATGAATGCGAGCGTGTCGCCAAGCTGTTGCGGCTCGAGCTTCGCGGCCACCGCCTTGTCGTAGGACGCGCGGTCCGGCCCGTGGCCGCTCATGGCGTTGTGCAGGCTCGCGCCACCCGGCACGAAACCGCCCTGCTTCGCGTCGTATTCGCCCTTCACGAGGCCCATGAATTCGCTCATCACGTTGCGGTGGAAGTACGGCGGACGGAAGGTGTGCTCGGCGACCGACCAGCGCGGCGGGAAGATCACGAAATCGACGTTCGCCGTGCCGCGCGTGTCCGAGGGCGAGGTGAGCACCGTGAAGATCGACGGGTCCGCGTGGTCGAAGCTCACCGTGTTCATCGTGTTGAATCGCGCGAGGTCGTACTTGAAGGGCGCGTAGTTGCCGTGCCAGGCCACCACGTCGAGCGGCGAATGGTCGAAGCGCGCGCACCACAGGTGGCCGCCGAACTTGGCGACGACTTCCGTCGCCTCGTCGCGATCCTCGAACGCGGCGACCGGATACTGGAAGTCGCGCGCGTTGGCGAGGCCGTTGGCGCCGATGGGCCCCAGCTCGGGCAGGCGAAACGGCGCGCCGTAGTTCTCGCACACGTATCCGCGCGCGGATGCGGCGGCGAGCTCCACGCGGAAGCGCACGCCGCGCGGCACCAGCGCGACCTCGCCGGGCGCCGCCTCGAGCCGACCCATTTCCGTGGCGAGGACGATGGCGCCTTCCTGCGGCACGAAGAGCATCTCGCCATCGGCGCTGTAGAAGACGCGCCGCTCCATGGACTTGTTGGCGCAGTAGGCGTGGATGCCGGCGCCGTGCTGCGCACGCGCATCGCCGCACGTGGCGTACGTGGCGAGGCCTGCCACGAAATCCACGCGCTCCGCCGGCAGGGGCAGCGGCTGCCAGCGCAGGCGATTGGGCGAGGCTTCCACCTCGCGGCAATGGGCCGTGCGCACAAGCCGGTCGTCCATGCGCTCGAAGGGCCGGTGCATCGCGGAAGGCCGCAGGCGATAGAGCCACGAGCGCAGGTTCTCCGCGCGCGGCGCGGTGAAGGCGGCGCCGGAGAGCTGTTCCGCGAAGAGGCCGAAGGCGACTTTCTGCGGCGAGTTCTGCCCGACGGGGAGCGCCCCCGCCACGGCCTCGGTCTCGTGGTGGGAGCCGAAGCCGGTGAGGTATCTCAAATCACGCCCCGCGCGATCTGGTCGGCCTCGATGGACTCGAAGAGCGCGCGGAAGTTGCCCTCGCCGAACCCCTCGTTGCCCTTCCTCTGGATGATCTCGAAGAAGATGGGCCCGATCACGGTCTCGGTGAAGATCTGCAGCAGCTTGTCCTCGTGGCGGTCCTTGTCGATGCCCTCGCCGTCGATGAGGATCCTGTTGCGCTTCAGGCGCGCGAGGTCCTCGCCGTGGTTGGCCACGCGCGCATCCACGCGCTCGTAGTAGCTGTCGGGCGTATCGAGGAAGCGCACGCCCTGGCCGCGCAGGCCCTCGACCGTCCCGTAGATGTCGTTGCACGAGAGCGCGATGTGCTGGATGCCCTCGCCCTTGTACGCGTCGAGGTATTCCTGGATCTGCGAGCCCTGGTCCGACGGCTCGTTGATGGGGATGCGGATCTTGCCGCAGGGGCTGGTCAGCGCGCGCGAGGTGAGGCCCGTCTTCTGGCCGCGGATGTCGAAGTAGCGGATCTCGCGGAAGTTGAAGAGCTTCTCGTAGAACTGCGCCCACGTGTCCATGCGCCCCGGGTAGACGTTGTGGGTGAGGTGGTCGATCTCGACGAGGCCCGCGCCCTTCGGGTTCTGCTCGCGGCCCTCGACGGGGACGAAGTCCACGTCGTAGATGGAAAGGTTGCCGCTGTTGCCCGGGTAGCGGTCCACGAGGTAGATCAGGCTCCCGCCGATGCCCTGGATCGCCGGGATGTTGAGCTCCATCGGGCCCACCTTGCCGTGGAAGGGCTTGGCGCCCAGCTCCAGGGCGCGCTGGTACGCCTTGGCGGCGTTCTTCACGCGGATCGCGAAGGCGCAAGCCGAAGGGCCGTGCACGCGCGCGAACGACTGCGCGAAGCTGTCCGGCTCGCGGTTCACGATGAAGTTGATGCGGCCCTGGCGGTACAGCACCACGTCCTTGGAGCGGTGGCGCGCGACGGCCGAGAAGCCCATCTGCTCGAAGAGCTCGCCCAGCAGCTCGGGATTGGGCGCCGTGTACTCGACGAACTCGAATCCGTCCGTGCCCATCGGGTTGTCGTGCAGCTCGGCCATGGCGCTCTCCCGGGTAAGCTGATTATCTTACCTCGCGGTCATGGCAATTTGATTGCCAAATTGCCCGGCAGCAGGCACTCTGGCGCAATTAAATTGCGCGACGGCGTGCCATGACGACCAAAGTGACCGACATTTCCCTGGGCCGCGTGGACCGCCGCCTGCTCGAGATCCTCCAGCGCGACGGCCGGCTCTCGAACCTGGAGCTCGCCTCGCGCGTGAACCTCTCGCCGAGCGCCTGCCTGCGGCGCGTTCGCGCCCTGGAGGAAGCGGGCGTGATCCGCGGCTATGCGGCGCTGGTGGACGCGAGGCGCGTGGGGCTGCAGCTACTCGCCTTCGTGAACGTGAAGCTCGAGAAGCGCGGACGCATGCCCACGGACGCCTTCGCGCGGGCCGTGAAGGATTGGCCCGAGGTGCAAGGCTGCCACGCCCTCACCGGCGACATGGACTACCTGCTGCGCGTGCGCGTGGCCGACCTCGACCACTTCTCGAAGTTCGTGATGGAGTCGCTCCTCAAGCACCCCGGCGTGCTGGACGTGAAGTCGAGCTTCGTCCTCGAGGAAGTGAAGGAAACGACGGCGCTGCCGCTGTAGGTAATCGGGGTCAGAGCCCTTTTCGCCGGAAAAGGGCTCTGACCCCTTAGGCGAACTCGATCACGACGCGGCGCGAGCGCGCGCTCTTCTTCTCGATCTTCGCGACCCGCAGGCGCCCGATCTCGCGGGTGTTCGCCACGTGCGTGCCGCCGCAGGCCTGCAGGTCCACGCCCTCGATCTGCAGCAGGCGGATGCGCCCCACGCCGCGCGGGGGCTTCACCGACATGGTGCGCACCAGTTCGGGCTTCGCGTCCAGTTCCTCGTCGGTGATCCAGACGGTGCGCGTCTCGTGCGCCTCTTCCACCAGGCGCGCGAGCTCGCGCTCCAGGTGCTCGCGGTCGAGCGGCTCCACCATGTCGAAATCCAGCCGCGCGTAGTCGGCGGTGATGGAGCAGCCGTTGGTCTCGTGCGGGACGATCGCGCACAGCAGGTGCGTGGCGGTGTGGAAGCGCATGTGGCGGTGGCGGCGCACCCAATCGAGGCGCAGGTGCACCGTTTCGCCCGGCGCGAGCGTCTCGAGCGCGGCTTCCTGGCCCGGCGCCGGCACGTGGACGATCTCGCCAGGGGCCTCGCCCTTCACGGTATCCGCGATCGCGATCTGCCCGCCGCCCGCGCGGACCATCACCCCGGCATCGCCCGCCTGGCCGCCGCCGCGGGGATAGAAGATCGTGCGGTCGAGCACGATGCCACGCGCATCGCGCGAGGCCACCACGGCATCGGCTTCGGCGAGGTACGGTTCGTCGCGAAATATCTCTTGCGTCATGGGCTGGCCGGGGGATTGCTTTTGCTACCATACCGCGAAAGAAAACATCCTGGGAGGAGGGAACACATGCAAGCCGTTCGCATCGCGCTCGCCGCAGCCGCCTTCGCCGTCGCCGCCGCCGTTCCGGCCGGCGCCGCCACCCTGCGCTGGTCGAGCCAGGGCGACATCGTCACCATGGACCCGCACTCCCAGAACGAGGGGTTCACCAACGCCTACCTCGACCACATCTACGAGACCCTGGTCACGCGCGGCAAGGAGTTGAAGGTCGAGCCCTGCCTCGCCACCTCCTGGGCGTACGTGAATCCCACGACGATGCGATTCAAGCTGCGCCCGAACGTGCGTTTCCACGACGGCACGCCGCTCACCGCCGACGACGTGGTGTTCTCGATCCAGCGCGCGCTCTCCGACACCTCCAACTTCAAGCCCTACCTCGCGGGCGTGAAGGAAGCGAAGAAGGTGGACGACCTCACGGTGGACATCGTGACCGACGGCCCCGCGCCCGTGCTCATCCCGCAGCTCACCGAGGTGCGCATCATGAGCAAGGCGTGGTGCACGAAGCACAACGTCACCAAGCCGCAGGACTTCAAGGCCAAGGAAGAGACCTACGCGTCGCGCAACGCCAACGGCACCGGCCCCTACATCCTCAAGAGCCGCGAGCCCGACGTGAAGACGGTCGCGGTGAGGAACTCCAACTGGTGGGGCAAGATGGAAGGCAACGTGGACGAGATCGTCTACCAGCCCATCAAGCAGGACGGCACGCGGCTCGCGGCGCTCCTGTCCGGCGAGATCGACTTCGTGCTCGATCCCCCGCCGCAGGACATCCCGATGCTCAAGCAGAACCCCAAGATCAAGGTGCTCGAGGGGATGGAGAACCGCACGATCTTCCTCGGCATGGACCAGGGCCGCGACGAGCTGCTCTACTCGAGCGTGAAGGGCAAGAACCCGTTCAAGGACAAGCGCGTGCGCGAGGCGTTCCAGGCGGCCATCGACCTGAACGCCATCAAGGCGCAGGTGATGCGCGGCCTTTCGGTGCCCACCGCCGTGATGTACGCGCCGCAGGTGGACGGCTATCCCCGCGACCTCGACCGCGTGAAGCCCGCCGACCGCGTCCGCGCGAAGAAGCTCATGGCGGATGCGGGCTACGCGGACGGCTTCGAGATCACGCTCGACTGCCCCAACAACCGCTACGTGAACGACGAGAAGATCTGCGTCGCGGTGGCGGGCATGCTCGCGCAGATCAACGTGAAGGTGAGGGTGAACGCGATGCCGCGCGCGCAGTACTTCCCCAAGATCCAGAACTTCGACACCAGCTTCTACATGCTGGGCTGGGGCGTGCCGACGTTCGACTCGCAATACGCGCTGCAGAGCCTGGTGCGCACGGTGGTGCCCAAGACCGCCGACGGCGACTACAACTTCGGCAAGTACTCGAACGCCAAGGTGGACGAGTCCATCGACAAGCTGAAGACCGAGATCGACCCGGCCAAGCGCGCGATCCTCGCCCACCAGGCCTCGCGCATCCACCAGGAGGAAGTGGGCCACATCCCGCTGCACTTCCAGGTGATCCCGTGGGCGATGCGCTCGAACGTAACGGCGATCCACCGCGCGGACAACAAGCTCACCATCAAGTGGGTGAAGATTAATTGATCGCATTCATCCTGCGGCGTTTGCTCCAGGGCGTCGCGGTGATGCTCGTGGTGGGGTTCATCGCGTTCTCGCTCTTCAACTTCGTGGGCGACCCGGTGGCGCTCATGCTGCCGCCGGAAGCCACGCAGGCCGACCGTGACGCGATGCGCACGCAGCTGGGCCTGGACCAGCCCTTCTGGGTCCAGTTCGGCACCTTCCTCGACAACGCGGTGCACGGGAACTTCGGCATCTCGTTGCGGCTGGGGCGCCCGGTCTCGGCCCTCCTCGTGGAGCGCCTGCCCGCCACGCTGGAGCTTGCCTGCAGCGCGGCGCTCCTCGCGCTCGTCGTGGGCATTCCCGTGGGCGTGTACACCGCGCTCAGGCGCTATTCGTGGGTCTCGCGCGCGTTGCTCACCACGTCGCTCGTGGGCGTGTCGCTGCCCAACTTCCTCATCGGCATCTTCCTCATCCTCATCTTCGCGGTGTGGCTGGGATGGCTGCCGTCGTTCGGGCGCGGCGACACCGTGATGATCGGGGCCTGGAGCACGGGATTCCTCACCAAGTCCGGATTGAAGGCGATCATCCTGCCCGCCATCACGCTGGGGTTCTTCCCGGTGACGCTCATCATGCGCCTGGTGCGCGCCGAGATGCTCGAGGTCCTGCGCACCGACTACATCAAGTTCGCGCGCGCCCGGGGCCTCTCGGACCGCGCGGTGAACTTCGGCCACGCGCTCAAGAACACGCTGGTGCCGGTGATCACCATCACGGGCCTTCAGCTGGGCGCCATCATCGCGTTCGCCATCATCACGGAGCAGGTGTTCCAGTGGCCGGGCATGGGCCTGCTCTTCGTCCAGGCCGTGCAGTTCGCCGACATCCCGGTGATGGCCGCGTACCTGTGCCTCATCGGGCTCATCTTCGTGGTGATCAACCTCGTCGTCGACCTGCTGTACTACCTGGTCGATCCGCGCCTGCGCGTCGAGCGCTCGGCGGCCGCGGGAGCGCACTGATGCAAGCCGTGCGCCGCTTCATCGACGGCGATGTCTTCTACAGCTTCAGGCACTCGCCCCTCACGATCCTCGCGGCGGCAACGCTCGCGATCTGCATCTTCGCGGCCGTGTTCGCGCCGTGGGTCGCGCCGCACAACCCGTTCGACCTGAAGACCCTCAACCTGCTGGACGCGTTCACGCCGCCCGCCTTCACCGAGAAGGGCACGGACACCTACTTCCTCGGCACCGACGACCAGGGGCGCGACGTGCTCTCGGCGATCATCTTCGGCTCGCGGATGTCGCTGCTCATCGGGCTCTTCGCCACGATGCTCGCCACCGTGTTCGGCGTGGCCATGGGCCTCATCAGCGGCTACGTGGGCGGCAGGCTCGACGCCTTCATCATGCGCGTGGCGGACGTCCAGCTCTCGTTTCCCGCGATCCTCATCGCGCTGTTGATCGACGGCGTGGCGCACGTGGTGCTGCCGAAGGGCTCCCACGACCAGCTCGCGGTCTACGTGCTGGTGGTCGCCATCGCCGCCTCCGGCTGGGTGAGCTACGCCCGCACCGTGCGCGGTTCCACCCTCGTGGAGCGCAACAAGGAATACGTCCAGGCGGCCCGGGTGATCGGAAGGCATCCGCTCGCCATCATGTTCTCCCATGTGCTGCCGAACGTGCTGGGGCCGGTGCTGGTGATCGCCACGCTGCAGATCGGGGCGGCGATCATTACCGAATCCGCGTTGTCCTACCTCGGCGTGGGCGTGCCGCCCACGCAGCCGTCGCTGGGAACGCTCATCCGCATCGGGAACGATTTCCTGTTCTCGGGCGAATGGTGGATCACCGTGTTTCCGGGCGCGGCGCTGGTGGTCCTGGTGTTGTCGATAAACGTCCTGGGGGATTGGCTGAGAGATGCGCTCAATCCCAAGCTCAGATAGGAGGTGAACGTGAAGAAATTGATCCTGGCAACGATCCTCGCTTCGTCCGCGGCCCTGGCCGGCCCCTACGACCAGCCCTATTCGCAGGTCCTCACCGACACGCGCCCTTCGGCCGATCCCAACGTGATCCCGGTGATCGTGAACCGCATCGACGACGTGACGGTGCACAACAACGGCGCCATCGCGCCCGGGATGCACAAGGTCACGCTCGACGTGCCGCCGCGCAAGGGCTACCCGGCCACCCAGGTTTCGTTCGACCTCGAGACGAAAGCCTGCGTGCTGTACTACGTGAACGCGCGGCTGAAGTCGCGCACGCTGCAGGAGTGGGAGCCGTTCGTGCGCAGCACCGAGCGGCTGCGCGACTGCGAGGCGAAGTTCCACGTCACCGGCGAGGGCTGATTGGCTGCTGCCCCGAAGCCGCTCCTGGAAGTCCGCAACCTCCGCGTCGAGTTCAACACCCGGCGCGGGACGCTCGTCGCCATCGACGACGTGAGCCTCGACATCGCGCCCGGCGAGGTGCTGGGCGTGGTGGGGGAGAGCGGCGCGGGAAAGTCCATCACCGGCACGGCGATCATCGGCCTGCTGGAGCCGCCGGGGCGCATCGCCGGCGGCGAGATCCTGCTGGAAGGCCAGCGCATCGACAACCTGCCCGCGGAGGCGATGCGCAGGATCCGCGGGCGGCGCATCGGCGCGATCTTCCAGGATCCGCTCACGTCGCTGAATCCGCTCTACACGATCGGCCAGCAGCTGATCGAGACGATCCAGACCCACCTGCCGCTCGATGCCGCGGCGGCGCGCAAGCGCGCGATCGACCTGCTGGGCGAGGTCGGCATCCCGGCCCCCGAGCGGCGCATCGACCATTACCCGCACCAGTTCTCGGGCGGCATGCGCCAGCGCGTGGTGATCGCGTTGGCGCTGTGCGCGAGCCCGACGCTCATCATCGCCGACGAGCCCACCACGGCGCTCGACGTCTCGATCCAGGCGCAGGTCATCACGCTGCTGAAGAAGCTCTGCCGCGAGAACGGCACGGCCATCATGCTGGTGACGCACGACATGGGCGTGATCGCCGAGACGGCCGACCGCGTCGCGGTGATGTACGCGGGGCGCATCGTGGAGATCGGCCCGGTGCAGGAGGTGATTCACAACCCGCAGCACCCGTACACCACGGGGCTGATGGGCTCGATTCCCGCGGTGGGACAGGAGCTGGAGCGCCTGCCGCAGATCGAGGGCTCGATGCCGCGCCTCAATGCGATCCCGCAGGGCTGCCCCTTCAACCCGCGCTGCCCGCGTGTGTTCGACCGCTGCAAGGTCGATCGCCCGAACCTGATGGCCGCGGACAAATCGCTCGCCGCCTGCTGGCTGCACGACCCGCATCGCGCCTCGCCCAGGGCCGCGCCCGACTGGAGCGACGGAGCCGTGCATGCGTAAGGGAGGGTCAGAGCCCTTTTCGGCGAAAAAGGGATCTGACCCCTTTCCCCTCCTCCAGGTCGAGGGGCTATCGAAGGACTTCGACGTCTCGCGCCCGTGGCTGAACCGCGTGCTCGAGGGCTCGTCGCGCCAGCTGCTGCGGGCCGTGGACAACATCTCGTTCACGATCAATCGCGGGGAAACGCTCTCGCTCGTCGGCGAATCCGGATGCGGCAAGTCCACCGTGGCGCGCCTCATCTGCGGCCTCTACACGCCGACGCAGGGCTCCATCCTCTTCGACGGCGTGGACCTCGCGAAGATCGGGAGCCGCTCGAAGATGCTCACGATGCGCCGGCGCTTCCAGATGATCTTCCAGGATCCGTACGCGAGCCTCAATCCGCGCTGGCGCGTGCGCCAGATCGTCGCGGAGCCGATCCTCTCGCACCGCTTGCTGCCCGGCGGTGCGGCGCTGGAGACGCGCGTGGGCGAGCTGCTCACCGACGTGGGCCTCTCGCCGCTCGACGGCGAGAAGTACCCGCACGAGTTCTCCGGGGGGCAGCGGCAGCGAATCTCCATCGCGCGGGCGCTTTCGTCGAACCCCGAGTTCCTCGTCTGCGACGAGCCCACCAGCGCGCTCGACGTCTCGGTGCAGGCGCAGATCCTGAACCTCATGGTGGACCTGCAGCGCGAGCATGGCCTCACCTACCTCTTCATCTCGCACAACCTCGCCGTGGTCTCGCACATCTCCACGCGGGTGGGCGTGATGTACCTGGGCCGCATCGTGGAGATCGCCGACACGAAGACGCTCTTCGGGCGCCCGCTGCATCCGTACACGATGATGCTGCAGAGCGCGATCCCGGACATCACCATGTCGGGCAAGCCGCGCACGCCGGTGGCGGGCGAGGTGCCGAACCCGCTGGATCCCCCGCCGGGCTGCACGTTCAACCCGCGCTGCCCGCACGCGAGGGACAAGTGCCGCGAGGTGCGCCCCGAGCTGCTGCCGTTCGAAGGCGCGAAGGTGGCGTGCCACGGAATCCACGACGGGTGGATCCCCATCGCGCAGAAAGCGGCCTAAGGCGCGGGCGCGACCTTCTTCTCGGCCTTGAACGGGAACGCGCTGCCGTAGTTGCCCTGGCAGTTGACGCCGCCGCAGTCGAGCAGGCCGTTCAGGAACGTGCGCGCGCTGAAACCCACGACGGGCAGCCCCGAGTACAGGTGCGCGCCGGTGGTGACCGCGCCGGTGTTGAGGTCGACGCGCGTGGAGGATCCGAGGCTTCGCATCGTCGCGCTGGGCGACTTCGGCGCGAAGGAGATCCAGCCGCTCACGTTGTCGTTGGTGGCGGTGATCTGGCCGGCGGGAAAGCCGCGGTTGATCGAGCCGAACACGGCCGTTTCCGATGTGGCCGCCGTGACCGACGTGTTGATGACGTCGCCCACCGATGAGGCGGCGCAACGGTAGTTCGTATAAGGCGGCGGGTTGGGCGCGCCGCTGATTCCCCCGGGACCCGTGACGAGCTCTTCGCGGGTGTATTGGACGATGGTCATCGGCTCGCCGGCGATGTCATCCCAGCTGTATTCGGTGGCGCAAGCCGTCGCGAAGGGCGCGCTGAAAGAAGTCCCGGTCGAATAGAACTGCCGCGTCGGATAGGTCACGACGATATCGGTGCTCGAGTGCGTGGCCGTGTCGACGACGTGCTCCACCATCCAGCGCGAACGCATCAGCACCGCGCTCACCGCATCGGCGCCGCGGTTCCAGGTCGAGCGCCAGACCGCGTTGCCCGAGACCACCACGCTCACGGGCGTGACCTCGACCGCGTTGAAATCCGGGTACGAATCGGTCACCGGGCGGTAGAACGCCGAGGTGGAGAGGTTCGCGAGCGCGACGGCATTGACGCTGAAATCCAGGCCGTTGGCGACGTTGATCACCGTGAGCGTTCCCGACAGGCCGCCCGTGGGCGCCGCGACCTGGATGTTCGCCGCATCGACCACCGAGCAATCCTTGGGCACCTGCTGAGAAGTGTGGGTAATGCCATCCGCGGTCGCGCCCGTGAGCGTCGACATCTCGATCGCCTCGATCCACCCCTCGCGCAGGCGCCCCACGTCGTTGCCATAGTTGTCGGCGAACGAGCCCGTGTAGAAGTTGTTGCTGAAAGCGAGCGACCCGCCCACCGGAATCTGCGGCCGCGTGCAGCTCTTGTCCGCGGTGATGAGCTCGGCCCCGTCGCCGGTCGCCACGACCGCCGCGGTCCAGATGTCGTTCGGGCTCAGGTACACGTTCACCTGCGCAACCTGCCGGCTGTTGCGGCCCTCGCGAAAGCGCAGCCGCACCGCCTTGGCGTCGGTCGTGTGGTTCACGATCGAGATGAACGTGTTCTGCGCGTTGCCGCCGGCCGCCTGGACCGTGTAGTACGGGTAGATGAGGGCCTGCCCGGTGTTGTCGTCGCCCAGCTGGACGGCGTGGGCCGGGACGGCGATGGCCAGGAAGGCCACGGCCAGTAGGATGCGGTGCATCGACATGATTGTACGTGCCCGGGTGCTGCCTAGCGCAGGCCCAGCAGCAGCTCCGCGACCTGCCGCGGCGCGGTGACCATCGCGTCGTGGCCGGTGGACAGCTCGTGATAGTCGTCGATGCCCTGCGCCTGGCTGGATCTCGGCCCGCCGGGGGTGCTGCGGCCGATGCAATTGATGTAGGTTCGTGGCGCGGCGAATCCCGCGGGCGCGCGCAGCTTCACGGGCTCGACGAACGTCCGGTACGGATGGGGCACCAGCCTCGCCATCACCCACGCGATGTCGTCCTCGAGCTCGAGGCCCAGCCGGTCCGCCGTCGCGGGAGGAATGAGCCAGCCGTCGCCCTGCGTCTTCACCAGGCCCTCGATGCGCTCCCTGAAAGCGGCGCCCGCGCAGTCGAAGAGGCACTGGCCGGATTTCGGCACGATCGCGTCCAGGTAGACGAGTCGCGAGATGATCCGGGGAACGCGATCCGCGACCGCCGTCACCACCGTGCCCGCGTAGCTGTGGCCCACGAGGATCACGTCGCTGAGGCGCTCGCTTTCCAGCAGCCCGAGCACGTCCTGGACGTGCGTCTCGATCCCCACGTCGCGTGAGGTGAGATGCGCGCGCTCGCCGAGCCCGGTCAACGTCGGCGCGTGGACCTCCGCCCCCGCGGCCCGGAGCGCGGGCAGGACTCGCTTCCAGCACCATCCGCCGTGCCATGCGCCGTGCACCAGGACATATGTCGCCATCGCGATTCTTCCGAGGCAGGACGGAAGATCATTGTACTCATTGCTACAATAGCGCCCGTGAATCGCCGGGCCAGCTCATTCCTCGTGGCGGGCGCGATGGCGCTCTCGGCCTGGCTCCTCGTTGCGCGGCTCGGTGCGCCCGTCGCCTTCGACGGGAAGAATTTCTACCTCCCCATGGCGCGCGAGGTGCTCGACCACGGGTGGGCCTATCTCTCCAACCCGGACTCGGTGCACTACGCGCCGCTCGCATTCCTGTGGCCCGCGCTGCTGGGCGCCCGTGAAGCGCTGGTGCGCGAGGCGAACATCGCCCTCTATTGCATGGCCATTGCGTTCGCGTACGTGGCGCTTCGCAAGGCGCACTCGGAGCGCGCCGGCGTCATCGCGGCGGTCCTCCTCGCGATCTGCCCCACGGTGCGGCCGTTCGTCGCCGACGTCCTCACGGAGTCGCCCTTCATCTTCCTCACCGCGGCCTGGGCGCTTTGCGTGGCGCAGGTCGAGGCCGGCGGGAAGCGGGGATGGGCCATCGCGGGCGGCATCGCGCTCGCCGCGGCGGCGCTCGTCCGGCCGGCCGTGATGTACTTCGCCCCGCTCGCGTTCGCCTATTTCGCGTGGAAGCGGCGCTGGCCGCTCGCCACGCTGCACGGCATCGCGACGGCCGGCATCGCCCTGTGGGTGATCCGCAATGCGATCGTGTTCGGCTTCCCCGCCATTTCGGCGGGCGCGGGCGGCGCGCTCTACTTCGGCGTGAACCCGCTCGTGGACGGCTTCGATCCGCCCTACTACGGCATGGGTTTCGATTCGGGCCTCGCGCAGGACAGCCTCAACCACCTCTCGATCCACTCGGACCGCGTGCTGCGCGGCATCGGCACGCTCGAGCTGCTCGACACGCCGCTCTCCTACCTGCTGCCGATGTTCGTGCACAAGGCGTTCGCCTTCGTCTTCGTGAGCTCGATGGAGCCGTCGGGCGAGCCGATCGCATTGCTGCGCGGCTGGCGCGTCGCGGTGGCCGTGCTCGCCGTGGCGGGCTACGGGTGGAACCGAACATCGGCGCTCGCCACGATGCTCGCGGCGTTCGTGGCCTACATGGTCATCGTCCACGTCCCGCTGCTCTATACGCATCGCTACAGCGTGGCGCTCGACTTGCCGCTCGCCCTGCTCGCCGCGTTGGGCATCGCCGAGGCCTGGCGATCCGCCTCGCGGGCGGCGGCCGCGCTCGTGGCCGTCGGCCTCGCGCTCGGCGCGGGCCTCGCCAACGCGACGCCCGGGCCGGGCAGCCCGATGCCCGAGCGCATCCCGAACGAAGTCGTGTGGTTGGGGCGCGTGGACGGCTCGACCGTGGTCTTTCGGGGCGACCCCATCGACGTGCAGGTGAGCCGCACCGCGGGCACGCCGCCGTGGGACCTCTCGATGCTGCAGTTCGACCTCGCGGTGGATCCCACGCGGCCGGGCGCATGCAGCGCGGTCACGGTCCGCTTCAAGCGCCCGAGCGAGCCGGCGTTCGTGCCCTGGCGCGCGGTTCGCGTGCCGCTGGATCGCTCGCCGGGGCCGCATCGCTACACGGTGGGTTCCACCGTGCCCCTCATCCTCGACGGCTCGGGAACCCTGCGCTTCCAGCTCGATTGCACCGACGCCGCGCGCGTGTCGATGGGGACGATCGCGGTGATCACGCCGAAACGGGAGGTCTACTATCGGGACCTTTATCGCGCGCGGATGGCGGGGAAAGGGGAGTAGGTGCTTTTCAATTCGTACGAGTTCCTGCTGTTCTTCCTGCCGGTCGTCACCGCCGGGTATTTCCTCGCGCACGGGCTGGATTCCCGCCTTCGCGGCAATGACTCGAGGCCCCTCTTCCCGAACCTCTGGCTCGTCGCCGCCTCGTTCTTCTTCTACGCGTGGTGGCGGGCCGAATATCTCTGGCTCCTGGTGGTGAGCATCACGGTCAACTTCTTCGTCGGGCGCGCGATCGTGCACCGGTGGGCGCAGGGATTGAATTCGAGGGGGCTGCTCGTCGCGGGGATCGCCTTCGACCTGCTGCTGCTGGGCTACTTCAAGTACGCCAACTTCTTCATCGCGAACGTCTCGCAGCTCCTGGGCGTGGCGCCGTTGCACCTCGACGTGATCCTGCCCATCGGGATCAGCTTCTTCACGTTCACGCAGATCGCGTTCCTGGTCGATGCGAGCAAGGGCAAGGCGCAGGAGCCCGACGCGGTGAACTACTCGCTCTTCGTCACGTACTTCCCGCATCTCCTCGCGGGCCCGATCCTGCACCACCGCGAGATGATGCCGCAGTTCGCCGACCCCACGAACAAGCGCGTCGACTGGGACAACGTCGCGCGCGGCCTGCTGCTGCTCGCGATCGGCCTGGGCAAGAAGGTGCTCGTCGCGGACACGCTCGCGCAGCAGGTGGCGCAAGGCTTCGAATCGTTCTATCCGCTCGGCTTCGCCGACGCGTGGCTCGTGATCCTCTGCTACACGATGCAGATCTACTTCGACTTCAGCGGCTACACCGACATGGCGCTCGGCATGGCGCTCATGATGAACATCCGGCTGCCGAGGAACTTCGATTCCCCGTACCGCCAGCGCAACCTCCAGGAATTCTGGCGCCACTGGCACATGACGCTCACGCGGTTCCTGCGCGACTACGTGTACATCCCGCTGGGCGGCAACCGGCGCGGCGAGGCATGGACCGCGTGCGCGATCGTCATCACGTTCCTGCTGGGCGGCCTGTGGCATGGCGCCAACTGGACGTTCGTGGCGTGGGGCCTCATGAACGGCGTGGGCCTCGCCCTCCTGCGATCCTGGCCGCGCGCAGGGATCAGGCTGCCCGCGTTCGTCGCCTGGGCGATCACCTTCGCCTTCGTGAACCTCGCCTGGGTGCTCTTCCGCGCGCCGGACCTCTCCACGGCAGGCTGGTTCTTCAAGTCGCTCACCGGCGGCCGCGGCTTCCAGGGGCCGCGGCTCGACTGGCCCTACTACACGCTCGCGGTCCTCGGCATCGCGTGCGTCCTCGCCGCGTTGCCGCGCAACTCCAACCGGATCGCGGCCGAGACGAAGCTCGCCTGGCCCTGGCAGGTGGCCACGGCGCTGCTCCTCGCGGGCGGCATCCTCTCGCTCGGCAACCCGACCGAGTTCCTCTACTTCAACTTCTGACCGTGGCGCCCCGCTTCGTCATCGCCTCGCTCGCCGGCCTCGCGCTGCTGCTCGCGACGACGGCGGCGATCAACGCGGCGGTCGACCCGTTCCAGCAATACCGCATTCCTTCCTACCCGGCCCGCTTCTACCACGCCTACCAGCGCTACGAGAACCCGGGCATCGCGCGCCACTACGCCTTCGACCGCGCGATCGTCGCCTCTTCGTTCTTCGAGAACATTTCCGGCAGCGAGGTCGATCGCGCGTTCGGCCGCGGCAAGACGATGAACCTGTGCGAGTCGGCAATGTCCCCCTATGACGCGCGCATGCTCATCGACACCGCGCTGGAGGGGGGCCGCGTGAAGGAAGTCATCTACGGCGTCGACTACCCCGCCTTCGCGATCGACGCCGACCGGCCGGGGGTCGGGGAGTCCCTGCCGCTCTTCATGTACGACACCCGGCGCTGGAACGACTATCCGTACCTCCTCTCGCTGGTCACGCTGCACCGCTCGCTCGAGATCATCGCGGGCTGGGCGGGCGAGGGCTACCGCACCGACCCGGATTCGCCGTGGTATTGGGCCGACGGCGTCGAGTTCTCCGCGCGACGCGTCCTGGACGGGCTCGACCCCGACAACATCAACTTCCGCTACCAGCAGGTGCAGCGCAACGTGCCCGCGATGATGGCGAGCTTCGAGGCCAACGTGGTCCCCGTCGCGCGCGACCATCCCGGCACGCAGTTCATCTTCGTCTGGCCGCCCTACTCGGTGGTCGCCTGGATCGACCTCGTGCAGCGCGACCAGCTCGACGTGAGCCTCGAATTCAAGAAGCGCTTCGTCGAGGCGATGTCGAGGTACCCCAACGTCCGCATCTACGACTTCCAGGAGCGCACGGACTGGATCGGGGACCTGGACAACTACCGCGACATCTACCACTTCTCGCCGGCGATCTCCTCGCAGCTGGTGAGGGACATCGCGGCCGGCCGCGACCGGCTCACCCCGGAAAACGTGGACGCGCGCAACGCCGAGATGCGCCGCATCGCGACCACGGCCGACCTCGCCCGGATCATGGCCGAGGCGCGGGCGAAGCCCCGATGACGGCGCCCGCGCGCTTCGTCGGCTTCTCGCTCGCCGGCGCGCTCGCCCTGCTCGCCATCGCGGGCGGCATCGTGTTCGCCGTGGATCCCTTCCAGCAATACCGCGTGCCCTCGCGCTTCGAGGCGCGCTTCTACCGGCCCTACCAGCGCTACGAGAACCCGGGCGTGGCGCGCAACTACGACTACGACCGCGCGATCGTGGCCTCCTCCTTCTTCGAGAACATCTCGGGCAGCGAAGTGGACCGCGCCTTCGGCTACGGCCGGACGATGAACCTCTGCACCTCCGCGATGACGGGCTACGACGCCCGCAAGCTCCTCGAGACGGCGCTTCGAACCGGCAAGGTGAAGGAGGTGATCTACAACGTGGACTACAACTCGTTCAGCGGGCCGCCCGACCGCGTGGGCTACGGCGACAAGCTGCCGCTCTACCTCTACGACGACGCGCACTGGAACGACTACCCGTACGTCCTCTCGCTCGTGGCGCTGCGCAAGTCCTTCGACATCGTCTTCCACCGCCAGGACATCGGCTACCGCAGCGACCGCGACACGCCCTGGTACTGGGCCGACACGGCGGTGTTCGGCGCGCGCCACGTGGTGGACGGCCTCGACCCCGGGGACATCAACCACCGCTTCCCGCAGCCGATGCGCACCATGGACGGGATGATGGCGAGCTTCGAGGCGAACGTGGTCCCGGTCGTGCGCGACCACCCGGAGACGAAGTTCATCTTCGTGTGGCCGCCCTACTCGATCATCGTGTGGGTGGACTTCGTGCAGCGCCGCCAGCTGGAATTGAGCCTCGACTTCCGCAAGCGCTTCGTCGAGATCCTCTCGAAATACCCGAACGTGCGGATCCACGACTTCCACGAGCGCACCGACTGGATCACGGACCTGGACAACTACCGCGACATCTACCACTTCTCGCCGAAGATCTCGTCGCAGATGGTGCGCGACATCGCGGCCGGTCGCGACCGCATCACGCCGGCCAACGTGGACGAGAGGAACGAGGAGCTGCGGCGGATCGCGACCGGCGCGAACCTCGGGCAAATCATCGAAGAGGCGAAGGCGAGGCCCGGGCCGAGCTAGAATCGAAGCAATGGCCATCGAGTCGATCAACCACTACAACCTGCGCGCCGCCATGCCGGTGCTGGAAAGCATGCGCGACTGGTACCTGCGCACGGTGGGGCTCGAGGTGGGCAAGCGCCCGCCGTTCAGCCATCGCGGCTTCTGGCTCTACGGCGGCGGCCGGCCGCTGCTGCACCTGTCCGAGGAGAGCCGCGGGGAATCCCATCCCGTCCCCGGCAGCGGCACGTTCGACCACGTCGCCTTCACCTGTACCGACTACGACGCCATGCGCGCGAGGCTCGACGCGCTCGGAGAGGCCTATCAGACCGCCGACGTGCCCGCCACCCGCACGCGGCAGATCTTCCTGCGCGACCCCGGCGGCAACGGGGTCGAGCTCAACTTCGAGATGACCTGATGGCCGCGACTCCCCTGCCCTCGCTCATGTGGATCGGCATCGGCGCGCTGGTCCTCTGGCGCCTTTATTCGCGCATCCGGCGCATGGTGGGCCGCCAGCGCTCGAAGCTCACGCGCCACTGGATCCAGGCGGTCCTGTTTCCCCTGGTGACGGCGATGCTCGCGTTGAGTGCCCTGGCGAGCCCCACGGCCGAAGGCGCGCTGGCGATCGGCCTCGCGGTGGGCATCGGGCTCGCGACCTACGGCCTGCGCCTCACGAAATTCGAAGTGCTGCCGCAGGGGCACTACTACACGCCCAACGCGCACCTGGGCATCGCGCTCTCGCTGCTCTTCATCGCGCGCATTGGCTGGCGCTTCTACGAGGTCTCGCAGATGACCGATGCGGCGAAAGCGAACCAGATGCAGGATTTCGGGCGCAGCCCGCTCACGCTGCTGGTGTTCGGGATGCTCGCGGCCTACTACACCACCTATGCCATCGGGATCATCCGCTGGCGCAAAGCCAATCCCCGGCCGCCCGCGGCCGCACCCGAGGAGCCGCAGCCGT
>DATIWC010000002.1:0-118838 GCA_035519515.1 Usitatibacter sp.
CCACGCGAGGTCGTTGCGCAGGTTCGCGATGCGGTTGCGGAACCAGAAGGCCCCCAGCGACATCGCGAGGATGAAGGCCGCGAGCATCACCTCGAACGAGTGGGTGGACGCGCCCAGGCCCAGCGTGAGCATGCGGATCCACGTGATCTCGTAGATGAACGAGGCGGCGCCGGTGGCGAGCGCGAGCGCGAGCACCGTGCGCACGATCGTCCCGCCGGCCGCCGCGGGCGAAGCCGCCGCGGGCTCGGGTGCCACCTCCGGCAGGCGCTTGGTGATCATCCACACCGTGAGCGCGAGAACCGCGTTCAGCAGGCCCGCGGTGAGGATCGTCCCCGGCAGGCCCAGGTTGTCGATCAGGAAGAAGCCGCTCGCGAGCACGCCGAGCGCCGCGCCGAAGCTGTTGGTGAAGTAGAGCATCGAGAGCGACCGCCCGCCCGACCCCGGGTACAGGCGCATCACGCCCGCGCTCATGAGCGGGAACGTGGTGCCGAGCAGGATCGAGGCCGGCAGGATGAGCAGCGAGGCGAGCGACCACTTGAAGAGGTCCACGCCCGTGCCCGCGAGCGCCGGCATCACCGAGTCGTAGGCCCAGCCCGTGACCCCCACGAAGACGCGGTGGAACGCAATGGCGAGGAAGCCGATGCCCAGCTCCGCGAACGCGTATCCCGCGAGGAGGTTGCGGATGCGGTGGGTGAAGCGGCTCACCAGCCACGAGCCGATGGCCATCCCGCCCATGAAGATGGCGAGCACCAGCGTCTGGGCGTACGCGGCGTGGCCGAGGAAGAGCTTGAGGTAGTGGCTCCAGATCGACTCGTAGATCAGCCCGGCGAAGCCGGAGATCGTGAAGAGCGCGAAGAAGACGCCGACGGGAACCCGGGTGGGCCCCCTCACGGCTTGTAGCCGGGAATACGCGTCTCGTCGACTTCGTCGATCTGCTCCGGATCGAGGAACTCGCGCGCGTAGCGCAGGTACACCTTGTCGCGCACGAAGATGTCGAACAGGTCCGGATCCACGTGGCCGCCCTCCTTCATGCGCCCGAGGATGGCGAGGCTCTCGGAGAGCGTCTTGCCCGGCTTGTAGGGCCGGTCCTTGGCGGTGAGCGCCTCGAAGATGTCGGCGATGCCCATCACGCGGGCCTGCACGCTCATCTGCTCGCGCGTGAGGCCGCGCGGGTAGCCCTTGCCGTCCATGCGCTCGTGGTGGCCGCCGGCGTATTCGGGAACGTTCACGAGGTGGCGCGGCCAGGGAAGGGCTTCGAGCATCTTGATGGTGGCGACGATGTGGTGGTTGATGATCTCACGCTCGCCCGGGTTGAGCGTGCCGTACGGGATGTTGAGGTTGTCTTCCTCGTCCCTGGTGAGGAAGCGCTCGGCCTGGCCGTGCTCGTTGCGCCAGGTGTAGCGGGCGATCTGCGAGACGCGCGCCTGGTCCTCGGCCTTCATGCGCTCGCTGCCGATGTTGGTGCGGCGGATGAACTCGCGGTCGTCGTCGTACTGGCGCAGCTTCGCGGCGCACGCCTCCTCCGCGCGGCGCGCGCTCTGCTCGTCGCCCGCCTCGAGGGCGGCGACCTTGGCGCGCAGCATCTCGATCTCGGCCTCGCGCTTCAACGCCTCGAAGCGCGTGCCGAGGAGCTCGACGCGGTCGAAGATGGTCTGCAGCTTGGTCGCCTTGTCCACGACGTGGACGGGCGTGGTGATCTTGCCGCAGTCGTGCAGCAGGCCCGCGATCTTGAGCTCGTAGCGGTCCTTGTCGGTCATCCGGAAGTTCGCGAGGGCGCCGCTGTCGGCCTCGTGGGCGGCCTCGGCGAGCATCATCGTGAGCATCGGCACGCGCTTGCAGTGCCCGCCGGTGTAGGGGCTCTTCTCGTCGATCGCGGTGTTGATGAGGTCGATCAGGGACTCGAACAGCACCTCGAGCTGCTGGATCAGCAGGCGGTTGGTGAGCGCGATGGCCGCCTGGGAGGCGAGCGACTCGGCGAGGCGCTGGTCCTCCTCGCCGAAGGTGGTCACGCGCCCGCTGCCCTCCTCGGTGGCGTTCAGCAGCTGCAGCACGCCGATGATGTTCCCCTCGTGGTTCTTCATCGGCACGGTGAGGAACGACGTGGAGCGGTAGCCGGTGCGCTTGTCGAAGTTGCGCGTGCCCGAGAAGTCGAAGCCTTCCTCGGTGTAGGCGTCGGCGACGTTCACCGTCTTGTGCGTGAGCGCCGCGTAGGCCGCGATCATCGTGTAGTTGGGCTGGCCGTCCTTGTTGTGCAGCGGGATCGGGTAGAAAGGCACCGGGTTGCCCGAGGTGCCGCCCATGGCGATGCCGAGCGAGTCGGTGCGCAGGATCTCGAACTGCAGGCGGTCGTCCACCAGCCGGTAGAGCGTGCCCCCGTCGGCCCTCGTGAGGTTCTTCGCCGCGATGAGGATCGTCTCGAGGAGCTTGTTGATGTCGCGCTCCTGCGAGAGCGCGATGCCGATCGCGTTGAGGTACTCGAGCTTGGAGAGGAAGTGGGTCTCGAGGGAGCGCCGCAGGTCCTTCGCGGAGGTCCTCGCGCTTCGCGAGGCACCGGCCTGGATCCCCGCCGGCGCGGGGATGACGGCACTTTCCGATGCCTTGCGCGCCGTCACTTGATACAGACCGCCCGGACCTGCGCCATGTCGGTGACGCCCTGCAGGACCTTCTCCATGCCGTCCATCTTCAGCGTGAGCATGCCTTCGCTCAGTGCCGTGGCGAGGATCTCGGCCACGCGCGCGTGCTCCTGGATCAGCTTCTTCACGGGGTCCGTGCCCACCAGCATCTCGTGCAGGCCGCAACGGCCCTTGTAGCCGCTGCCGCCGCACGCATCGCATCCCTTCGGCTTGTACATCTTGTAGTCGGGCTTGCCGAAGCCGTAGTCCTTCTGGAAGCGCTCGAACACCTTCTTGTAGCTGCCCGGGGTGTCGGCCTTGAACTCGGGCGTGTTGAGCAGCTCCGTGCAGTACTCGGTCACGAAGTGCTTCACCTCGTCCTGGCTCGGCGTGTAGGCCTCCTTGCACTTGCACAGGCGCTTGGCGAGGCGCTGCGCGAGGATGCCCAGCAGCGCGTCGGCGAAGTTGAAGGGGTCCATTCCCATGTCCAGCAGGCGGATGATGGATTCCGGGGCGGAGTTCGTGTGCAGGGTGGCGAACACCAGGTGGCCCGTGAGCGAGGCCTCGATGCCGATCGACGTGGTGTCCTTGTCGCGCATCTCACCCACCATGATGATGTCCGGGTCCGCGCGCAGGAACGCCTTCATCGCCGTTGCGAACGTGAGCCCCGCCTTCGGGTTCATCTGGCACTGGCGAAGCCCCTTCTGCGTGATCTCGACCGGGTCCTCCGCGGTCCAGATCTTGGTGTCCACGGTGTTGAGCGAGCCCAGCACCGAGTGCAGGGTGGTCGTCTTGCCGGAACCCGTCGGGCCGCACACGAAGAACAGGCCATAGGGCTTGGTGATGCAGCTCTTCAGGCGCTCCATGTTGGTCGGCAGCACGCCCAGCTTGTCGAGCGGGATCGGCTCGCCCGCGGCGAGGATGCGCATCACCACGTCCTCGACGCCGCCGGCGGTGGGAATGGTCGCCACGCGCAGCTCGATGTCGAGGGGGCCGAACTTCTTGAACTTGATCTTGCCGTCCTGCGGCCGGCGCTTCTCCGAGATGTCGAGGTCGCACATGATCTTCAGGCGCGTCACCAGCGGCTGGCGGTACGCCGCCGGGACCTCGATGTAGTTCATGAGCGTCCCGTCCTTGCGGAAGCGGATGCCGGTCTTCTGCTTGCCGGGCAGCGGCTCCACGTGGATGTCGGAAGCGCCCTGCTGGTAGGCATCCACGATGATCTTGTTCACGAGCTTCACGAGCTCGTTGTCGGCCGCCGCCGAGACGTCGTCGGCGCCGCTGCCCTCGCCGAATTCGTCGTCGGTCTCGAGGCCGCCCAGCAGGTCGCCGATCGACTCGCTGCCCATGCTCCCCAGGCCGCTGTCGGCGCCGAAGAAATGGTCGAGCGTGAGCTTGAAGTCCTTCTCGGTGCAGACCTTGTAGACCACCTTGGAGCGCGGGAACACGTTCTCCACCATGCGCGAGTTGCGCACGCGCTCGGGGTCGGTGGACATCACGACGATGCCGTTCTTGGAATCCTCGAGCGGCACCCAGTGGTTGCCCTCGGCGTAGTCGCGCTTGATGTTCTTCAGCAGGTCCGGCGGCTTGATGCGGTCGGGCTTGAAGGGCTCGTACTCCACGCCGAAGAACTTGGCGAGCGCCGCGCCGATGGCCGGCGGCTTCACCTGGAACTCCTCGATGAGGACGTCCTCCACGTTCTTGTTCTTGCGGCGCGCGGCCTTGGTCGCGAGGTCGAGCTCGCCCGCGGCGATCACGTTGTCGATCACCAGGTACTCGAACTTCGACGAGATCGTGCCCGGCATCTGCTGGCGCACGCGGAAGGCGATCGCGAGCGTCTTGGACAGCTCCATCACGCCCTCGTCGTGCAGCGACGAGAAGGGCTGGCCGGCCAGGTTGTTGATGAGCTGGATCACGCCCATGAGTTCGGTGCCCGAGTCGCCGCCCAGGATCGGCGCGATCAGCATCTGCTTGGAGCGGTAGCCGGTGCGCTGGTCGACCGCCTTCAGGAACGTGAGGTTGGGCGAGTACTGCTTGAGCTCGGCGTCATCGTAGACGTCCTTGATGTTCATGTGCCGCTTGTTCAGCGCGGCGAACCCGGCGAGCGAGGACTCCGAGATGGGCAGCTTGATGTCCTTGAAGGAGTTCAGGCCCGTCTTCACCTTCGAGACGATCGACGAGCCGTCCTCGCTCGTCGTGTAGACCGTCATGCGATCGGCCTCGAAGAGCTGGCAGATGTCGCGCGACACGTCGAGGATGATCTCGTCGACGTTGTTGGTCGAGTGGATGCGGTTGGTCACGGCCTGCAGCTTCTTCGAGAACGCGAGCTTCACGCTCATGTCCGCGACGTTGCCGGAGGCTGGGATCTTGGTGTCGAGTACGGCGCTCATGGTCGAACCTGCCTTTGCTCCCCTACAGGGAGAATTCCTGGTTGTTCTCGAGCATGCGCGGGCGCCACCGCCCGGCCGCTTCGCCCACTTCCTTCATCGTGAGGGCCCCTTCGCCCGGCTTCAGGTGCGTGATGAACACCTCGGGCCTCACGCGCATCTTCTCCAGCTCCTCGGCCAGCATGCGCGGGCACAGGTGCTTGGAGGCCATCGCGATCTCGCGCTCCTTGTTGGAGAACGCGGTCTCGATGATGAGGTACTTCAGGTTGGCGATCCGGTTCACGACGTTCCAGAGGGCGTCGTTCACGGAGGTGTCGCCGCTGAAGACGAGGGAGGCCTTCGCGGCCTCCACCGAATAGCCTACCGCCGGCACCGTGTGGTTGGCGGGGATCGCCGTGAAGCGCCGCCCGCGCAGCTCCACGGGCTCGCCCACGCGGATCTCGCTGTAGACCATGAAGGGATTGTCGCCGTCCGGGATCTGCGTGAAGTCCGGCCAGATCTTCCAGTTGAAGAGGTGCGCGCGCAGGATGTCGAGCGTCTCCTTGATCCCGTAGACCTTGATCGGGTGCCGGCGCATCCAGCACACGGTGTCCACCAGGAAGGGAATGCTCGTCACGTGGTCCAGGTGCGAGTGGCTGATGAAGATGTGGTCGATCTTCGCGAGCTGCTCCAGGGAGAGGTCGCCCACGCCCGTTCCCGCGTCGATCAGGACGTCCTCGTCCACCAGGAACGACGTGGTGCGCAGGCTGCCGCCGATGCCGCCGCTGCAACCCAGCACCCGGATCTTGGCGGCCTGCGCCAGTGCGGTAACCGGTTCGCGTGGCTCTTCCGCGGCGTGGCTCCGATGGAGTACGGACTCTCGTCCCATTATCAGCCCACGTTATCACGCCCGCAGTGAGCGATTCCACAGAAAAAGCCGCAGTCGGCGAGTGAGGCGCGTCGGGCCCCGGGAGAGGCCGCGCGCCCCGGCGCCGCTCACGGCTTGTAGAAGAACTCCATCTTCACCCCGGCGATCTCGATCAGGTCGTGGTCGCCGAGCTGGCGGGCCTGGGCACCGAGCGAGGCGCCGTTGATGGTGGGATAGGTCGCGCCCTCGACGTGGGTGATGAAGTAGCCGTTGGGCCGCTTGGTGATGACCGCCACCTGCATGCCCGGCTTGCCGATCGTCGTGAGGTTCTTGGTGAGGTCGAGCGTGCGTCCGGCCGCGGCCCCCGAGAGGACCTGGATGGCGGCCTCGCGCAGCGGTGTCCCGCCGGCCGCGGGGGCGGCGGCGGGGGCGGGGGCGGCCGGCGCGGGCGCCGGGGCGGGAGCAGGCGCCGGCGCCGGGGCCGGCGCGGCCGGCTGGGGCGCGGGCGGCTGGGTCGCGGTGGCCGTGGGTGCCGGCGCGGGCTTGGGCGCCTCGGCGGCGAGCGGCTTCAGGTTGGTCTGCGTGTCGCCCATGGACTTTTCCGCGGGCGCGGGCGTCGGTGCCGCCTTGGCCGGGTTGCGGATGATCATGGTCTTCTCGAAGTCGGCCGCCGTCGCCGCGGTGGGCGCGTCGTTGAAGTACTTGAGCTTGTGCTTGCCGATCTCGACCACGTCGTTGTTCTGCAGGAAGTGCTTCTTGACCGGCTTGCCGTTCACCATGGTCCCGTTGGTGCTGCCCAGGTCCTCGATGAACGAGTCGTTCAGGATCGTGAT
The DNA here is from genome assembly GCA_035519515.1 of Usitatibacter sp. Taxonomy (GTDB): domain Bacteria; phylum Pseudomonadota; class Gammaproteobacteria; order Burkholderiales; family Usitatibacteraceae; genus Usitatibacter. Next base: position 6,680 of record DATIWC010000002.1, read on the forward strand.
GATGGCCGCGTGCTCGCCGCTCACCGCCAGGTTGTCGATCTGGATGTCGTTGTGCGGTTTTCGCCCGATCAGGGTGCGCTCCTTCGAGAGCTGGTACTCCTTGAGCACTTGCCCGTCGACGCTGAGGATGAGCTTGGCCATAGTCGTTTTTCCTTGGGTATTACCGGAAGAATGCCTTGAGGCGCGCGATCCAGCCGCGCGGCACGCCGAACGGCTCGCTTACGCGGATCAGCATCGCCGAGATGTTGTCGCGGCCGCCGTTGTCGTTGGCCGCCTGGACCAGCTGCTGCACCGTGAGGTTCGGGTTGGACTTGAGCGTGATGAGCGTGAGCCGGATCTCCTCGTCCTCCACCATGTCGGAGAGGCCATCCGAGCACAAGAGGAACGTGTCGTCGGGCTGCGTCTCGTAGACGTGGATCTCGGGCTCGACGGTGGGGTCGATGCCGAGCGCTCGGGTGACGAGGTTCTTGTTCTGCGAGAGCTTGGCTTCCTCGGGCGTGATGAGGCCGGAGTCGAGCTGCTCCTGCAGCAGCGAGTGGTCGCGCGTGACCTGCTCCATCGACTCGCCGCGCAGCCGGTACAGGCGAGAGTCGCCGATGTGGGCCACGGTGAGGAAGTTGTCGAAGAAGAGCGTCACGACCAGCGTCGTGCCCATGCCGGCGCACTCGGGGTTGTTCTGCGAAGTGGTGTAGATGGCGCTGTTGGCGCGCGCGATCTGCTCGCGCAGCAGCCGCTCGGACAGGGCCTTGGCCTCGTCGCGGCCCAGGCGCTCGACGTCGTGGGGATTCCAGGCATCCTGCAGGCCGTCGGAGATGAGGGACGTGGCCATGCCGCTCGCGACCTCGCCGGCGTTGTACCCGCCCATGCCGTCCGCGAGGACGAACAGCCCGATGTCCGGCCGCGACTCGATGCAGTCTTCATTGTGATCCCGGACGCGTCCCGGATCCGTGAGGCTCGCAGAGGCAAGCGCCTGCGTGAGGTTCATGCGCGTCCCCCGCAAGTGCCCGCCGAAACGTCCTCCCTTTTCCGGTGCGCCTGTTGTGTCATCCCGTTTCCGGTTTTTGTTGACGGCTCAGCCCGCAAAATCTCGGATTTATAATAACTTAAAAAGCTTTTTTGAGAAACAATCCCGCTTCGCGACCCATCTCCCTGATTTCTCAAGATAGTTTCCCCGCCCAGGTCAGGCCCCGGCGCGACGAAGCCAGTCATTATACGATTGGGTTTTCGCACCCCCGAGAGTGATTTTCATGGACCGTCTCCAGGACGTCGATCCGCTCGAGACCCGTGAATGGGTCGATTCATTGGACGCGGTGCTCGAGATCGAAGGGCCGGACCGCGCGCACTTCATCCTCGAGCAGCTGGTGGACAAGGCGCGCCGCTCCGGCGCGTACATCCCCTACTCCGCCAACACCGCCTATATCAACACGATTCCGCCGCACCTGGAGGAGCCGATCCCGGGCGACCAGGCGATCGAGTCGCGGCTGCGCTCGATGGTGCGCTGGAACGCGGTGGCGCTCGTGCTGCGCGCGGGCAAGAAGGACCTGGAGCTCGGCGGGCACATCGCGAGCTACGCCTCCGCGGCCACGCTCTACGACATCGGCTTCAACCATTTCTGGAACGCCCCCACCGACAAGCACGGCGGCGACCTCGTGTACATGCAGGGGCACTCCTCGCCCGGCGTGTACGCGCGCGCCTTCCTGGAGGGGCGCCTTACCGAGGCGCAACTGGACAACTTCCGCCAGGAGGTGGACGGCAAGGGCATCGCGTCGTATCCGCACCCCTGGCTCATGCCGGACTTCTGGCAATTCCCGACGGTGTCCATGGGCCTGGGGCCGATCCAGGCAATCTACCAGGCGCGCTTCCTGCACTACCTCGAGGACCGCGGGCACGCGAAGACCGAGGGCCGCCACGTGTGGGCCTTCATGGGCGACGGCGAGATGGACGAGCCCGAATCCATGGGCGCCATCGGCATGGCCGCGCGCGAGAACCTGGACAACCTCATATTCGTCGTGAACTGCAACCTGCAGCGCCTGGACGGCCCGGTGCGCGGCAACGGCAAGATCATCCAGGAGCTGGAAGCCGATTTCCGCGGCGCCGGCTGGAACGTGATCAAGGTGATCTGGGGCTCCTACTGGGACCCGCTGCTCTCGCACGACAAGGACGGCCTGCTGTTGAGGCGCATGGAAGAGGCGGTGGACGGCGAGTACCAGAAGTTCAAGAGCCGCGACGGCGCGTACGTGCGCGAGCATTTCTTCGGCAAGTACCCCGAGCTCAAGGCGCGCGTGGCCAACATGAGCGACGAGGACATCTGGCGCCTGAATCGCGGCGGGCACGACCCGCACAAGGTGTACTCGGCGTACGCCGCGGCCGTGAAGCACAAGGGCCAGCCCACCGTGATCCTCGCCAAGACGGTGAAGGGCTACGGCATGGGCGCGGTGGGCGAAGGCAAGAACATCGCGCACCAGCAGAAGAAGATGCCCATCGAGGCGCTGCGGCAGTTCCGCGACCGCTTCGCCATCCCGATTCCCGACGACAAGCTCGCCGACGTGCCCTACTACCGGCCGCCCGAAAGCTCGCCGGAGATGAAGTACCTGAAGGAGCTGCGCGCGCAGCGCGGCGGCTCGCTTCCGCAGCGCCGGCGCAAGAGCACCAGGCTCGCCGTGCCCAAGCTCGAGGCCTTCAAGCCGCTGCTGGAAGCCACCGCCGAGGGACGCGAGATCTCCACCACCATGGCCTTCGTGCGCATGCTCACGCAGCTCGTGAAGGACAAGGGGGTGGGCAAGAACGTGGTGCCCATCGTGCCCGACGAGTCGCGCACCTTCGGCATGGAGGGGCTTTTCCGCCAGCTGGGCATCTACTCGCAGGTGGGCCAGCTCTACGAGCCCGAGGACAGCGACCAGCTGATGTTCTACAAGGAGGACAAGAACGGCCAGATCCTCCAGGAGGGGATCAACGAGGCGGGCGCCATGTGCTCGTGGATGGCCGCGGCGACGGCGTACTCGAACAGCGACGTGCCGATGATCCCCTTCTACATCTTCTACTCGATGTTCGGGCTGCAGCGCGTGGGCGACCTCGCATGGGCCTCGGGCGACATGCGCGCGCGCGGCTTCCTGCTGGGCGGCACCGCGGGGCGCACCACGCTGAACGGCGAGGGCCTGCAGCACGAGGACGGCCACAGCCACGTGCTCTCGTCCGTGATCCCGAACTGCATCTCCTACGACCCGACCTTCGCCTTCGAGGTCGCGGTGATCATCCAGGACGGGCTGCGCCGCATGGTGGAAGAGCAGGAGGACGTCTTCTACTATGTGACGCTGATGAACGAGAACTACCCGCACCCGGCGCTGCCCGCCGATGCGCGCGAGGGCATCCTCAAGGGGATGTACAAGTTGAGCGATGCGGGCGCGGCGAAGGGTCCGCGCGTGCAGCTGCTGGGCAGCGGCACGATCCTGCGCGAGGTGATGGCCGCCGCGCAGCTGCTGAAGAACGACTGGGGTGTCGCGGCCGACGTGTGGAGCTGCCCCAGCTTCACCGAGCTGCGCCGCGACGGGCTCGCCGCCGAGCGCTGGAACCTGCTGCATCCGGGCGAGAAGCCGCGCGCCTCCTACGTCTCGCAGTGCCTGGGCGCCACCCAGGGGCCGGTCGTCGCGTCGACCGACTACATCCGCGCCTTCGCCGACCAGATCCGCGAGTTCGTGCCGCGCCGCTACAAGGTGCTGGGTACCGACGGCTTCGGGCGCAGCGACTCGCGCGACAACCTGCGCCGCTTCTTCGAGGTGAACCGGCACTACGTCGTGCTGGCCGCGTTGAAGGCCCTCGCCGAGGAGGGTGCCCTTCCCGCCGCGAAGGCCTCCGAGGCGATCGCGAGGTACGGCATCGACGCGAACAAGCCCGCACCGTGGACGGTTTAATGCCTGGGCCGTTGAGCGGCGCTTGCGTCCGCTCCCACGGCCGCCCCGCTGCCAAGAAAAGAAAGGGAGTGTCTCTTGATTGAGGTAAAGGTTCCGGACATCGGGGACTTCAAGGACGTGCCCGTCATCGAGGTGCTGGTGAAGCCCGGCGACGCGGTGAAGAAGGACGACTCGCTCATCACGCTGGAGAGCGACAAGGCGACGATGGAAGTCCCCGCGCCCTCCTCCGGGACGGTGAAGGAAATCCGCGTGAAGGTGGGCGACAAGGTGAGCGAAGGCGTGGCCATCCTCACCATGGAGGGCGCCGCAGATGCAGCGAAGACGCCCGCGGCAAAGGGCGCCTCGCTGCCTGCGCCGGCTGCGCCTGCTCCTGCTCCTGCCGCATCGGCGGCTCCTGCCGCGAAGCCCGCGGCCGCGCCGGCCCCGGCTCCCGCGCCGGCCAAGCCCGTCGCCGCGACGCCGGAATCCTCCCCCGACGCGCTGCCGGCCCATGGCGTGCCGGCCCACGCGAGCCCGGGCGTGCGCCGCTTCGCGCGCGAGCTCGGCGTGGACGTCGCGCTCGTCAAGGGCTCGGGGCCCAAGGGACGCATCCTCAAGGAAGACGTGCAGGGCTTCGTGAAGGGCGCGCTCGCCGGGGGCGCGGCTCCCGTGGGCGCGAAGCCCGGCGGCGGCCTGGGCGACCTGGGCCTGCCTGCCTGGCCGAAGGTGGATTTCGCGAAGTTCGGCCCGGTGGAGGCGAAGCCGCTCTCGCGCATCCAGAAGATCTCGGGCCCGGCGCTGTCGCGCAACTGGGTGATGATCCCGCACGTCACGCAGTTCGACGAGGCCGACATCACCGACCTCGAGGCATTCCGCGCGAAGGTGAACGAGGAGAACGCCAAGTCGGGCGTGAAGGTCACGCCGCTCGCGTTCCTCATCAAGGCCGTGGTGGCCGCGCTCAAGAAGCACCCGACGTTGAACAGCTCGCTCGACGGCGACAACCTCGTCCTCAAGCACTACTGGAACATCGGCTTCGCCGCCGACACGCCCAACGGCCTCGTGGTGCCGGTGATCAAGGACGCCGACAAGAAAGGCGTGATCGAGATCGCGAGGGAGAGCTCGGAGCTCGCCGCCAAGGCGCGCGAAGGCAAGCTCGGCCCCGCGGACATGCAGGGCGGCACCTTCTCGATCTCCTCGCTGGGCGGCATCGGCGGCACCGCGTTCACGCCGATCGTGAACGCGCCCGAGGTCGCGATCCTCGGCGTCTCCAAGGCGTCGATGAAGCCCGTGTGGAACGGCAAGGAGTTCGCCCCGCGCCTCATCATGCCGCTCTCCCTCTCCTACGACCATCGCGTGGTGGACGGCGCGCTCGGCGCGCGCTTCACCTCCTACCTCGCCCAGGTGATCGCCGACCTGCGCCGCAGCGTCCTCTAGAAGAACAACCATGGCTACCGTAGAGATCAAGGTCCCGGACATCGGCGACTTCAAGGACGTCCCCGTCATCGAATTGCTGGTGAAGCCCGGCGACGCGGTGAAGAAGGAGGACTCGCTCATCACGCTGGAGAGCGACAAGGCGACCATGGAGGTCCCCTCCACGCACTCCGGCACCGTGAAGGAACTGCGCGTCAGGATCGGCGACAAGGTCTCCGAGGGCACGGTGATCGCGATCGTCGAGGCGAGTGACGCCGCGGGCAAGCCTGCCGCCCCCGTGGCGCCTGCTCCCGATCCCCAGCTCGCGAAGGCCATCGCCACCTCCGGCGCGCAGGCCGTGCGCGACGTCCTCAACTCCACGCTCGCGAGCCTCGATGCCGACCTGCACGCCGAAGTGCTCGTGCTTGGCGCGGGGCCCGGCGGATACACGGCGGCGTTCCGCGCCGCCGACCTCGGCAAGAAGGTCGTGCTGGTGGAGCGCTATCCCACGCTGGGCGGCGTTTGCCTCAACGTGGGCTGCATCCCGTCCAAGGCGCTGCTGCATGCCGCGCGCGTGATCGCGGATGCCGAGGAGATGGCCGCGTTCGGCGTCGAGTTCGGCCCGCCGAAGACGAGCATCGAGAAGCTCCGCGCCTGGAAGGACAGCGTTGTCGTCAAGCTCACGAAGGGCCTGTCGTCGCTCGCCAAGGCGCGCAAGGTGACGGTCGTCGAGGGCAAGGGACGCTTCTCTTCGACGCACACGATCGAGGTCGAGGGCAAGGACGGCAAGAAGACGGTCGTCTCGTTCGACCACTGCATCATCGCGGCTGGCTCCCAATCGGCCCGCATCCCCGGCTTCCCGTACGACGACCCGCGCCTCATGGATTCCACCGGCGCGCTCGAGCTGAAGGAAGTGCCCAGGCGCCTGCTCATCATCGGCGGCGGCATCATCGGCCTCGAGATGGCCACGGTGTACGACGCGCTCGGCAGCAAGGTGACGGTGGTCGAGTTCATGGACCGCCTCATCCCCGGCGCCGATCCCGACATCGTGAAGCCGCTCGCGAGGCGCATCGGCAAGCGCTACGAGAAGATCCTGCTCTCGACGAAGGTGGCGAAGCTCGAGGCCACGCCCGCGGGCCTGAAGGCCACGTTCGAAGCGGCATCCGGCGGCGAGGCGCCGCCCGCGGACACCTTCGACCGCGTGCTGCTCGCGGTAGGCCGGCGCCCCAACGGGCCCAACATCGGCGCGGACAAGGCGGGCGTGCAGGTGAACGAGCGCGGCTGGATTCCCGTGGATCGCCAGATGCGCACCAACGTGCCGCACATCTTCGCGATCGGCGACATCGTGGGCGAGCCCATGCTCGCGCACAAGGCCACGCACGAAGGCAAGCTCGCCGCCGAGGTGATCGCGGGCATGGCGCACCACGCGTGGGAAGCGCGCACGATCCCGAGCGTGGCGTACACGGATCCGGAAGTGGCCTGGATGGGATTGTCCGAGCCCGAGGCGAAGGCCCAGGGCGTCGAGTACGAGAAGGCGCTGTTCCCGTGGGCCGCGAGCGGCCGCGCGCTGGGCATGGGGCGCGACGAGGGCCTCACGAAGGTGCTCTACGAGAAGGGCAGCAAGCGGATCCTCGGCGCGGGCATCGTCGGCGTGAACGCGGGCGAGCTCATCGCCGAGACCGTGCTCGCGCTCGAGATGGGCGCGGACGCCGAGGACATCGGGCTCACGATCCACCCGCACCCGACGCTCTCCGAAACGGTGTTCTTCACGGCCGAGATGGCCGAGGGCTCGATCACCGACATGATGCCGCCCAAGCGCTGATGGGCGAGCGCTCCGCGTGGGAAGCCCAGGCGCGCGCCGAGGGCCTCGATGCGACGCCGGTGGACATGAACCTCGCGCTGCTGGAAGCGCTGGAGAACCCGAAGGCGTGGCGGCGCTGGAAGGACGGGAAGAAGCCGTTCGTCGCGGGTTAGGGCAGCACCGGCGCGGCCACGATCGCGAGCGCGGCGATCACCGCGAGGCGATCGGCGCCGTAGAACCCCTTGGGCTTGGCTTCCGCATCGACGATGCCCAGGACGCGGCGCGCCTCGTCGAGGATCGGCAGGCACGCTTCCGACTGCACGCCGTCGTCGCACACGTAGAATCCGCCCCCCGCCTCGACGTGCTTCGAGACGTCCTCGATCACCGTGGCGCGGCCCGTGAGCCCCACCGTGCTGTTGGTGCTGCGCTCCGCGAACTCGGTGGTGAGCGGGAATTCGGCGCGGCTCGGGCGCCCCACGTAGGCGAGCTTCACCAGCACTTCGGCGCCCGCGGGATTCGTGCGGCGCTGGTAGATGCCCATCCAATCCGAGCCCGTCGTCTCCTGCGCGCGCTCCACCAGGCGCTCGAGGAGCGCGAGGCGCCGCGTCGTCTGGGAGCTGCGGCCCCCGAGGATCGGCGCGAGGTCGTAGGGCATGGGTGCCAGCTCGTCCACGACGGAGCAGGTGCCGTCCTCGGTGAGCATCGGGATCGGATAGGCATAGAGCGAGGATTCGTCGCCGATCGCGACCTTCTCGCCCATGGCCTCGATGAGGTCGCGGATGGCGCGCTCGACGTCCGGCTCGCGGCCCAGCAGGGACTCGAGCCCCGCGGCGCGCAAGGTGGCCGTGATGCGATCGCGCCCGGCAATCGCGCTCATCGCGGGACCGCCATGCTCAGAGCCGCTCTTCGACCCAGCCGCGCACCGACTCGAGCGCCTTCGGCAGCGCCGCCGCGTTGGTGCCGCCGGCCTGCGCCATGTCGGCGCGCCCGCCGCCCTTGCCGCCCACCTGGGAAGCGACGAAGTTCACCAGCTCGCCCGCCTTCACGCGGGCGATGAGGTCATTGGTGACGCCCGCGATGAGGCTCACCTTCTCGCCCTCGGAAGCCGCGAGCACGATGGCGCTCGACTTGAGCTTCTCCTTCAGCTTGTCCATCGTCTCGCGCAGCGTCTTCGCGTCCACCCCGTCGAGCTTCGCGGCAAGCACCTTCACGCCCTTCACGTCCACCGCGGAATCGGCGAGGTTCTTCCCGGCGGCGGCGGCCATCTGCTGCTTGGCCTTCGCGGCGTCGCGCTCGAGACCGCGCAGGGCCTCCTGCAGCTGCGCGACCTTGGCCTCCAGCTCGGCGGGCTGCGCCTTGAGGAGCGAGGCGATGCGCGAGAGCTGGTCGGCTGCCTGGTTCATGAGCGAGAGCGCGACCGTGCCGGCGACCGCCTCGACGCGGCGGATGCCCGCCGCCACGCCGCCCTCGGAGACGATCCGGAACGGGCCGATGTCGCCGGTGCGCGCCACGTGCGTGCCGCCGCAGAGCTCGCGCGAGCTGCCGATGTCGAGCACGCGCACGACATCGCCGTACTTCTCGCCGAAGAGCATCATGGCGCCCAGCTTCTGCGCCTCGTCGATGGGCATCTCGCGCGCCGCGGTGGGCTCGTTGCGCAGGACCTCCGCGTTCACGATGGATTCCACGCGGCGGATCTCGTCGGCGGTCATCGGCGCGTTGTGGCTGAAGTCGAAGCGCGTCTTGTCCTCGTCCACGAGCGAGCCCTTCTGCTGCACGTGGGCGCCCAGCACTTCGCGCAGCGCCTTGTGCATGAGGTGCGTGACCGAATGGTGGCGCATCGTGCGGGTGCGCTTGTCGAGGTCGACGTTGGCCGCGACCGTGTCGCCGATCGCGAGCTCGCCCGTCTTCACCACGCCGTGGTGGCCGAAGACCTCGGGCTGGATCTTCTGCGTGTCGTCCACCTGGAAGAGCGTGAGGCACACGCCGCCCTTGGTGAGCTCGCCGCGGTCGCCCACCTGCCCGCCCGACTCCGCGTAGAACGGCGTGCGGTCCAGGACCACCACGCCCTCGTCGCCCGTGGAGAGCGATTTCACCGGCGTGCCGCCCTTGTAGAGCGCGACCACGCGGCCTTCCTCGGAGAGCGTCTCGTAGCCTCGGAAGGTGGTCTTGGCGCCGCTGTACTCGAGGAGCGTTCCCGCCTTGAACTTGCTGGAGGCCCGCGAGCGCTCCTGCTGGCGCGACATGGCGGCGTCGAACGCGGCCATGTCGATCTCGAAGCCGCGCTCGCGGCCGATATCCGCCGTGAGGTCGACGGGGAAGCCGAACGTGTCGTACAGCTTGAACGCCGTCTCCCCATCGAGGCGCTTCGGGTTCTTCGCGAGCGCCGTCTCGAGGATGGCCATGCCGGTCTCGAGCGTCTCCGCGAAGCGCTCCTCTTCCTGTTTCAGCGTCTCGGTCACGCGCTTCTCGTCGCGCGCGAGGTCCGGGTACGCGTCGCCCATCTCGCGCACCAGGTCGGCCACCAGCTTGTAGAAGAACGGCTCCTTGTGGCCCAGCTTGTAGCCATGGCGCATGGCGCGGCGCGCGATGCGGCGCAGCACGTAGCCGCGGCCCTCGTTCATCGGGATCACGCCGTCGCACACCAGGAAGCCGCACGCGCGGATATGGTCCGCGATCACGCGCAGCGACGGCGATTCGAGATCCTTGGTGCGCGTCTCACGCGCCGCTGCGCGGATGAGGGTCTGGAAGAGGTCGATCTCGTAGTTCGAATGCTTGTGCTGCAGGACGGCCGCGAGCCGCTCGATGCCCATGCCCGTGTCCACGGAGGGCTTGGGCAGCGGGTTCATCGTGCCCGACTCGTCGCGGTTGAACTGCATGAACACGAGGTTCCAGATCTCGATGTAGCGGTCGCCATCCTGGTCGGGCGAGCCGGGAGGACCGCCCGGGATGCCGGGGCCGTGGTCGTAGAAGATCTCCGAGCACGGGCCGCACGGGCCGGTGTCCGCCATCTGCCAGAAGTTGTCGCTCTCGAACTTGCGCCCGCCGGGCTTGTCGCCGATGCGGATGCAGCGCTCCTTCGGCACGCCGATGTCCTTCGTCCAGAGCTCGTAGGCCTCGTCGTCGGTCTCGTAGACCGTGGTCCAGAGCTTCTCCTTCGGCAGGCCGTACTCGACGGTGAGGAGCTCCCACGCGTAGCGGATGGCGTCGCGCTTGAAGTAGTCGCCGAAGCTGAAGTTGCCGAGCATCTCGAAGAACGTGTGGTGGCGCGCGGTGTAGCCCACGTTCTCGAGGTCGTTGTGCTTGCCGCCGGCGCGCACGCACTTCTGCGCGGTGACCGCGCGCAGGTACGCGCGCTTGTCCAGGCCGAGGAACACGTCCTTGAACTGGTTCATCCCCGCGTTGGTGAAGAGCAGCGTCGGGTCGTTGTGCGGGACGAGCGAGCTCGAGGGCACGTGCGTGTGCCCCTTCGACTCGAAATACTCGACGAACTTTCGCCGTATCTCTCTGGTTTTCATGGACCTTGTGGCAGCTTCGCGGGCCTTGGCCGGCGCGCGGAAGGGCAAACAGCAAGGATACCAAAGAGTTACCGCGACGAAGCTACGCGGCGCCCCGCGACAGGACGATCTCGATCAGCTCGCCGAGGCAAACGCGCGGCTTGCCCTCGGATTTCGCGGGCAGGCTGTTGATGAGCAGGGCCGCGGCGATCGCGGCCAGCGCGAAGAGCTTTTGCAGGCGCCAGGTCATGGTGAGGCCTCGCGGAGGAAGCGAAGGACGTTGTCGAGCGGGAAGCCGCGGCCCTGGAGGAAGCGGACCTGGCGGGCGCGCTCGCGGTCGTTCACGGGTTTCTCGGAGAAGCGGCTTTGCCAGACGCGCTGCATGTCCGCAGTGCCGTCTATGCCTGCGGCACGGAAGGCGGCTTCGATCACCTCCTCGCCGATGCCCTTGCAGCGCAGCTCGTGGGCGACCTTGAGCGGCCCGAAACGGCGCGCCCGCGCACGCACCGAGTGCTCGGCGAAGCGCGCGTCGGAGAGCCAGCCTTTGCGCGCCAGGTCGTCGAGGACGCGGTCCACCTCCTGCCCTTCGCCCGCGATGCGCGAGAGCTTGCGCGCAAGCTCCAGGCGCGAATGCTCCCGGCGCGCGAGCAACCGCATGGCCCGGGCCTCGAGAGAGGGCTCGGTCTTGGCCGTCATGAAAGCCCAGGCCATGCGTCAGGCACGAAGAACGCTGTGTGGAGGCCGGCCGGTCAGTCGTCGCCTTCGGCCGCTTCCTTGGACTGCGGCATGCCGCCCGCGATGCCGACCGCCTCGCGGATCTTCTGCTCGATCTCGTGGGCGACGGCGGGGTTTTCCTTGAGGAACTCGCGCGTGTTGTCCTTGCCCTGGCCGATCTTCTCGCCCTTGTAGGCGTACCAGGCGCCGGACTTCTCGACGATGCGGTGGTTCACGCCCATCTCGATGATCTCGCCCTCGCGGGAAATGCCCTCGTTGTAGAGGATGTCGAAGTCGGCGACCTTGAACGGGGGCGCGACCTTGTTCTTCACCACCTTCACGCGCGTCTCGTTGCCGATCACCTCCTCGCCCTTCTTGATGGAGCCGATGCGGCGGATGTCGATGCGCACGGAGGCGTAGAACTTGAGCGCGTTGCCGCCCGTGGTGGTTTCGGGGTTGCCGAACATCACGCCGATCTTCATGCGGATCTGGTTGATGAAGATGACGAGCGTGTTGGAGCGCTTGATGTTGGCGGTGAGCTTGCGCAGCGCCTGGCTCATGAGGCGCGCCTGCAGGCCCATCTGGGGCTCGCCCATCTCGCCCTCGATCTCGGCCTTGGGCGTGAGCGCCGCCACCGAATCGATCACGACGCAATCGACGGAGGCCGAGCGCACGAGCATGTCCGCGATCTCGAGGGCCTGCTCGCCGTTGTCGGGCTGCGAGAGCAGGAGCTCCGAGGTATCGACGCCGAGGCGCTGGGCGTATTGCGGATCCAGCGCGTGCTCCGCGTCGATGAAGGCGGCGGTGCCGCCCAGCTTCTGGATGTTGGCGATGACCTGGAGCGTGAGCGTGGTCTTGCCCGAGGATTCCGGGCCGTAGATCTCGACCACGCGCCCGCGCGGCAGGCCGCCGACGCCCAGGGCCATGTCGAGGCCGAGCGAGCCGGTGGAGACGACCTCGATGGCCTTGTCCACGTCGGCATCGCCCATTTTCATGATGGAGCCCTTGCCGAATTGCTTCTCGATCTGCGAAAGCGCGGCCTGGAGGGCCTTCGCCTTGTTCTCGTCCATTCGGGGGGCGTCTTCGGTGGGGCTGGAGATGACCTTGAGCATTTGAATTATCCCATCAATCGGTTGTTGGACGGCGTCAGGCTACGGGGTGGCAGGCTCATGGAATGAGCTACCGGAAGACCTTGCGGACGAGCCCCGCCATGACGCCGTAGATCTCGAGGCGCCCGCGGGGGCGGATGACCGGAAACGCCTTGTTCGCCGGCTTCAGGACGAACTCGTTGCGCTCGCGGCCCAGGTACTTCACGGTGAACTCGTTGTCGACGATGGCGACCACGATCTCGCCCACGTTGGCGTTGTGCTGCTTCTCCACCACGAGGAAATCGCCCTCGTGGATGCCCGCCTCGACCATGGAATCGCCCTTCACGCGGATCAGCTCCGTCTTCGACGGCACGCGCACCACCATCTCGTCGATGGAGGAGACGAAGTCGTATCCCTCGGCGATCGCCGGATTGGGCAGCCCCGCCTGGACGGGCGCATCGGCCACGCGGCGCTCGAAGAAGCGCTTGCCGGGCTTCAGCTGCCGGTCCGGCGTCCAGCCGAGGTAGCCGGCCTCCTCGAAGCGCTTCACGCATTCGGAGACCCACGACTTGGCCGAAACACCCCACAGGCCCGCCAGCACGGAGTACGAAGGGATCACCTTGTGCTCGGCGTAGTAGTCCTGGAGCTTTTCCAGGTACTGGCCCTCGAGGGGCCGCTGGGTGTTCAACGCCACGGTTTCGCTTCCGATGACAGAACGAATGTTCGGTACCTTACCGAACGAACGTTCTGGCTGTCAAGCGCACTCTGCGCGGGCGGGAAAGGGGCGTCTCAGCCGATCAGGTCGATCAGGCCCTGCAGGGCGACGGCCACGCTTTGCTCGCGCACGCGCGCGCGGCCGCCCTTGAAGAGGAACTTGCGCGCCTGGACGGGCCCGCCGCGGTAGGCCCAGGCGAAATGCACCGTGCCCACGGGCTTGCCCGGCACCGCGCCGCCGGGCCCCGCGATGCCCGTCACGGCCACGCTCACGTCGGCATGGCTGAAGGCGAGCGCGCCCTGCGCCATCTCGCGCGCGGTCGCCTCGCTCACGGCTCCGTGGGAGGACAGCGTGGCCCCCGAGACGCCGAGCATCTCGCGCTTGGCGGTGTTGGTGTAGGTGACGAAGCCGCGGTCGAACCACGCGGAGCTTCCCGCGACGCGCGTGATCGCCTCGGCCACGCCCCCGCCGGTGCACGACTCGGCCGTGGCCACCACGAGGCCGCGCCTGCGGCAGGACGCCGCGAGGCTGCGCGCGAGCTGCGTCACGCGCTCCGCCCTCACGCGGCCACCCCTTCCCTGCCGCGGTACCAGTAGAGGTACTGCTCCACGAATCCGAACTGCGCATAGAGGCGCCGCGCCGGCTCGTTCTTCTCCTCCACCTGCAGGTAGGCGTAGCGCGCGCCCAGTTCCCAGGCCATGCGCAGCAGGCTCGAGACCACGGTGCGCGCGTGGCCCTGCCGGCGCGCTTCGTCGTGCGTGATGATGTCGAAGAGGCCCGCGCAATCGTCCTCGACGATGGTGAGCCCCGTGGCGAGCACCCGGCCCTGCGACCGGATCGCAACCGCGCGCTTGGCGAGCGGCATGCCGTCCAGGCGCGCGAAATGCGAGGATCGGTGCGCGACCGGCGAGCCGCGCAGCTCCCCCACCGCCTCCACCCAGGCGGCGAGGTCCATGGGCTCGACCTGCGTGAGGTTCAGCTTCGCGAGGTCGATGGGCGTGGCCTCCACGGCCGTGGACTCGTAGCGGACGTAGCCGCGCCGCCCGAGCTCCGGATCGAGCTGCGCCGGCTGCGAGAAGGGCGTGATGCGGAAGAGCACGGGCAGCGCGCACGACTGGTAGAGGCGCTCGCAGTAGGCAATCTTCTCGGCGAGCGGCCGGCTCGAGGGATACACCGCGTTCACGCTGCGCGCGCGCTTGGCCTTGCCGCGCAGCAGCCGCACGATCCAGCCGTCGTAGAGCAGCTGCCCGGGAGGCGCCGAGGAGTTGAGGCTGAGCTCCTCGATGCGCCGCGCATCGGGCGTCATGCCGCGAGCCGCTTGCCCGTGGCCGCGTCGAAGAAGTGCAGGCGCTCGGGAATGGCGCGGAAGGAAAGCGCGGCGCCCACCTGCGGGGTCGCGTGGCCGTCGACTCGCGCGGAGATCAGGCCCTCGCCGACGCGGCCGTGCACGAGGGAATCGGCGCCCAGCGCCTCGACGGTCTCGACCGAGAACGCGAAGCGCGGGCCGGCCCCCTCGGCCTGCAGGTGCTCGGGGCGGATGCCCACCATGACCGCATCGCCCGCCGCCTGCGCCAGGGCGGCCGGCATCGGCACCCGAACGCCGCCCAGGTCGACCTCGTTGCCGGTGCGCCTGCCCGGCAGGAAGTTCATCGCGGGCGAGCCGATGAAGCCCGCCACGAAGACGCTCGCCGGCTTGTCGTACACCTCGATGGGCCGCCCCACCTGCTCGACCACGCCCGCGTTCATGACGATCATCCGGTCGGCGAGCGTCATGGCCTCGACCTGGTCGTGGGTCACGAAGATGCTGGTGGTCTTGAGGCTGCGGTGCAGCTTCTGGATCTCCAGGCGCATCTGCACGCGAAGCTTCGCATCCAGGTTGGAAAGCGGCTCGTCGAAGAGGAACGCCGCGGGCTCGCGGACGATGGCGCGCCCCATGGCCACGCGCTGGCGCTGGCCGCCGGAGAGCTCGCGCGGGCGCCGCTGCAGGAACGGGCCCAGCTCGAGGATCCTCGCCGCGCGCTGCACGCGCTCCCGGATCTGGGCCGGCGGGACGCGCCGGATGCGAAGCCCGTAGGACATGTTCTCGTACACCGTCATGTGCGGGTAGAGCGCGTAGTTCTGGAACACCATGGCGATGTTGCGATCCTTGGGCTCCACGTGGTTCACGACGCGCCCGCCGACGGCGATCTCGCCCGCGGTGACGGTCTCGAGGCCCGCGATCATCCGCAGCAGCGTCGACTTGCCGCAGCCCGACGGGCCGACGATCACGATGAACTCGCCGTCGGCGATGGTCACGTTCACTCCGTGGATGACCCGGACGTCCTTCGAATAGCTCTTCTGCACCTGCCTCAGGACAATCTCCGCCATCACTTCTCCGTTTCCACGAGTCCCTTCACGAACCACTTCTGCATGAGCACCACCACCAGCGCGGGCGGCAGCAGGGCGAGCATGGCGGTGGCCATGATGAGGTTCCATTCGCTGGTGGCGTCGCCGCCGGCGAACATGCGCTTGATCCCGATCACCACGGTGTACATGCTCTCGTCGCTCGTGATGAGCAGCGGCCAGAGGTACTGGTTCCAGCCGAGGATGAAGAGGATCACGAAGAGCGCGGCGATGTTGGTCTTGGACAGCGGCAGCAGCACGTCCCAGAAGAAGCGCAGCGGCCCCGCCCCGTCCATGCGCGCGGCCTCGGCGAGCTCGTCCGGGACCGTGAGGTAGAACTGCCGGAAGAGGAACGTCGCCGTGGCCGAGGCGATGAGCGGCAGGATGAGCCCCGCGTACGAATTGAGCAGGTGCAGGTCGGAAGCCACCTTGAAGGTCGGAATGATGCGCACCTCGATGGGCAGCATCAGGGTGACGAAGATCATCCAGAAGAAGAAGTTGCGCAGGGGAAAGCGGAAATAGACGATCGCGAACGCCGAGATGATCGAGATCGCGATCTTGCCCAGGGCCACGCCCATCGCCATCACGAAGCTGTTCACCAGCATCGGGAGCACGGCGGCGTGCGAGCCCTTCTCCGAGCCCGAGCCCAGCACCTTCGCGTAGTTGTCGATCAACTGGTCGCCCGGGATGAGGGGCATGGGCACCGTGACGATCTGGTCGTAGGTGAGGGTCGACGCGACGAACGTGACGTAGAGCGGGAAGGCCACGATCGCCACGCCCAGGATCAGGATCGCGTGGGCGACGAAGGTGGCGAAGGGGCGGTTCTCGACCATGGCCTAGTACTGCACCTTCTTCTCGACGAACCGGAACTGCACGACCGTGAGCGAGATGACGATGATCATCAGCACCACGGACTGGGCGGCCGAGCCGCCGAGGTCGGCCGCCTTCACGCCGTCGAAGTACACCTTGTAGACGAGGATCTGCGTCGAT
Organism: Usitatibacter sp.; assembly: GCA_035519515.1. GTDB lineage: Bacteria > Pseudomonadota > Gammaproteobacteria > Burkholderiales > Usitatibacteraceae > Usitatibacter. The sequence goes on from DATIWC010000002.1 coordinate 23,161, forward strand.
TGCGCGGGCCCGCCCTGCGTCGTCGCGTCGATCACGCCGAAGGTGTCGAAGAATGCGTACACGATGTTGATCACGAGCAGGAAGAACGTGGTCGGCGAAAGCAGCGGGAAGACGATGGTCCAGAAGCGCCGCAGCGGCGAGGCCCCGTCGATGGCCGCCGCCTCCAGCAGCGAGCGCGGGATCGACTGCAGGCCCGCGATGAAGAAAAGCACGTTGTAGCTGATCTGCTTCCAGGTGGCGGCGATGATCACCAGCAGCAGCGCCTGGTCGCCGTTCACGTTCCAGTTCCAGTTGACGCCCATGCGGCGCAGCCAGTAGGCGACGATGCCGATGGAGGGCGCGAAGAGGAACGCCCACAGCACGCCCGCCACCGCCGGCGCGACCGCATAGGGCCAGATGAGCAGCGTCTTGTAGAAGACCGCGCCGCGCACCACGCGCTCGGCCATCACCGCGAGCAGCAGCGAGCTCGCGATGCCCACCCCCGCCACGATCACGCTGAAGAGGGCCGTCACCTTGAACGACTCGAGGTAGGTCGAGTCGTGGAAGAGCTCCCGGAAATTCTGGAACCAGACGAACGTGCTGGACTGCCCGAACGGATCCTGCACCAGGAAGGCGTAGTACACCGCCTGCGCCGCCGGCCAGAAGAAGAAGATCACCGTGATGGCGATCTGCGGCGCCACCAGCACGTACGGCAGCCACGCCGAGCGGAAGACGACCCGCTTCTCCATGGCTGCCGCGCGCCCGCTGCTTGCTTTTTCGCTACTTACTTATTGGCGGCTTCGAACTTCCTCAGGATCTCGTTGCCGCGGCGCACCGCGTCGTCCAGCGCCGTCTTCGCGTCCTTCTTGCCGGAGAACACGGCCTCCATCTCCTCCTCGATCACCTGGCGGCCCTGCACGAAGTTGCCGAAGCGAAGCCCCTTCGAGTTGGCCGTGGGCGGCTTGTTGGCGAGCATCTTGACCGCGACCTCGGCGCCCGGGTTCTTGGCGTAGTAGCCGTTCTTCTTCGCGAGCTCGTAGGCCGCATAAGTGATCGGCACGTAGCCCGTGTCCCGGTGCCACTCGAACTGGATCTCGGGCTGCGACAGGAAGTGGAAGAACCTCGCGACACCCTTGTACGCATTGTTGGTCTTGCCCCCCATGACCCACAGCGACGCCCCGCCGATGATGGCGTTCTGCGGCGCGCCCTTCACGTCGTCCCAGTAGGGGATCTCGGAGACGGCCCAGTCGAACTTCGCGTCGCGGCGGACGTTCGCCTGGCCGCCGGTGCTTTCCGTGAGCATCGCGCATTCGCCGCTCGAGAACTTGGCGCCGCCCTCGTTGGTGCGCCCCGCGTACTGGAACGCGCCCTTCTTCGCGAGCTCACCCAGCATCTGCACCTGGCGGACGTGCAGCGGGTCGTTGTACGTGAACTGCGTGTCGAGCCCCGCCATCCCGTTCTCCTTCGTGCCGATCGGGATGTTGTGCCATGCCGCGAAGTTCTCGATGTGCACCCACGACGGCCACGACGTCGTGTACGCGCATTTCTGCCCCGACGCCTGGAGCTTGTCGACGTCGACGAGGAACTCCTTCCAGGTCTTCGGCGGCTTGTTCGGGTCGAGGCCCGCCTTCCTGAAGGCGTCCTTGTTCCAGTAGAAGATCGCCGTCGAGCTGTTGAACGGGAACGAGAGCATGTTGCCCTTCGGGTCGGTGTAGTAGCCCGACACGGGGCCCAGGTAGGCCTTGGGATCGAACGGCTCGTCGGCGTCCTTCATGAGCTTGTACACCGGCACGATCGCGCCCTTGGCGGCCATCATCGTCGCGGTGCCCACCTCGAACACCTGCAGGATGTGCGGCGCATTGCCCGCGCGGTAGGCGGCGATCGCCGCCGTCATCGATTCCGGGTACGTGCCCTTGAAGACGGGCACGACCTTGTAGTCCTTCTGGCTCGCGTTGAACTGCCTGGCGAGGTCGTTCACCTTGTCGCCCAACGCGCCTCCCATCGAATGCCACCACTGGATCTCGGTCTGGGCGAACGCAGGCGTTCCTGCGAACGCGGCAGCCGCTCCCGCGGCGATGAGGATCTTGCGGATCATGGAGCCCTCCTGAGGGTTCTCGTTCTGTGGAAACTCACATTTCAGCCCAAGAATGGTACATCAGCCGCCTGACAGCGCCGCGACAACCAGCACCTCGTCGCCGGGCGCGAGCCCCTGGGCGAGGGAGGCGGCCTTCTCGCGGTTCACGAAGATGCGGATGTGCGGGCGGACGGCGTCCTGCTCGTCGATCATGCGGAAGCGAATCCCCGGGTAGCGCCGGTCGAGGTCGTCCAGCACTTCGCGGATCGTGGCCCCCTGGGCCTGGACCTCGCGGCGGCCGGCCGTGTAGCCCGCGAGCGGGCTCGGGAGCAGCACTTTCACGCGGCGAGCGCGGCCTCGACCGAGTAGATCTCGGGAAGGTGCAGGCACAGGCACTGCCACGATTCGCCCTCGTCGAAGCTGCACCACACCTCGCCGCCGGTGGTGCCGAAGTAAAGTCCCAGGGGATCCAACGCATCGCACGTCATCGCCTGGCGCTTCACGGTGAACCAGCCGTGCGCGCTCGGAAGCCCGCGGTCCTGGCGCCGCCACGACTTGCCCGCGTCGCGGGTCACGTACGCCGCGGGCTTGCCGCCGATGGGAACGCGCGGCCACACCGTGGTGCCATCCATGGGGAAGACCCACGCGGTCCGGGCGTCGCGCGGATGCAGGACCAGCGGGAAGCCGATGTCGCCCACGTCCTTCGGCATGTTCTCGCCGATGCGCGTCCAGCGGGCCTTCGCGCGATCGAGGCGGTAGATGCCGCAATGGTTCTGCTGGTAGACCACGTCGCGCGCCGTGGGATGCACGCGCACGCAGTGCGGGTCGTGTCCGTAGGCCGCGTCGGGATCGGGCAGGAAGCCCGCCGCGCAGCCCGCATTGAGCGGCGTCCACGTGGCGCCACGGTCGCGCGTCTCGAAGACGCCTCCGGCCGAAAGGCCGATGTAGAAGTGATCCGGGTCGAACGGATCGACGTTGAGCGAATGCAGCGTGTTGCCGTCGGGAGGGGCATCCTCGGGCGGCCCGATCCACTTGCGCCGGTCCGGATGGCCGTTGAAGCCCTCGATGCCGGCCCAGTGGCGGCCCGCGTCATCGGAGACGAAGAGCCCGGCGGGAGAAGTGCCTGCGTACCAGCGGTCCTTTTCGCCCGCGGGCCCGGGCGTGAGCCAGAACACGTGGCTCACGCTCTCGCCCTTGCCGTCGGCCGCCTTGGCGAACGCGGGGGGCGCCTTCGCCTCTTCCCAGCGCTTGCCCCGGTCGCGCGAGCGGTACACCGTGGGTCCGAGATGGCCCGCCTTCACCGCGGCGACGATCGTGCGGCCATCGCGCGGATCGAGCACGGCGTGGTTGACCGTTTCCCCCAGGAAATGCGGGCCCTCGATGGACCACGCGCGGCGCCTGCGGTCGGCGCCGAGGACGAAGAGTCCCTTGCGCGTGCCCACCAGGACGACGAGGCGCGCCATCGGCTGCCGCGCCCGCCCTTCAGTCTTTCTTGATGATGTTCTTGATGGAGCCGAGCAGGCCCTTCTTCTCGGGCTCGGGAGCCGGCGGCGGCGTGTTCTGCACGACGTACTTGGGCTCCGCCTTCGGCTTCGGCGGCGCCGGCGCCTGGGCGCGCTGGTTGAGCACCGAACGCTTGTTGAGGTCGATCCAGTGGTTGGGCCGGCCGATGAAGTACTTGGCGAACTCCTCCACGGCGGAGTCGTTCATCTCGGAGGCCATGCAGTTGAAGAGGTCCACGGAGAAGCCGGCCACGTTCTTGGTCACGATCTTCAGGCGCCCCGTCTCGTGGTCGCCCTCGATCTTGCCCTGCACGCGGAAGTCGCACACGACCTTGAAGACCTCGTGCGTGATCACCTTGCGCTCGTTGCGGAACTGCTCGCTCTTGTGCTCGATGTTCGACTGCCAGAGGATGTCCCGGAATTTCTCCATGTCGTCCGGGCCCTTCTTGATGGTGAGGACCTTGTCCGACCAGCAGCGGTAGGCGATCTGCACCTCGCCGTAGTAGTCCTTGTCGATGAAGTGCTTGCTGCGGAAGTCGCAGAAGAAGTCCTTGATGACGAGCCCCTCGATCTTGCCGAAGGTGGGCAGGTCGAAGACGAAGGGGCTGGGCATCTGCACGACGTTGAGCTGCTTGCCCAGGTCGTTCAGGTAGAGGAAGAGCCTGCGCAGCGCATGGTCGACCGAAACCGCCGTCGAGCGCAGGCTCTCCGTCTTGTCGGTGTCCTGGGCCTTCAGCGCATCGGCTTGTTTTTTGAGGTCGTCTAGGAGTCCCACGGGACCCTCCGCTGATTCCGGGTATCTAAGCCAAATCTTAACGTATCATCGCCGCGAAAACCAAAGATGGGCTCCGCGCCCAACCCATGAAGGCCGTCCTCGCCCTCGACCAGGGAACCACCAGCTCCAGGGCCATCGCCTTCGGCCGCGACGGGCGCATCCTCGGAAGGGCTCAGCAAGAATTCCGCCAGATCTTCCCCCGCCCCGGCTGGGTCGAGCACGATCCGGGCGAAATCTGGCGCACGCAGCGCGACGTGGCCTCGCAGGCGCTCGCCGCCGCCGGTCTTGCCGCGGCCGACGTGGCGGCCCTCGGCATCACCAACCAGCGCGAGACGACGGTGCTCTGGGACCGGGCCACGGGCGAGCCGGTGGCCAACGCCATCGTCTGGCAGGACCGACGCACCGCGTCCCGATGTGACGCTCTGCGACACGCAGGCCACGAGGCGACGTTCTCCCGCAAGACGGGCTTGCTGATCGATGCCTACTTCTCCGGCACCAAGCTCGAGTGGCTTCTCGACAACGTGGCGGGCGCCCGCGCGCGCGCCGAGCGCGGCGAGCTCGCCTTCGGAACCGTCGACACGTGGCTCGCCTGGCAGCTCACGAACGGTGCGCGGCACGTGACGGACCCGAGCAACGCCTCGCGCACGCTGCTCTACGACATCCACGCCAACGCATGGGACGACGAGCTGCTCGCGATCCTGCGCATTCCCCGCGCCGTGCTCCCCGAAGTGGTGCCTTCGAGCGCGACGATCGCCCCGACCGCGTGCGAGGGCCTGCCGCGCGGCATCGCCATCGCCGGCATCGCGGGCGACCAGCAAGCGGCGCTCTTCGGCCAGGCGTGCCACCACCCGGGCATGGCGAAGAACACCTACGGCACCGGGTGCTTCCTGCTGATGAACACGGGCGCCAGCCCCTCGCCCTCGCGCAACCGGCTGCTCACCACGATGGCATGGCGCCGCGGCCCGGCATCGAGCTACGCGCTGGAGGGCAGCGTCTTCATCGCGGGCGCGGCGATCCAGTGGCTGCGCGACGGCCTGGGCATCATCGGATCCGCCCCGGAAATCGATGCGCTCGCCGCTTCGGTGCCGGATACGGGCGGCGTCCACTTCGTGCCCGCGCTCTCGGGCCTGGGTGCCCCCTATTGGGATCCCCACGCGCGCGGCACCCTCGTCGGCATCACGCGCGGCACGACCCGCGCGCACCTCGCGCGCGCAACCCTCGAGGCGATCGCCTTCCAGAGCGCGGAGCTGATCGAGGCGATGGCCGCCGACAGCGGCATCGGCCTCAAGGAGCTGCGCGTGGACGGCGGGGCCACGGCGAGCAACCTCCTCATGCAGACGCAGGCCGACCTGCTGGGCGTGCCCGTCGTGCGCCCGCGCGTGACCGAGACGACCGCGCTGGGCGCGGCCTACCTCGCGGGCCTCGCGGTGGGCTTCTGGGAAGACGAGGCCGAGATCGCCGCGCTCTGGTCGCGCGAGCGCGTCTTCGAGCCCTCGCTCACGGGCGCGGCGGCGGCCGCGCGCCTCGCGCAATGGAAGCGGGCGGTGGAACGCTCGCGCGACTGGGCGCGTGCCGAATGAGCGCCGCGCTACGCCTCGAGGCGCAGGAAGTGCTTGCGGTAGTGGCGCAGCTCCTCGATCGACTCGAGGATGTCGGCGAGCGCCTCGTGGCGCCCTTCCTTCGGAATCGCCTCGACGATGTCGGGCCGCCAGCGCTTGGCGAGCTCCTTCAACGTCGAGACGTCCACGATGCGGTAATGCAGGTAGGCGTCGAGCGCGGGCATGTAGCGCACCATGAAGCGCCGGTCCTGGTGCACCGTGTTGCCGGCAAGGGGTGCCAGGCGCGCGCCCACCAGCGGCTTCAGGAACTCGACCAGCTTCGCATCGACCTCGGCTTCCGTGAGCGTGGCGGCGCGCACCTTCTCCACCAAGCCCGACTTGCCGTGCGTGGCCTTGTTCCACGAATCCATGCCCTCGAGCACCTCGTCGGCCTGGTGCACCACGTAGACGGGGGCCTCGGCGATGACGTTCAGGTCGGCGTCGGTGACCACCATGGCCACCTCGAGGATGCGGTCGCGCTCGGGAACGAGGCCCGACATCTCCATGTCTATCCACACCAACGGGGTCTTGTCCTGCGGCACGGGCAGATTGTGTCATGGACTCCCCCTCCCGACCAACCGACGTGACCGCTTCCGCCTTTTCCCTGCTCTTCATCGCGTTCGTCGTGGCGGCCCTCGCCATGCGCCTGTGGCTCGGGTTGCGCCAGATGCGCCACGTCGCGCTGCACCGCGACCGCGTGCCCGACGATTTCGCCGAGCTCATCCCGCTCGAGGCGCACCGCAAGGCGGCCGGCTACACGCTCGACAAGCAGCGCGTGGGCCTCGTGGAGAGCCTCGCGGTCGACGGCGTGCTGGTGCTCGCCCTCACGCTGGGCGGCGGCATCGCCGCGATCGACCGCCTCTCGGCCTCGCTCTTCGGCAACGGCGCCGCGCGCGAGCTCGCCACCGTGATCGGCGTGCTGGTCGCGACCGCGCTCTGCTCGCTGCCCTTCGACGTCTGGCGCACCTTCCGCATCGAGGCGCGCTACGGCTTCAACCGCACCACGCCCGCGCTCTTCGTGCTGGACATCGTGAAGGGCGCGGCCCTCTCGCTCGCGATCGGCGTGCCCTTCATCCTCGCCGTCTTCTGGCTGGTGAACGCCGCCGGCGCGCTCTGGTGGCTCTACGCCTGGGCCGGCTGGGTCGCCTTCACGCTGGTGCTCGTGACGGTGTTCCCGCGCTGGATCGCGCCGCTCTTCAACCGCTTCACTCCCCTCGAGGAAGGCGACCTGCGCCGGCGCATCGAATCGCTCGTGGAACGCTGCGGCTTCCATGCGCAGGGCCTGTTCGTGATGGACGGCTCGCGCCGCTCGAGCCACGGCAACGCGTACTTCACCGGGTTCGGCACCAACAAGCGCATCGTCTTCTTCGACACGCTGATCGAGCGGCTCACGCCCGCGGAGATCGAGGCGGTGCTCGCCCACGAGCTCGGCCACTTCGCGCGCGGCCACATCCCGCGCCTGCTGGCGGTGCGCTTCGCGCTCGCGCTGCTGCTGCTCGCGATCCTCGGCTGGCTCTACCGCGAGCCCGCCTTCTACGCGGCCCTGGGCCTGCCGCAGCCGCACATCGGCGCGGCGCTGGCCGGCTTCGGGCTCATCGTCCCGGTGTTCACGTTCCCGTTCCAGCCGCTCGCGAGCCTCATCGCGCGCCGCCAGGAATTCGAGGCCGACGCGTTCGCCGCGCAGCACGCGCGCGCCGGCGACCTCGCGAGCGCGCTCGCCAAGCTCTACCGCGACAATGCCGCCACGGTCACGCCCGATCCGCTGCACTCGCTGGTGTATGATTCGCATCCCCCGGCGGCGCTGCGCATCGACCACCTGAGGAAAGCGATTCCATGAACGAGCTCGCCCGCAAGAAGTGCGTGCCCTGCGAGGGCGGCGTGGCGGCGCTCACGCCCGAGCAGGTGCGCCCGATGTTGAAGGGCCTGCGGGGCTGGGAGCTCGAAGGCAAGGGCATCGCCAAGACCTTCAAGTTCGCCAACTACTACGCGACGATGGCGTTCGTGAACGCCGCGGCGTGGGTCTCGCACCGCGAGGACCACCATCCCGACATGCTGGTGAAGTGGGGCGAGTGCCGCGTGTCGTACTGGACCCACGCGATCGGCGGCCTCTCGGAGAACGACTTCATCTGCGCGGCCAAGCTCGACGCCCTGTTCGAGATCTGACGCGGGAATGACGACCCGCCGCGAACGGGAGCAGCAGGTCGTCGTCGAAGGGCGCGTGGTGGCCGACTTCGGCCGCGAGTTCCTGGTGGAGCTCGCCGACAAGCGCCAGATCGTCTGCACGCGCAAGGGCAAGAAGCAGGACGCCACCTGCGGCGACTTCGTCGAGGTGCGCCTCACCGGCTCGGCGCAGGGCTCCATCGAGCGCCTCGGCACGCGCCGCAACCTCCTCTACCGCTCCGACCAGTGGCGCGAGAAGACGCTCGCGGCCAACGTGGACCAGGTGGTGATCCTGCTCGCGCCCAAGCCGCCCTTCAGCGAGGCGTTCCTCAACCTTTCGCTGGTGGCCTGCGAGGCGGCGCGCATCCCGGTGCTGGTCGCGCTCAACAAGTCGGACCTTCCCGAGCACGCCGAGGCGCTGAAGTCCCTGGCCGCGTACGAGAAGATCGGCTACCCGATCATCAGCATGTCGGCCAAGTTCGACACGACGCAGCCGCTCATCCCGTACCTCGAGCACAAGCTCACGCTGCTGGTGGGCCAGAGCGGCATGGGCAAGTCGCGCACCGTGAACGCGCTGGTGCTCTCGGAGGTGGCGCGCGTGGGCGAGCTCACCGCCTCGCGCGAGTCGGGCGCGCAAACCACGACCTTCTCCCGCTTCTACCGCCTCGACAAGGACACCGCGATCATCGACACGCCCGGCTTCCAGTCCTTCGGCCTCTTCCACCTCACCGAGGACCAGATCGGCGAGGCGATGCGCGAATTCCGCCCGTTCCTCGGCCGCTGCAAGTTCAACGATTGCGCGCACCTGGGAGAGCCGGGGTGCGAGGTGATCGCGGCGGCGGGACGCGGCGAGATCTCCGCCGAGCGGCTGTCGTTCTACCAGGTGCTGATCGAGCAGCACCGCGAGCTCCACGAGGAGCATCCGGAGTGGAGCCGCTAGCAGCCCTCAAGGGTGCCGGATCTTCACGAATCGGCTGAGCACGTCGCAGATCACCGAGTAGCGGTCCAGGTCGCCCACCTTCAGGTCCTCGAGGACCTGGTCGACGCTTCTCAGCATGTCGATGTCGGGAAGGAGGTACTGCCCTTCCCGTTCCGGGTAGGTCCGCGCCAGGTGGCCGCGCTCCTTCGCGTAGATCGCGTGCTGGTTATCGACCGTCTTGCCGCGAGCCCGGTCGTAATGGAAGACGCGGAACTGTTGGGGCGCATTGACCGGCCGATAGCCGGCCTCCTTCAGGCGATGCGCGATCGCGTTGTCGCAGCCGAGGGTGCCCAGGTGGAATTCGCAGCGGTCGATGCGTATCGGCGCCCGGAACACCCATGCATCCTGGGAGCTCGCGAACGCCCCCTTCATCAGTTGTGGGTCGCGATACGGGGCGCCGGCCGGATCGAATTCGGTTCGCGAGAGGCACAAGACCACGTTGCGGGCGGCAAGCTCGGCCGCCATCGCCCAGTTGGCTGCCGGATCGAGGAAGATGTCGAGGTTCAGGATGCAGCAGGTCTTGCCCGCCAGGTGGGCGTTCGCGAAATCGAACGCGTCCCGGAACGTGATCCACCGGCCGTGCTCGTGCCTGCGGAATTTCGGGTGGCGGGCGAATTCCTCCGGCACCACGGCGCCTTCGCGCTCGGCAAGATCGTGAACCGACTCCACGTGGGGATTGGCGAGGTTGCGCCGGACGCACTCGTCGTATTCGGCCTGCCGCGCGGGACGTGAGTCGTGGACGTACTGCAGTATGAGGTGCAGGGATCCCCCGATTCAGCGAAATGAAACCGGGATTCTCCTCCTGCCGAATTGCCTTTCCTTCTCGAACGCCTGGAACCTCCCGGGAATCGACGTCCCGCAACTCGTGCACTTGCCGTCGGCCGTCAGCCGATACGCCTCGATGCGGTGCCAGTCGCGCACGATGAGCGCCGCGCGGCAGGACGGACAAAACGTCGTGCCGCCCTCGCGATCGTGCACGTTGCCGGTGTAGACGTAGTTCAGGCCTTCGTCCATGGCGATGCGGCGCGCGCGCGTGAGCGTCGCGGCCGGCGTGGGCGGCAGGTCCGTCATCTTGAAGTCCGGGTGGAACGCGGTGAAGTGCAGCGGCACGTCCGGCCCCAGCTCGCGGTAGATCCACTTCGCCTCGGCACGCAGCTCCGCGTCGGAATCGTTGCGCCCCGGGATGAGCAGCGTGGTGATCTCCTGCCAGCAGCCGGTCTCGTGCTCGATGTAGGCGAGCGTGTCGAGCACCGGCGTGAGGTGCGCGCCCGTGAGCTTCACGTAGAACTCGTCCGTGAACCCCTTCAGGTCCACGTTGGCCGCATCCATCTTCGAATAGAACTCGCGGCGCGCATCGGGCGTGATGTAGCCCGCGGTCACCGCCACCGTCTTGATGCCCGCATCGCGGCACGCGTCGGCCGCGTCCATCGCGTACTCGGCGAAGATCACCGGGTCGTTGTAGGTGAAGGCCACGCTCTGGCAGCCGGACTCTTTCGCCGCCTGCGCGATCGCCTCCGGGGTGGCCGCGTCCATGAGGCGATCCATGTCGCGCGACTTGGAGATGTCCCAATTTTGGCAATTGGCGACGGCGAGAAATGGCGCGAGATAGGAATGATCCGGGTCTTCTACCTCGAGGTTGTAGACGGCACCCGAATAGGGCGTGCGCTCGATGCGGCGAATGGGTACGAGGAAGAAATCGTCCGAATCGTGCGATCGGGAGCGTTCGGCACGCTCGTCGAAGCCGGGATCGAAGCGCTTGCGGAGGTACTTGACGATATACAGCTTGCTCTGCGACACGACGCGCCCTTCGATCTCCTTGGTCGCCGCCGGCGTGTGCTCGAAATAAGTCGGCAGCACTCCGAGATGCAGGCCAAGCTCAAACAGCCCCAGCGCCAGGCGCTCGGATACGGTGAGGCCGACCGCATGTGTCCCGGTGCGGTGGCCGTCGCCAGCCAGATACCCCTCCAGGAAAGCGCGCATGACGGGGCCCGAAGCGTTCAGCAACGGCGGCGGCACCTGCTTGTTGCGAGCACCGCGCCCGCAAAGGGACTCGAAGAGACGGGCAATGGAGGTCTGCCTCACTTCGACCGTGGTCGTGGTCCGGCGCGGGACGATGAGGGGCCGTGCCCCGAACACCTCGGTGAGCAACCGCGCTGTGCGCGAGATGAGCTGCTGTTCGTGGGGCCCGAAGCAGAACGAAAGGAGGGCCGAGTTGGGCCGCTCGGGATGAGTCGTGATCGCCCCTTCGGCACAATAGATTCCAAGCAGCCACGCCACATCTGCGGTCAGCGCGAGCGATTCGGCAACTCCGTCGCCCCGCTCCCCCAGGAATCGCAGCCGGCCATTGCGCGCAGTCAGGGTGACCTGCCGGAGGCTTTCGCAGCGCTCGAGCGCCCCTCGTGCGAGTTGGCCCCTCAGCTTCCGGACGTACGCGGGGTGATAACCGAGTGCCGCCCCGATTTCGCCCGACGTGCCATCCATGCGCAGCCACTCCTCCAGATGGCCCGGTTCGATGCGGCGCGGCCGTGCCGCATGAGGCGCAATGTCGAGCCGCGACAGCCAGTCTCGCACGGCGATGGTCACCTCGTTCGTGGAGGGTTGGCGTTTTGGCACAACGAGGTAGTGATCCCGCGTCAGCTCGCCGGCAGGGATCTTGCGAATCGTCGCAAGATCGGAACGGTGGGCCGCGAAGATGCCGTGGTTGGGCGTTGCAAGGATCGGAGGGCAGCTTGCCGCCCGAAGCGATACGAGCTCGCCGGCATAGGGCCGCGAAAAGATCTTATTCACCCGGACCCGGCGAGCGTGGCGCATCCAGACCTCGAGGCCCTCGGGAAATCCGACTTGGCCGTCGCCGAGCGGCACGCGGTCGGTGCAGGCATCGAACAAATCCCCGATGTGCCGCATCCCGTCGCTCGTCGCGATCCACGTCGCGGGATGGAGGCAGAACTTGCACGCGAGGTTGCAGCCCGCGGTGCCGAACGAGAACACGGCGCTGCCCGGCAGGAAGTGGTTGAGCGGCTTCTTCTCGATGGGGTCGACGCAGAAACCCGAGGAGCGCCCGTAGGTGGTGAGCACCATCGCGTCGCCCGAGCGCGCCCGCACGAAGCACGCGCCGCGCTGCCCCTCGTGCAGCTTGCAGAAGCGCGGGCAGAGGTCGCATTGCACCCGCCCGTCGTCCAGGCGGTGCCACCAGCGGCCGGGGTGGAGGGCTTCGCCCTGCAGCTCGTTGGCCGCCGCGCTCACTTGTGCTTCTCCACGCCGTAGCGCGAGAGCCGCACGTCCGGGTGCCAGAAGCGCGCGGGCAGCCGTGCCTTGCGGCGCAGCTCGCAGAGGAAATCGAGCGGATCGGGAATCGAGTCCCACACCTGCGGCAGGAACGTCGCGCGGAACTCGCGGTACTCGAAGACCACGCCGTCGGTGCCGGGCTGGAGGATCGCCGCCGCCTCGGCCTCGCTCGCGGCGGCCAGCGCCTCGCGCGCGGTGAGCACGGAGACCTCGACGCCCAGTTCGACGAGCTCGGCCCCGCTTACCGGGGGAAAGCGAGGATCACGATAGGCGGCCGCGTAGGCGTTGTGCGCCACGTCGTCGCCGAGCGGGCGATGCGGATCGACCGTGCCGATGCAGCCGCGCAGCTCGCCTGCGGCGTCGCGCAGCGTGACGAAGCTCGCGCCCGGTTCGCGCAGCCAATCCTCGCCCCAGGGGCGCATGGCGGCCTGCGGCGCCGGCACGGCGATCGCCTCGCGCGCGATCTCGACGAGGATCCGCCCGCGCTCAGCCATGGCTCGCCGTGAATGCGAACGCGCCGTAGCCGACGACCCGGTCGAGGCTGCCCGCGGTGTCCCCCGAGTTGCGCACGTCGACGATTTCCGCCGCGAGCCCATGGGCGCGTGCCGCGCGCAGCAGCCCGTTGATGGGCGCGGCGCCGCACGCCTCCTCCGGGACGAGGCGCGCCTCCAGGTGCGCAATGGCCTGCGCCGTCTCACGGTCGCGGCCGCGCGCCGATTCGTAGGGCAGGTAGTGCGAGAGGTCCGAGCTCACGACGATCAGCGTCTCCTCGCCGCCCCAGAGGATCTCCAGGATCTCGGCCATTTCGCCCGGGGATGCGTCGCCCACCACGATGGGCACCAGCGCGAAGCCGCCCAGCACGGATTGCAGGAACGGCAGGTGGACCTCGAGGGAATGCTCGAGCGCGTGCGCCCGGTCGCTCACCTCGACGAAAGGCAGCGCGCGCAGCGCATCGATCGCCGCGGTGTCGAGCGCCACCACGCCCAGCGGGGATGCGAATGCGTGCGCCGAAGGCACCGCGGCGCCGTGGACGTAGACGCGGTGCGCGGGGCCCGCGAGCACCACGCGGCCTACCTTGCCCCGCAAGGGAGCGAGCCGCGCATAGATCGAGGCGGCGACCGGCCCGGAGTACATGTACCCGGCGTGCGGCGCGATGATGGCTTTCGGGGGGCGCGCTCCCTCGGCCGGGCGGACCGCATCGGCGAGATACGAGGAAACTTCGGCGGCGAGCGCGTTGGCATCGCCGGGATAGAACGATCCCGCCACGGCGGCGGGACGCACGGCAGGCATGGGCACCTCCTCTGGGAGGAGATGGGTCTAGCCTAGCACTTTGCAAGGCCCGGGCTTCAGCCCAGGACGAGCTTCTCCTCGACGCGCCCGGCGCGGTCGTGCGCCGCCACGACGGTGACCGAGCTGCCGCGGGGCGCCCGGAGGGTCCATTCGCACTGGCCCCGGTCCCCGGTGAGGTCGAGGTTCGGCAGGAACGCCTGCAGCGAGGGCCGGTTCGCGCGCCCCTCGAGCTGCGCCCCCTCGACGCGCGGCTTGCCCGCGATGAGCTGCGCGCCGGCCGGAAGCTCGATCGTGTAGATCACCCCGCGCGTCACCTTTCGTTCCAGGGCGCGCTTGGTGACGTACGAGGGCAGGTAGCCCGAGTTCTGCACCGCGAAGCGCACGCGCCAGGTGTCGCCGCCGAGGGACTGCACCTCGGCCTTGAACTTCTCCAGGCGCGGCAGCGTGAGCGCCTGGTAGGTGATCCATTCGGGGAAGCGCTTTACCTCGCGCTCCAGGTACTTCTTCGGCGGGTTGCGGAAGATGGCGAGCTTGTTCCAGCCGCCCAGCTCCACGCGGCCCAGCTGCGGGTGGTCGAACGGGTACCACGCGATGTAGCCCTCGCCCTCCAGCTCCCTGTCGCTCCAGCGCAGGAGCTTGAGATCGTCCTCGGGCGGGTGCTCGCGGTACCACTCGATGAAGTTGTAGCTCTCGACGCCCGCCTCCTTCACCGGCGCCCACATCTCCACCGTCCAGAAGAACTGGCCGAGGTGCTCGTAGATCCAGTCGAACCCGCCGGTGATGACCTGCTTCGGGTGGTACTTGAAGTCGTGGTAGATCGAGATGTTCGGGTAGCCGGTGAGCTCGCTGCCCTTCTTGCCGAAGGCCTTGTAGAGCCACAGGTCCTCGGCCGGCATTTTGTCGTCGGGCTCGCTCGAGAACGGCCGCAGGATCACGCCGCTGTGGGTGTGGAAGCTGATGCCGCCGCCGATGTTGCGGTGCCTGGTGATGTAGTCCACCACCGAGCGCACCTCCGGCTCCGAGGTGGGATAGGGGCCGGCGCCCAGCTGCTCGAACTCCTGGCGCCATCCCGAGGGGAAGTTGCGGTTCAGGTCGAGGCCCTGCTTGTCGCGGTTCACGCGGATCTCGACGCCGTCGAAGTTCACGAGCGTGCCCTCGGGGATCACGCGCCAGTAGCGCCCGCCGTAGTCGGCGGGGCCGCGCGGGATCAGCAGGCGGGCATCCTCGGGATGCTCCTTGTATCCGCCGTTGGGATCCTCGACGCGCATGGACAGGATGCGGCCATCGCCGTCCACGTCCTCGATGTTCAGGCCGTCCACCGGGTCCTCGTCGAACGGGTAGGCGCGCGTCGAGGAGCGGATGTACTTCGGCTTGTCGGCGAGCGCCCATTCGGCGCCGTCCGGGTTGATGCGCGGGCAGGCGTAGATGGCGCGCGTGTCGAGCATGCGCGTCACCTCCGCGTTACGTCCGTAATTTTCCTCGAGCCAATGCAGGTAGTAGAGGCAGGCGTTCGAGGCGGCGAGCTCGGCGGCGTGGATGTTGCCGTCGATCCACCAGGCGGGCTTGGCCGAGGCCGGGCCGGTGGCCTGGTTGGTGGCGGCCACCACGCGGATCTCGCGCCCCTCGTGGCTGCGGCCGAGCGTCTCGACCGTGAAAAGGTCCGGACGGCGCGACGCGAGCCCGTCGAGGAGCGCGTTCAGCTCTGCATGGCGGTAGAAGCGGTCGAAGCGGACTTCCAAAGGCGGGAGAAAGGCGGGTTCTTCTTGCGGCGTGATTCTACCGGATCATGCGAGCTGCAGCGCCGCCGCGAGCGCAAAAACGATGAGCCACAGCACCAGCGTGCGCCACAGCATGCCTTCCAGGCTCGCCAGGGCGTCCTCGCGGGCCGGTTCCCCGGTGCCGAGCGCCGGCCGGACCACGGGCTCGCCCGCGCCCGCGATGGGATCGCCCAGCCGCACGCCCAGGGCGCCCGCCCCGCTCGCGAGCACGATGCCCTCCTCGGGCCGCAGCCACGCGGCCGCCTGCGAGCGCCAGCAGATGATCGCGTCCTCGAAGTTGCCCACCACCGCGAAGAAGAACGCGCTCACGCGCTGCGGGATCCAGTCGATCGCATGGAAGGCGCGCGCGGCGAACCAGCCGAACTCGCGCTCCTGCGGGTCGAGCAGGTGCTCCCAGGTGAGGGCCGCGCGCAGCGCGAGCGGGTACATGACGAGCCCCAGCGGCCCGGGCAGGACGAGGAACCAGAAGAGCAGCCCGAACGTCCCGTGGTGCGCCTCGCGCAGCGCGTTCTCCGCGGCGAGCCGCGCCACCGAGCCCGGCTCGTCGCTTTCCACCGGCTCGCCCTTCCATTGCGAGAGCAGGTTGGCCGCCGCGGCCGCGTCCTGGCCGCGCAGCGCCTTCTCGATCGAGGAGAGCGCGCCGACCGTGGCGAGGAAGCGAAGCGAGAAGTAGAGCACCACGACGTCGAGGAGCCACACGAGCACGGCGTGCATCGCGGCGAAGAGCCCCGTGACGAGCGCCACGGGCACCAGCACCGCGCCCATCAGCGCGACCCACGCGAGGATGCCCGAGTTGCGGTCGCCGGCGCTCATCCGCTTGGCGGTGGACAGGCACATGCGCCCGTAGAACTCCATGACGGGCCCGCGGCCGCCCACCGGGTGGGTGTGCTGCGCGAGCAGGGCGACGAGCAGGGCGAGGAAATTCATCGAAGGATGCGGCCGATTATAGGTTGCCCGCGGCGCTCAGCGCGGGCGCCTTCCGCGCACCCTCGCGTAGAAGGCCTCGATGCGGACGATGTCGGCCTCGGGATCGTCGCTCGTGTCGAAAAGCGGCCCCATGCGCACGCATCGCGCGCCCCAGTCGAACGTCGCGAGCAGGACCGGGACGCCCGCCCCGCGCGCGATGTGCAGGAAGCCCGTCTTGTAGCGCGTCACCTTCTTGCGCGTGCCCTCGGGGGCGATGGCGAGCACGCGGGCCGGCACGGCGGCGAACGCTTCCACCGCCTCGCCCACCACGCCGTGCGCGCTCGCGCGGTCGACGGGGATGCCGCCCATCCAGCGCAGGACCGGCCCGAACGGGCCGCGAAAGAGCGTGTGCTTGGCGAGGAAGTCGAGCTTGAGGTCGAGCGCGAACATCGTCGCCGCTCCCACCACGAAGTCCCAGTTGGACGTGTGCGGCGCCACCGCGATCACCATCTTCGGCACGTCCGGGATCTCGCCCACGACGCGAAAGCGCATCGCCGCGAGCACCGCGCGGCCCAGGGCGCGCAGCGCCGCGCTGCCGCGGCGCGGCACCGAGGGCCCCAGCGGGGGAATCGGGGTCACGCGAAGAGCGTGCCGACGGCCTTCAGGTCGACGTTGCCGCCGGACAGGACGATGCCCACGCGGCGCCCGCGAACTTCCACGCGGCGCGCGAGCGCGGCGGCCGCGGCGAGCGCGCCGGTCGGCTCCACCACGAGCTTCATGCGCTCCCAGAGGAAGCGCATCGCCTCGACGATCTGGGCGTCGCTCACGGTGGCCACGTCGCTCACGTGCTCGAGCACGAGCGGCAGCGTGATCTCGCCCGGCGCCTGGGTGCGCGCGCCGTCGGCGATGGTCTGCGGAACCGGGATGCGCTGGATGCTGCGCGCGCGAAACGAGCGCGCCACGTCGTCGCCCGCTTCGGGCTCGACGCCGATCACGCGCACGCCGGGCGAAAGGTGCGTGGCCGCGATGGCCGAGCCCGAGAGCAACCCGGCCCCGCCGCAGGGCACCAGCAGCAGGTCGAGCGGGCCGATGTCCTCGAGGAGCTCCTTGGCCGCGGTGCCCGCCCCCGCGATCACGTGCGGGTGGTCGAAAGGCGGGATGACCGCCGAGCCGCGCTCGCGCGCGATGCGCTGGGCGACTTCCTCGCGGCTCTGGCCGGCGGCGCGGTCGTAGAGCTCGACCTCGGCGCCATAGCCGCGCGTGGCGGCGACCTTCACCGCGGGCGCGTCGCTCGGCATCACGATGACGGCGGGAACGCCGAGCAAGCGGCCCGCGAGCGCCACGGCCTGCGCGTGGTTGCCCGACGAGAACGCGACCACACCCCTCGCGCGCTGCGCCGGGTCGAGCTGCGAGAGCGCGTTGTAGGCGCCGCGGAACTTGAAGGCGCCCATGCGCTGCAGGTTCTCGCACTTGAAGAAGGCTTGCGCGCCGGTGAGCGCGTCGAACTGCGTGGAAGTGGCCACCGGCGTGCGGTGGGCCACGCCCTCGAGGCGAAGGGCCGCGGCCTCGACGTCGGCCCAGGAAACGTGCGCGACCTGTGCGCGGTCGTTCATGCCGCGCGCGGCCTCATTCGAGGCTGATCTTCCCGTCGAAGCTCACGTCGAGGTCGACGCCGCCCAGCGTGAGCCGGACCTTCGCGGGAAGCTCCTCGCCGCCCTTCAACTTGCCGGCCTTCATCGCGCGGCTCACGGCCTCCTCGATCTCGCGCTGCGAATGCACGCCGACCATCTTCAGGAACTTGCGGATGCTCATGTTGAACGCTTCGGGATTCATCGTTCCTCCGGGGTCAGCGCGGCGTGGTGATGGCGGCGAGGGCGTCCTTGAGCGTGTCCTCGGGCAGGGCGTTCACGCTTTCGGCGAGCAGGTCCGCCTCCGTGGCGACCTTCTCGGGCAGGTTCTTCACGTCCATGACGGCCACGAACTGCGCGGCGGCCCCCGCCAGGCGCAGCAGGCGCGCGCGCTCGGCCATGAGGATCTCGATTTCCTTGCTGAGCATGAAGGTGCCGGTGTTCTGGACTGCGGTAGTCATGTCGTGCTCCTGGTTCGAAACGTCGATTTTACGCGCTCGCGCCGGGCGGCGCGGCGAGCGGGAGGTTGACGAGCAGGTTCTGCGGCTTGACTCGCAGCGTGCGGTCCGGCCGGCAGGCGAGGCCCAGGTACACGGGCCGGCCGCGCACGTCGGCACGCACCGCGGATCGATCGTCGAACGTCATGCGGAAGAGCAGCGCGAGGCGCTCGAGGTCCTCCGGCGCCACGGGCTCCGCGCGATAGAGCGCATTGAGGATCGCGGTCGAGTCCACGTCGAGCCCGATGTGCCAGCGCCAACGCTCATCATCGATGCGCGCCAGGGGCTCGATCGCGACGGCCACCCCCGCCAGGTGGGCCACCCATCGCTCGAGCACGCGGGCGAGCGCGCGGGCTCCCTCGCGCCCCGGCGTGAGGTCCAGGACGAAGCCGTAGAGCTCGTCGCGCAGGAAATAGAGCGCGGCGTTGTGCGAGTCGAGCACGTCCATCTTCACCGGCGCCACCGCCGCGCCCTGCTGCACGAGGAAGCGGCCGGCGTTGCCGAACCCGCCCGTCCGCTGGAATGCCTCGAGGGTGGCGGCATCCGCGGCGAGGACCTGGCCCGATTCCGTGCTTACCCTCTGCGGACGGAACAGCATCTCGCCCGCGCGGCACAGCCATGCGCCGGCGCTGCCCTCGAGGAGCCCGCGCGTGATCGCGTGCACCAACGCATCCACGAAAGGGGGTGCCAGGTCCACGTTGGGACGCGAATAGAGGTCGCGATAGGCCGCCTCGAGCGTGGGGAACGCGGCGACCCGGTCGCGAAAGCGAAGGAATTCGCGCCAGTTCTCCCGCGCGTCCGGATCGTCGAGCGCATCGACCGAGCCGGGGGACACGCGAGCCATCGGATCGGCCGCAAGCCGCGCATGGAGCTCGCGCTCCGCGGGGCCCGCGTCGCCGGGCGGCGCGAGCTCGTCGCGCGCGAGGAAGCGCGCGAACCAGGCCGGCGCCGGCGCGAGGCCGCCCTCGACGCGCACGAGGTCGCGATACCCGCTCGACGCCCAGAAGTCCTGGGCCATGGCTTCCCCTAGCCCGTCACGCCGGCACGGCCCACCAGCGCCATGAGCGTTTGCAGCCCGGTGGCGCAGTGCACGCGCCGGCCGCCCTTCTCCACGTAGGCATCGAGGCGGCAGACGGTGAGCGTGCGGCCGCTGCGGATCACCTCGCCCACGGCAAGCGCGCGCTCGCCCTCGGCCGCGGCCATCAGGTTCAGCTTGAACTCCACGGTGAGCACGCCGGCCTCCTTCGGGAAGAGCGTGAAGCCCGCGTAGCCGCCGGCGGAGTCCGCGATGGTGGAAATGATCCCGGCATGGAAGAAGCCGTGCTGCTGCGAGAGCTCCGGACGGAACGCGAGCGAGATCTCGACGCGCCCCGGCTCGACCTTCTCGAGCACGGCGCCCAGGTACGCCATGGCGCCCTGGCGCGCGAAACTCTCGCGCGTCCTCGCTTCGAACGCCGGATCCGCGGGAACGGACTTCATCTCGCGCCTCTTGCCCCTTGCCTCGCGCCTAGCTCCCCAGCGTCGCGACCTCGGGCAGCGGGAAGCCGTTGAAGTTGCTCGCGTAGGCGGTGGTGTACGCGCCGGCGTTCTTGATGAAGATGAAGTCGTTTTCCTGGAGGTCGGCGGGGAAGAGCTCCTCGCGCATCACCACGTCCACCGAGTCGCACGTGGGGCCGGCCACGTTCCACGAGACGGGCTCGCCGTCGCGGTCGGTGTAAATGTTGTAGCGCAACCCCTCGGTGGTCTCGATCACGCCGCCGAACACGCCCGCGTCCCAGTACATCCAGCGCTGGTTGTTGCGCATGGCGGTGCCCACCACGCGGCAGACGAAGTAGCCGGCGTCGGAGACGAGGTAGCGGCCGGGCTCCGCGATCACCTGCACCTCGGGCCCGAAGTGGCGCAGCTCCTTGTTGATCACCTCGGCGATGGTCTCGATGGAGGGAATCGGCTTCACGTGGCGCACCGGGTAGCCGCCGCCGAGGTTGAGCAGCCGGGGCTTGAGCCCCACCGCCCGCATCGAGGCGAAGACCTTGCGCGCGCGCTCCATGCCCACCTTCCAGTTCTCCGGGTTCAGGCACTGCGAGCCCACGTGGAAGGTCACGCCCGCGAGGTCGGCCTGGCAATCGACCGCCGCCTCGATCATCTCGGGCACGTCGCTCATGTGGGCGCCGAACTTGCCGGCGAGCGGCCAGTCGCTGCCGATGTTGGGCGCGTCGATGCGCAGGTACATCTTGGCGTCGGCCTTGACCGACTTCACCTTGCGGATCTCCTCGCTGCTGTCCACCACGAACCACTCGACGCCCTTGGCGGCGGCGTACTCGAGGTAGGCGCGCGACTTCATGGGGTTGGAGTAGAAGACCTCGGCCGGGGCCACCCCCAGGGACATCAGCAGGTCGAGCTCGGCGATGGAGGCGATCTCGAAGCCCGCGCCCTCCTGGATCAGCACCTTGAGCACGCGCGGGTCGGGGTTCGCCTTGACGGCGAAATGCGGCCGCACGCGCGGCAGCGCGGCGCGGAAGCGGCGGGTCTTGGCGCGCACGATGTCCAGGTCCACGATGAGGACCGGGCGCTTGTAGCCGTGCTTGGAGAGGAACTGCTTGACGCGTGAGAAGTCGAGGCTGACTTCGGGGTGGGAATCGAGCGGGTACTCCGGCAGGGGCCGGAGCTTCTTTATCGTGGCGGTTCGGGGCATCGCGGTCTTTGCTGACAGGTGTGGGAGGCAACGACGGTCCTGCGCGCGGCGGCATGGCCGCGGGCGTTCAGGCCGCAGTAGTTCCTCGCTCCTGTCATGATGACCTCCTTGGATTCGGCTTCGGGGCCTTGAAAAAGCGTTGCTAAAGAGTCCCTTGCGGGTGGATTTCCGAGAAATTTCGGCGGAAGTATAGGGCAAAAGGGGCCCGCCGGTTGTAAATATTTTGTGGAAAATTCGGCAACCCGGGCCGCGGAATCAGACCTTGGGCAGCGTGACGCCCTTCTGGCCCTGGTACTTGCCGCCCCGGTCGGCGTAGGAAGTCTCGCAGACCTCGTCCGACTCGAAGAAGAGCATCTGCGCCACGCCCTCGTTGGCGTAGATCTTCGCCGGCAGCGGCGTCGTGTTGGAGAACTCGAGCGTGACGTACCCCTCCCACTCCGGCTCCAGCGGCGTCACGTTCACCACGATTCCGCACCTTGCGTACGAGCTTTTTCCGAGCGTCACCACGAGCACGTTGCGGGGAATCCGGAAGCGTTCGACGGTCCTCGCGAGCGCGAACGAATTGGGCGGAATGATGCACACGTCGCCCTTCAGGTCGACGAAGGATTTCGCGTCGAAGTTCTTCGGGTCGACCACCGTGGAATGCACGTTGGTGAAGATCTTGAATTCATCGGAGCACCGAACGTCGTAGCCGTAGCTCGAAGTCCCGTAGGAGACGATCTTCCGGCCGTCGACCTCCCGCACCTGGCCCGCCTCGAACGGCTCGATCATGCCGTGCTCCGCCGCCATCCTGCGGATCCATTTGTCGCTCTTGATGCTCATCGCTTCTCTTAGTTGTTCTGGATGACGATTTTCGGAAAGACGCCCGAGCGGTCCTCGGACTGCCGGGCGATGCGCGCGGCGACCTTGCGGGCGATGTCGCGGTAGATCGCGGCGACCGGGCCGTCGGGTTCGGAGACCACCGTCGGCTTGCCGGAGTCGGCCTGCTCGCGGATGCGGATGTCGAGCGGGAGGCTGCCCAGCACCTCGACGTCGTAGTCCTTGTGCATCTTCTCCGCGCCGCCCGAGCCGAAGATGTGCTCGGCGTGGCCGCACTTCGAACAGATGTGGATGGCCATGTTCTCGACCACGCCGATGATGGGAATGCCCACCTTCTCGAACATCTTGAGGCCCTTGCGCGCGTCGATGAGGGCGATGTCCTGCGGCGTGGTGACGATCACGGCGCCGGTGACGGGCACCTTCTGCGCGAGCGTGAGCTGGATGTCGCCCGTGCCCGGGGGCAGGTCCACGACGAGGTAGTCGAGGTCGCGCCACTTGGTCTCGGTGAGCAGCTGCTCGAGCGCCTGGGTGACCATCGGGCCGCGCCAGACCATGGGCGTGTCCTGCTCGATGAGGAAGCCCACGCTCATCGCCTGGATGCCGTGGCCTTCCATGGGCTCCATGGTCTTGCCGTCGCGCGAGGTGGGCCGCCCCGTGATGCCGAGCATGAGCGGCTGCGACGGGCCGTAGATGTCGGCGTCCAGCATGCCGACGGTGGCGCCTTCCGCGGCGAGCGCGAGCGCGAGGTTCACGGCGGTGGTGCTCTTGCCCACGCCGCCCTTGCCCGAGGCCACCGCGACGATGTTCTTGATGCCGGGCACGAGCTTCACGCCGCGCTGCGCCGAGTGCGAGACGATCTTGGAGACCACGTTCACGCTCGCCTGCACCACGTTGGGCATGCGCAGCAGCCGTTCGGTCACCTGGTGGCGCACGCTCTCGATCACGCCGCGCGCGGGATAGCCCAGGACGATGTCGAGGGATACCGCCTCGCCCTCGATCTTCACGTTCTTCACGCATTTCGACTCGACGTAGTTGCGGCCCGTGACCGGGTCGATCAGCTCGGAAAGCGCGGCGGTGACGTCGTTGTCGGTGGGTTGCATGCGGGGCGGGGAGGAAGAGGCGGGAACCAACATTGAATTTTAAAGCAATTTGCTATCATCGCGGAGCCTTCATTCGCCCACTCAATGCCCCGCAAGATATTCGTCACCACCGCGCTTCCCTACGCCAACGCGCCATTCCACGTCGGACACATCATGGAATACGTGCAGGCCGACATCTGGGTGCGCTTCCAGCGGCTGCGGGGGCACAAGGTGAACTTCGTCTGCGCCGACGACACGCATGGCGCGCCCATCATGCTGCGCGCCGAAGCCGAGGGCACCACGCCCGAGGAGCTCGTCGCGAAGGTGGGCGAGACGCACAAGCGCGACTACCAGCGCTTCGGCATCAGCTTCGACAACTTCCACAGCACGCACTCGGAGGAGAACCGCCAGCTCTCCGCGGAGATCTTCCTCGCCCTGAAGAAGGCGGGCTTCATCGAGACGAAGACCATCGAGCAATTCTTCGACCCGGTGAAGGGCATGTTCCTGCCCGACCGCTACATCAAGGGCGAATGCCCCAAGTGCGGCACCAAGGACCAGTACGGCGACTCCTGCGAGAACTGCGGCGCCGTCTACGCGCCCACCGACCTGAAGAACCCGTACTCCGCGCTTACGGGCGCCAAGCCCGTGCTGAAGAAGTCCGACCACTTCTTCTTCAGGCTCTCCGACCCGCGCTGCGTCGAGTACCTGCGCGGCTGGACGCAGGACGGAAAGCTCCAGCCCGAGGTGTCCAACAAGGTCCTCGAATGGCTCGACGGGGGGCTGAACGACTGGGACATCACCCGCGACGCGCCCTACTTCGGCATCGAGATCCCGGGCGCCAAGGGCAAGTACTTCTACGTCTGGCTGGACGCGCCCATCGGCTACCTCGCTTCCCTCAAGAACTACCTGGAGAAGAAGGGCCTGGACTTCGAGAAGTACCTCGCCGACCCGAAGGTGGAGCAGTTCCACTTCATCGGCAAGGACATCATCTATTTCCACACGCTTTTCTGGCCGGCGATGCTGCACTTCTCGGGGCGGAAGGTGCCGGACAACGTGTACGTGCACGGCTTCCTGCAGCTCTCGGGCGAGAAGATGTCGAAGTCGCGCGGCGTCTCGGTAAGCCCGCAGAAGTACATCGACATCGGCCTGAATCCCGAGTGGATGCGCTACTACTTCGCCGCGAAGCTGAACGCACGCGTCGAGGACCTGGACTTCAACCCCGACGACTTCCTCGCGCGGGTCAATTCCGACCTGGTCGGCAAGTACGTGAACATCGCGAGCCGCGCGGCGGGCTTCATCGGCAAGCGCTTCGGCGGCGAGCTCTCGTCCGAGCCGCTCTCGGCGGGGCGCGAGCTCAAGCACAAGATGCGCGGCAACCTGGCCGCGCCGGCCCCCGACGACGAGCAGGCCCCGGCGATCCTCTTCGAGGTGCGCAGCTTCGCCGACGCGATCGCCGCCGACTACGAGGCGCGCGAGTTCGGCAAGGCGATCCGGCAGATCATGTTCCTCGCCGACCGCGTGAACCAGTACGTGGACGAGCAGAAGCCCTGGGAGATCGCCAAGGAGGCGGGCCAGGATGCCGCGCTGCAATGGTTCTGCACGCTCTACCTGGAGCTCTTCCGCATCCTCACGCTATACCTCAAGCCCGTGCTGCCGCAGGTGGCCGAGGACGTCGAGGCGTTCCTCGCGCTCGCCAAGCCCCTCACGTGGGAAGACGTGGACACGCCGCTCAAGCCCGGCCACAAGGTGCAGCCGTACCGCCACCTCGTCTCGCGCATCGACCCCAGGCAGATCGACCAGCTCCTCGAGCCCGCCGCGGAAGCGAAGCCGGAGCCGGCGCCGCCCGCCAAGGCCGCAGCGGCCTCCGACGCGCCCGAGTTCAAGCTCGAGCCCATCGAGCCGCCCAGGCCGCCGGTGATCCTGCCGGTGGGCGAGACGATCTCCATCGACGACTTCGCAAAGATCGACCTGCGGATCGCCCGCATCGTGGACGCGGAGCTGGTGCCCGACGCCGACAAGCTGCTCAAGCTCACGCTCGACATCGGCATCGAGAACCACCGCACCGTCTTCGCCGGCATCCGCTCGGTCTATACGCCCAAGGACCTGATCGGGCGGCTCACCGTGATGGTCGCCAACCTCGCGCCGCGCAAGATGCGCTTCGGCGAATCCCAGGGCATGGTGCTCGCGGCGGGCGACGGCAGCTCGATCTACCTGCTGGCACCCGACTCGGGCGCAATGCCGGGAATGCGCATCAAGTAGCGGCGAAAAAAAACCCGCCGGGAGTACGCGGCGGGTTCTCGCAAGTGCGCCTTGCGGGGAAAAAGCCTAGTTGTAGGTGA
The DNA here is from genome assembly GCA_035519515.1 of Usitatibacter sp. Classification (GTDB taxonomy): domain Bacteria; phylum Pseudomonadota; class Gammaproteobacteria; order Burkholderiales; family Usitatibacteraceae; genus Usitatibacter. The sequence goes on from DATIWC010000002.1 coordinate 48,541, forward strand.
GGTCGCGAACCTGGTCTTGCGGGAGCTCGGAGCTCGCGCGGACGGACATGGACTTGGAAGCCGCCGGCGCCGGCACCTTGGAACCCGGCATCTCGGCGTTCGAAGGCGCGAAGCCGACGCTGCAGACGATGAGAGTGGCGAGGAACGCGGTTGCCAGCTGCTGCTTCAAGGTCATTTGTCCGTCTCCCTGGTTGGTCACCCGATGGGCCCATCTTTCGCCGATCGCCGCGTGGCGCCTGTGAAGGCGTTCACAAACATCGGCCCGCGCGAATACAGTTGTAAGAAGGCGCCAATACAGTTGTAAGGAAGGGCCCGCCTCGCCCAGAATCCGGGCATGCCGCAGCGAAAACCCCTGCATCCGCCGCCCTATTCGACCGACCGCGACCTCCTGGAACGCGAGGTGAGCGTGGACGTCTTCCGCTCCAGCGGGCCGGGCGGGCAGCACGTGAACAAGACCGAGTCGGCGCTTCGCCTCACGCACTGGCCCTCGGGCGTGGTGGTGATCGCGCGCGATTCGTCCTCGCAACACCGCAACCGCGAGACCGCCTTCGAGCGCCTCGCCGAGCGCCTGGCGCGGCTGAACGTCGTGCATCCCAAGCGCGTGCCCACCAAGCCCACGGCGGCCTCGCGCAGGCGCCGCATCGAGGGCAAGAAGGGGCGGGGCGCCATCAAGAAGGCACGCTCCCGCGTGCGAGGCGATGAGTGAGCGCGTCACGCGCCGCCTCGTCGTCTCGGGCCGCGTGCAGGGCGTGTTCTTCCGCGAATCGATGCGCCTGGAGGCCGTCCGGCTGGGCGTGAGCGGCTGGGTGTGCAACCGCGCCGACGGCACGGTCGAAGCGATCGTGCAGGGGGAGGCCGCGGCGGTGGACGCGATCGTGCGCTGGGCGCATCGCGGCCCGGAGCACGCGCTCGTGGCCCGCGTCGAAGTCTCCGGGGCGACGGGCGATTACTCGGGCTTCGTGAAGCGCTCGACCTTCTAGCGTGAGGGTCAGAGCCCTTTTCGGCGAAAAAGGGCTCTGACCCCTTTATTCGCTCGCGATCGGCGCAAGCGGCCGGCGCTGCTCCAGGTGGAATCGAATCAACGCCGCGAGCCGGTACGGCGCGTGCACCATCTTCCCGTACGGCATCGTGAGGAAGAGGGCGAGCACCGCGCCCAGGTGCAGCGCGAGGAGGCTCGCCATGGCGGGCGTCTCGCGCAATGCGAGCAACGCGAGGCCCGTCGCCGCCACGAGGATCAGCAGCCAGCAGAAGGCGGCGTCCATGCCCGATTGCGAGGCGTCGCCGAGATCCGGATCGCGGCGCGCGCGAAGCCACAGCAAGCCGGCCGGCCCGGCGACGAGGCCCACGCCGCCCAGCGTGCCGAGGATCACGGGCAGGCTCCAGGCCGGATAGGGCGCGCGCAGGCCGAAGGCGTAGTGGTAGATCGTCGCGACGGCCGTCGCGGCGAAGCAAAGCGCGAATCCGTAGAAGGCGAGATGGTGGAAGTTGCGCCGCGCGAACGACGGCGCCTCGCCCGGATACGTGCAGCCCGGCCCGCCGCCGTCGAGGTAGCGCAGCCCCGCCGCATCCCATGCGGCGCTCGCCAGCGGCTGCGGCGCGGCGAGGTCCGCTGGCGATTCGCCCGTGGCGATCCAGAAACCGAGGAAGCCTCCCGCCATCGCAAGCAACGCGAATGCGAACACCGCGCCGAAGAGCGCGGCCATCGGGCCGTGCGGAAGGACCGCGTAGAAGGCTCCCTGCGCGTCGGGATGCGCCGCGAAGAATCCCGCGGGATCGCCCGCCCACGCGATGAAGCCGAACAGGAATGCGATCGCCACCGCCACGACGAGCGCGACCTTCGTGCCGTTGTGCTCGAACGCCGAAACGAGCGCCGCGGGCCACGCGTGCTTGCGATAGGTTTCCTTGCGCACTTGCGCCAGCGTGCGAGGCAGGCTCAGCTGGAACTCGTGCGGCGGCGCGTACTGGCACGCGTACAGGCACGAGCCGCAGTTGTGGCACAGGTTGGCGAGGTAATGCACGTCGCCCTCGGAAAAGGACAGCCGCCGCTCGAGCGCCGGAAACACCGCGCAGTAGCCCTCGCAGTAACGGCAGGCGTTGCAGATGGTGAGCAGGCGCTGGGCCTCCTCGACGAGCCCCTCGATCCCCGGGGCGCTAGGCGCGGACAAGGCGCGCGGCCTCCTCGCCCGCGATACGCCCGAACGTCGTGCCGATGGCCATGCCGATGCCGGCGAGGTAGCCCTTGCCGAGCACGTTGCCCGCCATGATCTCGCCCGCCGCGAAGACGTTCTGCGCGGCCTTGCCGTCGGCCATGCGCATGCGCGCCTTCTCGTCGATGCCCACGCCCAGGTACGTGAACGTGATGCCCGGGCGCAGCGGATAGCCGAAGAAGGGCGGGGTGTCGACCGGGCGCGCCCAGTGCGTCTTGGGCGGCTCGAGGCCCTCGGTGCGGCAATCGTCGAGCCGCGTGTGGTCGAACGTGCCGGCGCGCACCGCGGCATTGAAGCGCGCGACGGTCTGCGTCACGGCCGCCGGGTCGAGGCCCATCGCCGTGGCGAGCGCCCCGATCGATCCCGCCTTGAACGGCGGGAAGACCGGCGGCACGAACTTGCCCATGGACTTGGCATCGATGATCGAGAAGGCGAGCTGGTCCGGCTCGGCGGCCACGAGGCGGCCCCAGACCGCGTAGCGCTTGGGCCAGAAGTCTTCTCCCTCGTCGTAGAAGCGCCGGCCGAGCTTGTTCACGACGATGCCGAGCGAGACGGCGTCCACGCGCGTCACGATCCCGCCGTCGTAGCGCGGGGAGCGCGCGTCGATGGCCACGCAATGGCCCTGCTTCGCGTCGCCCACCGGCTGCGCGCCCGCATCGAGCAGGAGCCGCAGCACCTTGCCCATGTTGTACGGCGTGCCGCGCACGAGGAAATTGTCCGCGGCCGGGCCCCAGGCCTCGCGCAGCCACTCGAAGTTGGACTCGAAACCGCCGCTCGCCGCGACCATGGCCCGTGCCCTCACCCGGTGCCGCGCTCCCGCGTGCTGCACGATCGCCGCCTCGAAGCGCCCGCCTTCCATCTCGAGGCCGACCACCTCGGCGTCGTAGCTCACCTCGACGCCCTGCGCGAGCGCCGTCGCGTAGTACGCGTTCACGAGCGCCTTGCCTCCCCCCAGGAAGAAGGCGTTGGTGCGCCCGAGCTGCAGCGTGCCGCCGAGCGGCGCCTGGAAGCGCACGCCCTGCTCCTTCATCCACGTGAAGTGCTCGGCCGTCCCGCGAATGGTCATGCGCGCGAGCCGCTCGTCGGTGAGGCCGCCGGTGACCTTCACCAGGTCGTCGAAGTATTCGTCTTCCGGATAGGCCTCGACGAGCGGCGCAAGGGGCGCCGCGTGCATGGTGCGCATGTTGCGCGTGTGGCGGCTGTTGCCGCCGCGCAACGGCGCCGGGGCGGCCTCGAGGACCAGCACGGAAAGTCCCGCGCGGCGCGCCGTGATGGCAGCGCACAATCCCGCGTTGCCGCCGCCCAGGACTACGAGGTCGAACGCCTTGGAAAGGTCCATTGAGCGCGAGTATGGGGCCGGCGGCCGGCGCGCCGGTGCACAATTGTAGTCATCCGCCCGGGAGGCCCCATGAAGCGAACGATCCGATCCGTTGCCGCGCTCTCGCTGCTCGCCTGCGGCGCCGCCCTCGGCCAGGCCAACTTCCCCGCTCGCGCCATCACGATCACCGTGGGCTTCGCCCCGGGCGGCGGGACCGACACCGCCGCGCGCATCGTCGCGAAGAAGCTCACCGAGAACATCGGCCAGTCCGTGCTGGTGGAGAATCGCGCGGGCGCCGGCGGCAACATCGCCGCGCAGCACATCGCCACCGCCGCCCCGGACGGCTACACGATCCACCTCTCGTCGGTGGGGCCGCTCACGGTTTCGCCCGCGATGTACAAGGACCTGCCCTACGACGTGAAGCGCGACATCGCCCCGCTCACCATGGGCGTGGTGTTCCCGAACGTCTTCGTGATCCAGCCCGCCCTGCCGGCGAAGAACCTGGCGGAATTCGTCGCACTCGCCAAGGCCAGGCCGGGCGAGCTCAACTACGCCTCCTCGGGCGTGGGAGGCGCGGCGCACCTGGCGGGCGAGCTCTTCAAGCAGCGCGCGGGCATCGACATGGTCCACATCCCTTACAAGGGTGGCGGGCCGGCCATGACCGACATGCTGGGCGGGCGCGTCACGATGTATCCCGCGGTGCCCTCCACGGCGCTGCCGCACATCGAAAGCGGGAAGCTGCGCGCCATCGCCGTGACGGGACCGAAGCGCCTGGCCCAGCTGCCCGACGTTCCCACCGTCGCCGAGTCGGGCTACCCGGGATTCGAGGCGATGAACTGGTACGCGTTCGTCGCGCCGGCGAAGACGCCGCGGGAAATCCTCGACTGGTGGAACCGGGAGCTCGTGAAGGTGCTGGACGATCCCGCGGTTCACGCCGAGCTCGCCAGGCACGGGCTCGAGCCGGCCCCGGGCACGCGGGAAGAGCTCGCGCGCTACATCGAGCGCGAGACGGAGAAGTGGGGCAAGGTGGTGCGCGACGCCAAGATCACGCCGGAATAGCTAGTACACGACCTCGACGTTGCGCTCGTCGAGCCATTCGGCGAGCGATTCGAGCAGCGGCCCCGAGACCTTCACGCGGCAGCTGTCGGGCAGGCGGATGTCGCACTCGCCCTGCGCGTTGCGGTAGCGGATCGCCACCTGGCACTTGCCGCCGCCGTACTGGGCGAGCAACGCCTTGAGCCTGGCTGAATCCGCCTGGCCGTTGATCGAGAGCCTCAATAGCCGCGCGTGCGCCGCGCGCACTTCCGCGAGGTCCATGAGGCTGTCCGCCGTGATGCGCAGCCCTCCCGAGAACTCGTCCGGGAAGATGCGTCCCTTCACGACCACCACCTGGTCCTCCTGCACCACGGCGCGCTTTTCCTGCAGCAGCTCGCCGAACACCACCACCTCGACGCGCGCGCTGCCGTCGTCGAGCGTGAGGATCGCCATGCGGCCGCGGCGCGAGTTGCGCATCTGCACGCCGTACACGACCCCGGCCATCATCACGGGCTCCAGGCTCGGCGCGAGGCTCGCGAGCGGCGTGCGCGCCACGCGCCGCAGCTCCTCGCGGTAGGCGTTGAACGGGTGGCCCGAGAGGTAGAAGCCCAGGCTCTGCTTCTCGTTCATCAGCCGCTCGCGCTCGCTCCACATGGGCCGCACGACGGGCTCGAACGGCGCCGAGCCGCCGCCCGCGTCGCCGAAGAGGCTCGTCTGCGAAGCGAACTGCTCGGCGTGCTCGGCCGCCTCGATGGCGGGACCGAGTGAAGCGAGCAGCGTGGCGCGGTTCGGCTCGACGCTGTCGAAGGCCCCGGCGCGGATCATGGCCTCCATGGCGCGGCGGTTCACGATGCGCCGGTCCACGCGCCGGCAGAAATCGCCGAGGTCCCTGAAGCTCCCGCCCGCCTTGCGAGCGGCCACCAGGTTGTCGATCGCCTGCTGGCCGGTGCCCTTCACCGCGCCCAGGCCATAGCGGATGCGCCTGGCATCGAGGGGCACGAAGCGGTACCCGGAGGCGTTCACGTCGGGCGGCAGCACCTCCAGGCCGTGCTGGCGCGCGTCGTCGTGGAAGGCGTGCACCTTGTCCGTGTCGTCCATCACCGCGCTGAGGTTGGCCGCCATGAACGCGGCCAGGTGGTGCGCCTTCATGTACGCGGTGTGGTAGGCCACCAGCGCGTAGGCCGCGGCGTGCGACTTGTTGAAGCCGTAGCCGGCGAACTTCTCCATCAGGTCGAAGATCTGGTCGGCCCGGGCGGGCGTGAGCCCGTTCTTCCCCGCGCCTTCGCGGAAGATGGCGCGCTGCGCGGCCATCTCCTCGGGCTTCTTCTTGCCCATGGCACGGCGCAGCAGGTCCGCGCCGCCGAGCGTGTAGCCGCCCAGCACCTGCGCGATCTGCATCACCTGCTCCTGGTACACCATGATCCCGTAGGTGGGCCCGAGGATCGGCTCGAGGCGCGCGTCCGGATACTCCACGCGCTGGCGCCCGTGCTTGCGCTCGATGAAGTCGGGGATCAGGTCCATGGGGCCCGGGCGATAGAGCGCCACCAGGGCGATCACGTCCTCGAAGCGGTCGGGCTTGAGGCGCTTGATGAGGTCGCGCATGCCGCGCGATTCGAGCTGGAACACGGTGGTCGAATCGCCGCGCGAGAGGAGCTGGTAGGTGGCCGGGTCGTCCAGCGGGATGGACTCCAGCCGCAGCGATGCATCGCCCAGGTCGTGCACGTTCTTCACCGCCCAGTCGAGGACGGTGAGCGTGGTGAGCCCGAGGAAGTCGAACTTCACGAGGCCCGCCTTCTCCACGTCGTCCTTGTCGAACTGGCTCACCATCGCGGTGGAGTTCTCGGCGCAGTAGAGCGGCGTGAAGTCGGTGAGCTTGCCGGGCGCGATGATGACGCCGCCCGCGTGCATGCCCACGTTGCGCGCGAGGCCCTCGAGGGAGCGCGCGAGCGCCATCAGCTCGCCCACCTCCTCCTCCGACTGCATGAGCTGCTTCAACTGCGGCTCGACCTGCAGCGCCTTCTCGAGCGTCATGCCGATCTCGAACGGGATCAGCTTTGCGATGCGGTCCACCTCGCCGTAGGGCATGGAGAGCACCCGGCCCACGTCGCGCACCACGGCCTTGGCCGCCATGGTGCCGAAAGTCACGATCTGCGAGACCGACTGCGCGCCGTACTTCTCCTTCACGTACTCGATCACGCGATCGCGGCCCTCCTGGCAGAAGTCGATGTCGAAGTCGGGCATCGACACGCGCTCGGGATTGAGGAAGCGCTCGAAGAGCAGGTCGTAGCGCAGCGGGTCGAGGTCGGTGATGCCCAGCGAGTAGGCCACCAGGGATCCCGCGCCCGAGCCGCGGCCCGGCCCCACGGGCACGCCGTGCGTCTTCGCCCAGTTGATGAAGTCCGCCACGATGAGGAAGTAGCCCGCGAACCCCATCTGGATGATGACGCCCGTCTCGTACTCGAGGCGCTCGCGGTAGCGCCCTCGCGCCTCGAGCCTCGCGCCTTCCTGCGGGTAGAGCTGCCCGAGGCGCGCCTCCAGGCCCAGCGCGGACTGCGACCGCAGGAATTCCTCGATCGACTCGCCGTGCGGTGTCGGAAAGTCCGGCAACCGGCTCTTGCCGAGCGAGAACTCGAAGGCGCAGCGCCGCGCGATCTGCACCGTGTTCTCGAGCGCCGCCGGGATGTCGGCGAACAGCTCGGCCATCTCGGCCTGCGTCCTGAAGTACTGCGAGGTGTGGAATTCCCGCGGGCGCCTCTTGTCGCCCAGCACGTAGCCTTGCGCGATGCACACGCGCGCCTCGTGGGCGAGGTAGTCCTCGCGTTTGACGAATTGCACGGGGTGCGTGGCGACGACCGGGAGTGCCAGCCGCGCCGCGAGCTCGACCGTGGCGTGCACGAGCGCGGCGTCCTTCGCGGGCTCGACGCGCTGCACCTCGAGGTAGTACGCATCCGGGAAATCCGCCGCCCACGCGCGCGCGAGCGCCTCGGCCTGCTCGGGCTGGCCGCTCGCAAGGGCCATGCCGACGTCCCCGGCCCGCGCCCCCGAGAGCACGATGAGGCCCTCCACGCCGCGCAGCCACTCGCGGCGCACCTCGGCGCGCCCGCGCCAGTGGTTTTCCGCGTGCGCCCGCGTGAGCAGCTCGCACAGGGCGAGGTAGCCCGGCCGGCTGCGGCAGAGCACGGCCACGCGATGCGGCGTGTCGCGGCTGCGCTCGTTGGTGATCCACAGGTCGCAGCCGATGACCGGCTGCACGCCCGCGGCGCGGGCCGCCTGGAAGAACTTGATGGCGCCGAAGAGGTTGGCGGCGTCGGTGATGGCGAGCGCCGGCATGCGGTCCGCGGCCGCCGCGGCCACGGCGTCGTCGACCCGCGCCATGCCGTCCACGATCGAATACTCGGTGTGCAGGCGCAGGTGGACGAAGCGGGGTGCGGTCATTCAGGCGGCTCGGGTGCGAGCCCCAATTCTACCCGCGGCGATCGGCGAAAAAACTCCGCAGCATCGCGCCGCATTCGTCGGCGAGCAGCCCTCCCTGGAAGACGCCGTGGTGGTTCCAGTGGGCGATCCCGGGCAGGTCGACGATGCTGCCGCACGCGCCGGTCTTCGGGTCCTTCGCCCCGTAGACCACGCGCCCGATGCGCGCGTGGACCATCGCGCCCACGCACATGGCGCACGGCTCCAGCGTCACGTAGAGGTCGCAGCCCGGCAAGCGGTAGTTGCCCTCGGCGGCGGCCGCCTCGCGCAGGGCCACGACCTCGGCATGGGCGGTGGGATCGGAGCTCGTGATGGGGCGGTTGTATCCGCGGCCGATGATGCGGCCGTCCCTGACCACCACCGCGCCCACGGGCACCTCGCCCGCTTGCGCGGCGAGGGCGGCCTGGGCAAGCGCCTCGCGCATGAAAGCTTCGTCGTCCAAGCCGCGATGATGCCACGCCCGCGCGCGGCATCAGGCCATGATGTGCAGGCCCGCGTCCACGTAGATCACGTCGCCGGTCATGCCCGAGGAAGCCCCGCCGGCGAGGAACGCGACCACGCGTCCCACCTCGGCGATGTCCACGAGGCGCCGCCCGGGCGAGCGCTTCACCGCCATGTCGATCAGCTCGTCGAAGTGGCCGATGCCGCTCGAGGCGCGCGTGCGCAACGGGCCCGGCGAGACGGCGAAGACGCGGATGCGCCGTTCGCCCAGCTCGTTGGCGAGGTAGCGCACCGAGGCCTCGAGGGCGGCCTTCACCGGCCCCATCATGTTGTAGTTGCCCACCACCTTGTCGGCGCCGTAGTAGCTCATGGTGATGAGCGTGCCGCCGTCGGTCATGAGCGGTTCGGCGTAGCGCGCCATCTCGATGAACGAATGGCAGGACACCTGCATGGCGGTGAGGAAGCCGGCTTGCGAGCAGTCGACCACGCGCCCGTGCAGGTCCTCGCGCGGCGCGAAGGCGATGGAGTGGATGGCGAAGTCGAGATGCCCCCACTCCTCCTTGATGCGCCTGAAGAGCGCTTCCATCTGGCCGGGCTGGGTCACGTCGAGCGGCGCGAGGATCGACGCGTCGATCTTCTTCGCGAGCGGCTCGACGTAGTTCTTCGCCTTGTCGTTGAGGTACGTGAGCGCGATCTCGGCGCCGAAGGCGCGCAGCTTCGCCGCGCAGCCGAAGGCGATGCTGTCGGCGTTGGCCACGCCGACCACGAGGCCGCGCTTGCCCTTGAGCATTTCGCCCACGCGCGAATTCTCGTCCCACACCTTGGGCAGCGGGTCCACGGCCGAAGGCGGGATGGGGTTGGCGATCGTCATGCGGCCTCCTTCGCCTTCGGCGCCGCTTTGGGCTTCGGCGGCTCCGGCTCTGCCACCGGGCGCGGCTCGAGGCCCAGCACCGCGCGGATCCGGTCGAACAACTCGAGCTGCTCCTCGCTCATCTCCTGCGCGGAGCCCGCGATGTACTCGCACAGCTCCACCGCGCGCTTGCGGTCGGCGGGGCTGGGCACGAGCTTGGGCAGCGTGCGCAGCGCCTGCTCGGGCTCGAACTCCACGATGAGGCTCTGCTGGTGCAGGATGCGCGTGCGCGCGGCCTCTCCCAGGCTCGCGAAGGGCTCCATCTCGGTATAGATGCGGTTGGCGCGCTCGAGGCGCTCGCGGCGCATGGACTTGCCCGCGTGGGCGAGCAGGATGAGCATGCGCATCACCGCCACCGCCAGGTTGCCGCGCGAGACTTGCGCGAGCGCGGAGCGCACCTCGGGAACCGTGCGCAGGTCGCTGCCCGCCACCTCGCTGATGCGCGGGGCCTCGGCGGCGCCGAGCGCCTTCATCCAGGGCGTGCCCCACATCATGTAGAACCACGTCTCGACCGCCCCGTCGCGCACGTCGCGCGCGAGGTCCATCCATTCGGTGGCGAGCTCGGCGGCCGTGCGCTCCCATTGCACGTACGGGTTGTCGGGGGCGGCCTTGCGGCGGTTGGCCTTCACCACCTGCGCGATCGGCGCAAGTTGCGCGAGCATCGGGTTCTGGTCGCTCAGGAAATAGCGCTGCGCGCGGATGGGCTGGGTGTCCACGTTGAGCTTCGCGGTGTTGGAATTGGTCATCGCGCGCACCCACGGGCGCACCGCGAGGTCGTACCACTCGGCGCCCAGGTACGAAAGCCGCGAGATCGCCGCGAAGGCCCGCTCGTGCTCGCGGTCGTCGCCGAGCTTCACGATGTCCTCGATGGTGCGCTCCTCGAACGTCACCGAGTAGCGCTTGGCGTCGCCCTCGCCGGTCTCGTCCACGATCCTCATCTCGTAGAGCCCGGGCGCCAGCGCCTCGATCGCCTCCAGCGTGGAGACGATCTCCTTGTGCTCCTTCTTCGCCACCGACGAGGAGACGAAGATCCCCAGGTGGCCGATGGTGTCGTGCACCGTATAGACGATGCGCTGGCCGCGCGCGCGGATGTCCTGCACGCTCGAGTACACGTCGGCGATCCAGTTGACCGCCTGCGCGGGCGGCGTGATGTTGTCGCCGTGGGAGGCGAACACGATCACCGGCGCGCGGACGTTGCGCAGGTCCACGTGCATGCGGCTGTCCAGCTGCGCGCCGCCGCGGGCGAGGCGGTTGCCCACGAACAGGTTCTCGACGATCCAGCGGATCTCCTTCTCGTTCATGAAATAGAACCCGGACCACCAGCGCTCGAACTCGAGGTAGCGATCGCCTTCCTGCTCGGTGTCGGCGAACACGTCGTAGTACTTCTTGAAGAACGCGTTGCCCGGGTTGAGCGCCTCGAAGTTGGAGACGAGGTTGGCGCCATCGAACTGGCCGTTGCCCAGGTCCGCGGCAAGCATCGCGGGAAACACCCCGCCGAAGAGACCGCCCAGGTAGCGCATGGGATTCTTGCCCTTGGTGCCGGACCAGTACGACAGCGGCGCGCCGTTGATCACCAGCGGCCCGGTGAGGTCCGGGTTGGTCGCCGCGAGCAGCATCGCGGCCCAGCCGCCCTGGCAGTTGCCGATGACAACGGGCTTGGGGCTGTTGGGGTGGCGCCGCTGCACCTCGCGCACGAAGCCCGCCTCGGCGCGCGTCACGTCCGCGAGCGTCTGGCTGGGCGTGGGGTGCGTGGTGAAGATGCAGAAGTACACCGGGTGGCCGGCGCGCAGCGCCACGCCCACCTCGCTCTCGCTCTTGAACCCGCCGATGCCCGAGCCGTGGCCCGCGCGCGGATCGATGATGATGTACGGGCGCTGGTCGGGATCGGTCTTCACGCCCTCCGGCGGATGGATCGCGACCAGCGAATAGTTCACGGGCCGCTCGAGCGTCGCGCCGTCCACGACCACGTCGTACTGGTACGCGAGCACGGGCGGGCAGCCCTGCTGCTCGTGGCGCACGAAGTTGTTGCCGCGCTTCCTGAGGATGTCGATGAACAGGACCCAGCGCTGCGCCGCGTCCACCAGGTAGTCGTTGAAGTCGCCCGGCTTCTGGCGCCCCAGGGCTTCGGCGACGGACTGCGTGGCCTCCCCCTGGCGCCTGGCGAGGCGGTCCGTGTCCTTGCCGATCTTGTCCCCGTGCAGCGAGGCCACTTCCAGCACCTCGCGGAAGAACCAGTCCGAATCCTTCGAGGCGGTGGCGAGGTCCTTCGCGATGTCGTCGAACACCGGCACGGCGGTGAATCCGGCGGCCCCGAGCTTTTCCTTCAGGGGCGCGCGGCGGTCGAGGTTCTTGTCCCTTGCGTTCATGTGGGGCTCCCGCGGGTGAGCAGCACCGCCAGGGCGCACGAGGTGAGGCGCGCGCGCACGCTGTCGGCGCGGCTGGTGAGGACGATGGGAACGCGCGCGCCGAGCACGATGCCGGCGGCGTCCGCGTTCGCCATGAAGGTGAGCTGCTTGGCCATGATGTTGCCCGACACGAGGTCGGGAACGAGGAAGATGTCGGCATCGCCGGCCACCTCGGACGCGATGCCCTTCACGCGGGCGGCCTCGGCGCTGATCGCGTTGTCGAGCGCGAGCGGCCCGTCGAGGATCGCGCCCACGATCTGGCCGCGATCGGCCATCTTGCACAGGCAGGCCGCGTCGATGGTGGAGACGATCTTCTCGTTGACGCTCTCCACGGCCGACAGGATCGCCGCCTTGGGCCGCGCGATGCCCAGCGCGTTCGCGAGGTCGATGGCGTTGCGCAGGATGTCGGCCTTTTCCTCGAGCGTGGGCGCGATGTTGATCGCCGCGTCGGTGACCATGAGCGGCTTGTGGTAGGTCGGCACGTCCATGAGGAAGACGTGCGACAGGCGCCGTCCCGTGCGAAGGCCGCTGTCGCGCTTCACGACCGCGGCCAGCAGCTCGTCGGTGTGCAGGCTGCCCTTCATCAGCACCGCGGCCTCGCCCGCGCGAACCAGCTCGACCGCCCGTGCGGCCGATTCCTCGCTATGGGCGGTCTCGACGATGCGGACGCCCTCCAGGCTCATCTTCGCCGCCGCGGCGCCCGCGCGGATCTTCTCGAGGGGGCCTACCAGGATCGGCTCGATCATGCCCTCGCGGGCCGCCTCGAGCGCCGCCTCGATGGCCGCGTCGCTGCAGGGGTGCGCGACGGCGGTGGGCACGGGCTTGAGCGGCCGCACCTTCTCGACGAAGGCGGCGAACTTGTCGTGGGTCTGCACCGAGACGAGCGCCACCTCGGGCCGCGGCAGGGTGACCTTCACCGTGGGCGCGATGACCTCGGCGAGCCCCTCGGCGACGATCTCGCCGCGCTGGTTGGTGCAGCGGCAGTCGAGCATCACGGTATGCGTGGCGGGACGCTTCTCGCGCACGGTGACGGTCGCCGTGATCGTGTCCTCGGCGTTCACCGCCCTCACGAAGCGGAGCTCCTGCCGCACGTAGCGGGTGCCCGGGCCGGGCAGCTCGTTGCCGAGCACGCTCGAGATGAGCGCGCCGCTCAGCATGCTGTGCGCCACCAGCCGCTCTTCGCCCAGCTTGTGGGCGATCTCGGCATCGAAGTGGGTCGGGTTCAGGTCGCCGGAAAGGACGGCGAACGTCTTGACGTCGGTTTGCGTGAGCAGCCGCGTGAGGCTCGCCTGGTCGCCGACGCGGATGTCGTCGAAGGGCCGGTTTTCGAGCGGCTCGGCGGCCGCGTGTCGGGGTGCGATGTCGTTCATCGGGCCTCCTGCCCGGTGGTCGGTCCCAGGAAGCTTCGTTCGTATGGTGAAAGGCTACTTGATGCGGCGCAGCAACGCCTTCCAATCGCAGCCAAGCTTGACCTAGGTCAACCCGATCCCGGCCGCCCGTCTAGTGTATCGATATTGTATAGATTTTCATTGCCATTTGCCAAGGCTATTGTATATCATTCGTATAATTTCAATTGGACGCCGAGCCGCTTGCCTGCCCCCGCCGAACGCCTGCCCATCCGCACCCTCTCGTCGCTCACCGGGGTAAGCCCTCTCACGCTGCGGGCGTGGGAACGGCGCTACGGCCTTATCCAGCCCCTGCGCACGCCCAAGGGGCATCGCCTGTACACGCACCAGCACGTGGAACTGATCCGGCGCGTGCTCGCGCTCACCGGGCGGGGCGTGCCGATCGGCCAGGTCCGCGCGGCGCTGGAGAGCGCCGAGCCCGCGACGGACGCGCCGGGCGGCGCCGATCCGTGGACCGGGCGCATGGACCGAATGGCGGCGGCCATCGCGCGCTTCGACGAGCGCGAGCTCGACCACGTCTACGAGGCGGCCCTGGCCGTGCATGCGGTGGAACATGTCACGCAACGGCTGCTGCTGCCGTTGCTGGAGCGGCTCGGCGCACGCTGGCAGGGGCTCCCCGGGGCCATCGCCGAGGAGCACTTCTTCGCCACGTACCTGCGCAGCAAGCTCGGGGCGCGCCTGGTGCACGGCGTTCCCCACGCCGAGGGCGCGCGAGTGCTCGCGGCTTGCGCACCCGGCGAGCACCACGAATTCGGCCTGCTGCTCTTCGCGCTGGAGGCCGCCGCGGCGAGGCTGAGGCCCGTGTTGCTCGGCGCGGACGTGCCCGTCGACGAGCTGGTCGCGGCGCAGCGCCGCGCGACCTGCGACGCCATCGTAGTCTCGAGCTCGGTCGATCCCGCGCCGGGCTTCCTGCACCGCGAGCTCCCGCAGCTCGTGCGCGGCTGCTGCGTGCCCGTCTTCGTCGGCGGCGCGACGGCGATCCGGCACCGCGCCGCCATCGGTGCGGCGGGCGCCGTCGCGCTGGGCACCGACGTGGGCGACGGCGTGCGGCTCATCCACGCCAGGCTTGCGCGGCCTCAGACGAGGAAGCGATGAACGGCCCGACGCGCCTCGCCATCGACTGGGTGGAGCAGGGGCTCGTGCCCGACGCCGTCATCCGCAGCGGCATCCGGCGCCTCTGCGAGAAACGGCTCGCCACCCTGGCCACCACGGACGCGGAAGCGGCGGCGCACGCAGCCGAAGCCTTCGTGCGCTCGATGAACGGGTCCGATGCCGCGCCCGTTCCGCACCTGGCCAACCGCCAGCATTACGAGGTGCCGGCCGCCTTCTTCGAGATCGCCCTCGGCCCGCACCGCAAGTACAGCAGCGCCTGGTGGCCCCAGGGCGTGACCGACCTCGCCACCGCCGAGGCGCTCGCCCTCGCGGCCACCTGCGAGCGCGCAGCCCTCGCCGACGGCCAGGACATCCTCGAGCTCGGCTGCGGCTGGGGCTCGCTCAGCCTGTGGATGGCCGAGCGGTTTCCCGCGAGCCGCATCACCGCCCTTTCCAATTCCACTTCCCAGCGCGACTACATCCTCGCCCGCGCCGGCGAGCGGCGCCTGGGGAACCTCGAAGTCATCACCGCCGACATGAACCGCTTCGACACCGTCGAGCGCTTTGACCGCGTCGTGTCGGTCGAGATGTTCGAGCACATGCGCAACTGGCGCGTGCTCTTCGACCGGGTCCACGGCTGGCTGAGGCCGGGCGGCCTCTTCTTCATGCACGTCTTCTGCCACCGCACCACGCCCTACGCGTTCGTCGACGACGATCCCTCGGACTGGATGAGCCGGCACTTCTTCTCGGGCGGCATGATGCCGAGCGACGAGCTGGCGCTGCGCTTCCAGGAGTCGCTGCGCCTCGCGAAGCGCTGGCGCTGGGACGGCACGCACTACGAGAAGACCGCCAACGCCTGGCTCGCCAACCTCGACGCGCGGCAAGGCGAGGCGCTGGCGGTGCTGGCCACGTCCCATGGCGAAGCCGGGGCGGCGCTGTGGCTGCAGCGCTGGCGGATCTTCTTCATGGCCTGCGCCGAGCTCTTCGGCTATCGCGGCGGCCAGGAATGGTGGGTCAGCCACTACGTGTTCGAGCGGCCCGCGCGCTGAGCGCGGCGCCTCCTCCATCGTGACGATCGCCGCCAACATCGTGCTCTATCAGCTCGGCTGGCTCGCATGCGTGCTGGGGGCCGCTCGCGGCCTGCCCTGGGTTGGCGTGACCGCGGCGGCCGCGATCGTTGCGTGGCACCTCGCGCGCGCTGCGCGCCCGGGCCGGGAGCTCGCGCTCGTCGCGCTCGCGGCGCTGCTGGGCCTCGCGTTCGAGACGGTCCTCGTGCGTGGCGGCTGGGTGAGCTACCCGCACGGCGCGCTGCTCGACGGCGCGGCGCCCTTGTGGATGGCGGCGCTCTGGGCCCTGTTCGCCACGACGCTCAACGTGTCGCTGCGCCCGCTGCGGGCGCGGCCGTGGTTCGGTGCGGTGCTCGGCGCGGCCGGCGCGCCCCTTGCCTACTACGCGGGGGCGCGGCTGGGCGCGCTGCACCTGGCCGCGGCCGGTTCGGCGCTCGCCGTCATCGGTGCAGGCTGGGCGCTTTGCACCCCTGCGCTCTTCGCCGCGGCCCGGCGCCTCGACGGATACCCGCGGCCATGACGATCGCGGCACTGTGGGCCGGCGCGCTGCCGGCGCTGATCTTGCTGGCCGTCGCGGCGTGGGTCGTCGCCACCGCGCGGCGCAACGCGGGCCTGGTGGATATCTTCTGGTCGCTGTTCTTCCTGGCGGCGGCGATCGGCTACGCGAGCTCATCGCAGCCGCAAGGCCCCCGGGCGCTCGCCACGCTCGCGCTGGTGGCGGCCTGGTCGCTGCGCCTCGCCGCACATCTCGCCTTGCGCAACTGGAGCGCGCCCGAGGACCGCCGCTACGCCGCAATCCGCGCACGCAACGAGCCGGGCTTTGCGTGGAAGAGCCTCTACCTCGTATTCGGCTTGCAGGCGGTGCTCGCCTGGCTGATCTCTGCGCCCCTGGCCGCGGCGATCGGATCGCAATCTCCGCTGACGGCCTTGGACGCCGTGGGCCTCGCGCTCGCCGCCTTCGGCATCGCCTTCGAGGCGATCGCCGACGCCGAGCTCGCGCGCTTCAAGGCCGACCCCGCCAACCAAGGCCGCGTGCTGGACCATGGGCTGTGGCGCTACAGCCGGCACCCGAACTATTTCGGCGAGTCGTGCGTTTGGTGGGGCTTCGGCCTGCTCGGCGCGGGAGCCGGAGAATGGTGGACACTGTACGCGCCCGCCCTCATGACGCTGCTCCTGTTGCGGGTGTCCGGCGTCAGGCTCCTCGAGCGCGACATCGCCGAAAGGCGCCCCGCGTATCGCGACTACGTGGCGCGCACCAACGCGTTCATCCCGGGTCCGCCGAGGAGGCAGGCGTGAGACGCGCTGCGGGCGGCGCCTGCGCTGCGGGCTCGGCTGGGGCGACGATGCGCACCCTGACCCTCGCCATCGCTGCAGCCTGCGTGGCCGCCTGCCAGAGCGCGCCCCAGCGCCCGCTGCCGCTCGCCGCGCACGTCGACCTCGCGCGCTTCATGGGCGACTGGCACGTGATCGCTGCCTCCCCGACGTGGATCGACGCGCACGCCTTCGATGCCGTGGAGTCGTACCGGCTCGCGGCAGACGCAACCGTGGAGACCACCTATACGTTCCGCGATGGCGGCTTCGACGGGCCGCAACACGTCTACAGGCCCCGCGGGTTCGTGCGCGACCGCGTGTCGAACGCCGTTTGGGACATGCAATTCGTATGGCCCTTCAGGGCGGACTACCGCATCGCCTACGTCTCCGCCGACTACCGCCAGGTGGTCATCGCGCGCGAGAAGCGCGACTACGCCTGGATCATGGCGCGCTCGCCGTCCATTCCCGAGGCCGACCTCCTGCGCCATCTCGACCTGCTCGCCAGGGCGGGCTACGACACGAAGACGTTGCGCCGCGTCCCGCAGCGCCCCGCGCGGCCGTCATGAAAGCGGCGTCCCTGCTTCGCGCCGCACGGCGCTGGATCGACAATTCCGCGCCCGAGGCGCAGCCCCATTCCGGGGAGCGCCGCATCGACTGGCCCCGCGTCGTGCCCTTCCTCGCGCTGCACGCCGGCTGCCTCGGTGCGCTCGCGACCGGCGCGAGCGCCACCGCGCTCGCGGTCGCGGCGGCCCTCTTCGCGCTGCGCATGTTCGCGGTCACCGCGTTCTACCATCGCTACTTCTCGCACCGCGCGTTCCGCACGTCGCGCGCCGCGCAGCTCGCCTTCGCGATCCTGGGCGCCATGGCGGTGCAGCGCGGGCCGCTCTGGTGGGCGTCCCACCATCGCCACCACCACGCGCATTCCGACGGCGAGGGCGATCCGCATTCGGCGCGGCGCCACGGCCTGCTCTGGAGCCATGTCGGTTGGTTCCTCTCGCGCGAGGCCTTCGCCACGCTGGACAAGCGCGTCGGCGACCTCGCGCGCTTCCCCGAGCTGCGCTGGCTCGATCGCTACGATGTCGCGGTCCCCGCCCTGCTCGGCGTCGCGCTCTACGGGGCGGGCGCCTGCCTCGAGAGGGCGCATCCCGCCCTGGCGACGAGCGGCATGCAGCTCTTCGTCTGGGGATTCTGCATTTCCACGGTCGCGCTCTACCACGCCACCTTCACCATCAACTCCCTCGCCCACCGCTTCGGCAGCCGGCGCTACGCGACGCGCGACGACTCGCGCAACAACTGGTGGCTCGCGCTGCTCACTTTCGGCGAGGGCTGGCACAACAACCACCATCACTTCCCGGTTTCCGCCCGGCAAGGCTTCTACTGGTGGGAGATCGACCTCTCGTACTACGGCCTGCGCGCGCTCGCCGCGCTGGGCGTGATCTGGGACCTGAGGCAGGTTCCGGCGCGGGCGCGCGAGGCGCGCCCATGAGGGTGGCCGTCATCGGCACGGGCATCGCCGGCAACGTGGCCGCGCATCACCTGCACCGCGCGCACGAGATCACGGTCTACGAAGCCGATTCGCGCGTGGGCGGCCACAGCCACACGCGCACGGTGGAGCAGGATGGACGGTCCCACGAGGTCGACACCGGGTTCATCGTCTACAACGAGCGGACCTACCCGCGCTTCACGGCGCTGCTTGCCAAGCTCGGCGTGGAGACGCAGCCCAGCCGCATGAGCTTCTCCGTGCGCCGCGAGGCCGATGGACTCGAGTACAACGGCACGTCGCTGAACTCCCTGTTCGCCCAGCGCCGCAACCTGCTGCGCCCGTCCTTCCTCGGCATGGTGCGCGACATCCTGCGCTTCAACCGGGAAGCCGTATCCCTTTGCGAGGGAGCGCCGGGCGACAGGCCCCTCGGCGAGCTGCTCGAGCGAGCGCGCTACGGCCGCGCGTTCATCGACAATTACATCATCCCGATGGGCGCGGCGATCTGGTCGACCGAGCCTCGCGCGATGCTGGACTTCCCGGTGCGCTTCTTCGTGCGCTTCCTCGACAACCACGGGATGCTCACCGTGAACGAGCGCCCGGTGTGGCGCACCATCCGCGGCGGAAGCGCCCGCTACGTGGACAAGCTCGTCGCGCCCTTCCGCGACCGGATCCGCACCTCGACGCCCGCCGAGTGGCTGCGGCGCGTCCCGGGCGGCGTGATGGTGAAGGCGCGCGGCGCCGATCCGGCGCGGTTCGACGCCGCCTTCGTCGCGTGCCACAGCGACCAGGCGCTCGCGCTGCTCGCCGACCCGAGCAGCGCCGAGCGCGCGGTGCTCGGCGCGATCCGCTTCCAGCGCAACGTGGCCCTGCTGCACACCGATGCACGCCTCATGCCGCGCAGGCCGCTCGCGTGGGCGGCGTGGAACTACCACGTCCTGCCAAAGGCGAATGGGCCCGTGGCGCTCACCTACGACATGAACATCCTGCAGGGCCTGGACGCGCAGCGGCATTTCCTGGTCACGCTCAACCGCCCCGACGCCGTCGATCCGCGCCACGTGATCGAGCGCATCGAGTACGACCATCCGCTCTTCACGCCGGCCGCCGTCGCGGCCCAGGCGCGGCATGCCGAGCTCAACCGGGGCAGCAACACGTACTTCTGCGGCGCGTATTGGCGCAACGGCTTCCACGAGGACGGCGTCGTGAGCGCATTGGCGGCGCTGCGCCACTTCGAGGACGACCGCGCCGGCGCGCGGCGCGCGGCATGACGAAGGCCGCGGCGGCGCCGATGCAAAGCGCCCTCTACGTCGGACGCGTGCTGCACAAGCGCCTGGAGCCCGCGCCCCATGCCTTCGCCTATTCGCTCTTCATGGCCTACCTCGACCTTTCGGAGCTCGATCGCGTCTTTCGCGACCGATGGCTGTGGTCGGCGCAGCGGCCCGCGCTCGCGTGGCTCAGGCGTTCCGACTATCTGGGCGACCCGGCGCTGCCGCTGGACGAATCCGTGCGCGCATTGGTGCATCGCGAAACCGGGCACAGGCTCGCGGGGCCCGTGCGGATGCTCGCGCACCTGCGCATGTTCGGCCATTGCTTCAACCCGGTTTCCTTCTACTACTGCTTCGATCCTTCCGGCGCCCGGGTCGAAGCCATCGTCGCCGAGATCACCAACACGCCGTGGAACGAAAGGCACGCGTACGTGCTGCCGGCGGACGGGGCGGCGCGGGACGGCCGCCTGCACTGGCGATTCGGCAAGGCGTTCCACGTCTCGCCGTTCATGCCGATGGAGATGGAGTACGACTGGAGCTTCACGACGCCGGGCGAGTGGCTGGCGGTGCACATGGCGAACCGGCGCGGCGGGCGGCGCGTGTTCGACGCGACGCTCGCGCTGCGCAGGCGCGAGATCTCTGGCGCGAGCCTCGCCGCCGCCCTCGCCCGGTACCCGTTCCTCACCGCCAACATCGTCCGCGCCATCTACTGGCAGGCGCTGCGCCTGCGCCTGAAGGGCGCGCCTTTCCATCCCCATCCCGCTTCGCACTCGCAAGAGGTGGCGCCGTGAACGACACAACCCTGATCGACCTTTCTTCCCGTCCACGGCGCCCGGGCACCCTGGGCCGCCTTGCGCGCACGCTCGTGCTGGACCGCATCTCGCGGATCGGCAAAGGGCGCCTGCGGATCATCGAGGGCGGCACGGCCTTCGAGCTGGGCCGCGGCGGCGGGCCCTGCCATACACTCGAAGTGCGCGACCCCGCGTTCTACGCCGACGTCGCCTTCGGGGGCTCCGTGGGCGCGGGCGAGTCGTACATGCTGGGACACTGGAGCACGGACGACCTGACCGGGCTTCTCAGGCTGATGCTGGCCAACCGGGACATCGTCGACGGGATGGAAGGCGGGCTCGCGGGGCTCTCCGCGCCGCTGCGCCGCGCGGCCCATTGGCTGCACCGCAACACGCGGGCGGGCAGCCGCCGCAACATCGCGGCGCACTACGACCTGGGCAACGACTTCTTCGCGCTGTTCCTCGACGAAACCATGATGTACTCGTGCGCGATCTTCGAGCATCCGCACGCGAGCCTCGCGGCGGCATCGCGCGCCAAGCTCGCGGCCGTGTGCCGCAAGCTCGCGCTGCGGCCGACGGACCACGTCCTCGAGATCGGGTCGGGATGGGGCGGTTTCGCGATGTACGCGGCGCTCAACCACGGCTGCCGCGTGACCACGACGACCATTTCGCCCAGCCAGCACGCGCTCGCCACCGAATGCGTCCGCGTCGCCGGCCTGCAGGACCGCGTCACGGTGCTGCTCGAGGACTACCGGGACCTGCGCGGCACCTTCGACAAGCTCGTGTCCATCGAGATGATCGAGGCCATCGGGCACGAGGGCTATCCGGGGTTCTTCCGCACCTGCGCCGCCCGCCTCGCGCCGCGCGGGCGCATGCTCCTGCAGTCGATCACCATCGCCGACCATCGCTACGAGCGCGCGCGCCGCGAAGTGGACTTCATCAAGCGCTACGTCTTCCCGGGCTGCTGCATCCCGGCCGTGGCGCCGCTCGCGCAGGCCATGGCCCTGTCGAGCGACCTGCGCATCGTCGGGCTGGAGGACATCGGCCCGCACTACGCCACGACGCTCGCGCGCTGGCGCGAGAACTTCCGCGCCAACGAGGCGCGCGTCGCGGCGCTCGGCTACCCTGCGAGCTTCCGGCGCATGTGGGAGTTCTACCTCTCCTACTGCGAAGCGGGCTTCGCCGAGCGCGCGCTCGGCGACGTGCAGATGGTGCTCACCCGCGAGGGCGCCTAGGCCCCGACCACCTCGACCTCCACGGGCACGTTGTCGCGGCCGAAGCCACCGAGGTCCCGCGGAATCACGCCAGGTCGAAACGGTCGAGGTTCATGACCTTGCTCCATGCGGCGACAAAGTCGCGCACGAACTTCTCTTTCGAGTCCGCCGACCCATAGACTTCCGCGAGGGCGCGCAGCTGCGAGTTCGAGCCGAAGACGAGATCGACCCGCGTGGCGGTCCACCGGACCTGCCCCGTCTTGCGGTCGCGGCCTTCGAACACGCCCGCGTCCTTCGCGACGGGCTTCCACTCCGTGGCCATGTCGAGCAGGTTCACGAAGAAGTCGTTGGTGAGCGACTCCGGCCGCCTGGTGAAGACCCCGTGCGCCGACTTGCCGACGTTGGCATTCAGGACCCGCATGCCGCCGACGAGGACCGTCATCTCGGGTGCCGTGAGCGTGAGCAGCTGCGCCTTGTCCACCAGAAGTTCCTCGGCCGGGACGGTGTACTTGCCCTTGAGGTAGTTGCGGAAGCCGTCCGCGATCGGCTCGAGCACGGCCATGGAGTGCACATCCGTCTGCGCCTGGGAAGCGTCCATTCGGCCCGGCGTGAAGGGAACCTTGACCGTGATCCCGGCCTTCTTCGCCGCCTTCTCGATTCCGGCGCAACCCGCCAGCACGATCAGGTCCGCGAGCGACACTTTCTTGCCGCCCTTCGCCTGCTTGTTGAAGGCGGCCTGGATGCCTTCGAGCGCCTTCAGCACCTTCGCGAGCTGTGCCGGCTGGTTGACCTCCCAGTCCTTCTGCGGGGCGAGGCGAATGCGGGCGCCGTTAGCGCCGCCGCGCTTGTCCGAGCCGCGGAAGGTGGACGCCGACGCCCAGGCCGTGGAGACGAGCTCGGAGACGGACAGCCTCGACGCGAGGATCTTCGCCTTGAGGGCCGCGATGTCCCTCGCGTCGATCAGCTTGTGGTCCACCTTCGGGATCGGGTCCTGCCAGAGCAGCTCTTGCTTCGGCACTTCCGGGCCGAGGTAGCGCGCACGCGGCCCCATGTCGCGGTGCGTGAGCTTGAACCATGCGCGTGCGAACGCGTCGGCGAATTCCCCGGGATGCTCCATGAAGCGCCGGGAGATCTTCCCGTAGGCCGGATCGAACCGCAGCGAAAGGTCCGTGGTGAGCATCGCAGGCGCGATGCGCTGCGACTTGTCGTGCGCGTGGGGCACGGTACCCGCGCCCGCGTTGCCCTTCGGCTTCCACTGGTGGGCGCCGGCCGGGCTCTTGGTGAGCTCCCATTCGTAGCCGAAGAGGTTCTTGAAGAAGTCGTTGCCCCACTTCGTTGGGGTCGTGGTCCACGTGACTTCCAGGCCGCTCGTGATCGCATCGGCGCCCTTGCCCGTTCCGAAGCGGTTCTTCCACCCGAAGCCCTGCTCCTCGATGGGGGCCGCTTCGGGCTCCGGTCCCACGTTCGACGCCGGGGCCGCGCCGTGCGTCTTGCCGAAAGTGTGGCCTCCGGCGATGAGCGCGACGGTTTCCTCGTCGTTCATCGCCATGCGGGCGAACGTCTCGCGGATGTCGCGCGCGGCCGCGACCGGATCGGGGTTGCCGTTGGGGCCTTCCGGGTTCACGTAGATGAGCCCCATCTGCACGGCCGCGAGCGGGTTCTCGAGGTCGCGGTCGCCCGAGTAACGCTTGTCGTCGAGCCACTTGCTCTCCGAGCCCCAGTAGACGTCCAGGTCCGGCTCCCAGGCATCGACGCGGCCGCCGGCGAAGCCGAACGTCTTGAAGCCCATCGATTCGAGGGCGACGTTGCCCGCGAGGATCATGAGGTCGGCCCAGGAGATCTTGCGGCCATACTTCTGCTTGATCGGCCAGAGGAGCCTGCGGGCCTTGTCGAGGCTCACGTTGTCGGGCCAGCTGTTCAGGGGCGCGAAGCGCTGCTGCCCGGAACCGGCGCCGCCGCGGCCGTCGCCGGTACGGTAGGTGCCGGCGCTATGCCACGCCATGCGGATGAAGAGCGGACCGTAGTGCCCGAAGTCCGCCGGCCACCAGTCCTGCGACTGGGTCATCAGGGCGCGCAGGTCCTTTTTCAGCGCCTTCAGGTCGAGGCTCCTGAATTCCCTGGCGTAGTCGAAGCTCCCGCCCATCGGATCGGACAGGGACGAATGCTGGTGCAGCACGTTCAGCTTGAGCTGGTTCGGCCACCAGTCAAGGTTCGCCGTGCCGCCGCCGGCGGCGTGATGGAAGGGGCACTTGCTCTCGGTCGACATGGCATCTCTCCTCGGTCTGTGGGCGCCCGATCAATATAGGCATCCACAATTGCATCATGCAATTTGATTGTTTCAATCGATCCTATAGGCGCCGGCTATGCCGCGGCCGCCGCTACTCCCACTCGATGGTGGCGGGCGGCTTGGAGGAGATGTCGTAGGTCACGCGGTTGATGCCGCGCACCTCGTTGATGATGCGGCTCGAGACCTTGCCCAGCAGCGCGTGCGGCAGCTCGGCCCAATCCGCGGTCATGAAGTCGGAGGTGGCGACGGCGCGCAGCGCCACCACGTAGTCGTAGGTACGTCCGTCGCCCATCACGCCCACCGAGCGCACGGGCAGGAATACCGCGAAGGCCTGCGCCACCTGGTCGTACCAGGAGACGCCATCCTCGTTCGAAGCGCGGCGCAGCTCCTCGATGAAGATCGCATCGGCGCGCCTCAGCAGCTCCGCGTACTCGCGCTTCACCTCGCCCAGGATGCGCACGCCCAGCCCCGGGCCCGGGAAGGGATGCCGGTAGACCATCTCGCGCGGCAAGCCGAGCTCCACGCCCAGCAGGCGCACCTCGTCCTTGAACAGCTCGCGTAGCGGCTCGAGGAGCTTGAGGTGCAGCGTCTCCGGCAGGCCGCCCACGTTGTGGTGCGACTTGATGGTGACCGCCTTCTTGGTCTTGGCGCCCGCGCTCTCGATCACGTCGGGATAGATGGTGCCCTGCGCGAGCCACTTCGCCTTCGGCATCTTCTTCGCCTCGCGCTGGAACACGTCCACGAAGAGGCGGCCGATGATCTTGCGCTTCTCCTCGGGATCGGCCACGCCCTTGAGCGCGCCGAAGAATTCGTCGGCGGCGTTCACGCGGTCGACCTTCACGCCCAGGTGCCTGGCGAAGGTCTGCATCACCTGGTCGCCCTCGTCCAGGCGCAGCAGCCCCGTGTCCACGAAGATGCAGGTGAGCTGGTCGCCGATCGCCTTGTGGATGAGTGCCGCGGCCACCGCGGAATCGACGCCGCCGGAAAGGCCGAGGATCACCTCGTCCTTGCTCACCTGCTTGCGGATGCGTTCCAGCGCCTGAGGCACGAACTGCGGCATGTTCCAGCTCGCACCGGCGCCGCAGATCTCGTGCACGAAGCGCGTGTAGATCGCGCGGCCCTGCCGCGTGTGCGTGACTTCGGGGTGAAACTGCAGCGCGTAGAAGCGCCGCGACTCGTCCGCCATGCCCGCGATGGGACACGCTTCGTTGGAAGCGATGACCTTGAAGCCCGGCGGCAGCCCCGTCACCTTGTCGCCGTGGCTCATCCACACCTCGAGGAAGCCCTCGCCGTTGGGGCCGGCGCGGTCCTGGATTCCTTCCAGGAGCTTCGAGTGCCCGCGGGCGCGCACCTCCGCGTAGCCGAACTCCCGCACCTTGCCGGCTTCCACCGAGCCGCCGAGCTGCTCGGCCATCGTCTGCATGCCGTAGCAGATGCCCAGCACCGGGACGCCCAGCTCGAAGACCACCTGCGGGGCGCGCGCCGTTTCCTCCTCGGTGACCGAGGCGTGGCTGCCGGAAAGGATCACGCCCTTGGGATCGAACGACCGGACGAAGGCGGCATCGACGTCATGGGGATGCAGCTCGCAATAGACGCCCGCCTCGCGAACGCGGCGGGCGATGAGCTGGGTGACCTGGGAGCCGAAGTCCAGGATGAGGATCTTGTCCATCAGCGCCTATTCGACGTGGTAATTCGGCGCTTCCTTGGTGATCTGCACGTCGTGCACGTGGGACTCGCGCATGCCCGCGGATGTGATCTCGACGAACTCGGCGCGCGTGCGCATCTCGTCGATGGTCCGGCATCCGGTGTAGCCCATGCTGGCGCGCAACCCGCCCATGAGCTGCACGATGATCGCGGTGGCCGGCCCCTTGTACGGGATGCGTCCCTCGACGCCCTCGGGCACCAGCTTGTCGGCGTTCATCTCGGCGTCCTGGAAGTAGCGGTCACTCGAGCCCTTCTGCATCGCGCCGATGCTGCCCATGCCGCGGTACGACTTGTACGAACGGCCCTGGAAGAGCTCGATGTCGCCGGGCGATTCCTCGCTGCCGGCGAAGAGGCTGCCCAGCATCACGCTGGAGGCGCCGGCCGCCACCGCCTTCGCGATGTCGCCCGAGTAGCGGATCCCGCCGTCGGCGATGCAGGGCACGCCGGTGCCCTCGAGCGCGCCCGCCACCTGCTGGATCGCCGTGATCTGCGGCACGCCCACGCCCGCCACGATGCGCGTGGTGCAGATGGAGCCGGGACCGATGCCCACCTTCACGCCGTCGGCGCCATGGTCGAGGAGCGCGCGCGCCGCCTCGCGCGTGGCGATGTTGCCGCCGATCACCTGCACGTTGGGGTGGCGCTTCTTCACCCACTTCACGCGGTCCAGCACGCCCTGCGCGTGGCCATGCGCGGTATCCACCACGAGCACGTCCGCGCCCGCATCGACCAGGGCCTCGACGCGCTCCTCGGTGCCCTCGCCCACGCCGACCGCGGCGCCCACGCGCAGCCGGCCCATGTCGTCCTTGCAGGCGTCCGGGTGCTCCGAGGACTTGAGGATGTCCTTCACGGTCATGAGGCCGCGCAGCTCCCAGTCGCCGTTGATCACCAGCACGCGCTCGAGGCGGTGGCGGTGCATGAGCGCGCGGGCCTCGTCGGGGCTCGCGCCCTCCTTCACGGTGATGAGCCGGTCGCGCGGCGTCATGATGTTCTTCACGGGCTGGTCGAGGTTGTCCTCGAAGCGCAGGTCCCGGTTGGTGACGATCCCCACCACGCGCTTGCCTTCGAGCACCGGCAGGCCCGAGATGCGGTGCTTGCGCGTGAGCTCGAGCACCTCGCGCACGCTCATGGCGGGCGAGATGGTGATGGGGTCCTTCACGACGCCGCTCTCGAAGCGCTTCACCTTCGCCACCTCGGCCGCCTGGGCGCGCGGCGCCATGTTCTTGTGGACGATGCCGATGCCGCCCTCCTGGGCGAGGGCGATGGCGAGCCTCGATTCCGTCACCGTGTCCATGGCCGCGGACAGCAGCGGGATGTTCAGCGCGATCGTGCGGGTGAGGCGGGTTTCGAGGCTGACTTCGCGGGGCAGGACGGTCGAGTGGGCGGGAACCAGGAGGACGTCGTCGAATGTGAGTGCTTTTTGTATGACGCGCATTCGCAAACCTTTGGCCGCAAAACGAGATTATACAGAGCGGCCCCTGCCCGGACAACGAAGCGGCCCGCCCGGGCGTTGCGTGTTGCATTACATTGACGCTTAAGTGTTTTCTCGATAAGGTATCCTAAATGATTGAAACAAAACGTCTTTGGCAAGCGATGCTCGGGGTGCTCGCGGCGGCTTGCGCGGCAACCGAGCCGCCCCTTGCGCAGGCGCCCGCAGCCCCGCCCCTGCCCGCGGTGGTGGCGCCTGCGCGCGACGAAAACGCGCTCGCCGAGGAGGCTCGCGCGCTGCTCGCGCAGGCCGAGACCGACGTGCAGCGCGCGCGCGCCCGGCGCGCGCTGTGGCTGAAGGCATGGGAAGACCTGCTCGCCGCGCGCAGCGCGGTCGCGGCGCGCGATTCGGCGGCCGCGATCGCCTACGCCAAGCACTCAAGCGAGCTCGCGCAGCTGGGCCTCGAGCAGCTCACGTATCCGGCAATCCAATAGATCCACGGGAGACCGACCATGAAACGCCTCATCGCCCTCGCCGCCGCCTGCGCCCTCGTGCCGCTCGCCTCGGCGCAGCTGTACAAGTACGTCGACAAGGACGGCAAGACGGTGTATTCCGACCAGCCGCCGCCCAACGTCGACTCCAAGCAGCTCAACATCAGCTCGGGCACCACCCGGGACAGCCCGGCCGCGGGGCCCAAGACCGCGCTCGAGCGCGACAAGGACCTGCAGAAGGGCCGCGACGAGGAGAAGGACAAGGCCAAGAAGGCCGAGGATGCCGCCAAGCTGGCCGCGCAGAAGGAGGCGGCCTGCCAGCAGGCGAAGTCCAACTACCAGATCTATGCCGACGGCGGGCGCATCACCAAGTACGACGACAAGGGTGAGCGCGTGTACCTCGGCGACGACGAGATCCTCGCCGAGCAGGACCGCACCAAGCGCGAGATGGACGAGGCCTGCAAGAAGTCGTGAACCCCGCGGCACGAGCGCTCATCGCGGCAAGCCTCGCCCTCGCGGCGTTCGATGCGGGGGCCCTTGCGTTGGGCGAGCCGCAGGTGCGCTCGGCGCTCGGCGAGGCGCTCGACGTGCGCATCCCGGTGACCCTCGGCAGCGGCGAGTCCATCGGGCCCACCTGCTTCAAGCTCGCCGCCGGTCCCGGCGACGGCCCGCGCGTCACCGCGGGAAGCGTCTCGCTGGAACGATCCGCGAGCGGCACCTGGCTGCGGCTGCGCGGCACGGCGAGCGTGACCGAGCCCGCCCTCGCCCTGTCGATCGCGGCGAACTGCACGGGGCAGTCGGGCGAATACCGGCGCGACTACACGCTCGCGATCGGCACGGGCGCCGCGGCGGGGCCCGCGACGGATCAAGCGGCGGGCACGCCGGCACCGGCCGCGCCGGGCGAGCCGTTGTTCCCCTCCATCGCCACCCTCATTGCGCGCATCGGCGACACGCTCGCCTCGATCGCCGAGGCGATCTTCCCGAACAATCACGGCGCCCAGCGCACGTACATCGCGGCGCTGCGCGATTCCAACCCGCCGCTCGCCAGGCTCGCGGACGACGAACCCATTCCGGTGGATACGCCGGTCGCGCTCCCGGACCTGCGCTCGTTCGCGCGAGGGCGGCACCTCGAGCAGCCCGAAACGCAAGTCGCCGCGGCGCCGGCCCCGGCCCGCGCGGCGCGCAAGGCCCCGGGGGCGAAGGCTCCGGCTCCCTCGCTTGCCGAGGCGCCCGCGGCGCCTGCACCCACGCGCCTCGCCGCGCCGCGTCCCGCCGCACCGAAAGCCGCGCGGCCCGCGCCCGCCGAACCGCCGCGCCTCGCGAAGCCGACGGCCGCCGCCGCACCGCGCGCGCCGCGCTCGGGCGATGGATTCATGCTGCGCCTGTCGGCGCCGGAGATGGACCTCGCTCGCAGCCGGGGCATCGACGACCGCTCGCGGCAGGAGCTGCGCGAGCGCCTCATGATCCTCGACGCCGACGACCAGGTCGCGGCGCTCCTGTCGCTCAAGCACAGCGTGAAGCAGCTCGAGTCGCAGGTGGCCGCGCTGCAACTCAAGCTCTCGGGCATGCCTTCGTCGTTCCCGGCGCCGAAACCCGCGCCGGAAGGGGTGCCCCCGCCCGCGCCGCCCAAAGCCCAGCCGGCACCGCCGCCCCCCGTGGTCACGAAGGCCGAGCCACCGCCATCTCCGCCGCCCGTTGCGAAGACCGAGCCCGCGCCCGTCGCCAAGACGGAGCCCGCGCCCGCCCCCGCGGCGAAGACGGAGCCCCCGCCCGCGCCGGCCGCCGCCAAGCCAGCGCCGGCGCCCAAACCTGCGATGCCGGTCACGCCGCCCTCGAACGAATGGCTCGACTACGCCCTGTGGGCGCTCGCGGTGCTCCTGGCGGTGGCCGCCATCGTGCTCGCCGTGCGCCTCGCGCGCCGCCGGCGCGAGTCGGCCGGCTACGAGCCCGATGAGCCCGCCACGCAGGCGGCCGGACCGGGTGCCGCTCCCGCCGCCGCGGCGCCCACGGACGACCAGATCGTGGTGGCCGACGAGATCGTCGCGCAGCCCGGGATCGCCGCCGAGCCTGCCTCGATGCCGAGCCCGGCACGCCGCGAGATCGATTCGGACGTGGAGCTCGCGACGCGGCTGCCGAGCAACACCGACGACCTGCGCCGGCGCTACATCGAGGAGCGCTTCCCCGAGATCGGCAAGGGCGCCATCTCCATCGACGACCCCGATTCCGTCGTGAAGGGCGCGCGGCTCTTCTACGAGGACGGCGAGATCGCCCGCGCCGTCGAGCTGCTGCAGTACGCCGTCGAGCGCAAGCCCGCCGAGATCAAGGCGTGGCTCGCCCTCTTCGAGATCTTCCGCCTCGAGCGCCTCGCCGGCGAGTTCGCCGAGCTTGCCACGCGCTTCCGGGAGCAGCACGGCAAGACCGAGTACTGGCGCAAGGTGCAGTACTTCGGGCGCGAGATCGACCCGGGCAACGCCCTCTACCAGGAAGCGCCCATCGACCACTTCGAGACCATCTCGCCCACGCGCGCCAAGCGCATCGCGCAGGAAGCGAGCTTCGATCCCATCGCCGAGAACTGGCTGGGAGCGCCGATGGACTTCGAGAACGAGGTGCTCGCCAACGAGCTGCGCAAGACGCTGATGGCCGATGCCGGCATCGGCGAGCAGGACCTGGTGCCCAACCCGATGCCGGCGCTGCGCAGCATCGAGATGTTCACGGTCGCCTGAGATGTCCGCGGTCGAAACCGGGCAGGTCCTCGACCTCAAGACCGTCCGGGACGCGCCCGCGCGCAACCTCTTCCTCGCGGCGATCCGCGAGCTCGGCAAGGACGGCTCGGAGTTCACGCTCGAGCGGCTGCAGGACCTCATGCGCGTCGAGGAGCACTTCCAGGCGCTGCTGCTCTACGACCAGATCGACTTCCTGCGCCAGGCGAACGCGAGCGAGGCGGAGCGCGACTTCGCGATCAACATCCAGCGCATCTGCCTCGAGGCGGCCAACGGCTTCCAGCGGTTCCTGCGCAACCGAAACGCCTGGGCCACCAGCCGCGAGGCGCTCGACACGATGTTCCGCGCCACCGGGCTCGCGCTGAACGCGATCCACAGCTTCGTGAAGTGGGGGCATTTCCTCAACGAGCCCGGGCGCGCCACGCCGTGGAAGCAGGTGCACGCGCTCTACATGCTCTCGGAGACCGACGGCTATTCGCAGGTGCCGTTCGTGCTGCACTCCGCGCAGCCCAGCTACAAGCCCTCGGTCCAGTCGCTCTACCTGCGCACCCTGATGCTCGACCTCATCAACACCGGAAGCCTCTCGAAGGTCCAGACCGAGATCGCGGACGGGTGGTTCTCGTCGTGGTGCAACGACTACTCGCTCGACACCGAGTATTCCACGCGCAACCACCTCTTCTTCGTGGACCTCGCCTCGGACTCCGGCATGCACCTCATGCGCAAGGACAGCCACGGCGAGACCATGCGCTACGTTCGCGCCGACGGCATGAAGGCGCAGATCGAGGAGGTGCAGGCGGGGCTGCGCCACGGCCGGCTCTACGCGGGCTACGGCGCGGGCGCGGTGTTCCCCGTCGAGGAGCACGTGGCGCTGCTTGCCATCATCGAAAAGCTCTACCAGTCCATCCTCGCCGGCAGCGAGAACCGCATCGAGGAGCGCACGCACTTCGAGGACCGCGAGGTGGACGTGGTGGTCGGCATGGAGCGCGTGATGCGCAAGATGCGCGAGGCGCCCGCGCCGGCGCGCCCCGCCGGGCCGCAATTCGCGGCGGCCGCCTCCGACACGATCGAGCTCAGCCCCGCGGGCCTGTCGCTCGCGCCGCGCGAAGCCCAGGCCGCCGTGGCCGAGGCGGTCGATCCCGACCTCGAGCGCTGGAAGGTCTTCGACCTGAGCTCGAAGGGCTACGGGCTGCTGGTGGACCGCCCCGCGGCCGACCTCGTGCTGCTGAACGGGCTCATCGCGCTTCGCAACCACGAATCGGGCGGCTGGATCGTCGGCACCGTGGTGCGCAAGCTCGCCAACCGGGCGCGCGGCGAGATCCTGGTGGGCATCGAGGTGCTCGCTTACCGGCCCATCGCCGTGGACATGGCGCCGGCCCAGGGCGGGACCCCCATCCAGGGGCTCTACCTGCCGGGCCTGGACACCAACGGCAAGCTCGACTCGATCATCGTGCGCAACGGCGATTTCCGCTCCGACCAGGGCCTTTCGCTCAAGGCGGGCGGCGCGCAGTACCGCATCCGCGTGAACCGCATCATCCGCAAGGGCGCCGACTGGATCAAGGCGCGCTTCGAGATCGAGGCGAAGTCCTAGGCCGCGCGCGACGGCGGCGCTGGTCCTTGGGATCGGCGGCGAGCGGGCGGTAGAGCTCCACGCGGTCGCCCTCGCGAAGCTTCGCGTCGCGCGCGCACCTCACGTTCCAGACGCCCGCCTCGAGCGAGTCGAAGTCGATGCCGGGGAAGCGCTCGGCCAGGCGCGCGGCGCGAATCGCGTCCGCCACGCTCGCGCCCTCGGCGAGCGAGAGCTCGACCACTTCCTGCCGGGAAGCGAGCGCGAAGGCGACCGAGATGCGCATCGGTAGAATATAGCGGCTATGTCGATCGTCGAGAACAGGAAGGCGTTCCACGACTACTTCATCGAGGAGCGCTACGAGGCCGGCATGGTCTTGGAGGGCTGGGAGGTGAAGGCGATCCGTGCCGGGCGCGTCCAGCTGAAGGAAGCCTACGTGCAGCTGCTGCACGCCGAGCCCTACGTGATCGGCATGCACGTGAGCCCGCTTCCCACGGCCTCCACCCACGTGCGCGCCGATCCCACGCGCTCGCGCAAGCTCCTGCTCAATGCCGAGGAGATCCGCAAGCTGATCGGCAAGGTCGAGCAGAAGGGCTACACGCTGGTGCCGCTCGACCTGCACTACGCCAAGGGCCGCGTGAAGATCGCCATCGGCCTTGCCAAGGGCAAGAAGCAGCACGACAAGCGCGAGGTGGAGAAGGAGCGCGACTGGCAGCGCGAGCAGCAGCGGCTGCTGAGGAAACGCGCCTAGGAAGTGGGGTGGCTGATGGGATTCGAACCCACGACAACCGGAATCACAATCCGGGACTCTACCGCTGAGCTACAGCCACCGCCGAACCGCTAATTATACCGTCCCTACCCCGGCGACGCAGCCGCGCTCGAGGGGTTGACCAGGATCTTCGCGTGGCGCTCCGGGTCGCCCAATGCGTCGAATGCAGCCCCGACGCCCGCGAGCCCGACCTCGCCCGTCACGAGCGGCGCGCAGTCCACGCGGCCCTCGGCGATCATGTGCAGCGTGTCGCGGAATTCCAGCGGCGAGTAGCCCAGGGTGAAGCGGATGTCGAGCTCCTTGTTGATGGCCACCGAGGGCTCGATCTGGTCGGCCTGCATGCACACGCCGGCCACGACGATGCGCGCGAACTCCGGCGCGCCGGCGATGATGCCCTGCAGGACGCCGGGGCCGCCCACGCATTCGAAGATGACCGGGCGCTTGGGCTCCACGCCGAGCGCCTCGACGAGCCGCCACGCCTGCCACCACGGCACGGGAAGCTTGCCGAGCTTTTCGCGCGTTCCCACGCCCAATTCGAGAAGGCCCGGGACGTCCGCGATGAAGCCGTGCTTCGCGCCATCGGCATAAGGCGAAGCCACGCGCGGATCGACCACGACGTGCGCTCCGCAGCGCTCGGCGAGCCGGCGCCGGCCGGCCGAGAAGTCCGCGGCGAGGATCGTCTTCACGCCGCGCGCCTTGAGCAGGCAGATGATCGCGAGGCCCACGGGGCCGCAGCCGATCACGATTGCGACGTCGCCCTTCTTCACCTCGCCGCGGCGCAACGCGTGCCACCCCACGGCCATGGGCTCCGTCAGGGCGGCAAGCTCGGGCGCCAAGCCATTGGGCACCGGCATCATCAGCGACTCCTGCACCACCGTGCGCTCCGCATACGCGCCGCCCGAGCGCTCCGACAGGCCGATGAGGTCGATCTCCGCTCCCTGCCGCAGCATGGGCAACGCGACCACGGCCGCGCCGGCCTTCACCTTGCGCGCGCACTTCGGGCCGTAGTCGAGCACCTTGGCGCTGAACTCGTGGCCGAAGACCACCTCGTGGCTCGATCCGGTGAGCCCCTGGTAGCCGCTGCGGGCCATGAGCTCGCCCCAATGGTCGGCGTGCTTGCGCACGTGCAGGTCCGAGCCGCAGATGCCGCAGCGCAGGACCGAGACCAGCACCTGGCCTTCACCGGGCACGGGCTCGGGGCGGTCGGCGACGAACAGCTTGCCCGACTGGCAGACGACGGCTTTCATGCGGGCCTGCGCACGGCGCGGATCCAGCCCGCGGCGAGGAAGATCGCGAGCAGCACGCCCGCCGCGAGCAGGGGCAACTCGGGGATCGCCATTTCCTTGCCGGTGGGCGTGAGCACCACGGTGAGCGCCATCAGCTTGTAGGGAGCGATCTCGCGATAGGCCGGGTCGCTCACGAGCTCCATGAACGCACGGCGGCTCGGGTAGCGCACCACGAGCACGCGATTCCAGTGGTCGAGCGCGGGCTCGTGCACGAGGATGTTGTCGCCCTGCGCGTCGCCGCCGTAGAGCGGATAGCCGCCTCGCTTGAGCAGCAGGGGGATGGCGACCTCCTCGTAGCGCGCGTTCGACTCGCGCGGCGTCCCCGTGAAGGCGGGCGCGCCCGGATAGCGCTTGACCTGCGGGTGGAAGCGCATCAGGTTCAGCATGTAGACGGGCTTGCCGTCGTCGGCGGCCATCCAGGCCTTCGCCGCCGCGGCGAGGCCTTCGCGCTCCTCGGGCGGAATCGGCAACTGGGCGATGGCGGCGAGGTAGCGCTCGGCCTCGTCGCCCGCGATGCGCGTGCCGGGGTTCTGCCACCACCACAACGCGACCCAGAGGGCCGCGAACAACGCGGCCAGGGCCAGCTCGAATCGATGCTTTCTCATGCTTTCCTTCCCTCCGCATGCGCTTTCGGGCGCAGGTGATCGATGAGCAGCGCGTTCACGCGCTCGGGCGCGTCGAGCTGCAGCCAGTGCGAGGGCCCTTCCAGGCGTTCGTAACGCCAGGGTCCGCCGACGTAACGGGCGCTCGCCGTCATCTGCTCCTCGCACAGGAAACGGTCCCCGCTGCTCCACACACCCATCACCGGCATGACGACCGGCGGGTACTCACGGGGCAGCACCATCGCGAGGTTGGCGCGGTACCAGCTCACCGCGGCGGTGAGGCGTCCCGGGCGCGAAAGCGACGCGATCCACTTCGCGCTCTCGGCGGGATAGCGCGAGAAGGCGCGGAAGAATCGCCAGTCGGCCGCCCGCAGCGTCCACTCGGCGAGCCCGCGCAGCTGGAGGAACGCGATGTACCAGCCCATCAGCTTCTGGCGCAGCGGAGCGCGCGCATAGGCGTTGGGGTGGCCCACGGAGAGCACGGCAAGCGACTCCACGCGCCCCGGGTAAAGCATGCAGAATTGCCAGGCGATCACGGCGCCCCAGTCGTGACCGATGAGGCGCACGCGCGAGGCGCCGAGGGCGTCGAGGACGCCGGCCAGGTCCGCCACGAGACGGTCGATGCGATAGTCGCCCACGCGGGGCGGCGCGTCGGACTCGCCGCAGCCGCGCATGTCCGGCGCGATCACGCGGTAGCCCGCGGCGGCGAGGGGCGCGACCTGACCGCGCCACACGAGATGGTCGTCGGGAAAACCGTGCACGAGCAGCACGTCGGGGCCGGAGCCTTCGACCTGGACCTCGAGGCAAACGTCCTTCAGCGCGATGCGCACGCGCGCACTACGATCGCCGCGAAGCCCTGCGGGTCGTCCTCCTGGATGAAGTGGCGGCCGGGAAGCGTCGCGTGGGGCTGGCCCCGGGCGCCCGGCACCCGCTCGCGGAAGGCGCGGTCGAGTCCGCGCGTGATCGGGTCGCCGTCGCTGTAGCAGCAGATGAAGGGCTTGTCCCAGCGAGCGAACACTTCCCACGCACGGCGATTGGCGTCGCTCGCGGGATCGTCGGGCGTAATCGGCACGCGCTGCGGATACGCGCGCGCAGCGGCCTTGTATTCCGAGGACGGAAACGGTGCGTCATAGGCGGCGAGCTCCGCGGCATCCAGTCGCCGCCGCGTCCCCATCTGGACGATCCGCCCGATGGGAAACCAGGGGCTGTGGGTGGCGAACGCGCGCCACGCGTGGAAGGCGAACGGCACGCGATGGTCGCCCGTGGGCAGCCCGCCGTTGGACAACACGATGCGCGAGAAACGCTGCGGCGACTCGGCGGCGAGGCGCAGGCCGATGAGCGAGCCCCAGTCCTGGCAGACGAGCGTGATGCCGTTGAGGTCGAGGGCTTCGATCCAATGGCGAATCCAGGCCACCTGGCCGGCGAAGGTGTAATCCGCGAGCGACGCGGGCTTGTCCGACTTGCCGAAGCCGATGAGGTCCGGCGCGAGCACGCGAAGGCCCGCCTGCGCCACCGGCGGGATCATGTGGCGATAGAGGTACGACCAGGTGGGCTCGCCGTGCAGCATGAGGACCGGCATCGCGCCGCGCGGCCCTTCGTCCACGTAGTGCAGGCGAAGGCCCGGCGCCACCTCGTGGTAGCGGGGCGCGAACGGATAGTCGGGCAGGTTCCCGAAGCGCGATTCGGGCGTGCGCAGGATCTTCATGTCGATGGCTTCGCGGGCGTGTACCAGATGGGCGAGGTCCACGCGCGCTCGTGGATGATCGGGGAGATGCCCGCGGGATGCGCAACCCCGAGGCGGATTGCGTCGTACTGCGTGTAGCGGCAGGTCGGGTCCTCCAGGACGCGCACGTAGTAGAAGGCGCTGTGCTCGGCGTGGAAATCCGGATCGGTCCAGGCGGCGGCGAGCTCGGGAGCGCCGTGGTCGGAGGAATACGCGCAATCCGTGAGGCGCACGCGCGCGCCGTTGTCCGGGCAGGCGTGGGTCTTCGGATCGGGCTGCAGGCCATCGGAGCACGCGACGTCGTACACCGCCTCGTGCGTCGCGCCGGCATCGGCCCAGCCCTTCACGACCTGGATCTTCTCGAGCGGCGCCGAGTTGGCGTCGCGCATCGCCCAGACGACGAACGAAGGCGAGCGGCCCCGGGGTGCCGCGGCGAGTTCCCCGCCCATGGGCACGCCCAGCGCATAGGCGGTCTTGACCAGATCGGGGCTGCCTTGCAGCCCGGGCGGGAAGGCAAAGCTGCCGAAGAAGCGCACGCGGATGCGAGTGCCGCTGGTGCCCCAGGTCTCGCGCCGCTTCATGGCGTCGAAGAGGGACTCGCGGGTGTTCTCCTCGGCCCAGATGCCGGCGAGCCCACCGGGGTTCGCTTCGTATCCGTTGAGGCCGAGCGTCTTGAAGACCGCCGTGGTCTTCAAGCCCAGCCGTTGCTCGGGCGCCGCGTCGTTGGACCCGGCGTGCCCCTTGTAGGTCGATTCCGTCGTGTCGCCCGGCGTGCCGTTATGGTTGTCGGTCGAGGCGACGAAGCCGAATTTGTAGGGGTTGAAGCCCCACTTCGCCTCCTCGGCGAGCCCCTTGCGCAGCACGTTGCGCACCAGGTCGTTGGGACCCGAGCAGCGCGACGCGTGCTGGCCGGTCGCCTTGTCGATGGCGAGCTGCTCCGGCGTGCAGGCGGGCCAGAAGTTCTCGAACGCGCATTCCTCGTCGGCATTGCCGATGCCCTTCATGCACTCGGAGCTCCCCTTGGCCTGGAAGATCTCCACCAGCTTGTCGTAGCGCGCGCGAAGGGCCAGGTTCTCGCGCGTGAGCGGCGTCGCGTCGGCGTTGGTGTCGCCGAACATGAGGCCCTGCGACATGTTGGGGTTGTGGGGAATGGTGAGCGCCTGGCAATCGCCCTTGCAGGCCGCGTCCAGCCAGCGCAGGAGGTCCTCCTGGAATCCGTCCGCCGCGGCGAAAACCGTCGGCGTCACCTGGTCGCTGCGGAAGATCACGTTGCGGTGGAACTGGCCGCCGTCCGCGAGCGTCGGGCTGTACTCGAAACCCACGAAGGTGGTGAATTGCCCGGGCACGTAGTGCTCGTTGGCCGCGTCGATGGTGTCGCGCCAGACCCCGGGCGCGGAGGCCACGCAAAGCCGGCCGTTCTCGCCGCAGCCGGGCGGGTATTGCGATCGGTTCGGGCCGCTCTGCGTGTTCGCCTTGAACAGCCGCGGAAACAGCAGCAGGACCTGGTAGCGCATGCCGACGCAGTCGAGGCTCCAGTAGGCCTCGCTGCCGGGCGTATTGCATTGCGAGTAAAGGCCCAGGCCCTCGGCATGGTCGGTGACGGCCGCGAAGTCGAGCGGCGCGATGATGCGCTGCTTGAGGCCCGTCTCGGGAATCTCCACGAGCTCGCCGCGGGCGAAGCGATACGCCATGCGCGGGTCGTTGCGGGTGCCGAAGAGGTTCGCGTCCAACGAATAGCTGGTGTGCAGGTGCAGCTCGCCGAAGTACGCGTTACGCAAGGCGTTGGGCGCGGGGCGATCGGCGGCGGGCCGGGGCGCGGGAACGGTCCGCGGCTTCGCAAGCGCCTGCGGCTCGCGGCGGTCGCCGCACGCCACCACCAGGGCAAGGGTGGCGAATGCGGCGGCCCCGAACCACATGATGAGCCGCAGGATCCTCGGGCTCACGGCGCCACCATCGCCGCCACGCGCTGGAGCCACCAGAATCCCGAAACGGTGCCCGCGGCGTATGCAGGAAGCGCGAGGCACCACCGCGGCCAGGCGAGGCGGATGCGCGCCACGGCGGCGAGCAGGCCCAGCACGACGGCGACGAAGGCGAGCTGCCCCGCCTCGACGCCGAGGTTGAAGAGGAGCAGCGCGGGCGCCACCGCGTCGCGGGGCAATCCCACCTCGGCCAGCGCGCCCGCGAATCCCAGCCCGTGCAGCAGCCCGAACGAGAAGGCCACGATCCAGGGCCAGCGGCGGGTGGCGCCGGAGGCTCGCGGCAGCGCGAGCTCGCGCGCGAGGAAGAGGATCGAGAGCGCGATGGTGGCTTCCACCGGCGCCGGGGCGACGGTGAGCCAGCCGAGCGTGGCGAGCGCGAGCGTCAGGCTGTGCGCGACCGTGAAAGCGGTCACCGTCGTCACGATGCGGCGCACGCCGCCCACGAGCAGCACGAGGCAGAAGACGAAGAGCAGGTGGTCCAGCCCGAGCAGGATGTGCTCGACGCCGAGGGCGAAATAGCCGGCCACGTCGATGTGGCGCACGGAACCCACCTCGACCCAGGGCGCCCGCGGGCGGGCGATCAGCGATTCGGCCGAGCCATCGAGGCGCCGGATGCGGACCAGCGCATCCACGTTCGTGGCGGGCAGTCCGTCGAATGCGATGCGCGCGCCGCCCTCGAGCCGGCCGTCGCATCGCACGCTGAAATGCCGTACCCGGGCGCCGATCGCCGCCACTTCCTCGTGGTGCCCCAGCGTAATGCAGTCGGCGGGCAGGCGCGGCGTGATCTCCGGCGCGGCCCCGCCTTGCACGGCCGGAACCCGCCAGGTCATCTCGAAGGTCACCGGCGCGCGCTGTTCGATGGCGAGCAGCGCGGCGAGGTTCTCGTGGGCGTGTGCGGCGGCCGAAGCCAGGAGCAGCAGGGTGGCGAGCGAGCGCAATGCGAGCCTCATGGCGTCGCGGCGATTCGCGCGGCCCCCGGCTCGATGTAAACCTGGTAGCGGCTGCGCAGCGGGGCGAACGCGGCGTCGCGGGCGGCGGCGATCCGCTCGCTGGCGAGATCGGCGAGGACGCGCTCACGGACCTGCTCGAAGGCCGCCGGGTGCGCCGGGGCGAGCGCCTCGACGCGAACGTAGTGAAGGCCATGCGCCGATTCGTACGGTCCGCTCCAGCGTCCCACCGGGGCGGCGAAGACCGATTTCGCGAACTGGGCACCGAACTCGCGCGCGACGTCCTCGAAGCTCTGGTCGCTCAACCGGGACGGCAGCATGAAGCGCTTGCCCTCCACCCGGCCGCCCGCCTGCAGCAACGCGATCATGCGCGTGTTCATCGCGCTCGATACGCCGCCCTCGTGGCCGAAGTAGACGTGGGAGAAAGCGACGGTCGCCGGGGCGCTGTATCGGTCTGCATGCGTGCGCAGGTACTCGCGGGCCTCGTCGTCGCCGGGCTCGACCACCCCCGATTGCGCGACGAATTCCATCTTCTGCGCGAGCCGCCGGCGAATCACCACGTCGTCCCGGTCGAGCCCGGTGGCGAGCGCCTCGCGATACAGGACCTCCTCGCGCACATGGGCCTTCACCAGCGCTTCGAGCTGGGCGGGAGCCGGATCGCGCCCCCATTGGCGCAGCGAGGCGGCGCGCAGGTGCTCGATGTCGGCCCGGGTCACCTCGATGCGGCGCTCATCGCGCGGCGCGAACGCCGCGTGGATCGCGAACATCGCCGCGCCCAGGAGCAGGAAATGCAGGAAGGGCTCGCGTGCCGCGCGGCGCAGCGCGGCGCGCGTCCAATGCCATCCCGATGCGATCCGCATGGGCCGCCTCCTTTCAGAAGGGATGCTTCAGCGACCGGTCGGCCCGGCCGATGAAAAGGCGCAAGGCGAGGCGCTGCACGAGATTGCCGTAAGGAGGATAGAACAGCCCGATGGGGAAGAAGCGATGGCGGCGGAAGACCGTGCGCGCATGCGAGAGCTCGCGGAAGCCTTCCTCGCCGTGGTAGGTGCCCATCCCCGAGTTGCCGATGCCGCCGAAAGGCGCGTCGTGGTTGATGACGTGCCAGGCCCAGTCGTTCACGGTAACGCCGCCCGAATGGGTCGCGCGCAGCACCCGCTCGCGCGAGGCGGCGTCGCCGGCGAAGCAATAGAGGGCGAGCGGCCGCGGGCGCTCGCCGATGAAGGCGAGCGCCTCGGCCTCGGTGTCGTACGGCACGACCGGCAGGATCGGGCCGAAGATCTCCTCCCGCAGGATCGCCATGGAGCTCGTGCAGCCCGTGACGACGTGCAGCGGCATGCGCCGCGCCTCGCTCCACTGGGCGCAGGCCGTGACTGTCGCGCCCTTCGCGCGGGCGTCGTCGAGGAGCGCCTTCACGCGCGCCGCGTGGCGATCGCTCGCGAGCGACGTGTACTCGGCATTGCCGTCCACGTGCGCGCCGTACATGCGCACGAAGCTCGCGCGGACCTCGTCCGTGAATTCCTGCGCGCTCTCGCGGGGAACCAGCGCGTAGTCGGGCGCCACGCAGATCTGCCCGCAGTTCACGCCCTTGCCGTGCGCCACGCGCCGCGCCGCGTTGCGGACCGACGCGCCGCGCAACACCAGCGCGGGCGACTTGCCGCCCAGCTCGAGCGTGACGGGGGTGAGGTTTTCCGCCGCTTGCCGCATCACCAGGCGCCCGACGGCGGGCGAGCCGGTGAAGATCAGGTGATCGAAAGGCAGCGCGCTGAAGGCCGAGGGATCCTCGAGCTCCTCGCCGAAGATCGCCACGCGGTCCTCGGTGAAGGCCTGCGCCAGCATCGCGCGCAGCACCGCGTTGGTCGCCGGCGTGGCCTCGGGCATCTTGAGCATCACGCGGTTGCCCGCCGCGAGCGCCGCCGCGAGCGGGCCCAGCGAGAGGTAGAGCGGGAAATTCCACGTCGCGATGACGCCCACCACGCCCTTCGGCTGGTAGGCCACGTGCAGGCGGTTGGAGAGGAAGAGCAGCTCCGCCGAGCGCCTTTGCGGCCGCATCCAGCGATCGAGGTGCATCAACGCGTGGTTGATCTCGAGCGTCGTGGGCAGCACGTCGAGCATCTTCGTTTCGGCGTGGGCGCGCCCCGCGAAGTCGCGGTCGATCGCCTCGGCAAGGACGTCCTGGTAGCGGGCGAGCTGGCGCTTGAGCGTGCGCAGCAGCGCGCGGCGCTCCTCGGCCCCAGGACAAGGCTGCGCGTCGAAGGCCCGTCGCTGCGCGGCGAGGACGTGCGCGAGGCGCTCGGTGGCCTGCATCGGGATTCGGTCGTTCACGGTTCCAGCTCCTAGGCGTATTGCCGTGCGCGGCGCCCCGCGAGGGCGTGCGCCTTGAGGTAGACCACGAGCCAAGTGACGGCGAAGGAGATCACCGCGGCCCCTGCCGGGACGGCGTATCCCTCCAGAAGCCGAACATACACCGGCGTGGGCGCCATGTAGGCGTCGTACCCGGGGGCGATGCCCAACGCCGAGATCGCGCTCGCACCCACGAGCCGCGCGCGCGCCGAAAGCCACAGCGGCGTGGCCCGGTGGAACAGGAACGCCGCGGCGATGAAGGGAATGCCGTAGACGAGCAGCAGCGGCGCCATGATCACCGTGATCGTCGTGTACATCAGGAACGTTTCCACGGTCCCTCCGGGCTTACTCGGGGTAGAGGCAGATGAACGATGCGAGGCCGCCTTCGATGCCGTAGGCGGGCAGGTTCGACGAGCTCGAGCAGATGCCGCCGTCCTTCGCGAACACGAGGTCGCGAAGCCATGTGACTCGCGTGGGCAGCGGGTAGCTCACGAAGGTCTTCGCCGCCGGGTCGAACCGGAAGATTCGATCCGACATGTTGGACGTGATCCACACGTCGCCCGTCTTCGGGTGGACGTTCAACGCGTAGGGCACCTCGTATTCGTCATGGGCGAGCAGCGGCAGGCGGTAGGTCTCGAAGCGCTGCGTGCGCGTGTCGAAGCGCATGAGGCCGCTGTCGTCGAACGCCGGGATCCAGAGGTTGCCCTGCTTGTCGAAGCGCAGCCGCCGCGGCCCCTTGAGCGGCGTGTCGAACTCCGTGATGGCGAGCGTCTTCGGGTCGATGCGGCCGATCTTGTGGGTGTAGAGCTTGGCGTACCAGATGGAGCCGTCGACCGGGCTCACGTCGATGCCGTACGGGAAAGCGAAGGCGTCGCGGCCCTGGTCCGCCCACTTGTGATGCGAGACGGCGAGCTGCATGTTCTTCTTGGGGAACCACGCCGCCACCTTGAGCACGTAGGGGAACGCGTAGTCGGAAACGCCGCGCCAGAAGCCGTTGTGGGGGAGCGCGATGGCGGTGAACCGCTTGGTCTTCGGGTCGAAGCGGCCCACCTCGTTGGACGCCGTGATCGTGAACCACACGATGCCCTCGCGGTCGATGCGCACCGTGTGCGGGTAGAGGTGCGTGCGCCCGAGCTCGTAGAGCTCGAACTTCTTCGTCGCCGGGTCGAACGAGGCGAGCGTGGACGAAAGCGCGTTGGTGATCCAGAAGCGCCCGTCCTTCGCCTGCGCCATGCTGTGCGGGCCATGCTTGCCGGTGAAGACGCCGATCGGCAGCTGGACGCCGGCGAACACGCCGCCCTCCGGCAGGTCGATGTCGGGCAGCCGGTGCTGCGAGATGGCGCCGCTCGCCCGGTCGAGCTCCCAGATGATGTCGTGGCCCTCGTCGGAGCCGTAGAGGTGGTCGTCCTCGCCCACGTCGGCGTCATGGATGAAGCTCATGGCGTCGCCCACCACCCATTCCTTCACGCGCGCGCGGGCGATCTCGGGCTGGAACACGTGGGTCTCGTGCGCCAACACGGGCTTGCCGTCGAAGCCGGCGGCGAGGGTCTTCGTGATGTCCTCGGCCTCGCGGTTCGTGAGCATCGCGAAGTAGCCCTCCATGCGGCGCACCGTCGCGCCCCAGGCGTCCTCGCCCCGCGGCCCCCGCGTGAGCGAGTTGCCGACCTGGTGGCAGTAGTTGCACTGGCTCACGAAGGCCGAGCGCGAGTCCGCGCTCGCCCAGGGGAGCGTCGCGAGGTGCGCGGAAGCGGGCAGGCTCGCCGAGAGCTCCGCCGCCACGCTGTGGCGCGAGAGTGCGAAGGCGATGGTCTTCGACGCCTCCGGCGCGAGCGTCGCTTCCTGTGTCGAATCCCTGAAATACGGCGCGCGGGCGCGCAGCGTGACGCTCCCCGTGAAGTCGACCCTCAGCGTGTAGCGGCCCTGCGCGTCGGTGTAGGCGGTGTCGCGCCGCTTCTGCGCGGCGTCGATCGCGGTGACCATGGCGCCCGCGAGCGGCTGCCCCTCGCCCGTCACGGTGCCGGTGATGACGGCGGACCGCGCGGACGCGGCAACGAGGCAGGCGGCGAGGATCCAGGCCCTCATTGGACGACCTCCTGCGGCTTGATGCCATGCAGCGCGCAGTGCGCGAGGTAGCGCCCGTGCATGGTCTCGGCGTTCTCGATGCAAAGCGTTGCGCCGTCCTCGTCGCGGAACTCCAGGGCGCCCGACAATTGCACGAACGCCTCCATGGGCTTGTCGCCGACCGCTTCGAGCGTGTGCGTGGAACCCGCCGGCGCGATCATCACGTCGCCGGGGCCCGCGATCCAGCCCTTCGCGCGATGGCGCCATTGGCCGCTCACGGTGTAGGCGGACGCGGTGCCGTGGTAGTAGTGGGGGCCGAGCACGCCGCCCGGGGCCACCCTGATGAGCAGCGCCATCTCGCCGGTCGCGCGGATCACGCGGCAAAGCTTGATGTGGACCTCGTCCGAGAGGAAAGGGAACCACGGCAGCGACGCCGTGGACACGAGCTGCGCCTCGGGCATGGGCGCGGCGTGCTCCGTCGGGGCGATCCTGCGTCCGTTCCTGCGCCCGGCTTGCATGTTCAGTGGGCCGGTGCCGGCGCGGGCTCGGCACCGCGGCCGCCGCGGAACACGAAGGCCGCCAGGGCCGGGGCGAGGAAGATCGCGCCGAATGCGTTCACGAGGAACATGAAGGCGAGCAGGACGCCCATGTCCGACTGGAAGCGCAGGCTCGAGAAGAGCCAGGTCGCCACGCCCGCGGTCATCGTCACCGCGGTGAAGAGCGAGGCCGTGCCGCGCTGGCGCAGCGCCTCGAAGAAGGCGTCCTGCAGGCTCGCGTTGCGGTTGTGCATCTCGTGGCGGATCACTTCGAAGAGGTAGATGCCGTAGTCGACGCCCACGCCGACGCCCAGCGCCACCACCGGCAGCGTGTTCACCTTCATGCCGATGCCGAGCGCGGCCATCAACGCGTAGCAGAGCACCGTCACCAGGGCGAGCGGCGCCACGATGCACAACGTGATGGCGAGCGAGCGGAAGGTGATGAGGCACA
Source organism: Usitatibacter sp. (assembly GCA_035519515.1). GTDB lineage: Bacteria > Pseudomonadota > Gammaproteobacteria > Burkholderiales > Usitatibacteraceae > Usitatibacter. The sequence continues at coordinate 92,837 of DATIWC010000002.1, forward strand.
GCAGCGTCACCGCGCCGAAGAGCGCCCAGTTCACCCAGTGGTCGGCGGCCGCGACCGCCTCGTTGGTCGCGGCCATGACGCCCGCGTTGCCCGAGGCGAGCTCGAAGCTCAACGCGGGCGAGTCGAAGGCTTCCTTGAAGCGCTTCACCTGCTCCACGATATGGGCGAGCGTGGCGGCCTGGTGGTCGTGCGTGAACAGGGAGACGTTGGTGGCGGAGCAATCGCGGTTCACGAGGTCGCCGCCGCGGCGCGTCGAGAACATGACCGCCTGGTTGCGCGCCTCGCGCGTGTCGGGGATCGCGAGCCACTTCGCGTCGCCCTCGCTGTAGCCCACGGCCGCCTGCTTGGCGAAGCTTGCGAGCCCCACAGCGGATTGCACGCCGTCGGTCTGGCGCATCAGGAACTCGAAGCGGTCCACGGCCTCGAGCATCTCCGCGCTCGTGCAGGCGGCCGGGGCGGAGCCCTGCGCGATCACCTGGAGGACGTCCACGCCGATCGCGAAGCTCTTCGTGATCACCTCGACGTCGCGGTTGTAGGGCGAGTCGGCGCGCAGCTCCGGAACCCCCTGCCCGAGGTCGCCGATCACCTGCTCGCGCGCCTTCCACAGGCCCAGGCCGAGGAAGACCGCGCCGACCGCGATCACCGCGGCGGCGGCCCGCGGCGTGGTGGCGGCCGCGAGCCGGCGCCAGATCGGGTCGCCCATGGTCTCGTGGCCATGCAGCCCGCGCGCCTCGCCCGGCGCGAGCTTCATGTGCGAGAGCAGGATCGGCAGGAGCAGCTTGTTGGTGAGGATCATCAGCGTGACGCCCAGCGTGGCGGTGATGACGAGCTCCTGCACCATCTCGATCTGCACGAAGGCGATCACCAGGAAGCCGATCGCGTTGGCGAGCAGCGCGCTGGCCCCCGGGATGAAGAGCTTCACGAACGCGATGCGGGCGGCGCTCACGCCGTCGCGCCCGCGCAGCGCCTCGAGCTTCCAGGCGTTGGTCATCTGCACGGCATGGCTCACGCCGATGGAGAAGATGAGGAACGGCACCAGGATCGACATCGGGTCGAGCGTGAGGCCGATCACCGGCAGCAGGCCCAGCAGCCAGATCACCGGCGTGAGCGCCACGGCAAGGGCCAGCGCCGTGAGCTTGACCGACCCCGAATACCAGAGGAGCAGCGCCGCCGTGATGAGGAAGGCCACGCCGAAGAAGATCATCACGCCCTTCGCGCCGGCCGCGATGTCGGCCGAGGACTTGGCGAAGCCGATGATGTGGATGCTGAACTGGGCGTCCTCGTGCTTGGCGCGGATCTTCTCGAGATCGGCGCCCACGCGCTTCAGGTCCAGGCGCGCGCCCGTCTCGGGATCGCGGTCGAGGAGCGTCACGGAAACGAGCGCCGCGGTGAAATCGGTGGCCACGATGCGGCCCACCCACTGGCTCTTCAGGAGGTTGGATCGCAGCTCCTCGAAGCCCTGCGCGTCGGCCTTGAAGTTGCTGGGCAGCACGGGGCCGGCGCGGAAGCCGTCCTCGACGACCTCCATGAAGATCGTGTTCGGGCTGTAGAGCGACAGCATGCTGGAGCGCTCGACGCCGGGCATGAAGAAGAGGTCCTCGTGCACGGCCTTCAGCTTCGCGAGCGCCGCGGCGTTGAAGACGTTGCCCTCGCGCGCCTTCACCGCCACCAGCACCTTGTTGGCCCCGCCGAAGTCCTGCTGGTACTTGAGGAAGGTCTGCATGTACGGATGCTTCAGCGGAAGCATCTTGGTGAAACCCGCCTGCACCTCCAGGCGCGTGGCCGACAACGCGAGCAGCGCCGTCACCACGAGGCCCGCGGCGAGCAGCGGGTTGCGCCAGTGGAAGATGTAGTACGAGACGATGCCGACCCAGCTCTTGCCGAAGTGGTCGCGGGTAAGGGGTGCCGGATCCTGGAGCGGTGGCATGGCTCTTCTCTAGCGGATGACGCGCAGGCCCGCGGGGCCCGCGACGATCCAGCCGGTCGCGTCGCGCAGCGCCGCGGTGAGCGGCGCGCGGCTTGCGAGCGGCCGCGCAGTGAACGTGGTGCCGCCGTCGCGGCTCACGGCGATCATGCCGTCGGCGCCGGCGAGAACGAGCGAGCCGTCGTCGAGCTCGGTCGCGCCCAGCAGCGCACCCTTGTAGCCGCCGAGATCGACGGCCTGCCAGGTCTTGCCGGCGTCGGCGCTGCGCCAGGCGTTGCCGCGCATGCCGTAGGCGATCACGGTGCCGCCGGAAGTCCCGATGGCGCCGAAGAAGGAACCTTCGTACGGCGACTTGAGGGCCTGCCAGGTCGCGCCGTCATCGGCGGTCGCGAAAAGCGAGCCGGCCTCGCCCGCGAGAATCATGCGCCCGGGGCCGAACGCGGCGATGCCGGTGAGGTGGCGGTCGAAGTCGCCCGCGCCGATCTTGCGCGCCGACCAGGTGCGCCCGCCGTCGGAACTCTCGAGGCAGGCGCCATACGCCCCGACCGCGATGCCCTTCTCTCCCGTGACACGCACGGCGAACAGCGCGGGCTTTTCCTTCATGTCGACTGCCGCCTGCTTCCACGTAAGGCCGCCGTCCTCGGTGCGCAGGAGCACGCCCTGGTGGCCCGTGGCGAAGCCCGTCTTCGCATCGCTGAACGAAAGCGAGGTGAGCGTCTGGTACGTGGGCGAGGACGCGACCTTCCAGGACGCGCCACCGTCGTCGGAGACGAGGATGCGGCCTCGCTCGCCGGCGGCGACCAGCCGCCCGCCGGCATGCGCGAGGGCGAGGATCGCCACGCGGTCCACGCGCCGCACGATCGCCTCGGGCTCGAACGCGCCCGGCGATGCGGCGGCCGGGCAAGCCAGGGCGCCGAGCGCCGCCGCGGCGACGAGCAGGGTCCTCGGATCCATGCGCAGGCCCCCGCTCCCCACGGCCTTACTTCGACCCGATGCGGCGCAGCGCGTCGGGCTGGAAGTCCGCGAGCTTGCCGCGCACGCCGAAGGTCGCCGACCCCTTCTCCTCGAACGTCGCGAAGGCGAGCTGGTAGGCGCCCGAGTTGAGGTCGTAGAACGTGATGCCCGAGTACCACGGCACCATGGCGTCGTAGTACTGCATCTCGTAGGTCTCCTGCAGGCGCCACAGCTGTCCGCGCGAGTCGTACAGGTCGGCCACCGCGAGCTGCATGGTGTCCTCGTCGAAGTACATCGTGCGCTTGGCGAAGACGTGGCGCTTGCCTTCCTTGAGCGCGCCTTCGATCACCCACACGCGATGCAGCTCGTAGCGCACCAGGTCGGGGTTCACGTGGCCGGGCTTGAGCACGTCGGAGGCCTTGAGCGACTTGTCGGTGAGCTTGTAGTCGTTGTACGGAATGTACATCTCCTTCTTGCCCACGAGCTTCCACGAGTAGCGGTCCGTGGTGCCGTTCCATCCGTCGTACTGGTCGGTATAGCGCAGGCCCTCGGTGCCGTCGGCGCTGTAGTCGCAGCACAGCTCCGGGACGCGGCGCACGCGGCGCTGGCCCGCGTTGTAGAGCCAGCCGCTGCGCGCTTCCTTGGCCTGGTCGATCGTGTCCCACACCAGCAGGATCGTGCCCTCGAGCGTGGCGGGCGCGCGGTAGTAGCCCATCCACACGAAGTTCATGTTGTCGCGCTTGGTGTCGAGGTAGCCCGCGTTCTCGAACACGAAACGGTCGCTGGTCGCCACGCGGAAGTTGCCGCCGTTGGGCTGCACGTTGTACCAGGACGAGTCGCGCTCGACCGAGCCGCCGCGCCAGCGGAAGTTGTGGTTCCAGAGCAGGTCCTCGCCGGCCTTCGGGAACGGGAACGGCAGCGTGCTCGTGCCCGACTTCACGACGCCGTTGCCGTCGGCGGTGAGCTCCGCGGCGCCCGCGTTCTTGCGGATCTCGTCGTACGCGGCTTGCGGAAGCGCGGCGCTGCGGCGGGTCGGATACACGTTGATCTTGTAGGTCGGGTATTTCTTGAGCATGGCGAGCTGCCCGGCGGAGAGCTTGTCCGCGTACTGGGCGGCGTTCTGGCCGGTGATCGTGAGCACGGGCTTGTCCGAGGCGTACGGGTCGGCGTAGCCCTTCTTCGGGTCGAAGCCCGCCGGCGCCTTGGTGAGGCCGCCGTCCCACGCAGGGATCGATCCGTCCTTGTTGGCGGCCTTCTCGGCGCCGACCGGGGTGAGGTCCTTGCCGAGGCGCTCGACCTCCTGCGCAGTGGCCTTGGCGAATGCGGCCGGCGCCCACGCGAGCGCGAGCACGACGGCGAGCTTGAGGGGGGTGCGATTCATCTTCATGAGGTTCTCCTGTGGCGTCGTGGCGCTAGAACGTGGCGCTCACGCTGGCCGAGTAATAGTCGCGGTCGCGCAGCGGGTCCCACTTGGCGGCGTTGCGGTATCCGACGTAGCCGAGCTCGAAGGTATACGCCTTGCGGTATTCGAAGCCCAGCGTGGCGCCGAGCGTGCCGCGGCCGGCGTTGAACTGCCCGTCGGCCGACACGCCGTTCACGTCCTGGCCCCAGAAGATCGCGGGCTTCACCGCGACGCCGGTGCCCATCACGTTGGCATACGAGAGCTGTCCGCGCAGGCGATAGCCCCACGACGTATGGGTCACGAAGCCGTCGTTCTCGCAGCCGGGCTGGTTGGGCGTGTTGAGGATCGGGCAGCCGCCCGCAACGGCCGCGGCGACCGGGCCGTACGAGGCCGCGTTGGCGATGCCGAACACGAAGCTGCGGCCGTAGCGCACGTTGTCGTGGAAGTCCGGCACGGACGCGAACTGCGCGCCGACCTCGCCGGCCACCGAGAGGGTCTCGGCGCCGACCACGTTGTTGAAGAACTGGATGGCGTTCAGCTGCACCTGGGTCTTGCCGATGCGGTCGTAGCCTTGCACGACGTCGCCGTTGGCCGCGGCCTGGAAGCGCGCGTTGAGCGGGCCGCGGTTGGCGTTCATCGCCGCGGCGACCGGCGCGGGCACGCCGAGCACGGCGAGCGCCTGCGGCGCCGAGCCGTACACGAGGCCGGCCAGCAGGTCGCCTGCGCCGAGCTGCACGGGAAAGTTGGGCGAGTACGAAACCTCGCCCGCGAACGCGATGCCCGCGATCTCCGTGGCGGCGCTCAGGCCGTACAGGCGGACCTTGTCGGGGTACTCCCAGAAAGCCGACTCCTGTTTCGCCGCCGCCCCGAGGAGCGCCGTCGTGAGCGGGAAGGGCGAGTTGCCCTTGATGGTGGACAGCACCGGAACGCGCGACGTGTATTCGAGGCCGTAGACGCCGAATTCCGTGTCCAGGGCCTTCACCGGGAAGCGCAGCGACAGGCCGTACTGCCCCGTGTCGGTGCCGTTCTTGGTGGCGGTGGCCGGAAGGAACGCGCCGGCCGCAACGCCGCCCGCGTCGCCGGCCGGGATGGTCCGGTGCAGCAGGCCCGAGAGCTGGGCCGCCTGCCCCGCGGACAGCGACTGCAGGAAGCCCGCGCGGCACGCGTTCTCCGTCTTGGGACCCACGGAAGCGTCGACCGTGAGGAAGTAGGTGCCGCAGCCGTCGAGCACCGAGTCCTGCCATTGGTACTGGTAGAAGCCCTCGAGCGAAACGCCGTTGCCCAGGCCCACGTTGGCCGAGACCATGCCGACGGGCAGGAGCACTTCCTTGATCTCCGTGCCCGGGCGGCGCAGCGCCGGGACGTCGATCGGGTTGATCTGGTTCACGCCCTGGATGAACAGGCTCTCGCCCCAGTTCAGCACGTGGCGGCCGGCGCGGATCTTCGCTTCGTGGTCGCCGCCGAAGTCGAAGGTGCCGTACGCGTAGGCGTCGAGGAGCGCCACGCCGGAGAACTTGGCGAGGTTCTCGTAGTTGGAATCGTCCAGCTTCGCGCCCTGGACGTAGCCGTTGGTGAAGCTGCCGTGGCGCACGCCCTGGTTCTCGAGCGTGTAGTCGTACCAGGCCTTGCCGCGCACGAAGGCGCCGAAGTTGCCGTGCCGGTACTCGACGTCGCTCACCACCTTGATCGGCGTGGAGAACGCTTCGCCCTTCTTGAAGTTGAGGGTGCCGTCGTCGGTGTTGCCGCCCACGGCGCCATTGATGCCGTAGAGGGCCGCGTTGTTGGGATGGATCAGCCGGCTGTCGGGGTTACCCGCGCGCCAGCTCGTGCCCGCCGAGAGCGTGGTGTTCCAGAGGACCTGGTCGCCGTTGTCGAGCTCGAAGCTGAGGGCGTGGGCGGCGGCGGGCGCAAGGCTCGCCGCGACGAGGACCGCGAGCGCCCTGCGGCGCACCATGAAGCGTTGTTGCATGTGGGTTGACTCCCGTTTTTGCGTATCGGGGCCGATTCTCGGCGCCCCCCTGCGGACCCACAATCGCCAGAACTGATGAATCTGGATTCATCCGAACCAACGATTGTTGATGCAGCGCAACACCGGGGAGAATGGCGGGAGGCAGGTTGGAGTCCGCCGCCCCCATCCAGGAGGAGAGCCCCCATGCTGGGACAGATGATGAAGCTGCCGCTCGCGATCCCGTCGCTCATCCGCCATGCGGACCGCTGGCACGGGGACACCCCGATCGTGAGCCGGCTCACCGAAGGCGGCATCCACCGCCAGGACTGGCACGAGACCCACCGGCGGGCGCGCCGCCTCGCCTCGGCCCTGGCGCGGCTCGGGGTCGCGGCGGGCGAGCGCGTCGGCACGCTCGCGTGGAACAACCACCGGCACCTGGAGATCTACTACGCCACTTCCGCGTCGGGGCGGATCTGCCACACGATCAACCCCAGGCTCTTCCCGGACCAGATCGCGTGGATCGTGAACGACGCCCAGGACCGCTACGTCTTCTTCGACCTCACGTTCCTCAAGCTGGTCGAGTCTGTCGCCCCGAAATGCCCGACCGTGCGCGGCTGGGTCGCCATGACCGACCGCGCCCACATGCCGGCGAGCGCCTTGCCGCTCCTCTGCTACGAGGAGCTCATGGCCTCCGGCGACGAGTCCTTCGACTGGCCCGATATCGACGAGGACACGGCCTCGAGCCTGTGCTACACCTCGGGCACCACCGGCAATCCCAAGGGCGCCCTCTATTCGCACCGCTCGACGGTGCTGCACAGCTTCGCCGTGTGCATGCCCGATTCCTTCGGACTCGCCTCGCGCGAGGTCGTGCTTCCCGTCGTGCCCATGTTCCACGTGAACGCGTGGGGAATCCCCTACGCCGCGGCCATGGCGGGGGTGAAGCTGGTGATGCCCGGCCCCAACCTGGACGGGGCGAGCCTCTTCGAGCTCTTCGAGACGGAGAAGGTGACGCTTTCGGCCGGCGTCCCGACCGTGTGGCTGGCGCTCCTCCAGCACATGGAGAAGAACAACCTCAAGCCCTCGACGCTGAAGCGCGTGATCATCGGCGGGGCGGCGGCGCCGCCCTCGATGATCCGCGCCTTCCGCGAGCGCTACGGCGTCGAGGTGATCCACGCCTGGGGCATGACGGAGCTGAGCCCGCTGGGCACGCTCAACACCTTCAAGTCCAAGCACGACGCCTGGAACGATGCCCAGCGCGACGCGCTGCGCGAGAAGCAGGGGCGGCCGCTCTTCGGCATCGACATGCGCATCGTGGGCGGCGACGGCAAGGAGCTCCCGCACGACGGCGTGGCCTTCGGCGATCTGCAGGTGCGCGGCCACTGGGTGATCCGCAGCTACTTCAACGGCGCGGGCGGCGACGTCCTGCACGACGGGTGGTTCCCCACCGGCGACGTCTCCACCATCGACCCCGACGGCTACATGAAGATCACCGACCGCTCCAAGGACGTGATCAAGTCCGGCGGCGAATGGATCAGCTCCATCGACATCGAGTGCCTGGCGATGGCGCACCCCGAGGTGGCCGAGGCGGCCGTGATCGGCGTGAAGCATCCCAAGTGGGACGAGCGCCCGGTGCTGGTGGTGGTGCGCAAGCCCGGCAGCGCCGTGACGGGCGAGGCGCTGCTCAAGTCCCTCGAGGGCAAGATCGCCAAGTGGTGGATGCCCGACGACGTGGTCTTCGTCGAGACGCTGCCGCACACGGCGACCGGCAAGCTCTCGAAACTCGAGCTGCGCAAGCAGCTCGCCGGCTACACGCTGCCGATCAGCGCCTGACGGCGCGGCGCGTCGAGCGCGGCCGCGGGCCGCGCGGGCGCGGCCCTGGCCGGCCGGGCCTGCGGCTGCGCCTGGGGAAGGCGGAACGCCGACACGCTCTGCACGAGGCCGATGGCCTCGTCGTTCAGGCTGCGTGCCGCCACGCTCGCCTGCGAGACGAGCGCCCCGTTCTTCTGCACGACGGCGTCCATCTGCGCGATCGCCTTGTTGATCTGCTCGATGCCCGAGCTCTGCTCGCGCCCGGCGTCGGCGATGGAATCCATCAGCGAGGACACGCGGTCGACGGCGCCCACGAGGTCCTCGATGGTGTTGCCGGCGTTGCCCACCAGCTTGGCGCTGGCCCCGATCTCGCCCACGGAAGCGCCGATCAACGCGCCGATCTCCTTCGCGGAGGCGGCCGCGCGTTGCGCGAGCGCTCGCACCTCCGAAGCCACCACGGCGAAGCCGCGGCCCTGCTCGCCCGCCCGCGCCGCCTCGACCGCGGCGTTCAGCGCGAGGATGTTGGTCTGGAAGGCGATGGCGTCGATCACGCCGACGATGTCCTTGATCTTGCGCGATGCATCGGCGAGCGCGGCCATGCGCTCCACCACCACCCGCATCGCCGTCCCGCCTTCGCGCGCGACGCGCGCCGCATCGCCGGCCAGCGCGCTCGCCTCGCCCGCGTTGTCCGCGCCCTGCTTCACGGTCGAGGTGAATTCCTCGATGGTCGAAGCCGACTCCTCCAGCGAGCTCGCCTGCTCCTCGGTCCTCTCGGCGAGCTTCTCGTTGCCGTCGGCCACCTGGTCCGCGGCGGCCGCGATCGATTCCGCGCTCACGCGGATGCGCGTCACCGTTTCCCCCAGGCGCTCGTTCATCTCCCCCATGGCGCGCAGCAGGTCGGCCGCTTCGTCGCGCCCGCGGACCTCGATCTTCCCGGTGAGGTCGCCCGAGGCCACGCGCCTGGCCGCCTCGACCGCCTCGCGAAGCGGCTGCGTGATGCCGCGCGTGACGCCCCACGCGACGAAAACCACGATGAACGCGATGCCGGCGGTGACCGCGAACATGGCGTAGTTGGCCCTGCGCCCGAACTCGAGGAAGGACTCGACCGGTGCCCGGTAGCCGTCGACGACGCGCTCCGAAAGGCGGTCGATCTCCGCGGAGGCCTTGCGGACGCTGTTGGCGGCGTTGCTCTGGAAGGCGCCTGCCGCGCCGGCTGCGCCCGCCTGGCCCGAGGCCTCGCGAACCGCCTGTGCGTACTCTTTCTCCAGGTCCTCGAGCTTCGCCAGGGACTCGCGGTCGCGCGCGTCCAGCGCGATGCCCCTGAGCTGCCCTAGCGCCTGCGCGTATTCGCCGGACAGGCGCTGGAGCTCGCCGCCCTCCCGGAGCGCTCCGCCCAGGTCCACGCTGGTCCCGACCCCGCGCAGGTATTCGGACCGGTCCTCGGCGATGGTCTTCAGGTTTCCGATGGCCGTGTCCTTCGCGGCCGCCGAGACGATGCTTGCCGAGAGCGCCTCCCGCTGCAGGTGGCCGAAGACGGCCACGCACAGCACGAGGACGAGCGGCAGCCCCGACACCGCGAAGAATCCCACGCCAAGCCGCGTGGCGATGCGCAGCCCGCGCATCGCGAAGAGGGCCTCCAGCAAAGAAGGCCCGCCGACGTTCCCCTTGCGAAACATGCTCGCTCTCCCGTCACGATTGGGTCGCCACGATTCTTGGCGCCGGGGAGCCTCGCCACAATCCACAGAACTGATGAATCCGACGAGCGGACGGGCGGCGCTAGGCGTGCTTGATGCGGGCGATGTCGGCCGGATAGTGGCGCCGGCCCAGCGCGAAGGCGGCCGCCGCGCCCAGGCAGACGAAGGGCACCACCTGGAAGGCGGCGGCCAGGCCGTATCGGTCGGCGAGCGCGCCGGTCACCACCGGCCCGGGCGCCATGCCCAGCAGGTTGTTGGCGAGCGAGAGCGTGGCGAAGGCCGTCGAATGGATCGACACGTGGGTCACGTTGGCCACCATGGCGGTGGACGGGCCCGTGGTGCCGGCGGCGATGAAGATGCCCAGCCCCAGCACCGCGAGCTGCGCCGCGCCGTGGTCGAGGCGAAAGCCGATCGCGAGCAGCGCGAAGGTTCCGAGCGAAAGCCCCACCGCGATGCCGAACTTGCGCACGGGATTGCGCCGGCATAGCCGGTCGGTGATGGAGCCGCAGGCGATCATGCCCACGCCCGAGAGGAGCACGAAGCCCGCGGCAACGAGGCTCGCGCGCGCCGTGGGCAGCCCGTACTCGCGATTGAGGAAGCTCGGCATCCACGCGATCACCGAGCCCACGATGAAAAGCTGGAGCCCGTTGCCGAGGTAGGCGAAGATCACGGAGCGGGCGGAGAACAACCCGGGCAGCAAGGTCTTGAACTGGAACATATGCTTCGCGCCCGCCACGCGCGCCGCGTGGCGCCGCTCGGGATCCAGCCGCTTCTCGGTCACCACCAGCGCGAACGTCGCCAGCAGCGAAAGCCCGAAGCAGGCCATCGCGAAGAACGACCAGCGCCATCCCATCTGCGCGGCGACGGCCCCGCCCAGGCCCATGCCCAGCACCGAGCCGAACACGCCGCCCGCGAGGAACGAGCCGGAGAGCGTCGAGCGCAGGTGCGGCGGGAACACGCTCAGGATCACCGCGATGCCGACGCTGCCATAGGCCGCCTCGCCCACGCCGATCAGGAATCGCGCCGCGAACATCTCCTCGTACGAGCGTGCAAAGCCGCACGCGAGCGTGGCGAGGCTCCAGAGCAGCGCCATCGCCTTCAGGCTCGCGACGCGGCCCCAGCGGTCGGCGATGAGCGAAAGGGGGAACGTGAGCAGCCCCACCATCAGCGAGACCACGCTGGAGAGCGAGCCCAGCTGCGTGTCCGAGAGCGACCACTCGGCCTTGAGCAGCGGGAAGACCGAGTTGAGCACCTGGCGCGACATGTAGTCGGACAGGAGCAGCCCGAAGATCAGGGCGAAGACGATCCACGCGAAGGTGCGCGAGACCGACGTGGAAACCGGGAGGGCATCGCCCGTCGTGTGTGCGATCGCCATGGACTCGCGCCCTCGCCTAGGCGGCCGCGGCTTGCGCCGGGACGGCCACGCCGAAGGCCCGGAGCAGTTCCGCGGCCTGCGCCCACTCGCCGAACCCGGAGGCCGGGTTGAGGTGGCCGGCCGCGCCGGCGCTCACGAGCTGCGCCTGCCAGCGCCACGCGAGGTCCGCCGCGCGCTCGAACGCGCACAGCGGGTCGTTCGTGCTCGCCACCACGATGGACTCGAAGGGCAGCGGCTCGAGCGGAATGGGCATCCAGCCATTCTGCGCCAGCGTCACGACGTCGGGATAACCCGCGGGCAGCTCGCGGGCGAGGTCGGGCGGCGTGGCGAGCAGCGCCCCGCGCACGGCGCGGCGATGCCGGAGCGCCCAATGCGCCGTCATGATCACGCCGGCGCTGTGGCCCACCAGGACGACGGGGCCCGGCGCCGACGCGATCGTGCGGTCGATGGCCTCGACCCACGCGTCGCACGAGAGCACGGACTTGCCCAGCCGCGGCACGCACAGCGAACCGGGCAGCCGCGCCTGCAGCAGCGTCTGCCAGTGATCCGGCACGTGGTCGCGCAGGCCCGGCACGAAGACGACGGTGGAATCGCCCATCGGTCAGGCGGCCCGCTGCAGCGCGCGCGCCGCGGGCTTGCGGTTGGGCGCGAAGCCGTTGGCCTCGAGCGTCTCGTCGACGCTGCCGTAGAACTCGCCGATGCGGCAGATGCGCTTGGCTTCCTTGCCGCTCGCGATCTCGCGGCCGAGCTCGCGCGAGATGCGCACCAGCTGCTCGACCTGCTTCACCGTGCCCATCTTGCTCTTGCGGTCCTGCGACCAGAGGTTGTCCTCGATCCCGCAGCGCACGTGCACGCCCATCGCGATGCCCATCATGTTGATCGGCAACGTGTTGAGCATCGAGCTCTCGACCGTCACGACGGCGCGGTCCGGGACCGCGCGCATGAAGTTGGCGAGGTTGTAGATGTTCGGCGCGTCCATGCCGCCGCTGATCGCGACCCAGTTGAGCACCAGCGGGCCCTTGTAGACGCCGCGGCGGATGAACCGCTCGATGGTCTCGTAGCTGTTGATGTTGTAGCACTGGAACTCGCTCTGGATGCCGGCGGCCGTGAGCCTGCGGATGTGCTCCTCGTACCAGCTCGGGTTCGAGGGCACGATCATGTCGCGGTAGGCGTTGAAGGTGGCGGGCTCGGCGAGCGACGTCCCGGCGTAGTCGGCCGGCACCATGTGCTCGAAGATGTTCATCTGCGTCGTGTTGACGGTGACCGTCACCTGGTCGGGCTTGGGCTGGAGCTCGGCAAGCGCGTGGCGCGTGTCGTCGGAGAGCCATTTGGCGGAGGCGCCCTCGCCTTCCGGCGCGAAGGAGATGGAGCCGCCCACCTGCAGGATCATGTCGGGTACCGCCGAGCGCAGCCCCGCGAGCAGCTCGTTGAACTTGGAAAGCCGCTTCGACCCCTTGCCGTCGGCCTCGCGCACGTGGATGTGCAGCACGGTGGCGCCGGCGTTGTAGCAATCCACCGCCTTCTGGACGTGCTCTTCGATCGTGACCGGGATGTCCTCCGGGAAATCGGAAGGCATCCACTCGGGGCCGTAGGGCGCGGCGGTGATGACGAGCTTTTCCATGTTCTCGGGGAAGAGCGAGCCGTCGAGGAAGTTCATGAGTAGTCTCCTGGGGAAGTCGTGGTCAGAAAGTGGAATCGCCCATGATCCCGGCGCGCTCCATCTTGCGATGGCACGGGGGATAGTCCATGACGGCGTAGTGCTGGGTCGAGCGGTTGTCCCAGAACGCGAAGCTGTTCTTCTTCCAGCGGAAGCGCACCTGGTACTCGGGGATGAACGCCTGGCTGATGAGGTATTGCAGGAGCTGGCTCGCGCCGGGCGCGTAGTCCTGGCCGAAGCGCACGTGCTCGGCCGTGTGGTAGTTGGTGAGGTGCGTGGCGAACGCGTTCACGAAGAGGATCTTCTCGCCCGTCTCGGGATGCGTGCGAACGACCGGGTGCTCGGCGTCCGGGAACTGCGCATGCAGCGCGAGGCGCTTCTCGGCGGGCATCGCGGCGCCGAAGCTCGCCTCGATGCTGTGCCTCGCGCGCAGGCCCGCGATCTGCGCCTTCACCGATTCGGGCAGCTTCTCGTAGGCAAGGACCATGTTGGCCCACATCGTGTCGCCGCCCACGGGCGGGCACTCCACGCAACGCAGCACGCAGCCCAGCGGCGGCTTCACGCGCCACGTGGCATCGGTGTGCCAGGCGTTCTCGTAGCGGTCGTTGGGCTTGTCGGGCGACTTGTAGATGCGCACGAGGCCCGGGTTGTCGGGATCGCTGCCCGCGACGGGATGGTCCTCGAGCTCGCCGAAGCGCCGCGCGAAGGCGACGTGCTCGGCGCGCGAGATGTCCTGGTCGCGGAAGAAGAGCACGCGGTGCCTGAGCCAGAGCGCGCGGATCTCGGCGAGCAGCGTGTCGTCGATCGCCGCGTCGGCGAGGCTCACGTTGGAGAGCTCGGCGCCGATCGCGCACGTGAGCGGCTCCACGCGGATGGAATCGCGGATGGCGCCCGGGCGGACGATCGCGGGGGCCTTGGGTTCGGTGGTCGCTTGCGTCATGGTGCCTCCTCCTGGAAAGGGCGCTCTCTAGACGACGAAGATGGACGAGCCGGTGGTCCTGCGCGACTCGAGGTCGCGATGGGCCTGCACGGCGTCCTGCAGCGCGTAATGCTGGTTGATCTCGATCCTGATTCGCCCCGCGGCCACGTGGCCGAAGAGCTCGCCGGCGAGCTCGGCCTTCTCGGCCGGGTCGGCGATGTAGTCGGCGAGCGCCGGGCGCGTGAAGAAGAGCGAGCCCTTGATGGCGAGCTGCATCGCGTCGATGGGCGGGAAGGCGCCCGAGGCCGTGCCCACGCCGACCAGCAGCCCGCGCCGCTTGAGGGAATCGAGCGAGCCCGCGAAAGTATCCTTGCCCACGCTGTCGATCACGACCGGCACGCCCACCCCGCCGGTGATCTCGCGCACGCGCCTGGCGAAATCCTCGCGCCGGTAGTTGATGACGTGGTCGCAGCCATGCGCGCTTGCGACCGCGGCCTTCTCGTCGGAGGACACGGTGCCGATCACGTTGAGGCCCAGGATCTTCGCCCACTGGCACACGATGAGGCCCACGCCGCCCGCGGCCGCGTGGATGAGGAACGTATCGCCCTTCTTCCACGGGTAGATGCGGCGCATGAGGTAGGCCGAGGTGAGGCCGCGCATCATCATCGCGGCGGCCGTCTCGAAGGCGATCTCCTCGGGAAGCTTCACCAGCGGGCCGGCGGGCATCACGCGGCCCGTGCTGTACGCGCCGAGCGGGCTCCCGGTATAGGCCACCCGGTCTCCCACCTTCACGTGCGTGACGCCGGAGCCGACCGCCTCCACGACGCCCGAGCCTTCCATGCCGATGCCCGAGGGCAGCTTCGCCGGATACATGCCGGTGCGGAAATAGGTATCCGCGAAGTTGAGGCCCACGGCGACGTGGCGCAGGCGCACCTCGCCCGGACCCGGCTCGCCCACCGGCATTTCCTCCCAGCGCAGGACCTCGGGACCCCCGGTTTCGTGGAATCGAATCGCGTTCTTCATCCATCTCTCCGTGCCGCGGCTTGCGGGCCGCCCATGCAACGCATTCTTGGATCGCAGCCGAATCGGCGCTTGTCATTGGGGCTCCCCCACTTGTCATTTCGCGACAAGGGCGTGTATAGAGGACGCATGACCGCCTTCGTCCGCTCGGCCTCGCTCGGCAACTACGCCGAGGTCGCGCGGCGCCACGGCCTGGATCCCCCGGCGATGCTGCGCGAGGCGAAGCTGAACCCGGCGTTCCTCTCGAACCCGGACCTGCGCATTTCCACCGCGGCGGTGGTGGCTCTCCTCGAGGAATCGGCGCGCCGCTCGAGATGCCCCACCTTCGGCCTGGAGATGGCGGAGTCGTGGCGCATGTCCGACTTCGGGGCCCTGAGCCTGCTGCTCATGCACCAGCCCACGCTGCGCGACGCGCTCACCGCGACGATCCGCTACCGCCACCTGCTGAACGACGCGCTCTCGCTCGCGATCGAGGATGCCGGGGCGCTCGTCATCGTGCGCGAGGAGCTGGTGGGCGAGGCGGCGGCTCGCTCGCGCCAATCCATAGAGCTCGCCATCGGCGTGGTGTTCCGCATGTTCCGCGCGCTCCTCGGGCCCAGCTGGCATCCGAGGCGCGTGCAGTTCACGCACGCCGCGCCGCCGGACCTGCGCGTGCACCGCCGCATCTTCGGGCCGAAAGTGGAGTTCAACGGCGACTTCAACGGCATCGTCTGCGACGCGGCCGACCTCGACCGCCCCAACCCGGGCGCCGACCCGGCCATGGCGAGCCATGCGCAGCGCTTCGTCGACTCGCTCCCCGGCGCGCGCGCCGCGGGCCTCGTGCACGACGTCCGCCGCTCGATCTACATGCTGCTTCCGCGGGGCCGCGCATCCGTCGAGCAGATCGCGCAGGTGCTGGGCACCAACCCGCGCGCGCTGCAGCGCAAGCTCGAGGAGTCGGGCGAGAGCTTCACCGCGCTCCTCAACGACGCGCGCCGCGAGCTCGTGGTCCGCTACCTCGAGAACCCGGCCTACTCGGTGACCCAGGTGGGCGAGATGCTGGGCTACAACTTCCCGAGCTCGTTCACGCGGTGGTTCGTGGGCCAGTTCGGCACGTCGCCGGCGCGCTGGCGCGCGGGCCGCGCCGGCGGCGAGGCGAGCCCGGGCTAGGAGATCAGGCCGCCGCGCCGCGCGATGGCGATGGCCTGGGTGCGCGTGCGCGCGCCGAGCTTGCCGTAGATGCGGCGCAGGTGCGTCGCGACCGTCGCTTCGGAGCGCGAGAGCTCCGCGGCGATCTGCTTGTTGGACAGCCCCCGTGCGAGCCTCGTGAGGACCTCCACCTCGCGCTCGCTCAGCACCTGCGCGACGCCGGAGGACGGCTCGCCGCCGGCGGCCGGGCGCCTTGTCCCGCAGGCGTCGGCCACGCGGCGGGCAAAGGCGTTCACGGCGGTGTCGCCCGCCAGGTGCTCGAGCATGTCGCGCAGGACCCAGGGCTCGTCGGCCAGCACGCGAACGAGGCCTTCCGGCGCGGCATCGAGCAGCGCCGCGCGCAGCTCCCGCAGCGCGGGCTTGCGCTGTCCCGAGAGCCACAGCGCCTGAGCGTGGAGGCCGCGCAGCCTGAGCCCGCGCCGGCGCCGGCCCGCATGCGCGGCCTGCGCGATCTGCGCCTCGAGCGGGGCGACCGCCGCGGTGGCGCCACGGAAGAGATCGAGCCGCGCCGCGCCGGTTTCCGGGGATTCGAGGTCGCTCGCGAACGCGCCGCGGAACACGGCGTGCTCCCACAGCGGGTAGGCGGTGGCATCCCGGACGTGGCCCGATGCGGTATCCACGCGCCCCTCGGCGAGCGCCACGCGCGACTTCTCGAGCAGCGCCGCGGCGACGACGCGCGCAAGGCCGCGCTCCTCGCCCAGCCGCTGCAGCCGCGCGACGAACTCGTCGGCCGCGGCGGCGTCGCCTTCCAGCCGCGCGATGCGCGAGCGCTCGATGAAGCCCACGATGATGAGGTCGGGAATGCAGCTGTCGGCGGCGACGTCCAGGTGCTCGTCGAGCAGCACGCGCGCCGCGGCGAGCTCATTGCGCTCGAAGAGGGCGTCGGCCAGCACGACCGCCGCGATCCCTCCCGGGGTGCCGTACAACGATCCCGTCGAGGCGAGGCGATCGAGCTCGTCCCCGGCCACCTGGAGCGCGTCGCGAAGCTCGCCGCGCGCGAGGTGCACCATCGCCGCGAGCCCTTCGGTGTACGTGCGCACCACGGCGTTGTCCCGATGATGGGGCGCGGATTTCGACGCCGCGAGCGCCGAGCGCGCCATCTCCGCGCTGCCCTCGAGGAAGCCCAGGTAGCCCACGCAGTTCATCATCGACGGGTAGATCCACCCGTCCGCGGGGGAGAAGACCGCCACCGCCTGCTGCAGGATGTCGCGCAGCCCGTCGAGGCGGTCTCCCCAGATCGCCAGGTTGAAGCGCAACATGAGCAGGTCGCGGCCCCTCGCGTCGGGCGGCGCCTCCCCGCCGCCGCCGAACCCTTCGATCAGCCGCCCGGCGCGCTCGTAGCGGTGCGAGACGACGTTCACGATCGCCGAGATGAAGTGCAGCGTGGGGCTCGCCACGAGCCGCTCGAGGGCGAGCGCGTCGGTCCATCGCAGCAGTGTCGCGATCTGCCCCTGGTGCATGAGCCCGGTCGCCGACTGCTCCATGAGCTGCGTGGCGAGCGTCGCGTCGCCCGCGCGCAGCGCCTGCTCGACGCCGTCGGCGGCGCGTCCGTGGGCCGCGAGCCAGTGCGCCGCCCGCCTGCACAAGTCGGGGACGAGCCCGCCCTCGGTGCGCGCGAGCTCGGCGCGGAGGAACTCGCGGCACAGCGCGTGGTAGCGGAACCAGCGCCGCTCCGTGTCCAGCGACACGAGGAAAAGGTTGGCGCGGCCCACGCGATCGATGAAGGCGGCTGCGCCGGCGAGTCCCGTCACCTCCTCGCAGAGCTCGGCGCAGAAGCTGTCGAGCACGCTCGTGCGAATGGCGAACTCCCGGAGGTCGGGCGCGAGGCCCGCGAGCACTTCCGCGGCGAGGTACTCGGCGACCTCGGCACGCGAGCCGCCGAACTCGCGCAGGCGCGCGGCCGCCTGCGGCGAGTCGCGCAGCGCGATCACGGCGAGCTGCAGCGCGGCCGGCCAGCCTTCGCTGCGCTCGTGCAGGAACGACACGTCGGCCTCGGACAGCCCGCGGACCGAAGCGTCGCGCAGGAAGCGGCGTGATTCCTCCAGGGAGAAGCGAAGCCGGTCCAGGCCGATGTCCACCACTTGGCCGCCTGCGCGAAGGCGTGCGAGTCCCAGGTCCGGGACGGTGCGCGTACCCAGCACGAGCTGTTGCTTCGGGCCGAGGGTATGCAGCAATCGCACCACGACGCCGCGCACCTCGGCGTTGGCCGCCACGTGCTCGAAGTCGTCGAAGAAGATGGCGAGCGGCCCGTCGTACGCGGCGAGGGAATCGATGAGCTCGAAGGCCCCGCCCATCACCGCGCCGCGGTCGCCGGGCGTCTCGAGGCCGCCCCCCGTGCCCGCAGAGTGCACGACGGGCGCGAGCGCGCCGCGAAGGTACGCCGAGAAACGCGCCGGGTCGTTGTCCTCCACGTCGAGCGTGAGCCATGCGGTCGCGGTTCCCGCGGCGCGCAGCGCCTTCTCGTACTGGCAGAGGACCGTGGTCTTTCCGAAGCCCGCCGGCGCGCTCACGAGCACGAGGCGCGCGCCGCGCAGCCGATCGAGGGGCTGCAGCGCCGCGCGCGCGAGCACATCGTCGCGCACCCCCGGCGGACGCAGCTTCGCCTGGAACAGGCGCGGCGAAAGCGGGTCGTCCGCGCGGCCCGCGGCGGGCGATGCAGGGGCCTTCTTCGGCCGTGCGTGGGAGCGGCTCGCGCTCATGGGGGGGACTCTACCGCAGAGCATCCCGCGCGCCTCGGCCCCTTGGTGCCGAGGGCGTGGCGCGCCCGACAGGATTCGAACCTGTTACCCCCGGCTTAGAAGGCCGGTGCTCTATCCGGATGAGCTACGGGCGCTTGGCGGATTGGGTCGGGGTGGAGGGATTCGAACCCCCGACACCTTGCTCCCAAAGCAAGTGCGCTACCAGGCTGCGCTACACCCCGAATGGCGCCATGGTGCCACGACCGCCGGCCCGCTTGTCTACTGCTGGGCCGACTCCGCGGGCGCCGCTGGCGGCGACTCCTCGCGTCTGGCCGGCGGATCGAGCAGCGCCTTGCGCGAGAGCCTCACGCGGCCCTTGTCGTCCGCCTCCAGCACCTTGACCTTCACGACCTGGCCTTCCTTCAGGTAGTCCGAGACCGCGTTCACGCGCTCGTGGGCGATCTGGGAAATGTGGAGCAGGCCGTCCTTGCCGGGGAGCAGCTGGACGATCGCGCCGAAGTCCAGCAGGCGCAGCACCGGGCCCTCGTAGACCTTGCCCACCTCCACTTCCGCGGTGATCGCCTTGATGCGCGCGACCGCGGCGTCTCCCGCCTCCTGCGACAGGCAGGCGATGGAGATGGTGCCGTCGTCCTCGATGTCGATGGTGGTGCCGGTCTCCCGGGTGAGCGCCTGGATGACGCTGCCGCCCTTGCCGATCACCTCGCGGATCTTGTCCGGGTTGATCTTGATCTTGATCACGCGCGGCGCGAAGTCCGAGAGCTCCTGGCGCGGGCCCGGGACGGCGTGCTTCATGATGCCCAGGATGTGGAGGCGCCCTTCCTTGGCCTGCTCGAGCGCGACCTTCATGATCTCGCGGGTGATGCCGTTGATCTTGATGTCCATCTGCAGCGCGGTGATGCCGTTTTCGGTGCCCGCCACCTTGAAGTCCATGTCGCCGAGGTGGTCCTCGTCGCCCAGGATGTCGGTGAGCACCGCGAAGCGGCCGCCGTCCTTGATGAGGCCCATGGCGATGCCCGCCACGTGCGCCTTGATGGGCACGCCGGCATCCATGAGGGCGAGGCAGCCGCCGCACACCGAGGCCATCGACGAGGAGCCGTTGGATTCGGTGATCTCGGAGACGACGCGCAGGGTGTAGCCGAACTCCTCCTTGCTGGGAAGGACCGCGAGGAGCGCGCGCTTGGCGAGGCGCCCGTGGCCGATCTCGCGGCGCTTGGGCGAGCCCACGCGGCCGGTCTCGCCGGTGGAGAACGGCGGGAAGTTGTAATGCATCATGAAGCGCTCGGTGTATTCGCCCTGCAGCGCGTCGATGATCTGCTCGTCCTGGCCCGTGCCCAGCGTCGTGGTGACGATCGCCTGCGTCTCGCCGCGGGTGAAGAGCACCGAGCCGTGCACGCGGGGCAGCAGCGTCGGGCGGATCGAGATGGGCCGCACGGTGCGCGTGTTGCGCCCGTCGATGCGCGGCTCGCCGTTGAGGATCTGGCCGCGCACGATCTTCGATTCCATGTCCTTGAGGATGCCGCGCACCACGTTGGCGTCGGCGGGCGCCTCGGCGTTGTCCACCAGCTCGCCCATCACGCGGTTATGGATGTCGTCCAGCTTCTGCGAGCGCTGCGACTTGGAGCGGATGCGGTAGGCGTCGTTGAACTCGGACTCCGCCATGCCGCGGATGCGCTCGACCAGCGCCTCGTCCGCCTTGGCCGCTTCCCAGTCCCACTCGTCCTTGCCGCCTTCGTCGGCGAGCTCGTTGATGGCGTTGATGGCCGCCTGCATCTGCTCGTGGCCGTACATCACCGCGCCCAGCATCACCTCCTCGGAGAGCTGGTTGGCTTCGGACTCCACCATCAGCACGGCCTGCTCGGTGCCGGCCACGACGAGGTTCAGCTGCGAGGTCTCGAGCTCGGTCTTGGTCGGGTTGAGGATGTACTCGCCGTCGAGGTAGCCCACGCGCGCCGCGCCGATCGGGCCTTCGAAGGGAACGCCGGCGAGCGTGACCGCCGCCGAGGCGCCGATCATGGCGGGGATGTCCGAATCGACCTCCGGGTTGATCGACAGCACCGTGGCGATCACCTGCACTTCGTTGTAGAACCCGTCCGGGAAGAGCGGGCGAAGCGGCCGGTCGATGAGGCGCGAGGTGAGGATCTCCTTCTCGGAGGGACGGCCCTCGCGCTTGAAGAAGCCGCCCGGGATGCGACCCGCGGCGTAGGTCTTCTCCTGGTAGTCGACGGTGAGCGGGAAGAAATCCTGCCCGGCCTTGGCTTCCTTGCGCGCGACGCAGGTCACGAGCACCACGGTGTCGTCCATGGTGACCAGCACGGCACCATCGGCCTGCCGGGCGATCTCGCCCGTCTCGAGCGTTACCTCGTGGCGGCCGAACGCAAATGTCTTCTTGATAGATTTCACGGTGTCATCCTGGAGAAAACGACAAGCCCCGCGAGCGCCTTGGCGACGATTCGCGGGGCCTTGTTGAGGGGGGAATCCTTACTTGCGCAGGCCAAGCCGCTCGATCAGCGAGCGGTAGGCCTCGATGTTGCTGCGCTTCAGGTAGTCGAGCTGGCTGCGGCGCTGGCTCACGAGCCTGAGCAGCCCGCGGCGCGAATGGAAATCCTTGACGTGCGACTTGAAATGCTCGGTGAGCATGTTGATGCGTTCGGTGAGGAGCGCGACCTGGACCTCGGGGGATCCGGTGTCGCTCTTGGCGCGCTGGTATTGCGAGAGGATCCGCGCCTTGTCTGCGGTGGTAACGGCCATGGGCTTAAATCTCCGTGAACTGCTTCTTACGCTTAAGTCTTCCTGTGTGAGCCCGATATTTTACTGCGAAATCGGGCAATTACTCAAGCAAAATCAGGGAGCTTTGCCGCGGGCGCAGACACCAGGCGAAGCGGGGCGATGCGCCCCGGCCCGGCGCGCGCCGCCACGCCGAGAAAGCGCCCTCCGGGGGCGAATACGGCGACCTCGCGGCCCGGGCCCTCGGGGGCCTCGATGACCTGGCCGTGGCCGAAGCGCTCGGCTCCTTGCGCGTCGGCGTCGTAGCGGTCCAGGGCGCCCACCAGGGATTCGGGGGGCAGCAGGCGCGAGCGCGCCGCTTCCGGGCCTTCGCGCTCGAGGGTCTCGAAATCGACCGCCTCGCCGAGCGTGAAAGGCCCTACCGCGATGCGCCGCAGCGCCACCAGGTGGGCGCCGCAACCCAGCTGCTCGCCGATGTCCTGGGCCAGCGTCCGCACGTAGGTCCCCTTGGAGCAGGCCACCCGGACCGTGAGGTCGTCGCCCAGCCTGCGCAGCCGTTCGAGGTGGCTTACCTCGATCGTGCGCACCGGCCGCTCCACGTGCTCGCCTGCGCGGGCGTAGTCATACAGGCGCCGGCCCTCGACCCGCACCGCCGAGTGCATGGGAGGCACCTGCGACTGGGCGCCGCGAAAGGCCTCGAGCGCCGCATCGATCGCGGCGTCGTCGCAGCGAACGGCCCGGCGGCGCTCGACCGCGCTCTCCGTGTCGCCGGTGGGCGTTTCCTCGCCCAGGCGAAGCGTGGCCTCGTAGGCCTTGCGGGAGTCGAGCAGGAAGCGCGAGAACTTGGTCGCCTCGCCGAACACGAGCGGCAGCAGGCCCGTGGCGAACGGATCGAGGGTGCCGGTATGGCCGCCCTTGAGCGAGCCCAGGATGCGCTTGGCGCGCGCGAGCGCGCGGGTCGAGGTGATGCCCGCGGGCTTGTCGAGCAGCAGGACGCCGTCGGGGCCCTCGCGGCGGCCCGCCTTCAGCGCGATGTCCGCCCCCGCGGGGCCGGCTTCGGGGCGTCGGCCTTATTGGCCTCGTCGATCAGCTTCGAGAGGCGCACGCCGCGCTCGACCGACTCGTCGTGCTCGAAGTGCAGTTCCGGAACCGAGCGGGTCGTGAGGCGGTGCGCAAGCAGGGTGCGAAGGAAGCCGGCGGCGCGATGCAGGCCTTCGCCCGCCTCGCGCGCCGCGGCCTCGGCACCCATCACCGTGAAGAAGACCTTGGCGTGCGACTGGTCGCGCGACATCTCGACGCCCGTGAGCGTCACCATCGGGCCCACGCGCGGGTCGCGCAGCTCCGTGCGGATCAGCCCGGCCAGCTCGCGCTGGATCTGGTCGGCGATACGGGCGCGGCGCGGGGCGCTCACGTCGCGTTACGCGAGGGTTCGCGCAACCTCGACCACCTCGAACACCTCGAGCTGGTCCCCGACCTGCACGTCGTTGAAGTTCTTGAGCGACAGCCCGCACTCGAACCCGGCCTTCACTTCCTTCACGTCGTCCTTGAAGCGCTTGAGCGAGTCGAGCTCCCCGGTGTGCACGACCACTCCGCCGCGCACAAGGCGCACGGAAGAGCCGCGGCGCACCACGCCGTCGGTCACCATGCAGCCGGCGACCGTGCCGACCTTGGAGATCCTGAAGACGTTGCGCACCTCGACCGTGCCGACGACGGCCTCCTTGCGCTCCGGCGCGAGCATGCCGTTGATCGCGGCCTTCACGTCGTCGACCGCGTCGTAGATGATGTTGTAGTAGCGGATGTCGACGCCGGAGTTCTCGGCGAGCTTGCGCGCGGCCGTGTCGGCCCGGGAGTTGAAGCCGATCACCACCGCCTTGGAGGCGAGCGCGAGGTTGATGTCGGACTCGGTGATGCCGCCCACGCCCGTGTGCACGATGTTCACCCGCACCTCGTCGGTCGAGAGCTTGGTGAGCGCGTGAGCGAGGCCCTCGTAGGAGCCCTGCACGTCGGCCTTGATGATGAGGGCGAGCGTCTTCACGCCCTCGGCGGCGAGCTGGTCGAACACGTTCTCGAGCTTCGCCGCCTGCTGCTTGGCGAGCTTCACGTCGCGGAACTTGCCCTGCCGGAAGAGCGCGATCTCGCGCGCCTTGCGCTCGTCGTTCAGCACGATCACGTCGTCGCCGGCGCGCGCCACGTCCTGCAGGCCCTGGATCTCGACCGGGATCGACGGGCCGGCGTCGTTCACCGCCTTCGCGTTCTCGTCGTTCATCGCCCGCACGCGGCCGAACACGGCGCCCGCGAGCACCACGTCGCCCTTGTGCAGGGTGCCCGACTTCACGAGCAGCGTGGCCACCGGGCCGCGGCCCTTGTCCAGGCGCGACTCGATCACCACGCCCTTGGCGGGCGCGTTCACGGGGGCCTTCAGCTCGAGCACCTCGCTTTGCAGGTGGATCGCGTCGAGGAGCTTGTCGATGCCCTGGCCGGTCTTGGCCGAGACCTCGACGAACTGCACCTCGCCGCCGAACTCCTCGGCGACGACTTCCTGCGAGAGCAGCTCCTGCTTCACCCGCTGCGGGTTGGCCTCGGGCTTGTCGATCTTGTTCACCGCCACCACGATCGGCACCTTCGCCGCCTTGGCGTGGTTGACCGCCTCGATGGTCTGCGGCATCACGCCGTCGTCGGCGGCCACCACCAGCACCACGATGTCCGTGATCTGGCTGCCGCGCGCGCGCATCGCCGTGAAGGCCTCGTGGCCCGGCGTGTCGAGGAAGGTGATGACGCCCTTGGGCGTCTGCACGTGGTAGGCGCCGATGTGCTGCGTGATGCCGCCGGCTTCGCCCACCGCCACGCGCGCCTTGCGGATGGCATCGAGGAGCGAGGTCTTGCCGTGGTCGACGTGGCCCATGACGGTGACCACCGGCGGGCGGGGCTCGAGCTTCGCCTCGGCATGCGCCTCGCTCTCGGCGAGCAGCGATTCGGGATCGTCGAGCTTGGCGGGCTTCGCAAGGTGGCCCATCTCCTGGACCACGATCATCGCCGTGTCCTGGTCGAGCACCTGGTTGATCGTGACCATGGTGCCCATCTTCATCATGGTCTTGATGACTTCGGCCGCCTTCACCGACATCTTGTGCGCGAGGTCGCCCACGGTGATGGTCTCGGGGACCAGCACCTCGATCACCTTCGGCTCGGTCGGCGCGGCGAATCCGGACGCCGCATCCTCGTCGCGATGGCGTGCGCCGCCGCGCGAGCGCCAGCCGTCGCGCCCGCCGCTCGCGTCGCCGCGGGTCTTGATGGCGCGCCGGCGCGCGACGTCGTCCACCCAGGCCGACGCGGGCTTGGCCGCGCGCTTGGGCTTCTTGTCCGCCTTCGCGTCCTTCTCGCCCGGCTTGAGCACCGGGCGGTGCAGCGTGCCCTCGGGCGCCGCGGCGCCGGGGGCCGCGGCGGCATCGGCAGGGGCCTTCGCCTCCGATTTCGGCGCTTCGGCCTTCACCTCCACCAACGTGGGCGCTTCGGCCTCGGTGGCGAGGTCCTCGCCCTTCTTGCGCACGACGCGCTTCTTCTTCGGGGCCTCGACTTCGGCCGGTGCGGGCGCCGGCGCCTCGGGCGCGGCGGCCGCCTCTTCCTTCTTCTTCACCGCCGCGGCGCGCTTGGTGCGCGTCTCGGCGTCGGCCGCCTGGCGCGCGGCGAGCTCGGCCTGGCGCTTGGCTTCCGCCTCGCGCTTCTTCGCCTCCTCGGCGTTGATGATGGGCGCGGGCGGCGCGACGGGCTTCGCGGGCTCCGGCGCCGCCTCCGCGGGCTTGTCCACCTTCACGAAGGTGCGCTTCTTGCGCACCTCCACCTGGATCGTGCGCGCCTTGCCGGTCGCGTCGGCTTTCTTGATCTCGGTGGTCTGCTTGCGCGTGAGCGTGATCTTCTTCTTCTCTTCCTTGTTCCCGTGCACTTCGCGCAGGTAGTCGAGCAGGCGCGTCTTGTCCTGCTCGGTGATCGCGTCGTCACCGGCCTTCTTCTTGACGCCCGCGGCGCCGAGCTGCTCGAGCAAAAGGGCGACGGGGAGCTTCAGCTCCTCGGCGAATTGGGTGACGTTCGACTTTGCCATCTGCTGCCTGTTCTCCTGGTGCGTGCCGTCTCTATGCCTGCGGCTGTTCCCTGAACCACGGTTCGCGCGCCTTCATGATGAGCTTGTTGGCGCGGTCGGCATCCATGCCGGTCATCTCGGTGAGCTCGTCGGTGGCGAGGTCGGCGAGCGCATCCATCGTGGTGATGCCCTTCGAGGCGAGCAGGCGCGCGGTCGGGTTGTCCATCCCTTCCATGCTCTGCAGGTCCTCGGCGGCGTGCTCGACGGTCTCCTCGCTCTTGATCGCCTCGGTGAGCAGCGCGTTGCGCGCGCGGCGGCGCAGCTCGTTCACCGTCTCCTCGTCGAAGTCCTCGATCTCGAGCATCTCGTTGATCGGCACGTAGGCCACCTCGTCGAGCGACGTGAAGCCTTCCTTGACCAGGATCTCGGCCACTTCCTCGTCGACGTCGAGCTTCTCCATGAAGAGGGAGCGCACGACGCTCGTCTCCTGCTCGGCCTTCTGCACGCGCTCCTCGGTGGTCATGATGTTGAGCTGCCAGCCCGACAGCTCCGAGGCGAGGCGCACGTTCTGCCCGCCCTTGCCGATGGCGAGAGCGAGCTGGTCTTCCTCGACCACG
>DATIWC010000003.1:0-6271 GCA_035519515.1 Usitatibacter sp.
GTCGCGGCGGACAAGAAGATCCACATGAAGGTGCCGCTGCACTTCGTGAACGCGGAGATCTCGCCCGGCGTGAAGGTTGCCGGCGGCCTCGTCGAGCACGTGATGAAGGAGCTCGAGATCTCCTGCCTGCCGAAGGACCTCCCGGAGTTCGTCACGGTGGACCTCGCGAACCTGCAGGCCGGCCACTCGCTGCACCTGTCGCACCTGAAGCTGCCCTCGGGCGTGGAGGCGATCGTCGCGAAGGGCGAGGACCCGACCGTGGCGACCATCGTGATCCCGAAGGTGATGACGGCGGAAGAGGAGCTGGCGGAAGCGGCTGCGGCCGCGGTGGTGTCGGCGGCGGACGTGCCGACCACGGCGCAGAAGGCGAAGGAGGAGGAGGGGGCCGCGCCTGCGGCGGCTGGCGGCAAGGAAGCCAAGCCCGCGGCCGGCGGCAAAGAGGAAAAGAAGGAAAAAGAGAAGAAGTAACGCGAAGCGACACACGGAGCAAAGGACGCCCGCCGTCAAAGGCGGGCGTTTTTCATGGAAGACATCCGCCTCATCGTGGGCCTGGGCAATCCGGGCAAGAAGTACGACGCCACCCGGCACAACGCGGGCTTCTGGTGGGTGGACGCCATCGCCGGCCGCAAGCGCGCATCGTGGTCGAAGCAGTCGAGGTTCTCCGGCTGGACCACGCGCGTGGACGAGGGCGGCCACGAGTTCTGGCTGCTCAAGCCCGATACGTACATGAACGAGAGCGGGCGCTGCGTCGCCTCGTTCACGCACTTCCACCGCATCGAGCCGGGCCAGATGCTCGTCGTGCATGACGAGCTCGACCTTCCGCCGGGCACCGTGAAGCTGAAGAAGGGCGGCGGCACCGGCGGCCACAACGGCCTCACCGACATCGTCGACGCGCTCGACACGAAGGACTTCTGGCGCCTTCGCATCGGCATCGGCCACCCGGGCCACAAGGACCTCGTTGCCGACTACGTGCTGCACGTGGCGCGGCGCGAGGAGCAGGAGCTCATCGATCCCGCCTTCGAGCGCAGCCTCGACCTCCTGCCGCGCCTCGCGACGGGGCGCCTCACCGACGCGATGACCTGGCTGCACACGCAACCGAAGCCCGCGGCCGACGCGGTCACCCCGTCGAAGGACGGGGCCCAATCTCCGGAATCGAAATCATGACCCTGCAATGCGGCATCGTCGGGCTGCCCAACGTCGGCAAGTCCACGCTCTTCAACGCGCTCACCAAGGCGGGCATCGCGGCGGAGAACTACCCCTTCTGCACGATCGAGCCGAACGTGGGCATCGTCGAGGTGCCCGACGCGCGCCTGGACAAGCTCGCCGCGATCGCCAAGCCCGAGAAGGTGCTTCCCGCGGTCGTCGAGTTCGTCGACATCGCGGGGCTGGTCGCCGGCGCCTCCAAGGGCGAGGGCCTGGGCAACCAGTTCCTCGCCAACATCCGCGAGACGGCCGCCATCGCCAACGTCGTGCGCTGCTTCAAGGACGACAACGTGATCCACGTCGCGGGCAAGGTCGATCCCGTCTCCGACATCGAGGTGATCCACACCGAGCTGGCGCTCGCCGACATGCAGTCCGTCGACAAGGCCCTCCAGAAGTACGGCCGCAACGTTCGCGCCGGCGAGAAGGATGCGATCAAGCTCGTGGCGCTGCTCGAGCGCATCCAGAAGGCGCTGGACGGCTTTCATCCGGTGCGCGCGATGGGCCTTACCGCCGACGAGATGCTGCTGCTCCAGCCGCTGCAGCTCCTCACCGCCAAGCCCGCGCTCTACATCGCCAACGTCGACGAGAAGGGCTTCGAGAACAATCCGCTGCTCGACCGCGTGAGGGAATACGCGAAGAAGGAAGGCGCGCCGGTGGTGGCGATCTGCGCCAAGCTCGAAGCCGAGATCGCCGATCTCTCGGGCGAGGAGAAGGAGGTCTTCCTCGCAGACACGGGGCTTACCGAGCCGGGACTGAACCGCCTCGTGCGCGCGACCTACGACCTGCTCGGGCTGCAGACGTACTTCACGGCCGGGCCGAAGGAAGTGCGCGCATGGACCGTGAGGAAGGGCGCCACGGCGCCGCAGGCGGCCGGCGTGATCCACACCGATTTCGAGAAGGGCTTCATCCGCGCCGAAGTGATCGCCTACGACGACTACGTGAGCCTGGGCGGCGAGGCGAAGGCGAAGGAAGCGGGCAAGATGCGCCTCGAGGGCAAGGACTACATCGTCAAGGACGGCGACGTGATGCACTTCAGGTTCAACGTCTAGATTGCACCAAAGTGCCGCAGACGGGACGCGCGGCGAGGGGCAACATGCCCCGATGGGAAACCTCGTTCCGGCCCTCGGGTGGCTGCGCAGCTATGACCGCGCCTGGCTGAAGGCGGACATCGTCGCGGGGCTGACCGCCGCTGCGGTCGTGATCCCCAACGGCATGGCGTACGCGACGATCGTGGACCTGCCGTTGCAGGTGGGCATCTACACCGCGTTCATTCCCATGCTTGCCTATGCGCTCCTCGGGACCTCCCGGGTGTTGAGCGTGAGCACCACGACGACGATCGCCATCCTCGCGGCGACGGCCCTGGGGAGCGTCGCCACGACGCATCCGGAGGTGGCCGCCACCACGGCGCTCGCGACCCTCGCGTTGCTCGTGGGCGCCATGTTGCTCGCCGCACGGGCCTTTCGTCTCGGGTTCATAGCGAACTTCATCTCCGATCCGGTGCTCACCGGGTTCAAGGCGGGCATCGGCCTCGTCATGATCGTGAGCCAGGTCCCGAAGCTCCTCGGCGTGCACATCGAGAAGGCCGGGTTCTTCCGCGACCTCCTCGCGATCGCAAACCAGGTTCCCCAAAGCTCCATCCCCACCGTCATCGTCGCCGCCGCCACGCTTGCCGTGATCGTGGTGCTCCGCAGGATCGCTCCCAAGGCGCCGGTACCGCTCGTGGCGATCGCCTGCGCTATCGGGGCCTCGGTCATGCTGGGACTCCCGTCGATGGGCGTGAGCGTCGTGGGGTCGATTCCGTCGGGTTTCCCCCCGCTCACCGTCCCGCACCTTCCGCTCGCGCTCGAGCTGTGGCCCGCCGCCGCCGGCATCGCCCTCATGAGCTTCACCGAGACGATCGCGGTGGGGCGCGCGTTCACGCGCGAACGCGACCCGAGGCCGGACTCCAACCAGGAGCTGGTCGCGATCGGGGCCGGCAACGTGGCCGGCGCCTTCTTTGGCGCGATGCCATCCGGCGGCGGCGCTTCGCAAACGGCCGTCAATGCCAATGGAGGCGCCCGCACCCAGGTCGCGGAGCTTGCCACCGCCGCCGTGGCGCTCGCGACGATGCTCTTCCTCGCGCCCGTGCTCGCCCCGATGCCCAACGCGGCGCTCGCCGCCGTGGTGATCATGTCCTCGATCCACCTGATCAAGGTCGAGGAGATGGCCTCCATCCGGCGCGTGCGCACGCTCGAGTTCCGCTGGATGCTCGCCGCGTTCGCCGGGGTCGTTTTCCTCGGCACGCTGCAGGGGATCATCGTCGCGGTGGTCCTTTCGATGGCGGGCCTGCTATCGCTCGCCAACAACCCGCCGCTCCATGTGCTCGGCCGCAAGCCCGGCACGAACGTGTTCCGCCCGCGGGACGGCGAGCACCCGGAGGACGAATCGTTTCCCGGCCTGCTGATCGTGAGGACCGAGGGCCGCATGTATTTCGCCAATGCCCCGGTGCTCGGCGAGAAGATGCGCGAGCTCATTGCCCGCGAGAAGCCCCGTGTCCTCGTGCTCGACTGCAGCGTCATTCCCGGCCTCGAGTACACGGCGCTCAAGATGCTGGTCGGCGCCGAGGCCAACCTGCGCGAGCAGGGCATCGAGCTGTGGCTCGTCGCGCTCAATCCCGAAGCGCTCGAGCTCGTGCGGCGCACGCCGCTCGCGCAGGCGCTCGGGCGTGGCCGGATGTTCTTCAACCTGGAGGCTGCCGTGGATGCCTATCTCGGGCGGGGGCGCCCATGAACGCGCAAGTCGAACGCGAGGAACGCGAGCCCGTCCTCGACGCCGTCGAGCGCGTCTCCGAGATGTGCTTCGGGCTCTTCATGGCGCTCACGTTCGTGGGCGCCGTCAACGCGGCCGGGTCGGGCGAGGATGCGGGCCGCACGATGCTCTTCGCGGCGCTGGGCTGCAACCTCGCGTGGGGCCTCGTCGATGCGGTGATGTACCTCGTGCGCACCCTCACCGAGCGGGGAAAGCGCCTCACGCTCGCGCTGCACGTGCGTGCGGCGCCCGACCCCGCGGCGGGCGTGAAGATCCTCCACGACGAGCTGCCGCCATTGCTGAGGGGTCTCATGGGCCCCCACGACCTGGAAGCGATGCGCGCCCGGATCGCGAGCGCCGCGATTCCCGAGGTCCCGCGGCTGCACGTGCGCGACCTCTCGGGCGCGGTGGGCATCTTCGTGATCGTGGTCCTCTCGACATTTCCCGTCGCGTTGCCGTTCGTGATGATGGGCGACATGAAGGCGGCGCTGCTGGTCTCGCGGCTGCTCACGTTCGTCATGCTCTTCGGCGGTGGCGTGTCCCTCGCGCGTCACGCGGGCATGGCCGGCTGGAAGGGCGGCCTCATGCTGGTGGCCCTGGGCGTGGCGCTCACCGCGGCGATCATCGCGCTCGGCGGATGAGGATTGCCGCCGCGCTCGCGGCGCTGGCCCTGGGGTGCGCTTCGGTGTCCGCGCGCGCGCAGGACGAAGAGCGGTGGGACTTCGTGGCGACCGGCTACTGGAACTCGCCGAAAAGCGCGGACGACTTCGCGTCGGGCATCTTCACCGCGGATCGCGGCGCGCTCCACCTCGAGGCGCGCGCGAACTACGAGGCCGTGCATGCGCAATCGGCTTTCGTGGGGTGGTCGTTCTCGTGGGGCGACGAGGTGAAGCTCGAGGCCACGCCCATCGTGGGCGGCGTGACGGGCACCGCACGCGGCCCCATCGCGGGGCTTGAGGCGACGCTCTCCGCGGGCCGCTTCGACTACTACCTCGAGGCCGAGCACGTGCGCGACCGCGAGGGCGGCACCTACAACTACGCGTGGACCGAGCTCGGATTCAAGCCCGCCGAATGGGCGCGCCTGGGCGTCGTGGGGCAGCGCACGCGCGTGTACGGAAGCGAGCGCGAGACCCAGCGCGGAGGCTTCGTGCAGCTCGTGAAGGATCGATGGACCCTGGGCCTCTACTGGTTCAACCCCGGCTCGTCGGAACAGGTGGTGATCGGGGCGCTGGGGGTGGCTTTCTAGGAGCCCGTCATCCCCGTGGAGGCGGGGATCCAGCCAAGGGTCGAAAGACGCGCGCCACTCAGGTAAAATTGCGGGTTCGGCGAGTTAGCTCAGTGGTTAGAGCAGCGGAATCATAATCCGTTGGTCCGGGGTTCAAATCCCTGACTCGCCACCAATTGGAAATGAGGGCGGGCCCTTCGAGGGCCCGCTTTTTTTTTCGACCCGATGCCCGCCTATTGCGAGCTGCCCGCGTCCGCCGCGCCCACGAAGACGAGCCGGCGGTCTTACAGGGAAAGGGAGCGGCGTTGGCGCGTCGTGTTGCGCGGGGGCAAGACCAGGTCGGCCAGGAAGATCAGCGCGAAGGCCCCGCCGATGCACCATTTGAAGAGCAGGGGATCCTTGGAAACCCAGGCCCCGAGGATGATGAGGCCCACGGCCACCATGAACGCGATGTGGCCGACGCTGCGGCGCACCGCGAGGGGGATGGATATCCCCTGCTGTCTCGCAACCTTCATCTGCTCGCCCTCCGGACTACCCAATGTAGACCTGCCGGAGTCCTCCCGCCACCCCCCGAAAACCCGGCGGTACTGCTGAATATTCCATATCGCGGCCCTGTTTACGGGTTCAAAATCGCCATTCGGCACCGTCCGCCCGGGCGGGGCCCCAGGGAGAGAAGCATGATTCGCACCTTCGGCTCACTCGTAGCCGCCCTTGTCCTGTCGCTCGCGATCCCGGCCACGGGATATGCGCAGGCCAATCCTCCCTTGATCACGGGCTGGCCGACGCCGCCGCTCGCCGCCAGCCAGATTCCCGGTGCCGCCCCCAGCGGAATCGTCCGCCAGCGCGACGTGACGCCGAATTTCTCGGTGCTGAAGAAGGCCCGCGCGGCCCTCCAGAAGGCCCCGTCCGTCCCGTACAAGATTGACGTCGCGGCGTTTGATGATGCGCAGTTCACTGTCAGCCTTTCGCGCGTGGAGCTCGCGCCCCACGGCGTCGTCAACTTCTACGGAACTGTGGATGGGCAGCCCCTCAGCAGCGCGACGTTCGTCCTCTCGT
>DATIWC010000004.1:0-40250 GCA_035519515.1 Usitatibacter sp.
CGCCGTGATCTTCGTGGGCGCGCTGCTCGCGGCGACCACGGGCGTGGTGGCGGCTTCCGTGATCTCCATGGGGCTCATCTCGCTGCCCATCATGCTGCGCTACGGCTACGACCGGCGCTTCGCCTCGGGCGTGATCGCCGCCTCGGGCACGCTCGCGCAGATCATCCCGCCCTCGCTCGTGCTCATCATCATGGCCGACCAGCTGGGCAAGTCGGTGGGCGATATGTACGCGGGCGCCTTCATCCCGGGCATCGCGCTCGCAGGCCTGTATGCGGCGTTCACGATCGGCGTCACGTTCGCGAAGCCCGGCTGGGCGCCTGCGCTGCCGGCCGAGGCGCGCACGCTGAAGGAGCCCGATGGCGCGAGCGGCGCGAAGTCGGTGGGGGTGCTGGTGACCCTCTCCGTCGTCGCGGCCGTGCTCTTCGACCGCTTCTATTACGTCCCGACCTATCCCGAGGCGGCGCTCGACGAGCGGCTCGTGCTCGCGGCCGGTGCGGGCGCCGGGTTCGCCTTCGCCTTCGCCGTATTGAACCGCATCAGCAAGCTCGGACTGCTCTCGAAGCTCGCCGAGCGCGTGGTGTTCGTGCTCATCCCGCCGCTCGCCCTCATCTTCCTCGTGCTGGGCACCATCTTCCTTGGCTGGGCTACCCCGACCGAGGGCGGGGCCATGGGCGCCACCGGCGCGCTCGTCATGGCGCTCGCGCGCCGGCGCCTTTCGGTGAAGCTCATGCGCCAGGCGATGGACACCACCGCGAAGCTTTCCACCTTCGTGGTATTCATCCTGGTAGGCGCGCGCGTGTTCAGCCTCACGTTCTACGGCGTGAACGGCCACGTGTGGGTCGAGCACCTGCTCACCAGCCTGCCGGGCGGGCAGCTGGGCTTCCTCATCGTGGTGAACCTGCTCGTCTTCGTGCTCGCGTTCTTCCTCGACTTCTTCGAGCTCTCGTTCATCGTGGTGCCGCTGCTGGGGCCCGCGGCCGAGAAGCTGGGCATCGACCTCATCTGGTTCGGCGTGCTGCTGGGCGTGAACATGCAGACCTCGTTCATGCACCCGCCCTTCGGCTTCGCGCTCTTCTACCTGAGGAGCGTGGCGCCCGCGCACCCGTACGTGGACCGGCTGACCAAGAAGGTGACCGAGGGCGTGACGACCGTCCAGATCTACTGGGGGGCGATCCCCTTCGTGGTGATCCAGCTCGTGATGGTCGCGCTGCTCATCGTCTTCCCGCAGATGTCGCTCGTCTACAAGTCGGGGCAGCCCACGATCGACATCAACAAGGTGAAGATCGAGATCCCCGAGGACCAGCCCAGCGACGAAACCCCCGCCGAGATCAACGACCTCCAGAAGGAGCTCGGGGGGGCTGCCACGCCCGGGTCCAAGCCCGCGCCCGCGAAGCCGGCGCCGGCCAAGTCCCCCGAAGACAAGGCCGCCGAGGACATCGAGAAGGCGCTGCGGGGCGGGAAGTAGCGCCATGCGCGTGCTCGATCGCTGCGTCGCCGCGGCGGTCTCGGGCGCCGCGGTGCTGGTTCTTCCGCTGGCATTCCTGCTCTTCGTGCAATGGCCCCTGCGTGAAGTCGTGCAGGCGGGCTCGCGCCAGGCGAACGACCTCGGGCAGGTCCTCTTCGCCCTCTATGCCGCGGTCGCGGTGACCGCGGCCACCCGCGGGAAGGTGCACCTGGCCGCGGACCTGGTGGCCCACCGGTATTCGCCGCGCTGGCGCGGCATTCTCACGCGCGCATCGGCGCTCCTCATCGCCGCCCCCGCCTCGGCGTA
The DNA here is from genome assembly GCA_035519515.1 of Usitatibacter sp. Classification (GTDB taxonomy): domain Bacteria; phylum Pseudomonadota; class Gammaproteobacteria; order Burkholderiales; family Usitatibacteraceae; genus Usitatibacter. Next base: position 1,772 of record DATIWC010000004.1, read on the forward strand.
CACGCTCTATGCGGCGGGCCCGCTCACCTGGCAATCGATCCTCCAGCTCGAGCGCTTTCCCGAGACCTTCAACCCCGGCTACTTCCTGGTCCGCGTGGCGGCGTTCGTGCTCGCCGCGCTCGTCCTCGCCCAGGCCCTCCTCGACGCGTTCGCGCCGCGCCAGGCGCCCCGGCCCTGATGGAAACCGGCGGGCTCTGGATGCTTGCCGCCGTCGGGCTCGCGATGTTGGCGACGGGGCTGCCCGCGTGGATCGTGCTGGTGGGCGTCTCGCTCGCCTTCACCGCCGGCGGCATCGCGGCCGGCGCGCTCGATGCCTCGCTCTTCGCCGCCATCCCGGGGCGCATCGTCGGGCTGCTCGAGAACGACCTGCTGCAGGCCCTGCCCCTCTACGTGCTGATGGGCGTGCTGATCAACCGGACGCCGCTCGCCGACACGCTCTTTCGCGCGGCGCGCGCGGCGCTGCGGTCCACCGGACGGGCGGTGCCGCTCGCCGGCATCGCGCTCGCCGTGCTCCTCGCGCCCATGAGCGGCAGCGTGGGCGCGAGCGTCGCGATGCTCTCGCGCACGCTGCACCCGCGGCTCGCGGCCGAGGGCATGGCCGAGGAACGCAACGTGGCGCTCGTCTGCGTGGCGAGCACGCTGGGCGTCGTGGTCCCGCCGTCGCTCGTGCTGATCCTGCTGGGCGATGCGATGATGCGCGCCCACACCGAGGCTTCCCACACCGGCGCCTTCGCGGGCCGCATCCTCAACACGCAGGACGTGTTCCACGCCGCCCTCGTGCCCGCGGCGGTCTTCCTCCTGCTGTGCATCGCGATCACCGCGTGGCAATCGCGCCGGACGCCGCGCGAGGAACGGGCGACCCCGCCGGCGCGGGTCGAATGGATCACGGCGATCGCGGCGGCGGCGCTGATCGTGGGACTGCTCGCCGGCGTCGCGCTCGGCTACCTCTATGCCGTCGAGGCCGCGGCCGCCGGCGGCCTCGCCCTCGCGATCCACGCGCTCGCCACGGGCGCGCTGCGTGGCGGCGTGCTGGGCACGGTGCTGCGCGAGACGCTCGCCCTCAGCGGCTCGCTCTTCGCACTCCTCGTCGCGGCCACCGTGTTCACCCTCGTGCAGCGCGCCTTCGGCACCGACCGCTGGCTCGCCGGCGTGTTCGCCTCGACCGGCAGCGCCGCCGCCGCGCTCGGGACGGGGCTCGCCACGATCGCGCTCTGCGCCCTCGTGCTGGACGCCTTCGAGATGATCTTCGTCGTGGTGCCGCTGGTGGCCCCGGCGCTCCTCGCACGCGTGCCGGACGCGCCCTGGGTCGCGGTGCTGGTGCTCCTCATCCTGCAGGCGAGCTTCGTCATCCCGCCGTTCGGCTACGCGGTGATGATGGCGCGCTCCCGCATCGGCTCCGCGGTAGGCACACGGGCGCTTGCGCGCGCGCTGCTGCCCTTCGTGGCGGCACAGCTCGCGGTGCTGGCGCTGGTAGCGGCATTCCCCGCGATGCTCTGGCGCGACCCGGCGCCGGCGGCCACGGACGCACCGGCGAAGGGCGACGAGGATGCGTTGCGCCGGATGCTCGAGCAGCGCGACGAGGAGCAGGCGCCGGAGAAATGAGAAGGCCCGCCGGAGCGGGCCTCTGTCTGGATCCCCGCCTGCGCGGGGATGACAAACGTCACTTGATGGTCTGGATCGTGTGCATGAAGTCGTCGTAGCCCTTCTCGGCCACGCGGAACCACAGCAGCTGGTCCTCGCGGAACTTGACCATGCTGTCGTAGATCTTCTTGAAGGCCGGGCTCTTCTCCTCGGTCTCCTTGTAGACCTCGAGCGCCGCCTTGTAGGAAGCGATCATCACGTCCTTCGGGAAGGGGCGCAGCTGCGTGCCGCCGGCCACCAGGCGCTTCAGCGCAGCCGGGTTCACCGCGTCGTACTTGGCGAGCATCCAGGTATTGGCTTCCGCGCAGGCGGCCTCGACGATGCTCTGGTACTCCTTGGGGAGCTTGTTCCACTCGCCGATGTTGAAGTAGCACACGAGCTGCGGCCCGCCCTCCCACCAGCCCGGGTAGTAGTAGTACTTGGCGATCTTGTTGAAGCCGAGCTTCTCGTCGTCGTACGGGCCGACCCACTCGGCCGCGTCGATGGTGCCCTTCTCGAGGGCGGGATAGATGTCGCCGCCGGGCAGCAGCTGCGGCACGCCGCCCATCTTCTCGATCACCTTGCCGGCGAAGCCGCCGATGCGGAACTTGAGGCCCTTCCAGTCGGCCGGGGTCTTGATCTCCTTGCGGAACCAGCCGCCCATCTGCGCCCCCGTGTTGCCCGCCGCGATGCGCTTGATGTTGTAGGCCTTGTAGAACTCCTCGAACAGCTCGTTGCCGCCGCCGAATTCCTGCCAGGCGTTGGTCTGGCGTGCGTTGAGGCTGAAGGGGATCGCCGTGTCCAGCGCGAAGGCCGCGTCCTTGCCCCAGAAGTAGTACGGGGCCGTGTGGGCGGCCTGCACCGTGCCGTTCTGGACGGCGTCCACGACGCCGAACGCGGGCACGATCTCGCCCGCGGCGAACACCTGGATCTGGAACTTGCCGCCCGTGCACGCGGCGACGCGCTTGGACATGACTTCCGCCGCGCCGTAGATCGTGTCGAGCGATTTCGGGAAGCTCGAGGCGAGCCGCCAGTGGACTTCGGGCGCGCCTTGCGCGAAGGCCGGCGCCGAACCGGCGGCGAGGATGCCTGCCATCCCCGTCCCGGCGATGAATTTCCTGCGTTCCATTGCCCTTCCCTCCTGGGTTTTGTGGTCGTGAAAGAACCGCGCAAGCCTACCACGGAGGGGCCGGATCAGTCGCCGGCGACGGTCATCCTCTCCAGCAGGATCGAGCCGCATTGCCGCGAGCCGCGCACCGCGACGTCGTTGCCCACGGCGCGGATGCCGGCGAACATCGCGAGCAGGTTGCCGGCGATGGTGACCTCCTCCACCGGGTAGCGGATCTCGCCGCCCTCGACCCAGAAACCCGCCGCGCCGCGCGAGTAGTCGCCCGTCACCGCGTTCACGCCCTGGCCCATGAGCTCCGTCACGAGGAATCCGCGGCCCATGGCCTTCAACAGCCCCGCGAGATCGAGCTCCCCCGGCTTGACGAGCAGGTTGTGGTTGCCGCCCGCGTTGCCGGTGGTCTCGAGGCCGAGCTTGCGCGCCGAGTGCGAGGAGAGGAACCAGCCCTTCAGCACGCCGCCTTCCACGACGTTGCGCCGCGCGGTAGCCACGCCCTCGGCGTCGTAGAAGCTGCTCGCGAACTCGCCGCGCAGGAAGGGATCCTCGAGGATCTCCACGTTCGGCGCGAACACGGGCTCGCCCAGCTTGCCGTGGAGGAAGGAGGAATGACGGTAGAGGCTCGAGCCCGAGGCGGCGGACACGAAGTGCCCGATGAGGCTCGATGCGATGTTCGAATCGAAGATCACCGGCACTTCCATGGTGGCGAGCCTGCGCCCGCCCAGGCGCCGCACCGCCCGTTGGCCCGCCGTGCGCCCCACCGCCTCCGCGGCTTCGAGCCGCGTGGGATCGCGATGCGTGGTGTACCAGTAGTCGCGCTGCATGCCGCCGCGGTCCTCGGCCACCACGCCGCAGCCGATGCTCGACTTGGAGCTCGCGAAGCCCGACAGGAAGCCGCGCGTGTTGGCGAGGACGAAATCCGTGTCGTACGCGGAGACGGTGCCGCCCTCCGAATTGGTGATGCGCCGGTCCACCGCGAGCGCCGCCGCCTCCGTGCGGCGCGCGACCTCGATGGCCTCTTCCACGTCGAGGCCCCAGGGATGGAAGAGGTCCAGGTCCGGCGGCTCGCCGCGGTAGAGGCGGATGGGATCGGGAAGCCCGGCGGCCTCGTCGGGGGCGGTGTGGCGCGCGATCGCGCACGCCGCCTCGACCGTGAGCTCCACGCCGTCGCGCGAGAGGTCCGAAGTGTTCGCGTTGCCGCGCCGCTTGCCGAAGTACACCGTGATGCCCATGCCCTTGTCGCGGTTGTATTCCACGGTCTCCACCTCGCCGCGGCGCACGGTGACCGATTGCCCCACCGCGGCGGACACTTCGACCTCCGCGTCGCTCGCGCCGCGGCGCGTGGCCGCCTCGAGCGCGCGCAGCGCGACCTCGGCCATTGCCTGGCGGTCGAGCGGAAGGGAGGAGACGGGATGGTCGGGCATGGAGGCGGCACAAGGCGCGCCGAAAGGCACTAAACTTCGAGGCGCGATGGATGAAGACGATTTTATCAGCAAGACGCGGCGCAAGCGCCAGATGAAGGACCTGCAGGACCTGGGCGCCGCGCTCGTGAAGCTCTCCCCCGACCAGCTCGCGCGCGTCGAGATGCCCGAGGCCTTGCGCGAGGCCGTGCTCGACTGCAAGCGAATGACCAAGCACGAGGCCGTGCGCCGCCAGGTGCAATACATCGGCCGCGTCATGCGCGACATCGACGCCGAGCCCATCGCCGACCAGATCGCGCGGATGGAGGCGCCCACCAAGCGCCACGTCGCCCTCTTCCACGTGGCCGAGCAGTGGCGACGCGACCTCATCGACGATCCCGCGGCCCTGGAGCGCTTCGTGCACGAACATCCCGATGCCGATCCGGACCGCCTGCGCGCGCTCATCGAAGCCGCGCGCAAGGAAGAAGCGAACGGCGCGAAGCGCGCGGTGCGCAGCTTCCGCGAGCTCTTCCACGTGGTGAACGCGATCGTGCAGGAACACGCGAGGCGCCAACCATGAACGGCCACGATCCCCTGCGCGTGGGGCTCGTCTCGGCGAGCGACCGCGCCTCCCAGGGCGTCTATCGCGACGAGGGCATTCCCGCGCTCGAGGAGTGGCTCGGCCGCGCGCTCGTGAACCCGCTCGAATTCGAGAAGCGCCTCGTCCCCGACGAGCGGCCGCGCATCGAGGAAGCGCTTCGCGAGCTGGTGGACCAGCGCGGCTGCCACCTCGTGATCACCACGGGCGGCACGGGGCCCGCGGCGCGCGACGTGACGCCCGAAGCCACCCTCGCGGTCGCCGACCGCGAGATGCCGGGCTTCGGCGAGCAGATGCGGCGCATCAGCCTGGAATTCGTGCCGACCGCGATCCTCTCCCGGCAAGTGGCGGTGATCCGCGGGCACGCGCTGATCCTCAACCTTCCCGGCCAGCCCAAGTCCATCCGCGAGACGCTCGAGGGATTGAAATCGCCCGAGGGCAAGCCGCTCGTGCCGGGCATCTTCGCCGCCGTGCCCTATTGCATCGACCTGATCGGCGGCCCCTACATCGAAACCCGCGAGGAAGTGGTGAAGGCCTTCCGGCCGAAATCCGCGATCCGCGCGCCAAGGAGCGCAAGTTGAGCCTGCTGCCGCACATCGAGCTCGCCACCGGACCCGACCCCGTGGCCACCGTCATCTGGATGCACGGCCTGGGCGCCGACGGCTGGGACTTCGTGCCCATCGTGCGCGAGCTGGAGCTGGCGGACGTGCCGCTGCGCTTCATCTTCCCGCACGCGCCCACGCGCCCCGTGACGATCAACAACGGCTACGTGATGCGCGCCTGGTACGACATCGCGCAAAGCGACATCGCCCGCCTGCCCGACGAGGGCGGCATCCGCGAATCGCAGCGCTCGATCGAGGCGTTCATCGACCGCGAGCGCACGCGCGGCGTCGAGGCCGCGCGCATCGTGCTGGCGGGTTTTTCGCAGGGCGGCGTGATCGCGCTCCAGGCGGGGCTGCGCCACCGCGAGCGCCTCGCGGGCATCGTCGCGCTCTCGACCTACCTCGCGCTCGAGGACTCGCTGGACCGCGAGGCATCGCCCGCCAACAAGGCCACGCCGATCCTCATGGCTCACGGAACCCAGGACCCGGTCGTGCCCCTTCAACTGGGCGAGGCCTCTCGCGAGGCGCTCGTCGCGCGCGGCTACCGGGTCGATTGGCACACCTACCCGATGCCGCACGCGGTGTGCGCGGAAGAAGTCGAGATGATCGGCAACTTCCTCGCGCGCGTGGCGGGCGCGCAGGGCGAAACCCCGCGCTCCTCGTCGATCCTGCTGCCCGGCCGCTAGGGCGCGGGGGTGGCGAGCGGCTTGCCCTTCTCCACCACGTAGGTCGCGATCACTTTCGCCGTTCCGCCCTCGGCCTTCGCGTTGTGCACCACGCCGGCCGGAATGAAATAGCTGTCGCCCGCCTTGAGGATCTTCGGCGGCTCGCCGTCGATCTCGAGCACCGTGGTGCCCTCGAGCACCATGCCGGTCTCCGGGCCGAAGTGCGTGTGGCGGCCGGTGGCGCCGCCCGCCTCGATCTCCGCGCGGCCGAGGACCACCTCGCGATCGGCGGTGACGTCGCCGCGCTGCAGGATCACGCGCTTGATGGCCGGCGCCTGGGCGAGGACGGCCGCGCAAGCCATCGCGGCCGCCAGCAGTAGCGCGTTGCGAACCTTCATGTGGCCTCCTTGGGTGGGGTGATGAGGAGCGGCTCGAGCGCCGCGCGCAGCTTCGCGGGAAGTGCCGCCACCGGGCGGCGCGACTCGCGCTCGACGTACACGTGGATGAAGTGGCCCTGGGCCGCCGCCGAATCGGCGCCCGGCCCGAAGAGCGCCACCTCGTAGCGCACGCTCGAGCGGCCCAGGTGCGCCACGCGCAGCGCCGCGGTCACCGGGTGCGGATAGGTGAGCTCCGCGAAGTAGTGGCAGCCCGTCTCGACCACCAGGCCGATCACCTCGCCCCGCGCCACGTCGAGCGCCTCGTGCTCGATCAGCCACGCGTTCACCACCGTGTCGAAGAGCGAGTAATGGACGACGTTGTTCAAGTGCCCGTACGCGTCGTTGTCCATCCAGCGCGTCGTGATCACGCGCGAGTGGCGGTAGTCGCTCGGGCGATGGGGCGCGGGGCGCGCCATCTAGGCGGTGGGACGCGGCACCATGAACTTCACGGTGCGCGCATACGCGCCCGGCACGGGCGACATGCCGCCGGCGATGAAGGCTTCCACCTCCTCGCGGCGCTTGATGGTGTCGTTGTAGCCCAGGTCGATCAGCTCGCCGCAGTAGCCGCGCTCGAAGAGCAGGTAGCTCGCGAGGTTCGCGCCGCCGCGGCGCATGGCGCCCACGCTGCGCAGCAGGAAGCGGATCGTCCAGGGGAGGTTGCGCACGTGCTTCACGGCGATGCCGTCGAGCGGCTCGGAGGGCGTGAGCACGAGCACGTCCACGTGGTGCAGCGAAAGCCCCATCTTCTTCAGGGTCGCCGGGTCCACGCAGCTGATGGTCTTGTTGATGCGCTCGAGGCGCTCCAGGTCCACCGCGAGGCTGTCCAGGAAGATGGAGTTGAGCACGTGGCCCGCGATCTGCGCGAGCGTCGGGTAATAGTCCCCGCGCGTGCGCTCGGGCGACTCGTTGCGGATGCGCGCCGTGCCCACCACGATGACGCGGTCCGAGCCCAGGTGCAGGGCCGGGCTTACCGGCGCGATCTGGCGCATGGAGCCGTCGCCGAAGTACTCGCGGTTGATCTTGTGCGGCGGGAAGAGGAACGGGATCGCGGCCGAGGCCATCAGGTGCTCGACCTTGATGCGACCGCGGATGCCGATGCGCTGGGAGCGCCGCCATTCCTCGACGGTCTCGTTGCCCTCGAAGAAGCTGCAGCTCTGGCCGGAGGTGTATCCCGAGCAGGTGATGGCCACGGCATCGAGCGCGCCGGACTTCACGTTCTCCTCGATGCGCGAGAAGTCGAGGCGCCGCGCCAGCAGGCTTTCCAGGGGCCGGTTGTCGAGCAGCGAGATGCGGCGGTTCTTGAGGAAGGCGCCGAACAGGAACCCGCCGAACCAGCGCGCGCTGTTGGCGAAGACCCCCGCGAAGTCCGAGCGGTACACGTGGTGCGGCTCGAAGTGCTTCCAGACGGCGATCAGGTTGTCCACCGCCAGCGAGAAGTCGTCGGCGTGCACGGCGAGCGCGCTCGCGTTCACGGCGCCGGCCGACGTGCCGCAGATGATGGGGAACGGGTTGACCTTGGGCTCGGGGAGCATCTCGCGGATCGCCTTCAGCACGCCCACCTGATAGGCGGCGCGGGCCCCGCCGCCCGCCAGCACGATCCCCGTCTTCCCGGCCTCCAGCTCCATGCTCCCCTACCTCCGAAACGGCCGCGTCACGACCGGCCCGCCGCCGCCCTGCCCTTCTCCTTTCGTAGCGGTGTACCCGTAGCGCGCGCGTTTTGCAACATTTCCTCCGCGTGGCGGCGTGTGGCCTCAGTGATCTTGAGGCCGCCCAGCATGCGCGCGACCTCGGCCACGCGCTCTTCCGATTCGAGCGGCTCCACGCTCGCGAACGCCCCGCGCGGCCCGGCCTGCTTGGCCACGCGCAGCTGCGAGCGGGCATGCACCGCGACCTGCGGCAGGTGCGTGACCGTGAGGACCTGGTGGTGCTTGCCCAGCGCCTGCAGCAGGCGGCCGACGACCTCGGCCACCCCGCCGCCGATGCCCGCATCCACCTCGTCGAACACGAGCGTGGGAACCGAGGCCTGCCCCGAGAGGAGCACCTGGATCGCGAGCGACAGGCGCGAGAGCTCGCCGCCGGAGGCCACGCGCGCGAGCGCCCCGAGCGGCTGGCCTTCGTGCGCGGCGACGCGAAGCTCCACCGATTCCAGGCCGCCGGCCGACGGTTCATCCAGCGGATCGAGCGCCACCTCGAGGCGCCCGCCGGGCATCGCGAGCGTCTGCATCGTGCGCGTGACCTCGGCGGCGAGGCGCTTGGCCGCGGCGCGGCGCGCCTGCGTGAGGACGCCGGCCGCCTCGCGGTACGCACGCTCGGCCGCGGCCTCCGAGGCCTTCAGCTCCTCGAGGCTGCCCTCGCCGCCCAGCTCCGCGAGGCGCGCGCGGCGTTCCTCGAGCGCGGCGGGAAGCGCCGCCGGCTCGACCCGGAAGCGGCGCGCGGAATCGAAGACCGCCTTGATGCGGGCGTCCAGCTCGGCGAAGCGCCCGGGATCCACGTCGAGGCGCTGCAGGTAGCGGCGCAGCAGCTGCGCGGCCTCAGCGGCGTGCGCGGCGGCGGTTTCCACGTCGCGGCGCGCCTCCTCGAGCGTGGGATCGAGCGCCGCCGCTTCGGCGAGCCGCGCGGCGGCCGAGGCGAGGCGCTCGCCCGCCGCGCCCTCGGATTCGTCGAGCGACTCCTCGCACTCGGAGACCGTCTCGATCAGCTCCTGCGCGTGGGCGAGGCGCCGGTGCTCGGCCTGCTCCTCCTCCCACTGCGCGGGCTCGAAGCCGAGCGTTTCGAGGTCGCGGATCTCGTGGGCGAGGAGATCGCGCTCGCGCGCGGAGCTCGCCTGGGCGCGCTCGCGCGCGATCCGCTGCTCGGCGAGCTTGCGCCACGTGCCGTGGCGCGACGCCACCTCGCGCGCCTCGCCCTCGCATCCGGCGAAGGCGTCCAGCAGCAGGCGCTGGCGGTCGCGCTTGAGCAGGAGCTGGTGGTCGTGCTGGCCGTGGATGTCCACGAGCATCTCGCCCAGCTCGCGAAGCTGCGCGGCCGTGGCCGGGCGCCCGTTCACGAACCCGCGCGAGCGCCCACCGGTATCCACCGTGCGGCGCACGAGGCATGCGCCGTCGGCTTCGTCCAGGTCCTGGGCCGCGAGCCACTCGCGCACGCCCGGGGCGCCCTGCACGTCGAAATCCGCGCTCACCTCGGCGCGTTGCGCGCCGGCGCGCACCACGGAGGCCTCCGCGCGGTCGCCGAGGGCGAGGTTCAGCGCGTCGATGAGGATCGACTTGCCCGCGCCCGTCTCGCCCGTGAGCGCGGTGAAGCCCGAGGCGAGCTCGAGGTCGAGTCGCTCGACGATCACGTAGTCGCGGATGGCCAGCGCGCGCAGCATCCCGGGGGCCCTACGAAGTCCGCTCGTTCCAGCGCAGCTTCCGGCGCAGCATCGAGAAGTAGCGGTAGCCCTTGGGATGCAGGAGGGTGGCCGGGTGCGGGGCCGCGCAGACGCTCACGACATCGCCCGGCTCGAGCTGCGAATGCGCCTGCACGTCGAAATTGGCGCGCGCATCGACCCCGCGCACCAGCGTGATCTCCACCTTCGAAGTGCTGCGGATGGCGATCGGCCGGTTGGAGAGCGTGTGCGGCGAGATGGGGACGAGGGCGAGCGCCTGCAGCGCCGGGTGCAGGATCGGGCCGCCCGCGGAGAGCGCGTAGGCGGTGGAGCCCGTGGGCGTGGCGACTATGAGGCCGTCGGCGCGCAGCGAGTAGATGAACTCCCCGTCCACGGTGACCGCGAACTCGATCATGCTGCCCATGGCGCCGCGGCTCACCACCACGTCGTTGAAGGCGAGCGCCGAGATGAGGGTCTTCCTGCCGCGGCGCACCGTGCCCTGGAGCATCGTGCGCTGCTCGGCCGTGAACTCGCCCTCCAGCACGGCGCAGATGCCCTCCTCCAGGGCGTCGGCGGGAATGTCCGTGAGGAAGCCCAGGCGGCCCAGGTTCACGCCCACCAGCGGGACGTCGTGCTCGGCCATCAGCCGCGCGCACGAGATGAGGGTGCCGTCGCCGCCCACCACGATCACGAGGTCGGCGCGCGCGCCCAGCTGGGCGAGCTCCACGGCGGCGTCCGGCTTGGCGCGCGAGGCGCCGGCGGTGGGCGGATCCATGACGATCGCCACGGAGCGCTTGCGCAGCACGCCCACCACCTGGTCGAGGACATCGGGGAGGCTCGCCGCATCGCTCTTGCCGACCACGGCCACGGTCTTGAATGCGGGGGGCATGGAGCCCATTAAATCATGAATCGTTTTCTGTAGAATCGGTCCATGCTGAGCGAACGCGCGCAGAGCCTGCTGAAGATCCTCGTCGAGCGCTACATCGCCGAAGGGCAGCCCGTGGGATCGCGCGCCCTCTCGCGCGCATCCGCCCTGGAGCTCTCGCCCGCCACCATCCGCAACGTGATGGCGGACCTCGAGGAGATGGGGTTCGTCACCAGCCCCCACACTTCGGCCGGCCGCGTGCCCACCCCCAAGGGCTACCGGCTCTTCGTGGATACGCTGCTCACGGTGCGTCCCATGGAGGAGATGGAGCGCCAGCAGATCGAGAACCAGCTCATGCCGGACGACCCGCACCGCGTCGTCGCGGTGGCCTCGCAGCTGCTTTCGGACCTCACCCACTTCGCGGGCGTGGTGGTGGCGCCGCGCCGGCGCGGCGTGGTGCTGCGGCACGTGGAATTCTTCGGCCTGTCGGAAAAGCGCGTGCTGCTCATCATCGTGTCGAGCGACGGCGAGGTGCAGAACCGCGTGCTGATCACCGACCGCCCCTACTCGCCCTCGCAGCTCACGGAAGCCGCCAACCAGATCAACCAGCACTACACGGGCCTCGAGTTCGACCAGCTGCGCACGCGCGTGCGCGGCGAGCTCATGGAGCTGCACCACGACATCTCGGCGCTCATGCAGGCGGCGATCCAGACCGGCACCGAGGCGCTGCGCCAGCCGGCGGCCGAGGTGGTGATCTCGGGCGGGCGCAACCTGCTCGAGGTGGACGACATCTCCAACGACATGCAGCGGCTGCGGCGCCTGTTCGACCTCTTCGAGAGGAAGACCCAGCTGCTCGACATCCTCGAGGTGAGCGAGCGCGCCGACGGCGTGAAGATCTTCATCGGGGGCGAATCCCAGCTCGTGCCGCTCGACGAATGCTCGATCGTCACCGCGCCCTACGAGGTGGACGGCGAGGTGGTGGGGACCGTGGGCGTGATCGGCCCCACGCGCATGGCCTACGAGCGCGTGATCCCCATCGTGGACGTCACCGCGAGGCTGGTCTCCTCGGCCCTCTCGCAGCACTGACCCATGGCCGACGCCGCCGCGGGACGCGCCCACGACGCGGGCAGCACGGTGGGCGTCCTGCTGGTGAACCTCGGCACGCCCGACGAGCCCACCCCGGCCGCGGTGCGCCGCTACCTGCGCGAGTTCCTGTGGGATCCGTACGTGGTGCAGATCCCGCGCCTGCCGTGGTGGTTCATCCTGAACTTCGTGATCCTCCCGTTGCGCCCCGGCAAGGTCGCGAAGAAGTACGCCACGATCTGGCGCGACGACGGCGCGCCGCTGCGCATCTACCACACGCGGCAGGCGCAACTGCTGCGCGGCTACCTCGGTGAAAAGTTGAAGCGCCCCGTGCCGGTGGCCGCGGCGATGCGATACGGCAACCCTTCGATCGCTTCGGCCCTGGACGAGCTCCTGGGGCGCGGCTGCTCGCGCATCGTGGTGCTGCCGATGTATCCGCAGTACGCCGCGAGCACGACCAGGAGCACCGAGGAAGCGGTGCGCCGCGCGCTCGCCGCCCGCCCCAACGCGCCGCGGTTCGACATGCTCGAGGACTTCCACGACCACCCGGCGTACGTGAAGGCCGTTGCGCGCAACGTGAACGACTACTGGATGAAGCACGGGCGCCCGGACCGGCTGCTGATGAGCTTCCACGGCCTGCCGCGCGCGGTGGTCGAGGCGGGCGACCCCTACGAGAAGCAATGCCGCCGCAGCGCCGAGCTGATCGCCACCGAGCTGGGCTGGAACGACAAGCGCACGCTCATCTCCTTCCAGTCGCGCTTCGGGCCCGCGGAGTGGCTGCAGCCCTACACCGCCGAGGCGCTCGAGGGGCTCGGACGCGAGAAGACCGGGCGCGTGGACGTGATCTGCCCGGGCTTTCCCGCCGATTGCCTCGAGTCGCTGGAGGAAATCGCCATGGAAGGGCGCGACCGGTTTCGCGCGGCGGGCGGCAAGGAGTTCCATTACATTCCGACGCTGAACGACACGCCCGCGTGGATGTCCGCGCTAACGACGATCGCCCTGGAGAGGATCTGATGCTCACCCTTATCGCCCGATGGATCATCAACGCCGCCGCGCTGCTGCTGGTGGCCTACCTGTACTCCGGCGTGCACGTCACGAGCTTCGGAGCCGCGTTGATCGCCGCGCTGGTGCTGGGCCTGGTGAACGCGGTGCTGCGCCCGATCCTCGTGATCCTCACCCTGCCGGTGACGCTGCTCACGCTGGGCCTTTTCCTCTTCGTGATCAACGCGCTCATGTTCTGGCTGGTGGCCGAGGTGGTGCACGGCTTCACCGTGGACGGCTTCTGGGCGGCGATGCTGGGCTCGATCCTCTACAGCGTGATCACGCTGCTCACCAGCTGGCTGCTCTTCCCGAAAGCCAGGTAGTCGCGGGGCGCGCCGCTTGAAAAGGCGCGAGGCGCCCCCATGTGTTATTGCAAGCATTTGTTTTTCGGAGGAATTTTCCCGTGACTGACGCAGATTTCTCGGGCGGCGCCCCGGGCGCCACCCCGCAGCCGCCGCCGGGTGGCGAAGGCGCGGACCCGCGCCTGGCCGACCTGGAGGCGCGCCTGGCCGCGGCCCTGGCCGACGTGGACCGGACCCGCGACGAATGGCTGCGTGCCAAGGCTGAAACGGATAACGTGCGGCGCCGCGGCCAGGAAGACGTGGCCAAGGCCCACCGCTTCGGCATCGAGGGCTTCGCGGGCGCGCTGCTCGCCGTGAAGGACAGCCTGGACGCGGCGCTGACCGTCGAGAACACCTCCATCGAGTCGTTCAAGGAGGGCGTGGAGCTCACCGCCCGGCAGCTGGACTCCGTGTTCGAGAAATTCAACATCCGCGAGATCGTTCCCGCCGGGGAGAAATTCGATCCCCACAGGCACCAGGCCATCAGCCAGGTGGAGAGCGACCAGGAACCCAACACCGTAGTGGCCGTCCTGCAGAAAGGCTACCTGCTGTCCGACCGCGTGCTGCGCCCGGCGCTGGTCACCGTGGCCAAGGCCCGATCGGACGGCCAAGCCCTTGAAACGCCCGGGAAATAGCCCGATCTGAGTCCCAAGACAAAAGACATCGCCCGAAGGGGAATACCAAATGGCAAAGATCATCGGAATCGACCTCGGCACCACGAACTCGTGCGTGGCGGTCATGGAGGGCGGCAAGCCCAAGGTCATCGAGAACAGCGAAGGCGCGCGCACCACGCCTTCGGTGGTCGCATACACGGATAGCGGCGAGATCCTCGTGGGCGCCCCGGCCAAGCGCCAGGCGGTCACCAACGCGAAGAACACCATCTTCGCGGTGAAGCGCCTCATCGGCCGCAAGTTCGAGGAGAACGAGGTCAAGAAGGACATCGGCCTCATGCCCTACGCGATCACGAAGGCCGACAACGGCGACGCGTGGGTCGAGGTGCGCGGCCAGAAGATCGCCCCGCAGCAGGTTTCCGCGGAAGTGCTGCGCAAGATGAAGAAGACCGCCGAGGACTACCTCGGCGAGCCGGTGACCGAAGCGGTCATCACGGTCCCGGCCTACTTCAACGACTCCCAGCGCCAGGCCACCAAGGACGCGGGCCGCATCGCCGGCCTCGAGGTGAAGCGCATCATCAACGAGCCCACCGCGGCCGCGCTGGCGTTCGGCCTCGACAAGAAGGAAGGCGACCGCAAGATCGCGGTCTACGACCTGGGCGGCGGCACGTTCGACATCTCGATCATCGAGATCGCGGCCGTCGAGGGCGAGCACCAGTTCGAGGTGCTCTCCACCAACGGCGACACGTTCCTGGGCGGCGAGGACTTCGACCAGCGCCTGATCGAGTACATCGTGGCCGAGTTCAAGAAGGACCAGGGCGTGGACCTCTCCAAGGACGTCCTCGCGCTGCAGCGCCTGAAGGAATCGGCCGAGAAGGCGAAGATCGAGCTCTCGAGCTCGCAGAGCACCGACATCAACCTGCCCTACATCACGGCGGACGCGTCGGGCCCGAAGCACCTCACGATGAAGCTCACGCGCGCCAAGTTCGAGGCGCTGGTGGACGACCTGATCGAGAAGACCATCGCGCCCTGCCGCATCGCCATCAAGGACGCGGGCGTGTCCGTGGGCGACATCGGCGACGTGATCCTGGTGGGCGGCATGACGCGCATGCCGAAGGTCCAGGAAAAGGTGAAGGAGTTCTTCGCCAAGGAGCCGCGCAAGGACGTGAACCCTGACGAGGCGGTCGCCGTGGGCGCCGCGATCCAGGGCGGCGTGCTGCAGGGCGACGTGAAGGACGTGCTGCTGCTGGACGTGACGCCGCTTTCGCTGGGCATCGAGACCCTCGGCGGCGTGATGACCAAGCTCATCCAGAAGAACACCACGATCCCGACCAAGGCGCAGCAGGTGTTCTCCACCGCCGACGACAACCAGGGCGCGGTCACGATCCACGTGCTGCAGGGCGAGCGCGACATGGCCTCGGGCAACAAGAGCCTGGGCCAGTTCAACCTCGAGGGCATCCCGCCCGCCCCGCGCGGCATGCCGCAGATCGAGGTCACGTTCGACATCGACGCCAACGGCATCCTGCACGTGAACGCCAAGGACAAGGCCACGGGCAAGGAGAACAAGATCACCATCAAGGCGAGCTCGGGCCTGTCGGAGCAGGAGATCCAGCAGATGGTGAAGGACGCCGAGGCGCACGCCGACGAGGACAAGAAGGCGCTCGAGCTCGTGCAGGCGCGCAACCAGGCCGAGGCGCTCGCGCACTCGGTGAAGAAGTCGCTCGGCGAGTACGGCGACAAGATCGACGCCTCCGAGAAGGAGAAGATCGAGGCGGCCATCAAGGACCTCGAAGCCGTGACGAAGACCGGCGACAAGGCCACCATCGACGCGAAGGTGCAGGCCCTCGCGACGGCCTCGCAGAAGCTGGGCGAGAAGATCTACGCGGATGCGCAGGCGAAGAACGCGCAGGGCGCCTCCGCCGGAGCGCAGGCCGCGGGCGCTCAGGCGGGCGGCGCCTCGCAGGGCGAGGCGAAGCAGGAGGAAGGCAACGTCGTGGACGCCGAGTACACCGAAGTCAAGGACAAGAAGTCAGCATAGGGGACGTTGCGTGCATCGGGGCGGCCGTTTGAGCGGACGACACAATCGCCGCTCAACGCCCCGAGCATGTCCATAACAAGAGAATGGCAAAGAAGCGCGACTACTACGAAGTGCTCGGCCTGAACCGGGACGCCTCCGAAGAGGAGATCAAGAAGGCGTACCGCAAGCTCGCCATGAAGCACCACCCGGACCGCAATCCGGACAGCAAGGAAGCCGAGGAGAAATTCAAGGAGGCCAAGGAGGCCTACGAGATCCTCACCCACGCGGAGAAGCGCCGCGCCTACGACGCCTACGGGCACGCGGGCGTGAACCCGCAGATGGGCATGGGCGGCGCGGAAGCCGCGGGATTCGGCGGCTTCGCGGAGGCCTTCGGCGACATCTTCAGCGACATCTTCGGCGGCAACCAGGGCCGCGGGCGCGCTTCCGTCTTCCGCGGCGCCGACCTGCGCTACAACCTCGAGATCTCGCTCGAGCAGGCCGCGCGGGGCACCGAGACCAAGATCCGCATCCCGACCATGGACACCTGCGAGGTGTGCAAGGGCTCGGGGGCAAAGCCGGGCACCCATCCGAAGACGTGCGAAACCTGCCATGGCTCGGGCACCGTGCGCCTCTCGCAGGGCTTCTTCTCGATCCAGCAGACCTGCCCCACCTGCCACGGCACCGGCAAGATGGTGAGCGACCCGTGCGCCACCTGCCGCGGCGCGGGGCGCGTGAAGCGCCACAAGACGCTGGCGGTGAAGATCCCCACGGGCGTGGACGAGGGCGACCGCATCCGCCTCTCGGGCGAGGGCGAGGCCGGCGTGAACGGCGGCCCGCCGGGCGACCTCTACGTCGTGATCCACCTGAAGGCGCACGGCGTCTTCCAGCGCGACGGCGACGACCTGCACTGCGAGATGCCGGTGAGCTTCACCCAGGCGGCCCTGGGCGGCGAGATCGAGATCCCGACCCTCGACGGCTCGGCCAAGATCAAGGTGCCGCCCGAGACCCAGTCCGGCCAGGTCTTTCGCCTGCGCGGCAAAGGCATCAAGGGCGTGCGCTCGACCTACCCGGGCGACCTGCTCTGCGAGGTGGTGGTGGAGACCCCGGTGCGCCTCACCGAGCGGCAGAAGGAGCTCCTGCGCGAGCTGGAGGAGATCAACCGCAAGGACGCGACCCGCCACAACCCGCGCGCCAAGAGCTTCATGGACAAGGTCCGGGAGTTCTTTGCCGGCTAGCTGGTTGCAACGGTAACAACCAACCAATATCCGCCGCACCGGCGCTATGATGTTGTCACCAAGAGGTGACAACTAGAGGGGGAGTGCATGGTTCGCAACATCCTGGCCGCTCTCGCGCTGGGCGCGGCCCTGGGCGCGGCCGCCGAGACGGGCGTCACCGACAGCCAGATCGTCCTGGGCCAATCCGCGGTCTTCACCGGCCCCGCGCAGGACCTGGGCATCGAGATGCGCGCCGGCGCCCTCGCCTACTTCAACTACGTGAACGCCCAGGGCGGCGTGAACGGCCGCAGGATCGTGCTGAAGTCGCTGGACGACCGCTACGAGCCCGACAACGCGGCCGCGGCGACGAAGCAGCTGATCAACGAGGACAAGGTCTTCGCCCTCTTCGGCTACGTGGGCACGCCGACCTTCAACGCCGCCAAGCCCATCATCGTCGAATCGCGCGTGCCGCTGGTGGCCGCCTTCACCGGCGCGGAATCGCTGCGCGACCCGGTGATCCGCTACGTCTTCAACGTGCGGGCGAGCTACTACGACGAGACCGAGCAGATCGTGCAGCACCTCACGTCGATGGGCATCGACAAGATCGCGGTCTTCTACCAGAACGACGCGTACGGCAAGGCGGGCCTCGAGGGCGTGAACCGCGCGCTCAAGAAGCGCAACATGCAGGTGACGGGGCTCGCCACCGTCGAGCGCAACACCGTCGAGGTCAACAAGGCCGTGCAGGACATGGCCAAGGTGCAGCCCCAGGCGATCGTGATGATCAGCGCCTACAAGTCGTGCGCCGCCTTCATCAAGGCGATGAAGCGCGCCGGCATGTCGCCCTCGTTCTGGAACGTCTCCTTCGTGGGCAGCAAGGCGCTCGCCAAGGAGCTGGAGGGCGACGGCCGCGGCGTGCAGATCTCGCAGGTGGTGCCGTTCCCGTGGGACGAGTCGATCCCGGTGGTGCGCGAGTACACCCGGCTCCTCAAGGCCGACGGCAAATCCGAGCCCAACTATTCCAGCCTCGAGGGCTTCATCTCGGCCAAGGTGATGGTCGAAGGGATCCGCCGCGCCGGCAAGAACCTCACCCGTGACAACCTCATCCGCGCCCTGGAGACCATGGAGCCCTACGACGTGGGGGGCTTCAAGATCTACTACAGCCCCGAGGACCACCGGGGCTCGCGCTACGTGGACCTCACGATCATCTCGAAGGACCAGAAGTTCGTGCGGTGATGTAGCATTGCCGAAGGGAGATGGCATTCCTCCCTTGAAAAACCGCCCCCTGGGCTGATGATGCCTGCGTTTTCCCGGCTTCGGGGGATGCAGGCATTGCGATTGCCTCCTCTCGTGCCGCATGCGGATCCACTGGTCGCGGAGGAGAGGACATGACTGAAATCTGGGCACAAGCGGCCCTCTGGCTGGGATTGGCGCTGGTGGCCACGCTGGTGTCGATCCACCTGCGCATCGCGACGGCCCTTTCGGAAATCGTGGTCGGCACCATCGCGCAGCTGCTGATCGGCGTGGCGATCGGGGCGGCGCTTCCCGCGGCGGATACTTCCTGGCTCAAGTTCCTCTCCGGGCTCGGGGCCATCGTCCTCACGTTCCTCGCGGGCGCCGAGCTCGACCCGGTGGTCTTCCGGCGCAACTGGAAGGAGGCGTGGGCCGTGGGCTTCGTGAGCTTCCTCGCGCCCTTCCTGGGCTGCGCGGCGGCCGCGCGCTTCGTGCTGGGCTGGGGCGTGGACGCGAGCTGGCTCGCGGGCGTGGCGATGTCGACCACCTCGGTCGCGGTGGTCTACGCGGTGATGCTGGAGTTCGGGCTCAACACCACCGACTACGGCAAGACCGTGCTCGCCGCCTGCTTCATCACGGACCTCGCCACGGTGCTCGCGCTGGGCTTCCTCTTCGCGCCCTTCACGATGCGAACCCTGGTCTTCGTCGGAGTCTGCATCCCCGCGTTCATCATCCTGCCCTGGCTCACGCCGCGATTCTTTCGCAAGTACGGCGGGCGGCCCTCGGAGATGGAAGCGAAGTTCCTGCTCCTCGCGCTCCTCGGCATGGGCGCGCTCGCCACCTGGGCCGACAGCGAGGCCGTGCTGCCCGCCTACGTGATCGGCATGGCGCTCGCCGGCACCGTGGGCAAGGACCACTCGCTGGTCCGGCGCCTTCGCACGCTCACGTTCGGGCTGCTCACGCCGTTCTACTTCATCCGCGCGGGCTCGTTCGTGTCCGTTCCGGCGCTGGTGGCCGCCCCGCTCGCCTTCTTCCTCATGCTGGGCACGAAGATGGTGACCAAGATCATCGGCGTCTACCCGGTGGCGCTCACCCACCGGGCGCAGAAGCGCGACGCGGCCTACACTACGCTGCTCATGTCCACCGGCCTCACCTTCGGCACCATCTCTTCGCTCTTCGGCCTGTCCCACCACGTGATCGACCAGGGGCAGTATTCGGCGCTGGTGGCGGCCGTGGTCGGCAGCGCCGTGGTGCCCACGCTCATCGCGAACGCCTTCTTCCTGCCGCACCACCACATCCGCAAGTCCGAGGCGGCCAAGAGCGCCCGTCTCGCGAGCACCCCGGGCGATGCGGGATGAGCGTGGCATGAACGGCTACCAGATCAGCTTCCTCACCGTCCAGGCGCACCGGCACAAAGGAAAGCCCGTGTCCGAGTGGCTCCTCAACCTCGCACGGGAGATGGGGCTTCGCGGCGCGACCTCGATCGCCGGATCGGAAGGATTCGGCCGGCACGGGCGCGTGCACTCGGCGCACTTCTTCGAGCACTCGGACCAGCCGGTCGAGGTGGTGATGGCCGCGAGCGAGGAGGAAACCGAGAGGCTCTTCGAGCGCCTTCGCGCGGAGAACCTGAAGGTCTTCTACGTGAAGACGCCGGTGGAATTCGGAGTCCTGGGGCCTGCGCGGGGGTGACGGCTATCTCTTCCGCCAGGCGGTAGAGCCGTCGGGCTTGTCCTCGATGGCGATGCCCATCGCCTCGACCTGCCTGCGGATCTCGTCGGCGCGCGCGTAGTCCTTCGCCTTCTTCGCCGCGCGCCGCTCGGCGAGCAGGGAATCCACGTCCACCTGCATCGCGCCCTGCAGGAACTGCACGGGGTCCGTTTGCAGCAGGCCCACCGTGCCGCCCAGCGCGCGCAGGAGCGCGGCGAGCTGCGGGGACTTCGCGCGGTTCACCTCGGCGCGCAGCTCGTGCAGCGCGGCGAACGCGATCGGCGTGTCGAAGTCGTCGTCCATCGCCGCGCGGAAGCGCGCCGCGTGGGGCTCGTCCCAGTCGATCGCGGCGAGCGGCGCGGCCGGCACCTCGCGAAGCGCCGTGTAGAGGCCGCGCAGCGCGTTGCCCGCGTCCTGCAGCGTCTCCCACGTGTAGTTCACCTCGCTGCGGTAGTGCCCGCGCAGGAAGAAGTAGCGCAGCGTCTCGGGGCCCTGCACGGCATCCAGCTTGTCGAGGACTTCGCGCGTGGTGAAGAAGTTGCCCAGCGACTTGGACATCTTCTCCTGGTCGAAATTGAGGAACGCGGCGTGCATCCACGTGGCCGCGAACGGCTTGCCGGTCGCGCCTTCGCTCTGCGCGATCTCGTTCTCGTGGTGCGGGAACTGCAGGTCCCACCCGCCGCCGTGGATGTCGATGGATTCGCCCAGCTCGCGGCACGCCATGGCGGAGCACTCGATGTGCCAGCCCGGGCGCCCGTCGCCGAAATCCGAGGCCCAGCGCGGCTCGCCGGGCTTCGCGGCCTTCCACAGCACGAAGTCGAGCGGATCGTGCTTGGCCGCTTCCACCGCCACGCGCTCGCCGGCGCGCAGCTCGTCCAGGTTGCGCCGCGAGAGCTTGCCGTACGTGGGAAAGCTCCTCACCGCGTAGAAGACGTCGCCGTTCGCGCCGCGGTAGGCGTGGCCGCGCTTCTCGAGCGTGCCGATCAGGTCGAGCATCGGCTGCACGTAGCGCGTGGCGCGCGGCTCCACGTCGGGGCGCACGAGGCCCAGGCGCGCGGTGTCCTCGATGAACGCGTCCACCATGCGCTGCGTGAGCGCCTCGATGGGCTCGTTGTTCGCCCGCGCGCGCTCCATGATCTTGTCGTCGATGTCGGTGATGTTGCGCACGTAGCGCACGTCGTAGCCCGTGGAGCGCAGCCACCGCACCACCATGTCGAACGTGGTGAACGTGCGCGCATTCCCGACATGGAAATAGTCGTATACCGTGGGACCGCAGACGTAGAGCGAGACCTTGCCGGCCACGCGCGGAACGAAGGGTTCCTTCTTGCGGGTGAGCGTGTTGTGGATCTGCAGGGCCATGGAAGGAACCGGGGCCGCCGGCCCGTGAGATTGTGAAGGGCCCAGAAGGCGGGTAGAATACTGTTTCTTATTAAATTCAATCAATTATAGCACGATGCTTCACCGAAATCCGCTGCGTGGACCGCTCGCCGCGATGCTGCTTGCGGCGTCCCTCGGGCTAAGCCCGATCGCATGGTCCGCACCGGCGGACGACCTGCGCGATGCGCAGAAGCTCTACCAGACGGGCAAGATGCAGCCGGCCCTCGACAAGGTGGAGGCCTACCTCAAGACGAACCCGCGCGACCCGCAGGGCCGTTTCCTGAAGGGGCTCGTGCTCACCGAGCAGAAACGCATCCCCGAGGCGATCCAGGTCTTCACCGGCCTCACGGAGGATTTCCCGGAGCTGCCCGAGCCGTACAACAACCTCGCCGTGCTCTATGCCTCGCAGGGCAACTACGACAAGGCGAAGGCGGCGCTCGAGCTCGCCATCCACACGCATCCCTCGTACGCCACGGCGCACGAGAACCTGGGCGACATCTACGCGCAGCTCGCAAGCCGCGCCTACGACCGCGCGCTCCAGCTCGACAAGACGAACACGACGGCGCAAGTGAAGCTCTCGATGATCAAGGAGATCTTCAGCTCGCAGAAGCTCGCCGCCGCGGCCTCCGCGCCGAAGACGGCCACGGTACCCGCGCAGCCCGCGCCGGCTCCTGCCCCTGCGCCCGCACCGGCGCCCGCTCCCGCGAAGAGCGAGCCGGCGAAGGCGCAGCCGCCCGCTGCCGAGCCGAAGGCCGCGCCCGCCCCGGTGAGCGCCGCCCCGTCGCCGGCCCCGGCTCCCGCGCCCGCCGCCTCCGGCGCGAGCGCCGAGCGCAAGGCGCAGATCGTCGCGAGCGTCGAGAGCTGGGCGAAGGACTGGAGCGCCAAGGACCTGCAGGGCTACCTCTCGCACTACGCCGTCGATTTCGAAGTGCCCAACGGGCTCACGCGCGCCGCGTGGGAGAAGGAACGCGGCGAGCGCATCGAGAAGCCCAAGAGCATCGAGGTCACGGTGAAGATCGTCGACGTGAAATCGACCGAGAACGAGGCGACCGTCACGTTCAAGCAGTCGTACAAGTCCGACACCCTCAAGAACACCACCACCAAGACGCTCAAGCTCCAGCGAGCGGGCGACCGCTGGCTGATCAAGCAGGAGCGCGTGGGCGGGTGACGCGAGGAATGTCCTTCCGACGAGGCGTGCGAACCGCGCGCCGCGCCGGGCTGTTGTGCTTCGCGCTCGCCGCCTGCGCCGTCGTGGACGGCAGCCCCAGCCTTCCCGCGCCCACCGCGGTGTTCAGCAACGAGGTCGAAGGCGCGCTGGTGCGCGCGTTCACGAGCCTTCGCGAGCAGGGCCTCAAGCAGGCGATGAGCGAAGTCGACCACATGCTCGCCCGCAACCCGAACTACCGCCTGGGCTACCTCATCAAGGGCGACCTGCTGATGGCGAGCGCGGGCCAGCCCGTGGCGTTCGCCTCGAGCGCGGCGCGCCCCGAGAGCGTGGCCGGGCTCCAGGACGAGGCGCGCGTGCGCGTGAAGCGCTACCTGGATGCCCCGCCCGTGGCCTACCTGCCCGCGCCCCTGCTGCAGCTGGCGCCCAACCAGATGCATGCGCTCCTCATCGACACCTCGCGCAGCCGCCTCTTCGTGTTCGCGAACGACCTGGGCCGCCCGCGGTACGTGACCGATTTCTACATCAGCCTGGGCAGGAACGGCATCGAGAAGCAGCGCGAGGGCGACCAGAAGACGCCCATCGGCGTGTACACGCTGCTGCCGATGAAGGACAAGCTCCCGGATTTCTACGGCCCCGGCGCCTACCCGCTCAACTACCCTAACGAGTGGGACCGCATCAACGGGCGCGACGGGCACGGCATCTGGCTGCACGGCACGCCCTCCGAGACGTACGCGCGCCCGCCATGGGCCACCGACGGCTGCGTCGTGCTCACCAACGAGGACCTCGCGCGCCTTCGCCGCTACGTGGACGTCACGCGCACGCCGGTGGTGATCGGCCAGGTGGTGCAGTGGCAGCCCCCCGAGCAGTGGCAGGCCGAGCGCGACTCGGTGCTCGCCGCGCTCGAGCGATGGAAGTCCGACTGGGAGAGCCTCGACACCCCGCGCTACCTCGCCAACTACTCACGCAACTTCCGCTCCGAGAACCGCGACTACGCCTCGTGGAGCGCGAAGAAACGCCAGGTCAACGCCGGCAAGAAGTGGGTCAAGGTGGGCCTGCGCGACGTGAGCATCTTCGAATACCCCGGCACGCCGGACCTCATGATGGTGAGCTTCGAGCAGGACTACCGCTCCAACAACATGTCGAAGCGCACCTCCAAGCGCCAGTTCTGGGCCCGCGAAGGCGGCCAGTGGCGCATCGTCCACGAGGCCGTCGTCGGCTCCTGATTTCACAACCACCGCGTCAAACAAACCTATGCAACGCTCCCGCGTCATCCTCGCTTCGCTCATCCTCGCCTGCGCCGCGCCGCTCGCCTTCGGCCAGGCTTCCTCCTGCACCGCCAAAGGGAACGCTCCGATGAAAGTGAAACTCACCACCTCCATGGGCCCGATCGTGATCGAGCTGAACAAGGAGAAGGCGCCCATCTCCACCGACAACTTCGTGAAATACGTGGAGTCGGGCCACTACAACGGCACGGTGTTCCACCGCGTCATCGGCAACTTCATGATCCAGGGCGGCGGCTTCACCAAGGAGATGCAGCAGAAGCCCACCAATCCCCCGATCAAGAACGAGTCCACCAACGGCCTGAAGAACGACGTCTACACGGTCGCCATGGCGCGTACCAACGTGCGCGACTCGGCCACCTCGCAGTTCTTCATCAACGTGAAGGACAACGCGTTCCTCAACTACGCGGGCGAGGGCAACCCCGGCTACGCGGTGTTCGGCAAGGTGGTCGAGGGCATGGACACGGTCGACAAGATCAAGGCCGTGCCGACCGGCAACCGGGGCGGCATGGGCGACGTCCCCAACACGCCGGTGGTGATCGAAAAGGCCGAGTGCGTCTGAGGCGCACGCTTTTCATCTCGGACCTGCACCTGGACGCGTCGCGGCCGCAAGCCACGGCGCGTTTCGAGAAGTTCCTCGCCGGGGCCGTGCCGGGCAGCGATGCCCTGTACGTCCTCGGCGACCTCTTCGAATACTGGATCGGCGACGACGGCCTGGCGCTCGAATTTCCGCGCCGCATGGCCGCGCTCCTCGCCCCCGTGGCCCGCTCGCTGCCGGTGAAGTTCATGCACGGCAACCGCGACTTCCTCGTCGCGGACGAGTTCTCGAAGTCCACCGGCGTCGAGTTGATTCCCGACCCCACGCGCATCGACCTCTACGGGCGCAAGACCGTCCTCCTGCACGGCGACACGCTCTGCACCGACGACACCGCCTACCAGGCCTTCCGCACGCAGGTGCGCAACCCGGCGTGGCAGCGGGCCGTGCTCGCCAAGCCCATCCCCGAGCGCGTGGCGATGGCCGAGGGCCTGCGCGCCGGGAGCGAAGGCGCCAAGGGCGGCAAGTCGATGCAGATCATGGACGTGGCGAACGCCGCGGTGGTGAAGGCCTTCGCCGATTCCGGCTGCGACGTCATGATCCACGGCCACACGCATCGCCCCGGGCACCACACGTACCACGTGGGCGGGCGCGACCGCGAGCGGTGGGTGCTACCGGATTGGTATGGGCAGGGCGGCTATCTCGAGGCGACGCCCGAAGCGATCACGCCCCGCGCCCTCTAGCACGCGGATCTCGCGCGCTCCTGCCACATCTCGATTTCCTTCTGCCGCTGCTCGTCGTCGACGTAGACGCGCTGGCCCTTGTCATCGAGGTGGTATACGCGGCGCGAGTTGTTCAGGGTATCGAGCGCCTCCTGCGCGCGCTTGCACTGCGCCTGCCGGTTGCCCTGTTCCTTGGCCGCCTGCTGCCGCTCCGCCTGCTCCTTGAGGAGCTTCTGCTGGTTGTAGTCCTGCAGTTTCTTGTGCCAGTCCGCCTCCTTGCCTTCGCCCGCCTTCACCTCGAGCTTCTTGCTCGCCGTGCCTTCGGGCGGCGGGGATTCGGAGTAGTGGGTCACGCCCTTCTCGTCGACCCACTTGTACATGCCCTCGCCCCATGCGGCGAGGCACGCGCACGAGGCGAGAAGCGAGACGAGGGCTAGGGCTCGTCGAGGCGCAGCGTGAGGCATTTGGCGGATCCTCCTGCCTTCATGAATTCCGAAAGCGACGTCTGGATGACCTGGAAGCCGTGCCGGGCCAGCGTCTTCACGAACTTGGGCGAAGCCTGGTTCACCACCACGTTGGAATCGACGTTCACCGCATTGCAGGCGAAGTTGAGCGCGTCCTGCTCGTCGATGGCGATGCGGTGCCCGGCGGGAATGCGCTTCTCGATCAGCGCTCGCGAGGGCTCGTCGAAGGCCGGGGGATAGTAGATCGTGGCGCCGCCTTCGAGCGGGCAGAAACAGGTGTCCAGGTGGTAGAAGCGCTTGTCGACGAGCTTCAGCACTTCGACGTCGAGGTCGAGTCGCTTCTTCAGCACGTCGCGCGCGCCTTCCAGCGAGCGGTGACCGTGCGCCATCCACAGGCAATCCTGCCCGCGGTCGAAGAGCGCG
Source organism: Usitatibacter sp. (assembly GCA_035519515.1). Classification (GTDB taxonomy): domain Bacteria; phylum Pseudomonadota; class Gammaproteobacteria; order Burkholderiales; family Usitatibacteraceae; genus Usitatibacter. Next base: position 27,659 of record DATIWC010000004.1, read on the forward strand.
TCGCCCGCGCCTTCGAAGAACGTCTCGCGGGGCATGAGCGACACGTCGTAGCCGCGGTCCATGAACCAGTCGGCGAAGTACGGCTCCTCGTACTGGCGCTCGGGGTAGCGGAAGCGCGAGACGACGAAGCGCTTGTCCTTGACGAGGCCCGCGTTGGCCGTGAAGACCATGTCGGGCGAGCCCGGCTGCGGCAGCACGAGCCGCACGGTCGCCAGGTCCGTGAGCGTGTCGTAGAGCGCGCGCCACTGGAGCTTCGCGGCCGCGTTGTCGATCTTGCGCAGGTTCCCGTGCATCCACGGGTTGATGATGTACGCCACGTCGAAGTATTCGGGCGGGCACATCAGGAAAACGTGTGCGGATCTAGGCATTGAGCGATTTCTTCAGGTCGTTCTTGATGTCTTCGGGATCCTCGAGGCCCACGCCGAGCCGGACGAGCCCCTCGGCGATGCCCGACGCCTCACGCTCCGCGGGCGGGATGCGCCCGTGCGTGGTGGTCGCGGGATGGCAAATCGTCGTCTTCACGTCGCCGAAATTGGCGGTGATGGAAAGCATCCGGGTCGCGTCGATCACGCGCCACGCCGCTTCGCGCCCGCCCTTCACGACGAACGAGAGCACCGCGCCGCCGGCCGATTGCTGGCGCGCGGCGAGCGCGTGCTGCGGATGCGATTCGAGCCCCGGGTAATGCACGCGCTCCACGGCCGGCTGCTCCTCGAGCCAGCGCGCGAGGGCGAGCGCGCTGGCCGACTGGGCCTGCATGCGGATCCTGAGCGTCTCCATGCCCTTCAGGCAGATCCACGCGTTGAAGGGCGAGATGGCGGGACCGGCGGTGCGCACGAAGCTGAAGAGCGGCCCCGCGACGAGGTCCTTGCGGCCGGCGATCGCGCCCGCGAGCACGCGGCCCTGCCCGTCCAGGTACTTGGTCGCGGAGTGCACGACGAGATCCGCGCCCATCTCGATGGGCCGCTGCAGTGCCGGCGAGCACATGCAGTTGTCGATCGCGAGGATGGCGCCCGCGTCGTGCGCGATCTTCGCGAGCCCGGCGATGTCCGCCACTTCGCAGACCGGATTGGAGGGCGTCTCCGCGAAAAGGAGCTTCGTGTTCTTCGTGACCGCCTTCTTCCAGGCGCCCAGGTCCGTGAGGTCCACCCACGTGGTCGTCACGCCAAAGCGGGCGAGGATCTGGTCGAAGAGCGGCACCACAGTGCCGAACACGCCGCGCGCCGCGATGAGGTGGTCGCCCTGCCTGAGCAGGCCGAATGCCGTGGTGGCAACCGCGGCCATGCCGGTGGCGGTGGCCACGCAGGCCTCGGCGCCCTCGAGCGCCGCGAGCCGCGACTGGAACATCGTGACGGTCGGGTTGGTGAAGCGCGAGTAGATGTTGCCCGGCTCTTCGTTGGCGAACTTGCGGGCGGCCTCCGCGGCGCTCGCGTAGACGAAACTGGTGGTGAGCGAGAGGGCTTCCGAATGCTCGCGGAAGTCGCTGCGCAGGCCGCCCGCGCGGACCCCGAGGGTGTCGGGCTTGGGATCCTCGCTCATCGCTTCAGTCGATGCGCGAGAGCCCGAGGTCGAGCTGGTAGCTGGAAAGGCGCGTGTCGGTCGATTCGCCGTCGCGCCGCCCGATCTCGATGCCGTCCAGGTATTCCTGCGAGACGTCGCCGGTCACGTAGACGCCGTCGAAGCACGAGCAGTCGAAGCGCGTGATGGCGGGATTCAGGCGCCGCACGTCGTCGATGAGCGCCTCGAGGTCCTGGTAGATCACGGCGTCCGCGCCGATGGCCGCCGCGATCTCGCCCTCGGTGCGGCCCGTGGCGATGAGCTCGCTTCGCGTGGGCATGTCGATGCCGTACACGTTCGGGAAGCGCACCGGGGGCGCCGCCGAGGCGAAGAACACCCTGAGCGCCCCGCTTTCGCGCGCCATCTGCACGATCTCGCGGCTGGTGGTGCCGCGCACGATGGAATCGTCCACGAGGAGCACGTTCTTGCCGCGGAACTCGTTCGCCATGGCGTTGAGCTTCTGGCGCACGCTCTTCTTGCGCTGCTCCTGGCCGGGCATGATGAACGTGCGCCCGATGTAGCGGTTCTTGATGAAGCCCTCGCGGTAGGGCTTGCCGAGCTTGGTGGCCACCTCCAGCGCGCTCGGGCGGCTCGAATCCGGGATCGGGATCACGACGTCGATCTTGTCGGCGAGGCCCTGCGCGGTGATCTTGTCGGCGAGGCTCATGCCCATGTTGCGGCGGCTCTCGTGCACCGAGATGCCGTCGATCACGCTGTCGGGGCGCGCGAGATAGACGAACTCGAAGATGCAGGGGTTCAGCTGCGGGTTCTGCGCGCACTGGCGGCTGTGGAAATTGCCGCTCTCGTCGACGAGGATCGCCTCGCCCGGCGCCACGTCGCGCATCACCTTGAAGCCCAGCGTGTCCAGCGTGACGCTCTCGGAAGCCACCAGGAACTCCACGCCCTTTTCCGTATCGGCGCGGCCGATGATGAGCGGGCGGATGCCGTGCGGGTCGCGGAAAGCGAGCATGCCGTGGCCCGCGACCAGGGCCACCACCGCGTAGGCGCCCTTCACGCGCCGGTGCACGCCCGCCACGGCGGCGAAGATGATGTCCGGGTTCAGGCGGTCGCGGCCCGCGCTCGCGTCGTGGATCTCGTGGGCGAGCACGTTCAGCAGGATCTCCGAGTCGGAGTTCGTGTTGACGTGGCGGCGGTCGTCGAGGAAGAGCTCCTTGCGAAGCTGCTCCGAGTTGATCAGGTTGCCGTTGTGACCGAGCACGATGCCGTACGGGGAATTCACGTAGAACGGCTGCGCCTCGGCTTCCGAAGCCGCGGAACCGGCGGTGGGATAGCGGCAGTGCGCGATGCCCATGTGGCCCACGAGGTTGCGCATGTCGCGGGTGCGGAACACGTCGCGCACCAGGCCCTTGCCCTTGTGCATGTGGAAGCTGTGGCCTTCGGCCGTGACAATGCCCGCGGCGTCCTGCCCGCGATGCTGCAGCACCGTCATCCCGTCATAGAGGAGCTGGTTGACGGGACTGCGCGCGACGACCCCGACGATTCCGCACATGGCTCAGGGCTTCCTTGTACAGATGCGCATCATGGCAGCGGGACCACCTGCCCGTCGAGTGAGGCGGCCTTGATCGTGGCCAGCGCCTTTTCGGCGGCCTCACGGGTAGCAAATGGGCCCGCGCGCAGCCGTTTCAACTCGCCATTGGCCGTATCCACGCGCTCGACGTAGTGGGAGACCTTGGCCGCCGTGAGCTTCTCGCGGGCCTGGGCGAGCTTCGCCTCGTCCTTGAAGGCGCCCACCTGGACGGCGAAGCCTTCGAGCTTCGGGGCGGCGGGCTGGGACGCGGCGGGTTTGGGTGCCGCCACGGGCGTAGAGGGCGCTGGCGCCTTCGACGCCGCGGCGGGGGGCGCTTCCGCCTTGGGCTGGGCCGCCGTCTCCACGGGGGCGACAGCGGGGGCCACGGCGAGAGCGGCGGCCTTCTTCGGGGCGGGCGGGGGGAGCGGCGGGGCCTTGTCCTGGGGCGGGATGTCGAGCGCGGGGCTGGCGCCCTTCGGGGCGCGGGGCTCGGAATCCAGGATCATCGGGACGAAGACCACCAGGAGGACGGCGATCGCGACGGCGCCGATCAACCGTTGACGGCCGCGCCGCTTGATTTCACTCGCTTCAGGGGACGCAGTCGAGGCCATGGCGCTCAGCGTACGGAGCTCATCGCCTCCGCCACCGTATGGAACGATCCAAAGACGATAATTCTATCATTCGGGCCCGCGTTCCGACGTGCTTCCGCGAGCGCCGCCTCGACGGTGGCGAAGCTTCGCGTGTGCCCGGCCAGGCCGCGCTCGGCGAGAAGCTCCGCCACCCGCTGCACGGGGGCGGCGCGGTCGGCCACGGCCGCCGAGACGTACCAGTCGTCGATGCGGCCCTTCATGGCGTCGATCACGCCGCCGATGTCCTTGTCGCCCAGCATCGCGAAGACCGCGAAGGTGCGCTCGTAGAAGCCCATGTCGCCGAGGCCGTCGGCGAGCGCCCGTGCCGCGTGCGGGTTGTGGGCGACGTCCAGCACGATGGAGGGGCGGCCCGGGAGGACCTGGAGGCGGGCCGGGAGGGTAACGGTGGCCAGGGCGCGCTTGACCTCGCCCAGCGAGACCGGCAACGCGCTTGCGCCCCTGAGCTCATCCAGGGCGGCCAAGGCCACCGAGGCGTTGGCGAGCTGCCAGCGGCCGCGCAGGGCCGGCATGGGGAGCGCGCGCTTGGCACCGTGGCGGCCGATGAAGTCCCATTGGCGGTCGTGGGCTTCGTAGCGGAAGTCGCGGCCGATCAGCAGCAGGTCGGCGCCGATCGATTCGGCGTGTTCGACGAGTCGTTTCGGCGGGTTCGCGTCGCCGCAGATCGCGGGCCGCCCGGCGCGATAGATGCCCGCCTTCTCGAAGCCGATGGATTCGCGGTCGTTGCCGAGGTAGGCCTGGTGGTCGAGATCGACGCTCACGACCGCGGCCACGTCCGCATCGACGATGTTCACGGCATCCAGGCGCCCGCCCAGGCCCACCTCGAGGATCAGGGCATCGAGCTTCGCGCGGCCGAAGATGTCGAGCGCGGCCAGGGTGCCGAACTCGAAGTACGTGAGCGGCGTGTGGCCTCGCGCGGCCTCGACACGCTCGAACGACTCCACGAGCGCCGCGTCGCTCGCCTCCTCGCCCTGCACCCGCACGCGCTCGTTGTACCGGAGCAGGTGCGGCGACGTGTAGAGGCCCACGCGATAGCCGGCCTCGAGGAGGATGCGTTCGAGGATGGCGCAGGTGGAGCCTTTGCCGTTGGTGCCGCCTACAGTGATGACGACCTTTGCAGGCTTTGGCTGGATCCCCGCCTCCGCGGGGATGACGGATCTAACGCGATCGAGGCCCAGCGCGATCGTCGACGGGTGCTGCGCCGAGATGTAGGCGAGCCAGTCGTCGAGGCTGCGTGGGGTCAAGCTTCGGGGACGGGCTCGCGCTTGAGCAGCGTGATGAGGCGCGCGACCTTGACGCGCAGCTGGCGGCGGTCGACGATCATGTCGATGGCGCCCTTTTCCAGCAGGAACTCGGAGCGCTGGAAGCCCTCGGGGAGCGTCTCGCGCACCGTCTGCTCGATCACGCGCGGGCCGGCGAAACCGATGAGCGCGCCCGGCTCGGCGATCACCGCGTCGCCGATGAACGCGAAGCTCGCCGACACGCCGCCCATGGTGGGATCGGTGAGGATCGAGATGAACGGCTGGCGCGCGGCGGTGAGCTGGTGCAGCGCCGCGGTGACCTTGGCCATCTGCATGAGCGAGAAGAGGCCTTCCTGCATGCGCGCCCCGCCCGTGGCGGTGAAGCACACGAAGGGCATCCCCTCGTCGCAGGCGGCCTGCACGGCGCGCACGAAGCGCTCGCCGACGACCGAGCCCATGGAGCCCCCGAGGAACCCGAACTCGAAGGCCGCCGTCACGGCGGGCACGTTCTTCACCGAGCCCTGCATGACGACCAGCGCGTCGGTCTCGCCGGTTTCCTTCTCGGCTTCCTCCAGGCGCTCGCTGTACTTGCGGCTGTCCTTGAACTTGAGCGGATCGAGCGGAACGACTTCGCTCGCGAGCTCGGCGCGGCCCTCGGGATCGAGGAAGAGGTCCAGGCGCTGGCGAGCCGAGAGGCGGTTGTGGAAGCCGCACTTGGGACAGACGTGCAGGTTGTTCTCGAGGTCGGTGAAGTAGAGCACCGCCTCGCAGGAGGGGCACTTGCTCCACAGGCCCTCGGGGACCGCCTTCTTCTGCTGGGCGCCGCCCTCGGTCTTGATCTTGGGCGGCATGAGCTTGCGGAACCAGCTCACGCGTGCGCCTCCGCTTCGTCCATGGCGGTGCGCAATTCGCGCGTGAGCGATTCGGCGGTGGCGGCGGCCGACTGCGGCGCATCGGCGATCGCCTGCACGATGCGGGTGCCGACCACCACGGCATCGGCCACGCGCGCCACGCGCCGCGCGGTCGCACCGTCGCGGATGCCGAAACCCACGCCGACCGGGACCCGGGTGCGCGCGCGGATCCTCGCGATCATCGCGGCCAGGTCGGTCGTGTCGATGTTGGCGGCGCCCGTCACGCCCTTCAGCGACACGTAGTAGATGTAGCCCTTGGCCACGCGCGCCACGAGCTCGATGCGCGCATCGGTGGATGTGGGCGACAGGAGGAAGATGGGATCGACCGGCGAGCCGCGCAGCGCTTCCAGCCACGCCTCGCTCTCCTCGGGCGGGTAATCCACGATCAGCACGCCGTCCACGCCGGCCTGCGTGGCTTCCTTCACGAAGCGCGCGAGCCCCATGCGCTCGACGGGGTTGGCGTAGCCCATCAGCACGACGGGCGTCGAATCGTCGGACTTGCGAAACTCGCGCACCGAGGCGAGCACGTCGGCGAGGCTCTCGCCCTTCGCGAGCGCGCGTTCCGACGAGCGCTGGATCACCGGGCCGTCGGCCATGGGATCGGAGAACGGGACGCCCAGCTCGATCACGTCCGCGCCGCCCTTCACGAGCCCCTGCATGATCGGCACCGTCGCCGCCTTGTCGGGATCGCCCGCCGTGACGAAGGTGATCAACGCGGCGCGCCGCTGCCCGGCGAGCTTCTCGAAGGTGGCGGCGATGCGGCTCACGCGGCCTAGAGCTCGAGCCCCGAAGCCTGCGCGACGGTGTGCATGTCCTTGTCGCCGCGGCCCGAGAGGTTCACGAGCAGGATCTGCTCGCGCTTCATCGTGGGCGCGAGCTTCATCGCGTAGGCGAGCGCATGGCTCGATTCCAGCGCGGGGATGATGCCCTCGAGCCGGCAAAGCTTGTGGAACGCATCGAGCGCCTCGGCATCGGTCACGGTCTCGTAAGTCGCGCGGCCCGAATCCTTGAGCCACGCATGCTCGGGGCCCACGCCCGGATAGTCGAGGCCCGCGGAGATCGAGTGCGTCTCCTGGATCTGGCCGTTCGCGTCCTGCATGAGGTAAGTGCGGTTGCCGTGCAGCACGCCGGGGGATCCCGCGTTGAGCGAGGCGGCGTGCTTGCCCGTCTCGAGGCCCAGGCCGCCCGCCTCCACGCCGATCAGCTTCACGGATTCGTCGGGCACGTAGGCGAAGAAGATGCCCATGGCGTTGGAGCCGCCGCCCACGCACGCGATCACCGCGTCCGGCTGGCGGCCGGTCATGGCAGGCATCTGCGTCACGCATTCCTTGCCCACCACGGAATTGAAGTCGCGCACCATCATCGGGTAAGGGTGCGGGCCCGCGACGGTGCCGATGATGTAGAACGTGTTCTCGACGTTGGTCACCCAGTCGCGCATCGCCTCGTTCAACGCGTCCTTGAGCGTCTTCGAGCCGCTCTCGACGGGCACCACCTTCGCGCCCAGCAGCTTCATGCGATAGACGTTCTGCGCCTGGCGCTTCACGTCCTCGGTGCCCATGTACACCACGCACTCCATGCCGAAGCGCGCGGCGACGGTGGCCGTGGCGACGCCATGCTGGCCCGCGCCGGTCTCCGCGATCACGCGCGGCTTGCCCATGCGGCGCGCGAGCAGCGCCTGGCCCACCGTGTTGTTCACCTTGTGCGCGCCGGTGTGGTTCAAGTCCTCGCGCTTGAGATAGATCTGCGCGCCGCCGCATTCCTCCGAGAGGCGCTTGCAGTGGAAGATCGGGCTCGGGCGCCCCACGAAATGCTCGAGCTCGTAGGCGAGCTCGTGCTGGAACTCGGGGTCCTCGCGATACTTCGTGTACGCGATCGTGAGCTCGTCCAAGGCCGCGCGCAGGGTCTCGGCGACGAACACGCCGCCATACGGCCCGAAATGGCCGTGCGCATCGGGCAGCGAATACTTCGCCCAGTCAGGCGGGTTGCCTTGCATCTTCACGTCGCACGCTCCGAATGAATTCGACGATCTTTCCGGGATCCTTGACCCCGCGGCTTCGCTCCACTCCGCTCGACACGTCCACGGCCCAGGGCCGCACTTCGCGCACTGCCTGCCCGACGTTCTCGGCCGTGAGGCCCCCGGAAAGGATGACCGGCATCGGCAGCTTCGGGATGCGCGACCAGTCGAAGGTGCGCCCCGTGCCGCCCCGCTCTCCGGGTACGTGGGCATCCAGCAGCAGGGCCCGCGCCCGCGAGAAACGAAGGGACAATTCTACCAAATCGGCCCCCTCTTCCATCGGCACCGCACGCACGAACGGGATGCCGAAGCTCGCGCAGAAATCGGGCTCCTCGTCGCCCTGGAACTGCAGCAGGTCGAGGCGCACGCGGGCGAGGATGGCACGCAGCGAGTCGGCGGGCTCGTTCACGAAGAGTCCTACCGCGGTGACGTACGGCGGCAAGGCCGCGACGACGGCGGCGGCGGCCGCGGGCTCCACGTAGCGAGGGCTGGGCTTGTGGAAAACGACGCCCACCGCGTCGGCGCCGGCCTCGGCGGCCACGCGCGCATGTTCGGGCTCGCGAAGGCCGCAGATCTTGACGCGCGTGCGCTCAACCGTCATGGCGCCTCGAGCAACGCCTGCGCGCGAAACTGCGGCAGGCCGAACGCGCGATCATACTCGACGCCCGCCAGGTAGAGCCCGTCGGGCATGAAGGTGGGCGCGGCAAGCCGCCGGTCCTTCGATGCGAGGAGCTCGCCCATCCACGCCGGCGCCTGTTTCCCCGCGCCCACGTACACGAGCGAGCCCACGACGTTGCGGATCATGTGGTGCAGGAACGCATTGGCGCGGAACGTGAAGACCACGAGCACGCCGCGGCGCTCGACCTCCACGGCCTGCAGCTGCCGCACGGGCGACTTGGCCTGGCATTGCGCGTCGCGGAAGGCGCTGAAATCGTGCTCGCCCAGGAGCGTTCGCGCGCCCTCCTGCATCGCCGCGACGTCCAGGGCCTTGTGGTACCAGCCCACGCGCCGGCGCAGGATGGCGGGCGCCACGGGGTCGTCGAGGAGCAGGTAGCGATAGGTGCGGGAGAGCGCGCTGAAGCGGGCGTGGAAGTCGCCCGGAACCGTGCGCGCCCAGAGCACGCGCGCGCTTTCGTCGAGGTGCGAGTTCGTGCCGCGAACCCAGGAGTTCTCGTCGCGCTCCACAGGCGAATCGAAGTGCACGACCTGGGCGCTCGCATGCACGCCCGCATCGGTGCGTCCGGCGGCGGTGGTCTCCACGGGGGAGGCGACGAACTTCGCGAGCGCGCGCTCGAGGTGATCCTGCACGCCGCATCCGCCGGGCTGGGTTTGCCAGCCGCAAAAGGCGGCGCCGTCGTATTCGAGGCCGAGGGCAATTCGCAAGGCTGGACCCCCGCCTTCGCGGGGGTGACGATCAAGGAGCGGGAATGGCTAGAGAGACGCGATCAGCTTCTGCGCCTCTTCCTTCTGCGCGGAGGAGCCTTCCTTGGCGACTTCCTGCAGGATCTCGCGAGCGCCGTCCTTGTCGCCGATCTCCAGGTAGGCCTTGGCGAGCTCGAGCTTGGTGCCCACCGCTTCGGCGCCCTCGCCGCCGGCCGGCGTGTCGAGGTTCAGGTCCGCGAGGTCCATGGAGCCGGCGGACGCGGCGGCCGGCGCGGCAGGCTTCGCCTCGGGCTTGCTGCCCGGCATGTCGAGGCCGGAGAGATCGAAGTCGAACGACGGCTTCTCTTCCTTCGGCGCTTCGGCGGCCGGTGCCGCCGCCGCGTGGGCCTCGCCCGCGGAAGGCGCCAGGTCGAAGTCGATCGACGCGGGCTGCTCCACGTTCAGGTCCGCAGCGGGAGTGGCCTCGCCCACGCCGAGGTCGAAGTCGGTCGAGGCGGCAGGCGCGGCTTCCCCGCCGGCGCTCTTCGAGCCTTCGATGTCGAAGTCGAGCTCGGGCTTCGCGGCGGGCGCGGAAGACGTGAACGTGGCCGTGCCGCCCGCGGCGCCGGCGTAGAGCGGGTTGTTCGGGTCGATCTGCGCGCCCATCGCGGCGGCCTTCTGCCAGAGCGGGCTCGAATCGCCCACCGCGGCATGCAGCTCTTTCGCGACGGTCTCGAACGCCGTGGCGCTCTTGCGCGCGTGGTAGATCTCGAGGAGCTTCAGCGAGATCTCGTGGCGATTGCGGTCGCGCGCCATCGCCTCCTTGAGGATTTCCTCGGCCTGCGCATCGCGGCCGTAGGCGATGTAGACCTCCGCTTCCGCGACCGGATCGACCTCATCGGTGTCGATGGTCCCCGGACCCGTCTTGTCGAAGTCCGTGAGGAAGGAGGAATTGCCCGTGTCGACGAGACCGCCTGCGGGCTTCGCCGTCGTTCCCCCGGCTTTCAGGTCCGAGGGGAACGCGCTCGTCATGGCGCTATTAGGGCCCGCTTCTGCCCTCGCTTTCCGGCGCCGCATGAACAGGAAGGCGCCCGCGGGGATGCCGAGCAGCAGGATGGCGCCGCCGGCGAGATACATGGGATCCAGCTCCTCGTACCACTCCTTGGGCGGGGGCGGCGGAGGTGCTTTCTTCGGTGCGGCCTTGGGCGGAGCGGCGGCGGTCTTGGGCGCTTCCGCGGGCTTCGGGGCTTCGGCGGGCTTCGGCGCTTCAGCGGGCTTCGGCGCTTCAGCGGGTTTCGCGGCTTCGGTCTTCGGCGCTTCAGCAGGCTTGGCCGGCTCGACGGCAGCGACCTTGGGAGGTTCCACCTTCGCGGGTTCCGGCTTCGCGGGCGCGGGAGGCGGCGTGGGAGCGGCAGCGACCTTCGTTTCGGCGGGCTTCGTGGCCGCGCCGCCCTTGAGGTCGAGCAGGCGCTGCATGTCCTTGATCTGTTTTTCCAGGTCGGCCACGCGCGAGTTGGCTTCCTTCAGCGCCTTGTCCTTCGCGGTGACTTCTTCCTGGAGGGCGTTGAGGCGGTCCTGCGAGGCGCCGCCGCCTTTGCCGGGAGCGCCGGCCTTGGCACCCGTGTCCGACTTCGAGAGGCGCAGCACGTCGCTGCTGGCAGCGGCAGGCGCGGGCGGCGGCGCGACGGCGGCCGACCCGATGCGCCCCGAGCCGATGTTGGCGGGCTCGGCTTTCGCGGGCGAGGACCCGACGTTGCTCGCCAGGTTCTCGCGGTAGCCCTTCCAGTCCTGCACCTGCGCGTGGACTTCCTGGCGCGCATCCTTCTGCTCGATCTTGGCGACGTCCTCGGCGCTGGGCACCTTGAGGATCTGCCCCGCCTTCATCACGTTCATGTTGCCGGCGAAGGCGCTCTTGTTCTCGCGATACAGGGCGACGAGCATCTGCTCCATGCTCACGTCCGAGGGCTTCACCTGGGCCGCGATCTTGTTGAGCGTCTCGCCCTTCTGGATGGGGCCGTAGGTGTCCGTGCCCGCCGTGGTCTCGAGCGTGGCGGCCTTCGCGGGCGCGGCGCCCTTGGGCATCTCGGCGCTCGCGGAGGGCGAGCCCGTGGGCTCGGCGGGCGCAGCGGAAGCGGGAGCCGAAGGCGTCGCCGCCGGCTCGGCGGCCGGCGGCGTCTGTTGGGTTTGCGGCTCGCTGGCCGCCGCGACGCTAGGTGCGGTGACCTTGCCCTGCGCGTAGCCCGGCGGATCCAGCAGGATCGGGTACTCGCGCTGCACGCGCCCGGCAGGCCAAGTCACTTCGATCAGCGCATCGACGAACGGCTCGTTCACCGGCGCGATGCTGGTGACCTTGAGGTATGGCGATCCGTTGGGGCGCTTCTCGACCGAGAAGCGCAGCAGGCGCAGCGCCGACGAGTACTCGATGCGCGCGTCGCGGAACGCTTCCGGAGTGGCCACGCGAGCCGAAAGGTTGTCGAGCTCGCCCGGCTGCAGCGACACCAGATCGATCTCCGCATTCAGGATCTGGCCGAGCGCCGAGTTCACGGTGAGCTTTCCAAGGCCGGCTGCATGGGCCGTTACCGCAAGGCCCATCGTCAGCGCGATGGCAGCTCCCCTTCTGAGAATACTCACCATTTTTGTGTCCATCCCGCGCGGAAAGTCTTAAGGATCAATGGGTTATTGTTCCAATCTCACCCGGTTTTTCACATTATCGCTTAAGTCGGATATTTTTCAACCACTTTTTCCCTGTTGGCACCGGGGCTTACGCCGTGGCCGCCGGTACGCGCGCCTTCAGGAGGATGCCCAGCATGCGCCGCAGGGGTTCCGCCGCACCCCACAGGAGCTGGTCGCCGACCGTAAACGCAGAAAGATACTCCCCTCCCATGCGCAGCTTCCGGAGTCGCCCGATGGGGACATCCAGCGTGCCGGTGACCGCGACGGGCGTGAGGCGCTTCAGGGTTTCCTCGCGCTTGTTGGGCACGACCTTCACCCACGCGTTGCCCTTGGCGAGGATCGACTCGATCTCCTCGAGCGGCAGGTCGCCCTTCAGCTTGATGGTGAGGCCCTGGCTGTGGCAGCGCATGGCGCCGATGCGCACGCACAGGCCATCGACCGCGACTTCCCTGTTGGCGGGGCGCCCCAGGATCTTGTTGCTCTCCGCATGGCCCTTCCACTCCTCGCGGCTCTGGCCGTTACCCAGGTCCGTATCGATCCACGGCAACAGGCTTCCCGCGAGCGGCACGCCGAAATGCGCGGTGGGGAAACCCTCGTCGCGAAGGATCCCGGCGACCTCGCGGTCGATCTCGAGGATCGCGGAAGACGGGTCCGAGAGCATG
>DATIWC010000005.1:0-9811 GCA_035519515.1 Usitatibacter sp.
GTGTTCGTCGTGGCGATCTTCGCCGCCTATGCCGTGGCGTACCTCGTGGACGAGGCTTCCGCCCTGCTCTAGGGTCGGGCGCTAGCGCGAGCGGCCGACGCTGCGAATCTCCGCGCGCAGGAAATTGCCAAGCCGCTTCGCGCGGTTCTGCACGACCTGCACGAAGGTCTTGTCCAGGAAGTAGGTGAGCAGGATCGAATCGCGCGTCGTGACCTCAGGCCCCACCGTATCGACGGAATGGTAGGTTTCCTTGCCCACGGCGAACGCATAGCCGCTGTTCGGCGCGAAGGGCACCTGCGAGACGCGGTCGTACTTCTGGCCGGGCGTGGCCGACTTGCGGTGGAAGAGCGTGCCCACGTGCTCGATGGAGCGGTCGCGCGGCAGGTAGATCTGGATCGTCATGCCCTTCCACTTGGTGTCCGGGTGCACGCCGATCTGGTAGCCCGCGACGTCGCGCGTGAGGATCGGGATCGGGTACATGTCCACGCCGGTGTATTCGTCGCCGAAGCGCTCGGCGAGGCCCGGCGAGAGGCGCTTGCGGAAGGCCTCGCGCACCGGCGCGGAGGTGAGCGCGTCGCCCACGACCTGCCAGACGGGGCGCTTCGCGCGGGGCAGCAGGCGGATCTGCTCGGGCAGCAGGTCGATCTTCGTGCGCACGTCGGTCTCGGCGCCGTTGCGCGAGGACTTGGCGCGGCCCGACATGGGGCGGTAGTCCGCGGGCACCGGCATCGCCTCGAGCATCGCGGCATAGATGTCGTCCGGCAGGACGGCCGCCAGCCGCAGGTGGAAGAACGGCTCGCGCCCCTCGGGGGCCGATTCGATGGCGTGCACGACGTGCTCGATGGTGCGCGCCGTGTCGCTTTCGCGGGTGATGGGAATGGAAGCTGACATGAAGCTTCCATTTTACGGGGTCAGAGCCCTTTTCGGGGGGAAAAGGGGACAGGGTCGTGCCCTGTCCCCGGCCTTCACTCGGCGATCGCGACGCCGGAGCCGCCCATCTCCTTGGGCAGGTCCTTCATCTTCGGCAGGCCGTCCTTCATGCGAAGGCGCGTCTCCTGGTAGTTCACGTGCACGCCCGGCTTGTACGGGAAGTCGGGAATCGTCGCGGCGTACACGTCGATGAGGTTCCACTGCGGATGCTCGGTGAAGAGGTGGCCGCCGCAGACCTTGCACCATTTGCGGCCGCTCTTCGGCGTCTTGAAGAAGGTCGCGATGTTCTCCGCGCCCTGGGTGACCTTCACCGACTCGGGCTTCCACAGCGTGAATGCGTTGACCGGACCGGCGGACCAGCTCCGGCACGACTCGCAGTGGCAATAGCCGGCGCCAGCGGGCTCGCCGGTCACTTCGACCTTCACGGCGCCGCAGAAGCAGCCGCCGTGGTACTTGGATTGCTCGGGCATCGACGTCCTTCGTGAGGTGTTCGGGAAGCGAGTATCCTTCCCGCCCTCGGCCCGAGTCCCGGCCGAGACGCCGGATTCCTTGATCGAGACTCCATGGACGCGCTTTCCGATGTCCTGAAATCAGTTCGGCTCGAAGGCGCCGTCTACCTCGAGGCCGAATTCACCGCGCCCTGGTGCATCCAGGCGAACGCCGGCCTGGAAAGCGTCGCGCGGCGGCTCGCGGGCGCCGAGCATGTGGTGTTCTTTCACTATGTGGCCGAGGGCGGATTCCAGGTTCACCAGGGCGACGGCCTTCCGCCGCTTCCCGCGCGCGAGGGCGACCTCATCGTCTTCCCGCAGGACGTGCGCCAGTTGATGGGCAGCGACCTGCGGCTTGCGCCCGTCGAGGCAAACCGGCTGCCCTACGAGAATCCGGACGATCCGGTCGTGCGCCTTTCCTACGGCGGCGGAGGCAGCGCTTCGCGGATGGTGTGCGGCTACATCGCGTGCAGCCGCAGTGTGTGCCGGCCGCTGCTGGACGCGCTGCCGCCGGTGCTCGTGATCCACGTGGGCGACGACGCGGGCTCGGGCATGACGCGAGAGCTCCTGCGCGTGGCGGTGCGCGAATCGTGGGCGCAGCGCCCGGGCGCGGAATCTCTCCTCACGAAAGTGGCGGAGCTCATGTTCGTCGAGGCGCTGCGGCGCTATGCCGCGTCGCTGCCACCCGGGGGCACGGGATGGCTTGCGGGCGTGCGCGATGCGCACGTTGGCCGCGCGCTCGCCGCGCTGCACGGCGATCCGGCGCGACCGTGGACGGTGGAGGAGCTCGCCGCCGAAGCGGCGCTGTCGCGTTCGGCCCTTGCCGAGAAATTCGCTGCGCTGGTCGGGGAACCGCCGATGCAGTACCTCTCGCGCTGGCGGCTCGCGTTGGCGGCGCAGGCGCTGCGCACGGGCACCGAGCCCATCTCGCGCATCGCCGAGCGCAGCGGCTACGACTCGGAAGCGGCATTCGGGCGCGCGTTCAAGCGCGAGTTCGGCAAGCCGCCCGCCGCGTGGCGGCGCGCTTCGAAGAAACCGGCCTAGGGCCCCGGGGTCAGAGCCCTTTTCGACCGGGAAAGGGCTCTGACCCCGATTTACGCCGAGCGCCAGACGAGCGCTTGCGCGACGATGACGCTGCGGCCATCGAAGGTTGCAGCCGGTGAGCCATAAAGAAGATAGCCAAGCGCCAGCGCCTCGCTGACGCGATGGCAGAACGCGGCGTCGTCGGGGCCGGTGAGGATGCGGTAGGCGGGGAGGCCTTGCGGCGGCGGGTCATCGCGAATCGTGGTCATGGGGCATGTCCATCAAGACGAACCAGGACCGCGATTATTGTCCAAACTTCAGGGCTTTTTCCGGCTGCCCTTCTTCTTCGGCGCGGGCGAGGGCTTGGTCG
Source organism: Usitatibacter sp. (assembly GCA_035519515.1). Lineage (GTDB taxonomy): Bacteria > Pseudomonadota > Gammaproteobacteria > Burkholderiales > Usitatibacteraceae > Usitatibacter. Next base: position 2,812 of record DATIWC010000005.1, read on the forward strand.
CCTCGGCCATCATCTTCCACGCCCACAGGGCGGGATTCTCGGGCGGCGCATCTTCGGCTTCAGCCTGCGCTTCGGGCGCGGACGGCGCCTGCTTGCCCGCGTGGCCGCGCGAAATCTCCTCGCGGAATTTCTCGCCGCCCTTCAGCATCGCGCGCTGGTATTGCAGCGATTTCACCGTGAGCTGGAGCATGTTGAGGTTCGCGCGCAGCCAGTGCTCGACGGCTTCCAGCTCGGCGATCTTCTTCTCGATTTCCTGCGGATCCATCACCGGGAACATCATCGACTGCAGCGGGTACGCGCCGGGGTTGACCATCTTCTGCCACATGTCGAAGAGGTCCTGCGGCGTGACGGGCTTCGCCATTCTCGCTACGAATGCTTGTCGATGAAGTCGCGGATGCGCGGGTAGATCATCTCGCGGTACTTGCGGCCGCTGAAGATGCCATAGTGGCCCACGCCCTTGGCCTCGAAGTGCTGCTTGTCCTTCGCGGGGATGCCCCTGGTGATCCCCTGCGCGGCCTCGGTCTGGCCGTTGCCGGAGATGTCGTCCAGCTCGCCCTCGATGGTGAAGAGCGCCGTGCCCTTGATCGCCTCGGGGCGCACGCGCACGCCGGAGACCTCGAGCTTGCCCTGCGGCAGCAGGTGCTTCTGGAACACGCGCTCCACGGTGTCGATGTAGTACTCGCCCGGCAGGTCCATCACCGCGTTGTACTCGTCGTAGAAGCGCCGGTGCGCGTCCGCGCTCTCGCCGTCGCCCGCCACCAGGTGCTGGTAGTACTGCAGGTGCGACTCGAGGTGCCGGTCGGGGTTCATGGCGACGAAGCCCGCGAACTGCAGGAAGCCCGGGTAGACCTTGCGCATGAAGCCGGGGTAGCGCATCGGCACGCGCTGGATCACCTTGGTCTCGAACCACGAGATCGGGCGCGTCTTCGCGAACGTGTTGACCGAGGTCGGGCTGCGACGCGTGTCGATCGGGCCGCCCATCATGGTAATGGTGCGGGGCACAACGCGGTCGGCCTGGGACTGGAGCGCGACGGCCGCCAGCACCGGCACCGTGGGCTGGCACACCGAAATGGCGTGGGCATCGCGGCCCACGTGCTCGATGAACTCGCGCACATACGCCACGTAGTCGTCGAAATGGAACGGCCCCACCGAAAGCGGGACTTCCTTGGCGTCGACCCAGTCGGTGACGTACACGTCGTGCTCGGGAATCATCGTGCGCACGGTGTCGCGAAGGAGTGTCGCGAAGTGGCCCGAGAGCGGCGCGAAGAGGAGCACCTTCGGCATCGCGGGGCCGCCCTGCTTCTCGAAGTGCAGCAGGCGGCAGAAGGGCTTCTCGACCGCGTAGACCTCGCGCACCACGTATTCGCGCTGGCCGACGGTGACGCTTTCGACGCCGAAATCGGGGCGCTCGTAGCGTTGCGTGAGCCGCGTCATCAGGTCGAACGCGGCGGCGACGTTGCGGCTGCCGGGAAGGTAGGAAAGGGGGCTGTCGGGGTGGCCGTAGAGCTCGTTGGCCGCCTGGGCGAAGGCACGCCACGGCTCAAGGGCCGTGCGTTGCCAGTCATAGAGTTGGTAAAGCATCGCCTCCAATCGACCGAACCCGCCTTTCCTCAATGTTGCGTTGCGGCATAGTGTATAGCTTTTCGCTCGTGTCCATTGTTGATGCGGAGCAAGACTATAATTAGCTGATGCCACAGGAAAAACATGCGCCGGACGGGGAGCTTTTGCCGCTATTTCCGCCTGTCGAACCGTATGCCAGCGAGATGCTGGAGCTCGAGGCGCCGCACCGGATGTACTACGAGCAGGCGGGCAACCCGCGCGGCGTGCCGGTGGTGTTCCTGCATGGCGGGCCCGGCGCCGGGTCGAGCGCGGTCCACCGCCAGTTCTTCGATCCTTCCTTCTACCGCATCGTGGTGCTCGACCAGCGCGGGGCCGGCCGCTCCACGCCGCTGGGCTGCCTCGAGGACAACACCACGCCGAAGCTCATCGAGGATCTCGAGCGGCTTCGCAAGCACCTCGGCATCGATCGCTGGCTCGTGTTCGGCGGCTCGTGGGGCTCGACGCTCGCCATCGCCTACGCGGAGCACCATCCCGATCGCTGCCTGGGCGTGATCCTGCGCGGCATCTTCCTCTGCCGGCCCAGCGAGATCGACTGGTTCCTCTATGGCGTGCGCCAGGTGTTTCCCGAGGCGTGGCGCACCTTCGCGCACTACATTCCCGACCCCGAGCGCGGCGACCTGCTCACGGCCTACCACAAGCGCCTCACGAATCCCGACCCCGCGGTGCACATGCCGGCCGCGCGCTGCTGGAGCGTGTACGAGGGGTCGTGCTCGACGCTGCTGCCCAATCCCGCGCTGGTGGCGGACTTCGCTTCCGACCGCGTGGCGCTCGGGCTCGCGCGCATCGAGGCGCACTACTTCGTGAACGACATCTTCCTGCCGGAGAATTTCCTGCTCGGGAACGTGGGGCGCCTGAAGAACGTCCCGGGCGTGATCGTGCAGGGGCGCTACGACATCGTGTGCCCGGCGCTCTCCGCCGATGACTTGCATCGCGCCTGGCCGCAGGCCGAGTACCACGTGGTGGCCGACGCGGGCCACTCCGCGTTCGAGCCGGGAATCCGCTCGCGGCTCGTGCAGGCAACGCAGGACTTCAAGCAGAAAGTGTAGCTACCAGGGAATCGCCTTGCGGTCCCTGAAGAATTGCCCCGTCGCTCCGCTGGAAGGCAGCAGGCAGAGCCACACGGCGGTGTCGGCGCCCTCCTCCACGGAACGCGGCGCTTCCTCGCCTCCCATGTCGGTGCGCACCCAGCCCGGGCTCATGGAATTCACCAGGATTCCCGTCCCCGCCACCTCGGCAGCGAGCGTGCGCGTGAGCGCGTTGAGCGCGGCCTTGGAGACGCGGTAGGCGGGGCTGCCCTCGCCCATCTGGTGCATCTGCCCCAGCCCGCTCGAGATGTTCACGATGCGCCCGTAGCGGACCTTCGTCATGAGCGGCACCACCTCGCGGCACATGCGCACGGCGCCGAAGAGGTTGGTCTCGAAGGTCTCGCGCCATACCGCGGTGGGCAGGTCGACCACTTTCGAGTCGGTGGCCTCGGGGTAGATCCCGGCGTTGTTCACCAGCACCGCGGGCGCGCCGTGGTGCTTTTCCACGTGATCGACGAAGCGCTTCACGCTGCGCGTGTCGGTGACGTCGAGCGGGAAAGCGGCCACGTTCGGGCCGCCGGCCTTGAGGGTTTCGACCGCGAGGTCGCACTTGGCCTGGTCGCGCGCGCCCACGACGACGAACAGGTCGTTGGCCATGAGCTGGCGCGCGATTTCGAGGCCGAGGCCGCGGTTTCCCCCGGTGACGATGGCAGTTTTGTGTGCAGGCATGGAAGGTATGATAACGGCATGCCCAAGCTCCTGCGCGCCGTGCGCCTCGACGAATCCGACGAGCACGTCTTCCGCTCGTGCGCAGCCGCCCGCGAGGGCGAGCCGGTCGTGACCGGCGGCTTCGCGGTGTGCGAGTTCGACACGGCGCCGCGGTGCGATCCCGCATGCCATTGCGAGTCGTCGTTCGTCGCCATCGGCTCGCGCGCGCGCTGCTCGATTGCCGAGGTGGTCGAGGTGACGGACGCGCAGCTGGAGGAGCAGGCCGACGCGCTCGCCTGGCACCTGGTGAAGGCGTGGGGCGCGCCCTCGTGGGAGGCGGCGCGCGAAGTCGCGGGCGAGGAATTGCGCCACACGGCCGAGGTGTGCGAGAGCCTTTCGCCCGAGGTCTGGATCACCGTCAAGCGCCGGCGAAGCGAGGACGGCACTGCCGTCGAAGAACAGTATTCGGTGTACGATCGCCTGATGATCGGCGCCCACGCGCTCCAGCGATGAACGCCCCCCATACCGACGACGCCCAGCGCGACCTCGAGCAGCGCGCCCTGCGCAACGTCCGCGGCCTCGTGGACAAGATGGAAGGCCTGGACGCCGTCGACAAGAGCCAGCAGCGGCGCTACATGACGGGCCTCGTGGTCGGCGCCATTGTGTTCGCGGCCGTCCTCGCGGGCGTCCTCTGGTTTGGCGGCCATGACGCGTCGCAGGCCGTGGTGATCGAAACCGGCAAGGCCGCGCCCGCGAAGTAATGCTGCGAATCTGGGGGCGCATCTCCTCGATCAACGTCCAGAAGGTCGTGTGGTGCGCCGACGAGCTCGGCCTCGCCTACGAGCGCATCGACGCGGGCGGCACCTTCGGCATCACGAACACGCCGGATTACCTGGCGATGAACCCCAATGCGCTGGTGCCCACCATCGACGACGACGGCTTCGTGCTCTACGAGTCGAACGCGATCGTGCGCTACCTCGCGGCCAAGCACGGCGCCGGCGGCCTGTGGCCCGGGGACCTGCGCCAGCGCGCCGATGCCGACCGCTGGATGGAATGGCAGGCGACTTCGCTCACGCCCGCGATGCGCGAGGCTTTCCTGCAGCTCATCCGAACGCCGGCCGAAAAGCGCGATGCCGCGCTCGTCGAGAAGTCGCGAGCTTCGTGCGAGAAGTTCCTCGCGATCCTCGAAGCGCACCTGGGCAGGAGCGAGTACCTCGCCGCGCACGGATTCAGCCCCGCCGACATCGTGAACGGCTGCGCCGTGCACCGTTGGTACCTGCTGCCGCTCGAGCGCGAGCGCCGGCCCAACGTCGAGCGCTGGTACGCGTCCCTCAGGTCGCGGCCCGGGTCGCGCCAGGTGACTTCGCTCGCGATTTCCTAGGCTTCTCGCCCGCGGCACAATCGAAGGCCGCCGCGAGCGCGGCAGCGGCCAGGGGCGCGGAAAACACGGCCAGCGCAGGCAGGCCGGCGAACCCGGAAGCCCCCAGCAGCGCAAGCAGGAGCCCCAGGGCGGCGTAAACCCACCGCGTGCCGGCGGCGATCGCGAACGCGCGCAGGTTCGGGTCGAGCTTGTACACGGCGAGCGCGTACACCGACACCGCCCCGGCGAAAGCCGCGACGCTTCCCGCGTCGAATTTCGCGTAGAGGCCCTCGGCCGCGCCCGCGGCGACCACCGTGCCCCAAACCGTCGCGCCGGCGAACAGGACGCGACCCGTTTCTTCCTTGAGCGTATTCGACATGGCGAACCTCATACGAGCGGCGCGGGTTGGAAGAAGGCCGACGCTTCCCCGCGGCGCGGCGGCGACGAGAAACGGACGCGGTCGCCGATGAAGTCCACGGCGTCCGCGACCACCGACGGATCGCGCAGGATGCGGCGGTGGCCGAGCCCGCGCGTGGCGATCCATCCCGCGCGCGGCCAGGCCCGCGCGAGGGCGAGGCCGCTCGCGGGAACCACGTCGCGATCTTCGGCGTCGTGGATCACCAGCGCGTCGGCCTTCACGTGGGCCACCGATTTCGGCAACTCGAAGTCGGCCCAGCGGTAGCCGTAGCGGCGCTCGAAGCGCTCCTGCATGCGGCGGCGCACCGATTCGGGAATGCCGAACTTGCGCGCGAACCACGCCGAGTAGCGCTGCACGGAGATGGGCGGGGCGACGAGCACCACGCGCATCTTGCGGCGCGTCTCGTTCAACCAGGCGGTGGCGGCCGCGGCGCCGAGCGAGTGGCCGACGAGGCCCACGACCTTCGCGCCGTCGGCTTCGACCGCCGCCACGACCGCTTCGAGGCCGCGCATGAAGTGCACGATCGAGGACTCGCGGCCCTCGCTCTCGCCGTGCGCGGGCGCATCGAACATCACGGCCTGGTAGCCCGCATCGCGAAGCGCCGGCGCGAACGCGCGCAACTGCGCGCCGCGGCCGGCCCAGCCGTGAATCAGGATGACGGCGGGACGATGGCGCTCGCCGAAGCGCCACGCGGCGATCTTGCCCATCGCGGTCTCGACATCGAAGCGCACGCCCAGCGCGAGCGCCTCGTGCTCGTGCGCGGGACGATCGAAGCGCGGCGGCGTGGCGAACAGGCGTGCGGCGGTTTCCACCGCGCGCTCCGGCGCAACGACCGCCGCGACGGCGAGGTTCATGCGCTGCCAGGCGAGGCCGACTGTATTACGAACGTTCGTGCTATTCAGGGACGCGGCGATGGCGGACATGGCAAAGCTCCTCGGTCAGCGATTCAGGCTTGGTGATCCAGGATCACGCGTTCGAACGCGTGGCGGGCGCGCTTGCGGGCTTCGTCGCCGCCGAACAGCGGCTCGCCGCGGAAGCAGGCGAGCACGATGGCGACGATCTCGAAGGTGAGCTGCCGGGCCTCGGTCTCCGCGGAGAGCTCCCCGGAGTCGATCGCCATCTGCACGGTCTTGGTGAGCTCGCGGTCGAGCAGGCGCTGGCGCTCGTTCACCGCATCGCGCATGGGGCCCGGCTTGTGGGCGTATTCGCGGCTCGCGGCGTCGATGGGGCAGCCGCCCTTGAGCTGCATGGGCCAGGCGATCCAGTTCTCGAAGAGCGTGCGCAGGCGCTTCAGGCCCCGCGGCGCCTTGAGCGCCGGCATGTAGACGGCCTCGGTGAAGCGGCGCGCGGACTCGTCCAGCGCGGCGATCTGCAGCTCGAGCTTGGAGCCGAAGTGCGCGAACAGGCCGCTCTTCGACATGCCCGTCTTCTCGGCGAGCGTTCCGATGGTGAGCGACTCGAAGCCGCCCGTGCTGGCCACCTCGACCGCGGCGGCCAGGATCTGCGCACGCGTCTCTTCGCCCTTGGTGGGCTTGGCGGCGAGGATCTGGGCGACGTTCATGCGGGACACAATAGAACGATCGTTCGTACTTGTCAAGTACCCCGTCCGAAGCGGACTTGTATACTTGACAAACCCAGGCTCTCGCCCCGAAAATTCCAGCCAGCGTGACAGGCTGGTAGAGGATTGGGTGACGGAGTTTCTTTGGTACTGGCAGGACAGCGGGGCGTCTACGCGGGACGCGGCCCGGGAAATCCTAGCTGCTCACCGTAAAGCAATCGAAGGGTTTCAATCGCCAAATTCAGCGCCCGAGTTTGGAGATCCACGATCTCGCGTGAAAGATCTGGAAAGTCTCTGAGGTTGACCGTGAC
>DATIWC010000006.1:0-6255 GCA_035519515.1 Usitatibacter sp.
GTGGCGGTGCGCGCGGCCGGGGGCGTGGCGCTGGAGCGCTGCACGCCGGTGTTCATGTAGGCCTCGTTGTCGTAGCAGATGTAGAGCACGTCGTCGTTGCGCTCGAACATCCCCGAGAGGCACCCGAAGCCGATGTCGGTGGTGCCGCCGTCGCCGCCCTGCGCGATGACGCGCACGTCCTTGCGGCCCTTGGCGCGCATCGCGGCCGCGACACCCGAGGCCACCGCGGCGGCGTTGCCGAACAGCGAGTGGATCCACGGAATCTGCCACGAGGTTTCGGGATAGGGCGTCGAGAAGACTTCCAGGCATCCCGTAGCGTTCACGGCCATCACGCGGTCGTTGGTGGCGTGCATCGCGGCGTCGATGGCGTAGCGGGCGCCCAGCGCCTCGCCGCACCCCTGGCACGCGCGGTGCCCCGAGTTGAGCGAGTTGGTGCGCCGCATGTCCGACTGCACCGAGCGCTCGTGCTCGCCCAGTAGGCGGTTGCCGACGGTGAAGGTGCCGGTCTGGTAGAACTTGATGTCCTGGACGGCCATGGCGTTACCCGATGCGCGCGGCGACGGGACCGACGTCGCGCAGGATGTTCTCGGCGGTGGGGCCGGCGCGGCGGGCGGACTTCTCGCGCGCGAGCTCGCGATCGATCACGTCCCAGCGCAGGTCGAGGAATTCGAGGAGCTTCAGCTCGTCCTTGGTCGCGCGCTCCAGCATCTCCACGAGCGACGTGCGCGTGATGGCGCGGCCGCCGAGGCCTGCGATCACGGTGTGGCCCGCGAGCGCGATGCCCGAGAGCGCCTTCCTCACGTCGTCGGAAACGATGCCGCCCACGCCGACGGCCAGGCACTTTTCGAGCACGACCACGCGCTTGGCGCCCTTCAGCACATCGCGCACGGCGTCCAACGGGAAGGGACGGAACGAGACGATGGCGACCGAGCCGACCTTCTCGCCGCGCTCGCGCATCTCGTCCACGGCTTCCTTGAGCGTGCCGTTGACGGAACCCAGCGCGACCACGATCGTCTCCGCGTCCTCGCAGCGATAGGAACGCACGAGGCCGCCCGAATCGCGGCCGAAGCGCTCCTTGAATTCCTTCGCGAGCGCCGGGATGCGCTCGAGCGCGCGCTCCTGCTTGTGGTGCTGCAGGTAGCGCACCTCGAAGAACGCTTCCGGGCCCACCATCGCGCCCATGGAGACGGGCTGCGCAACATCGAGGACCTGCACCGGCTCGAAGGGCGGCAGGTACGCATCCACGTCGGCCTGCGTCGGGATGTCCACGCGCTCGTAGGCGTGGGTGAGGATGAAGCCGTCCACGCACACCATGACCGGGACGGAGAGCTCCTCGGCGAGGCGGAAAGCCTGGATGTGCAGGTCGGCCGCTTCCTGGTTGGTCTCGGCGTAGAGCTGGATCCAGCCGGCGTCGCGCAACGCCATGCTGTCCGAATGGTCGTTCCAGATGTTGATGGGCGCGCCGATGGCGCGGTTGCCGATGGTCATCACGATCGGCAGGCCCAGGCCCGAGGCGTTGTACACGGCCTCGGCCATATAAAGGATGCCCTGGCTCGCGGTGGCGGTGTAGCTCCTCACGCCCGCGGCCGACGAGCCGATCGCGACCGAAAGCGCCGCGAACTCGCTTTCCACGTTGATGAACTCGCAACCTTCGAGCTCGCCAGACTTCACCATCTCGCCCAGCCCTTCGACGATGTGCGTTTGCGGCGTGATGGGATAGGCGCAGATCACTTGCGGCCGGCAGAGCGCCACCGCTTCGGCAATCGCCTGCGAGCCTTCGATCTGCTTAAGCATGGGCCTCCTGGGCGATCGACTTGAGCACGGCTTCGAACGCCGCACGGGCCGCGCGCGCGTTGCCCTCACCCACCTTGCCCGGGAACTTGGCGCGGATCGCACCAGCTACCGACTCGAACTGCAGCTGCCCCGTGATGGCGGCGAACCCGCCGAGCAGCGCGGCGTTGGGCAGCGGCCGGCCCACGTGCTCCATCGCGATCTCGGTCGCGGGCACGCAACAGAGGTGGTCGTGCGGGTAGCGGGCGCGAAGCTCGCCGAGGCCCAGCTCCTCGAAGCTGCGCGTGGAATTGATGAGGATGTAGCCGTCGGGCGCGAGGCCGCTGAAGATGTCCACCTGGTGGAGCAGCGTCGCGTCCTGCACGATCAGCGCGTCGGGACGCATCACCGGCTCGCGCAGGCGGATCTCGCGCGTGTCGATGCGGCAGAACGCCATGACCGGCGCGCCCATCCGCTCGGAACCGAAGCTGGGGAAGGCTTGCGCGAAGCGGCCTTCGTCGAAGGCGGCGACGGAAAGCATCTCCGCCGCGGACACTACGCCTTGGCCGCCCCTGCCGTGGATGCGCACCTGGAACATGGCTCGATTTTGTGGGCGGCGGGGCAGCGAGCCTTGATACGAATCAACCGTCAGCCGGATTCGCGGCGTGCCGATTGACATGAATGATTGCCATGATTACAATGCAATCATTGATATCGTGATCTGCGAACTTATGGCCGCCATCACCATCCGGAACCTCGACGATCGGACCAAGAGCCGCCTGCGGCTGCGCGCGGCAAGGCATAACCGCTCGATGGAAGATGAGGCACGCACGATCCTTCGCAACGCGCTGGCCGAGCACCCGGGTGAGTCGACCGACCTCGCCAAGGCCATCCAGGCGCGATTCCGGCCTCTGGGCGGCGTGGAGCTGTCGCTGCCCGAACGCGAACCGGTCCGCGAACCGCCCCGGCCTCCCCGTTGATCGTCCTCGATACCAACGTCGTCTCGGAGCTGATGAGGCCGCAGCCCTCGCCGGAGGTTCTTGATTGGTTTGCCGGTCAGCCGCCCCAGAGTCTCTATGTGTCGAGCGTGACCGTCGCGGAAGTGCTCCATGGCGTCCTGCTACTGCCTGCCGGCAAACGACGTAACGCGATCCTGGCGGCGGCCCGCTCCATGTTCGAGGTCGAATTCGAAGCGCGGATCCTGCCCTTCGACGCGCAGTCGGCCTATCTATATGCCGAATTACTCGTGGAGCGCCGGCGTGACGGCCGGCCGATCTCCAGCTTCGATGCACAAATCGCAGCGATCACGGCCGGCGCTCGTGCGGCACTGGCGACTCGCAACGTGGGGGACTTCCAGGGGTGCGGTTTGAAACTAGTGAATCCCTGGGATCACTGAGCCGCGCCGCGCACGAACTCCGTGATGACGCCGGCCACTTCGGCGTCGTGGCCCGCCCAAATGTGGCCACCGCGCTTCAGGCCGAGGAACTTCCCGTGCGGCACGCTCTGCGCCGTGTACTTGGCCGGGGCGAAGGTGCCGTAGAGATCGTCCTCGGCGCTCACGGTGAGCGTGGGCGCGGTGATGCGGTCGAGGTCGTAGCGCGGCAGCGAAGAGGTGATTCGCGCGTCGTTGAGCAGGCCTTCGCGGCGCGCGCTCACCGGCAGGATGTGGTCGCGCACCCTCGCCACGCGCGCCTGTTCGGCCGGGCTTGCCGCAGCGACGACCCTTGACGGTGTGGCGAGGATGGCGCGATTCACAAAGCCCTTCGCGACGTGCGAAGCGAGCCAGTAGAGGAAGTCGCTCTGCAGCGCCGTGCTGAAGAGGAAGCCCGTGCCGCCCGGCGTCTCGAGCGATCCGCGGCCCAGCTCGTGCGGCGCATACGCCGCGGGCACCAGCAGGACGAGCGCCGCCACGCGCTTCGGATGCCGGATGGCGAGCTGCATCGCCGAAGGAGCGCCGGCAGAGGCGCCGATCACCGTCGCGCGCTCGATGTGGAGCGCCTCGAGGAGGGCGTCGTGCGCGTCGGCCTGCGCCTCGGCCGAGGCGTTGACCGGCAGCGGCGTGCCGAGGTAACCGAAGCGGGACATGGCGATCACGCGGAAGCCTCGCGCCACAAGGCTCGCGGCGAACTCCAAGCCCTGGTCGAACCCGCCGCCCGCGCCGTGGATCAGCAGGAGCGGCGAGCCATGGCCGGCCTCCGCGTACTCGATGGGGCCGTGGGCAGTACGGATCGTGCGGCCGTTGGAGATGCGCTCGCGCGCCTGCTGCAGGGCTCGCTGGTACAGGCGCGCGACTGCGATGGCCGCGAGGGCGACGATGACCGATACAAGAATGAGGCCCATGCGACCATTTTCGGCACCCCCGCCGGCCCCGGCTTGACCGCGGTCAAGCCATCGCTTCGTTAAGGCGACTTCGTCGCGAAGAACTCGGCGGGTCCCGGCCCGGAGGGCTCTGTATGCGCGATGCCGAAGTGGCAGTCGATGCAGGTCTTGCCCTCGGTCTTCATCTTCTCGTGCCGGCTCGCGGCCTTCTCCGAGATGAGCGTGGGATCCATGTGGGCCGGGTCGTGGCAGTTGCGGCACTCGGCCGAATCGCTCTTCTTCATCTTCCGCCACACGTTCTGCGCCATCACGGCGCGCTGCGCCTCGAACTTCTCCTTCGTGTCGAGCGAGCCGGTGAGGTGCCCCCACAGGTCGTAGGTCGCCGCGAACTTGGCCATGATGAGCGGGCCCGGCTGCCGGGGCACGTGGCAGTTCGCGCACGTCGCGCGGACGCCGACCCGGTTCACGTCGTGGATCGTGCCCTTGTACTCCGCGTAGTTGTTGTCGCGCATCTCGTGGCAGCCGATGCAGAATTGCTCGGTCTCGGTCCACGCGAGGCCCGCGGCACCACCCACCACGAGCACCGCGCCGGCCACCACGAGGCAGCCGGCGAACACCGCGGCCATCACGGTCGCCTTCAGGCGGGTGGGATAGCGGGAGCGGAAGAGCTTCCATATCTCGCCGAGCATGCAACCTCCTTGTTCGAGTTGTTGGCGCGTGGCCCACGGTAGCGGAATCGCGGCCGGAAGCAAACCTTATAATTACCATCGTCCTTTCCGTCGGAAGACCGATGCCGCCGCGCTTCGTCCCGGCGTGGTGGCTTCCCCACGCGCACCTGCAAACGATCTACGCCTCGCTCTTCGCACGCGCGCCGCGGCCCGTGCTGCGCCGCGAGCGATGGGACACGCCGGATGGCGACTTCGTGGACGTGGATTTCATCGACGGGCCCGAGGGCTCGCCCTGGGTGCACCTCTATCACGGCCTCGAGGGCTCGTCGGAATCGCCTTATGCGCGCAACCTCATGGCGCACGTGCAGGCGCGCGGCTGGCGGGGGAGCGTGCTGCACTTTCGCGGTTGCAGCGGCGAGCCCAACCTCCTGCCGCGCGCGTATCACTCGGGCGACAGCGAGGAAGTCGATTGGTCGCTGCGGAGGCTTCGCGAGCGCATCGGCAGGGCGCCGCTCTACGTTGCGGGCGTCTCGCTGGGCGGCAACGCGTTCGCCAAGTGGATGGGCGAGCGCGGCGAGGCGGCGCGCGCCGTCATCGATCGCGGCGTCGTCGTGTCGGCGCCCTACGACCTCAATGCGGCGGGCGAAGCGCTCGAGCGCGGCTTCTCGCTGCTCTACGCAAGGCACTTCCTCGCCACGCTCAAGGTGAGCGCGCTCGTGAAGCTCGAGCGCCACCCGGGGATCTTCGATCCCGGGGCGGTGCGCCGCTCGCGCACGCTGCGCGATTTCGACAACGTGGTCACCGCGCCGCTGCACGGCTTCCGCGACACCGTGGATTACTGGACGCGCTCGAGCTCCAAGCCGTATCTCGCGGCCATCGCCGTGCCGACGCTGCTCGTGAACGCGCGCGACGATCCGTTCCTGCCCGATCGCGCGCTGCCCACGCAACGCGAGGTGTCCTCCGCGGTCAAGCTAGAATTCACGCCGGAGGGAGGCCACGTGGGATTCGTCTCGGGCCCCTTCCCCGGCAACATCGACTGGCTCCCGCGCCGCATCCTCCACTTCTTCGAGCACCTCGAATGACCGCCATCGCCCCCGAGATCTTCAAGGCCTACGACATCCGCGGCATCGTGGACCGCACGTTGACGGAAGAGGCGTGCGAGTCCATCGGCCGCGGGCTCGCGGAGCTCGGGCGGCGCAAGGGCGTGAAGGCCTTCGTCGTGGGGCGCGATGGGCGCCTCTCGGGGCCGCGGCTTGCAACCGCGCTCTCGAAAGGCCTCACCGCGGGCGGCATGGACGTGATCGACATCGGCGTGGTCGCGACTCCGATGGTCTATTTCGCCACGCACCACTTCAAGACGGGCAGCGGCGTGATGGTCACCGGCAGCCACAACCCGCCCGAGTACAACGGCCTCAAGATGATGGTGGCGGGCGATACGCTGGCGGCGGAGGCGATACAGGATTTGCGCAGGTTGATTGAGACGCTCGTCACCCCCGTG
>DATIWC010000007.1:0-45262 GCA_035519515.1 Usitatibacter sp.
CCAGATCGGCCAGGTGACGGGCCTCGCGTGGACGGAAGTGGGCGGCGAGCTGCTCACCGTGGAAGCCGTGAAGCTTCCCGGCAAGGGCAACACCGTCACCACCGGCAAGCTGGGCGACGTGATGCAGGAGTCGATCAAGGCCGCGATCTCGGTCGTGCGCGCGCGCGCCAAGCGCCTGGGCATCGCCGAGGACTTCTACCAGAACCTCGACCTGCACATCCACCTGCCCGAGGGCGCCACGCCCAAGGACGGCCCGTCGGCGGGCATCGCCATGGCCACCGCGATCACCTCGGTGCTCACCGGCATCCCGGTGCGCTGCGACGTCGCCATGACCGGCGAGATCACGCTGCGTGGCGAGGTGCTGCCCATCGGCGGCCTCAAGGAGAAGCTGCTGGCGGCCCACCGCGGCGGCATCAAGAGCGTGCTGATCCCGAAGGAGAACGTGAAGGACCTCCAGGAGATCCCGGAAGAGGTGAAGAGCGCCATCGAGATCACCCCCGTCCAGTGGTTCGACGAGGTCCTGGAGCGCGCCCTGGAGCGCAAGCCCGAGCCGCTGGCCGAGGCGCCCGTCGCCCCGCCCCCGGTGCCGCCGGAGCAGCGCCCCGCCGTGATCAAGCACTAGCCGCCGGCGCTGGAGAAACGGACAGAAAGCCCGGGATTTCCCGGGCTTTCTGCATTCCAACGGACGCCCCGATAATGCTAAAATTACCGGTTTCCGGGTGCTTAGCTCAGGTGGTAGAGCGTCGCCCTTACAAGGCGAATGTCGGGGGTTCGATCCCCTCAGCACCCACCAGGTAGAGATTCCAGGAAGATTCGGAGTGGTAGTTCAGTTGGTTAGAATACCGGCCTGTCACGCCGGGGGTCGCGGGTTCGAGTCCCGTCCACTCCGCCAATCCCGAGGGGCGAACCGCTGGTTCGCCCCTTCTTGTTAAGGCACCCATGCTCCAGGACCTGAGAGATTTCGGCAACAAGAGGATCGTGCGGATCATCTTCGCGCTCTTCCTCGTGGTGCCGTTCGGCTTCTTCGGCATCGACTACTACTTCCGCACGCCGGTGGGCGGGGATTCCATCGCGAGCGTGGGGCGCCAGCGCATCGGCCAGGTCGAGTTCGACAACGCCCTGCGCCAGCAGGCGGAGTTCTACCGCCAGCAGTTCCGCGGCCAGTTCGACCCGGCGCTCATGAACAACCCCGAGGTGCGCCGCTCCGTCCTCGACCGGCTGGTGAACCAGAAGCTCGTCTCGATCGGCGCCGAGCGCGAGAAGATCCGCATGGGCGACAAGCAGCTCGCCGAGCGCATCGCTTCCGAGCCGTCCTTCCAGGTGGACGGGCGCTTCGACAAGAATCGCTACGAGCTGATCGCCAAGGCGAACAACCTCACGCCGCTGGGCCTGGACGAGCGCCTGCGCCGCGAGTACGCCGAGGCCCAGTTCCGCAACGCCATCGTGGACACCGCCTTCGTGCCCAAGGCCACGCTCGACAGCTTCATCCGCCTCTCGGAGCAGACCCGCGAGGTGAGCGTGGTGAACCTCGCGCCCGACCAGTACCTCGCCAAGGTGGCGGTGAAGCCCGAGGAAGTGAAGGCCTTCTACGACGCGCACACCGCCGACTACACGGTGCCCGAGCGCGTGCGCGTCGAGTACGTGGAGCTCTCCCTGGACGCGCTCGCCGCGCGCATCCCGGTGAAGCCCGAGGACGTGAAGGCCGCCTACGAGGACCAGCTGAAGACCGGCAAGTTCGGCCTGCCCGAGGAGCGCCGCGCGAGCCACATCCTCATCGCGGTGCCCGCCGACGCGAAGGACGACGTGCGCAAGGCCGCCGAGGCGAAGGCCAACGAGATCGCCGCGCGCGTGCGCAAGGCGCCCGCCACCTTCGCCGACGTGGCGAAGAAGGAATCGCAGGATCCGGGCTCGGCCGTGCAGGGCGGCGACCTGGGCTTCTTCCGCCGCGGCGCGATGGTGAAGGCCTTCGAGGACGCCGCGTTCGCCGCCAAGAAGAACGACATCGTGGGCCCCGTGAAGAGCGAGTTCGGCTACCACGTCATCAAGGTCACGGACGTCAAGGAAGGCAAGACCAAGTCGCTCGCCGAGGCCGCGCCCGAGATCGAGGCCGACCTCAAGAAGCAGGCCGCCTCGCGCACCTTCGCCGAGGCCGCCGAGCAGTTCTCCAACCTGGTGTACGAGCAGAGCACGAGCCTGAAACCCGTGGCGGAGAAGCTGAACCTCCAGGTGAAGGAGTCGCCCTTCATCGCGAAGGGCGCCGCGGTGGCCCCGCCGCTCAACAATCCCAAGCTGCAGGCGGAGATCTTCTCCGATGCCACGCTCAAGGGAAAGCGCAACACCGCCGCGGTCGAGGTCTCGCCCAACGTCTTCGTGGCCGCGCGCCTGCTCGAGCAGAAACCGTCCGAGCTTTCACCCTTCGACAGCGTGAAGGCCGCCATCGAGAAGCGCATCCAGCGCGACCGGGCCGCCCAGCTCGCCACCGATGACGGCAACGCCAAGCTGAAGGAGCTCGAGGCCGGCAAGGACGCGGGCCTCAAGTGGCCGGCGCCGCTCGCCGTGAACCGCCAGAAGCCGGGCGGGCTCTTCCCGCAGGTGATCGACAAGGTGTTCCGCGTGGACGCGAAGAAGCTGCCCGCCTACCTCGGCGTGGACACGCCCGCCGGTTTCGCGCTGGTGCAGGTCACGAAGGTGATCGAGCCCGAGAAGATCGACGACAACATGCGCACCGCGCTGGGCGCGCAGCTCAAGGAAGCGGTCGCGGCCGAGGAGCTCGGGGCGACGCTCGCGAGCCTGCGCGACAAGGTCGGCGTGCGCGTGACCCGCGACGCGCTCGAGCCGAAGCCGCAGAACCCCTAGGACTCGTCCATTCCCGGCGTCACGTGGCTGAACCCCGCGTCCACGTAGAGGGTCTCGCCGGTGATGCCGCTCGCCAGGTCCGACAGCAGGAAGGCGGCGGTGTTGCCGACCTCCTCCGTGGTCACGCCGCGCCGTAGCGGCGCGTACTTGCCGACGTGGTGAAGGATCTTCGAGAAATTGCCGATGCCCGCCGCGGCGAGCGTCTTGATGGGGCCCGCGGAGATGGCGTTCACGCGCGTGCCCGCAGGGCCCAGGCTCGCCGCGAGGTAGCGCACGTTGGCTTCCAGGCTCGCCTTGGCGAGCCCCATCACGTTGTAGTTCGGGATCGCGCGCGCCGCGCCCAGGTAGCTCAGCGTGACGATGGAGCCCGGGTGCCCCTTCATCATCGGCACGGCCGCCTTGGCGAGCGCGGCGAGGGAGTAGCTGGAGACGTCGTGGGCGATGCGGAAGGCCTCGCGCGAGACGGCCTCGTGGAAGTCGCCCTTCAACGCCTCGCGCGGGGCGAAGGCGATGGCGTGCACCAGGCCGTCGAGCGTGTCCCAGCGGGAGCGCAGCGCCGTGAAGAGGGCTTCGATCTGCGCGTCCTCGGCCACGTCGCAGGGGTACACGGGGCCCGAGCCGAACTCGCCGGCGAGCTCCGCCACGCGGTCGCGAATGCCCTCGCCCTGGTAGGTGAAGGCCAGCTCGGCGCCCTCGCGGGCGCACGCCTTCGCGATCCCGTAGGCGATCGAGCGGTTGGAGAGCATGCCGGTGACGAGGATGCGCCGGCCTTGCAGGAAGCCCATAGAATGAAGAAGTTATGGTTACAGACGGCGTCGAAGTGTATCCCAATAATCGTCGCATGAGACTTCTTGCCCTGCTGGCCGCCGCCGCGGCCCTGTTTCTCGCCCCCGCCCAGGCCGCCGAAAAGGTGCTGCACGTGGCCTACCTCATCGCCGAGACCAACTTCGATCCGGCGTTCGTCTCCGACCTCTACTCGAACAACATCGTCGAGGAGATCTTCGAGTCGCCGCTGACCTACGACTGGCTCGCGCGCCCGGCGAAGCTGAAGCCCCAGACGCTGGAAGCGATGCCCGAGGTCACCGATGGCGGGCGCACGTACACGCTGCGCCTGAAGAAGGGCATCTACTTCGCCGACGACCCGGCGTTCGGCGGCAAGAAGCGCGAGCTCACCGCGGCCGATTACGAGTACGCGTTCAAGCGGCTCATGGACCCGAAGGTCCACTCGCCCAACCTGTGGCTCATCGACGGCCGGGTGTCCGGCATCGGCGACGCGGTGGCGAAGGCCAAGAAAGACGGCCACTTCGACTACGACGCGAAGCTGGCCGGCCTCGAGGTGCTCGACCGCTACACGCTGCGCATCCACCTGGACAAGCCCGACTACAATTTCCTCTACATCCTCGCGGTGCAGAACGTGGGCGCCCAGGCGCGCGAGGTGGTGGAGAAATACGGCGACGACATCGGCGCGCATCCGGTGGGCACCGGCGCCTTCAAGCTCGCCGAGTGGAAGCGCTCCTCGCGCATCGTGCTCACCCGCAACGAGAACTACCGCGGCCTGGACTTCGAGGCCGAGCCGCCCGCCGACGACCCGGTCGCGCAGCAGCTCTACCGGGAGCTCAAGGGCAAGCGCCTGCCGCTCCTGGACCGCGTGGAGGTCTCCATCATCGAGGAATCCCAGCCGCGCTGGCTCGCCTTCCTCAACAAGGAGATCGACTGGGTCAACGTGCCGCTCGAGTTCATCAACATGGCGCTGCCCGAGGGCAAGGAAGCGCCCTGGCTCGTGAAGCGCGGCATCCGCTACATCGAGGGCGTCGAGCCCGACGTGGTGTACATGTACTGGAACATGAAGGACCCCACGTTCGGCGGCTATTCGCCGGAGAAGGTGGCGCTGCGCCGGGCCATCTCGCTCGCCTACGACAACCAGGAGGAAGTGCACCTGCTTCGCAACGGCTCGGCCATCGAGGCGCAAAGCCCGGTGCCGCCCGGGGTGAACGGCTACGACCCGAACTTCAACATCGGCAGGAGCTACGACCCGGCCAAGGCCAAGGCGCTGCTCGACATGTTCGGCTACGTGGACCGCAACGGCGACGGCTGGCGCGACATGCCCGACGGCAGCCCCCTCGTGTTCGTGTACGCCAACACGCCCGACCAGCTCTCGCGCCAGTTCGGCGAGATGTGGAAGCGCTTCATGGACGCGATCAACGTGCGCATGGAGTTCGAGGTGGCCAAGTGGCCCGACCTGCGCCGCAAGTCCAAGCTCGGCAAGCTGCAGAGCTGGGAGCTCGCCTGGAGCGCGGACTATCCCGACGCGGAGAACTTCTACCAGCTCCTCTACGGCCCCAATTGCGGGGTCTCGAACGACGGCTGCTTCGCGATGCCCGAGTTCG
Source organism: Usitatibacter sp. (assembly GCA_035519515.1). GTDB lineage: Bacteria > Pseudomonadota > Gammaproteobacteria > Burkholderiales > Usitatibacteraceae > Usitatibacter. The sequence goes on from DATIWC010000007.1 coordinate 5,244, forward strand.
ACGCGCTCTACAACAAGGCCAACGCCCTGCCGCCCGGGCCTCCCCGCACGGCGATCTACGAGCAGATGGCGCGCCTCGTCGCCGCGTATGCGCCCTGGAAAGTCCACACGCACCGGGTGCGCAACCAGCTGATCCAGCCCTGGATCCTGGGGTGGCACAAGCACCCCTTCCTCCAGGAGGGCTACAAGTACGTGGACATCGACCTGGAGAGGCGTGCGCGTGAGGTGCGCTGATATAATTTCGCGGTTTTGCCCCGGGAAGCCCTGTTGAAATTCGTTCGCCTCCTCCTCGCCACGGCCGCCGCGTGCCTCGTCGCGGGCGCCATGGCGGCGGCGCCGGCGGAGCCCAAGGTGCTGCGCATCGCGTTTCGCACGGCCGAGACCGGCTTCGACCCGCAGCGCATCGACGACCGCTACTCGGTCGGCGTGTGCGAGAACCTGTTCGAGCCGCTCCTCACCTACGACTACCTCGCGCGCCCCGTGCGGCTCGTGCCGCTCACCGCCGAGGCCATCCCCGAGCCCGAGGAGCAGGGCAGCCGCTACACGTTCCGCATCAAGCCCGGGATCCTCTTTGCCGACGATCCGGCGTTCAAGGGGCAAAAGCGCGAGCTGACGGCGATGGACGTCGAGTACTCGATCAAGCGCTTCCGCGACCCGAAGAACCGCAGCCCCTACGGCTGGCTCTTCGAGAACAAGCTGGTCGGGCTGGACGAGCTGGCCGAGCGGGCGAAGAAGACGGGGACCTTCGACTACAGCGCGAAGATCGCCGGCATCGAGGTCCGCGACCGCTACACCATCAGCTTCAAGCTGAAGGAGCCCGACTACAACTTCCTCTACGTGCTGGCCATGCCGAACGTCGTGCCCGTGGCGCGCGAGGTGATCGAGGCCTACGCGGCCGACACGATGGCGCACCCGGTCGGCACCGGCCCCTTCATCCTCAAGGAGTGGGTGCGGCACTCGAAGATCGTCCTCGAGCGCAACACGAACTTCCGCGGCTTCGAGCTCGAGACCCGCTATGCGGATCCCGCCGACGAATGGGACCGCCGCGCCATGGAGGCCCTGCGCGGCAAGCGCCTGCCGCAACTGGACCGCGTGGAGATCTACCCGATCGACAGCGAGCAGCCGCGCTTCCTCGCGTTCCTGAACCGGGAGCACGACCTCATCGACGAGCTGCCCGTGTCGTTCATCAACCAGGTGCTGCCCAACGGCAAGCTCGCCCCGGCGCTCGCGAAGCAGGGCGTGCACGTCTTCCGCGAGGAGCAGCCGGAGGTCACGTACTACGCGTTCAACATGGCGGCCATGGCGGAGGGCAAGCCCAACCCGGTCGGCGGCTATACGCCCGAGCGCGTGGCGCTGCGCCGCGCGATGGTCATGGCGCACAACCGCGAGGCCGAGATCGACATCGTGCGAAAGGGCCAGGCCATCGCCGCGCAAAGCCCGGTCCCCCCCGGCATCGTGGGGTACGACGCGGCCTTCCACACCGACGCGCAGGACTACGATCCCGCCAAGGCCAAGGCGCTGCTCGACATGTTCGGCTACGTGGACCGCGACGGCGACGGCTGGCGCGAGCAGCCCGACGGCAGCCCGCTCGTGGTCGAGCACAAGTACCAGGCGGGCAGCGAGGAGAACCGCCAGCTCGCCGAGCTGTGGGTGAAGGGGATGTCGGACATCGGCATCCGCACCGAGACGCAGGCGGTGATCTTCTCGGACCTGCTCAAGGACAAGAAGGTGAGCAACTACGTGACGGCGCAGTCGGCATGGATCGCCGACTACCCCGACGCGCAGAACTTCCTGCAGCTGCTCTACGGGCCGAACACGGGCGAATCCAACGAATCCGAGTTCAAGCTCCCGGAGTACGACCGCCTCTACGAGAAATCCCAGCGGGTGCCCGACGGGCCGGAGCGCGACCGCCTCTACCGCGAGATGGACCGCCTGATGCTCGCGTACGCTCCGTGGCGGCTGGGCGTGCACCGCATCTTCAACCACCTGCAGTACCCTTGGGTGCTAGGCTACAAGAAGCACCCGATCCTGTTTACGAACTTCAAATGGCTGGACATCGACGTGGCCGCGCAAAAGGCGGGCACCCGGGGTTGATCGGCGAGGGCGCGATCCGCCCCGCAAGGAGGAGACGTGACGGCGTATGTGATCCGCAGGATCTGGCAGATGGTGCCCACCATCTTCGGGGTGATCCTGCTCATTTTCATCCTGTTCAACTGGGTGGGCGGCGACCCGGCCCAGGTCCTGGCAGGCAAGATCTCCAACCCGGAGCAGATCGCCAACATCCGCCGGCAGCTCGGCGTCGACCTGCCCTACTGGCAGCAGCTGCTCATCTTCGTGAAGCAGGTCTTCACGTTCGACTTCGGGCGCAGCTGGTCCACCAACGAGGAGGTCTCGCACATCCTCATCACGCGCGTGGGCCCGACGCTCACGATCATGGTGCCGGTGCTGATCATCGAGACGCTGCTCGCCGTGGGCCTCGCGATCCTCGTGGCCTACGTGCGCGGCACGCTCACCGACCGCGTGACGATGATCGTGTGCACGGTCGCGATGTCGATCAGCTTCCTCGTGTACATCATCGTGTTCCAGTGGCTCTTCGGCTTCATCCTCGGATGGTTCCCGGTGCAGGGCTGGAGCGAGAGCTTCTGGAAGAACCTGCTCACGTACTCGCCGCTGCCCATCATGCTGGCGGTGTTCGTGGGCCTCGCCCCTGAGCTGAGGCTCTACCGCTCCTTCATCCTCGACGAGATCAACCAGGACTACGTGCGCACCGCGCGCGCCAAGGGCGTGGCCGAGCGCAAGGTGATGTTGAAGCACGTGCTGAGGAACGCGCTCATCCCGATCCTCACCAACCTGGGGATCCTGCTGCCGGGCGTGTTCGTGGGCTCGTTCCTGCTCGAGGTGTTCTTCTCCATCCCGGGCCTGGGGCGCGAGATCATCACGGCGGTGAACCGCAGCGACTTCCCGGTCATCAAGGCGGTCACCGTCTACCTCGCCATCCTCACGATGGTGATCAACCTGGCGGTCGACGTCACCTACAAGGTGGTCGACCCGAGAGTGAGCTTCAAATGAGCGCCGTCCTCGACAATCCCCCCGCCCCGCCGGTCCAGGAATCGCCGGGCCTCTGGTCGCTCGCGTGGCGGCGCATGCGGCAGGACACCGTGGGCATGGTGTCGCTCGTGGTCGTCGTGTTCTTCCTCGCGATGATGCTCGCCTCCTACACCGGCCTCATCGCCAAGGACTGGAGCAAGGAAAGGGGCGTTTCGTACGCGAATCCCTCGTTCCTCGCCGGCGCCGAGAACCTGGAGGCCAAGGCCATGGCGGCCAAGGAAGGCGCTTCCAAGACGCCGCCCGTGGACCTCTCCGACATCGATCCCCTGGCGCCCCGCTACAAGGAGTGGGACGAGCGCGCGGCCAAGATCGCCGTCACCGAGGTGAAGCGCGCCGAGACGCTCGCCTTCGGCGGCGACAAGTGGGGCCGCGACGTGCTGCAGAAGGCGATCAAGGGCTCGGAAGTCTCGATCTTCGTGGGGCTCGCCTCGGCGCTGCTCGCGGTGACGATCGGCACGTTCCTGGGCGCCATGGCGGGCTACTGGGGCGGGAAGGTGAACGACTTCCTCGAGTGGTTCTACAACATCTTCACGTCGATCCCGTACATCCTGCTGATCCTCGCCTTCGCCGCCGTGGCGCAGGCCTCCGGCAAGTTCGGCAAGGGCATCCTGCCCATCGTGCTGATCCTCTCGCTCACCGGCTGGACCGGCATCTACCGCCTGATCCGCGCCGAGTACATCAAGCACTGCAACCGCGAGTACGTGAAGGCCGCGCAGGCGATCGGCGCCACGAACATGTCGCGCATGTTCCACCACATCCTGCCCAACGTGAGCCACGTGGCGCTGGTGCAGCTCTCCCAGTACACGGTCGGGTTCATCAAGGCCGAGGTGATCCTCTCGTTCCTGGGCTTCGGCGTGCCGGTGGACATGGTCTCCTGGGGCACGATGCTCGCCGAGGCGCAGAACGAGCTCGTGATCGGCAAGTGGTGGCAGCTGGTGGCTGCCGGCGCCTCCATGGCGGTCCTCGTGACCGCGTTCTCCCTCTTCACCGACAGCCTGCGCGACGCGCTGGATCCCAAACTGAAATGAGCGCCACGCAAAACCTCCTCGAGATCAAAGACCTCGACATCCGTTTCCGCATCGACCGGAAGTCCGAGCCCTTCCGGGCCGTGAAGGGCATCTCGTTCGACATCCCGACGCACACGACCGTGGCGCTGGTGGGCGAATCCGGCAGCGGCAAGAGCGTGTCGGCCATGTCGATCCTGGGCCTGCTGCCCGAGAACGCGATCGTCGCGCCCGGTAGCCGCATCGTTTACGGCGGCCGCGACCTGCTCAAGTCCCCGCTCGCCGACCTGCAGTCGATCCGCGGCAAGGACATCTCGGTGATCTTCCAGGAGCCGATGACCTCGCTCAACCCCGTGTTCCCGGTGGGCGAGCAGATCGGCGAGGTCCTGCGCCTGCACATGGGCATGGGCTACCGGCAGGCCGCCGCGCGCGCGGTGGAGCTCCTGAACGAAGTGGGGATCCCGGACCCGCAGCTGCGAGTGAATTCGTATCCGCACGAGCTTTCGGGCGGCCAGCAGCAGCGCGTGATGATCGCCATGGCGATCGCGTGCGAGCCGAAGCTGCTCATCGCGGACGAGCCCACCACGGCGCTCGACGTCACGATCCAGAAGCAGATCCTCGACCTCATCGCGGGGCTGCAGGAGCGCCACCACATGTCGGTGCTCTTTATCACGCACGACCTGGGCGTGGTGGGCGACATCGCCGACTACGTGGTGGTGATGCAGGAGGGCGAGATCAAGGAGCAGGGCGCGGTGAAGCCCATCTTCGAGGCCCCGCAGCACCCGTACACGAAGGCGCTCCTCGCCTGCCGCCCGCGCCTGGACCGCCGGCCCGTGCGCCTGCCGGTGATCGACGACTTCATGCGCGGCGACGGGCACCCGCACCACCTCGAGCAGCGGCCGCGGGGCACGACGCCCTCGGACCCGATCATCCTCGAGGTGAAGGCCCTCAACAAGACGTTCTCGCTGAAGGAGGGCTTCTTCGGCAAGCGCCTGGTGCCCGCGGTGAAGAACGTGAGCTTCGCGCTGCCCAAGGGCAAGACCCTCGGGCTCGTGGGCGAGTCGGGCTCGGGCAAGACCACGGTGGGCCTCACGCTCATGCGCCTGCACGACGCCACCAGCGGCGAGGTGCTCTTCGAGGGGCGCGACCTGCTCAAGCTCACCGAGCGCGAGATGATGGCTTACCGGCGCCGCATCCAGATCATCTTCCAGAACCCGTACGCGTCGCTCAACCCGCGCATGACGGTGGGGCAGATCCTCGTCGAGCCCATGAAGATCCACGCCATCGGCCGCGACGAGCGCGAGCGCGTGGACATGGCGTTCAAGCTGCTCGCGCGCGTGGGGCTCTCGGAGCAATCGTTCTACAAGTACCCGCACGAGTTCTCGGGCGGGCAGCGCCAGCGGATCGCCATCGCGCGCTGCCTCACCATGAAGCCCGACGTGCTGATCTGCGACGAGAGCGTCTCGGCGCTCGACGTCTCGGTGCAGGCGCAGGTGCTGAACCTGCTGCAGGACCTGCAGGACGAATTCGGCCTGTCGTACATCTTCATCTCCCACGACCTCGCCGTGGTGAAGTACATCTCGGACCGCGTGATGGTGATGAACGAGGGCTCGATCGTCGAGATGGCCGACTCCGACGAGATCTACCTGCATCCGCGCGAGGAATACACCCGCAAGCTCCTGTCCTCGATCCCGAAGGGCTACGAGCTCGCGGCCGAAGGCTGACCGGAGGAAACCCATGCGACACTGGATGGCCGTCGCCGCGTGCCTTGCGGCGGCGAACGCTCTTGCCGCGGCGCCCAGGGCGCCCGCCCGCCCCCTGATCCCGATCCTCGATGCGGCCGGCATCAAGCGCGCCTGCGACGAGGGCCTCGCGCGCCACCGCAAGACGATCGCCGCGATGGACGCGAAGAAGGGGCCCGCCGGGATCCTCGACGAGTGGAACGCGCTCGCGATCCAGGTCGAGGACGTGATCAATCCCGTCTACCTGCTCTCCAACGTGCATCCGGACAAGGCCGCGCGCGACGCGGCCGAGCCCTGCCTGCAGGCCTACACGGCGCTGCAGACCGAGATGTTCCAGGACGAGAAGCTCTATGCCCGGGTGAACGCGTACCGCCCCGCGACCCCCCACCAGGCGAAGCTCAGGAAGGACCTCATCGAGGGTTTCGAGGACAGCGGCGTGGCCCTGCCGCCGGAGAAACGCGCGCGCGCCAAGGCGATCTTCGACAAGCTGGAGGAGCTGCGCGAGGCCTTCGACCGCCAGATCCGCGACGACACCACCAAGGTCGCGATGACGCCCGCCGAGATGGAGGGCATGCCGCAGCCCTTCCTCGCCTCGCACAAGCGCGACGACCAGGGCAACTACCTGCTGGGCCTCGACGAGCCCTCGTACTTCGCGTTCATCCAGAGCGCGAAGAACGGCGAGGCGCGCAGGCGCTACTACGTGGCCAAGCTCTCCGAGGGCGGGCAGGCGAACCTGGACCGCCTCGAGGAGATCTTCAAGCTGCGCCAGGAGCTCGCGGGGCTCTATGGCCTGCCGTCGTTCGCCGACTACGCGCTGCGCCGCAAGATGGCCCACGACCCGAAGACCGTCGAGAAATTCCTCGACGACGTGAAGGAGGCCGTGACCGGCGTCGAGAAGCGCGAGATCGAGGAAGTGCGCGCCGAGAAGGCGAAGGACCTGGGCACGCCCGTGGCCGACACGCGCGTGGACCGCTGGGACGTGACCTACTACCAGGCGCGCATCCGCCGCGCGCGCTTCGACGTGGACCCCGAGGCGCTGCGCAAGTACTTCCCGACCGCCAGGTCGATCGACTACATGCTGCTCGTCTCGCAGCGCCTCTACGGCCTGAAGTTCCGGGAGGTGAAGGCGCCGGTCTGGCACCCGGACGTGCGCTACTTCGACGTGCTCGACGCGAAGAGCGGCAAGTTCCTCTCGGGCTTCTACATCGACCTCTACCCGCGCGAGGGCAAGTTCAACCACGCCGCGGCCTTCCCGCTGCGCGGGGCGAGCACGCGCGCCAGGCGCACTCCGCTCGCCGCGCTGGTGGCGAACCTGAATCCCGAGGGCCTCACGCAGGACGAGCTCGAGGTGCTGATGCACGAGTTCGGCCACGTGCTGCACAACGTGCTCTCGCGCACCGAGTACAACCCGGATGCGGGCACGGCCGTGAAGGGCGACTTCGTGGAAGCGCCCTCGCAGATGTACGAGGAGTGGGCGCGCCGCGAGCAGCCGCTTTCGCTCTTCGAGCAGGTCTGCGCGGACTGCCCGCACCTCACGCACGACGACATCGCGAGGCTGGAAGCGGCCCGCCAGTTCGGGCAGGGCACGCGCTACGCGCGCCAGTGGCTCTTCGCGGCGTTCGACATGGCGCTTTCGATGGATCCGCAGCCGCCGCTCGCGGTGTGGACCAAGCTGGAAGCGGCCACGCCGCTGGGCCACCCGGAGGGCACGATGTTCCCGGCCTCCTTCAGCCACATCGCGAGCAACTACGCGGCGGGCTACTACGGCTACATGTGGTCGCAGGTGCTCGCGCTCGACATGCTCTCGCCGTTCAAGAAGGACATGCTCGACCCGGCCGTGGGCCGGCGCTTCCGCGACGACGTGCTCTCGCAGGGCGGCCAGGACGAGGAGATCAACATGGTGAAGCGCTTCCTCGGCCGCGCGCCCTCCAACGAGGCGTTCTTCGCGGAGATCACCGGGAAACGCTAGCGTCCGGGCTTGCTACTGGATTCTCAGCTTCAATCCCGGATGCAGAACCGCACCCGCCGCGAGGCTGTTCAGGTCCAGCAGCCTCTCCACCGCCGTCCTGAAGCGCACCGCGATGCCGTAGAGCGTGTCGCCCGAGCGCACCACGTAGAAACGCGTGCCGCTCGTCGCGGGGGCCGGCGCGGCGGGCGCGGGGTCGGCCAGGCGCTCGGTCGATAGCGAGGCCACCTTCATGGGCTGCGCGGCCTTCGCGCCCATGGGCACCATGACCAGGCTCGCCGTGCGCAGCCGCCCGCGCTTGTCGAGCCTCACGTCGCCGTTGGCCGCCTTGAGCTGGCCCGCGGTGAGATGGTGCTTGCGCGCGATGGCGTCGAGCGACTCGCCCTTGTGCGCCGAGTACGTGGTCCAGCTCACCAGCGGCTTGTCGTAGCTCTCCAGGTTCGCGCGGAACGTGTCCACCTTGTCCACGGGAAGGATGAAGGTGCCGGTGCCCGCGGCCACGGGCTTGGTGTGCGCGGGATTGAGCGCGACGAACTCCTCCTGGCTCATGCCGGCGAGCTGCGCGGCGACCTTCACGTCGATCTTCGGCGGCGCCTGCACGGTGGTGAAGTACGGCTCGTCGGGAACGCTCTCCAGGTCGATGCCGTAGCTCGCGGGCGAGAGCACGATGTTCTTCACCGCGATCAGCTTCGGCACGTAGTTCTGCGTCTCGGGCGGGAGCTTGAGGCTCGTGAGGTCCGTGGGCAGGCCCTTGCGCTGGTTGCTCGCGATCGCGCGGCTCACGCAGCCCTCGCCGCAGTTGTAGGCCGCGAGCGCGAGCTCCCAGCTGCCGAACATGTCGTGCAGGCGCTGCAGGTAGTTCAGCGCCGCGTCGGTGGCGGCGATGATGTCGCGGCGGTTGTCCTTCCACCAGTCCTGCTTGAGCCCGAAGTTCTTGCCCGTGGAGGGGATGAACTGCCAGATGCCGGAAGCCTTCCCGCGCGAGTAGGCGAGCGGATTGAACGCGCTCTCGACCACCGGCAGCAGCGCGATCTCCATCGGCATGCCGCGCTTTTCCACCTGCTCGACGATGTAGTGCAGGTAGAGGCTGCCGCGGTCCACGAACCGCTTGATGTATTCGGGCCGGCTCGAGTACCACGCCTCGTGCTCGGCCACGAGGGGCGAGTCGAGGGGCTCGAGGCGGAAGCCCATGCGGATGCGCTGCCAGAGGTCGGGGTCGGGCAGCGGAACGTCGTCGACGTCGTCGAAGGCGGAGGGAAGCGAGGGGGCTGCGGGAGGCTGCGGAACGGCGGGGGCGGGGGAGGCGATGCCCGAAGCGAGCAATAGCGCCAGGGCGAGGCTACGCCATCGTCGCGCGTAGCTCATGCTAGTGCTTGTTTCCTTTGCATTTTTCCATGCTACCGGGGGTGGCGCCCGGCGTCAATGCGCCGCCTTGCTACCCGCCTCGGCGGGCCAACGCCGTGAATTCGGCCGTGGTCATGCGCACCAGTTCCCATTCCGGCATCAGCCGCGCGCCCAGGGACTCGTAGAAGCGGATGGAAGGCTCGTTCCAGTCGAGCACGCGCCACTCGAGGCGGCCGCAATCGCGCTCCACGGCGAGCGCCGCCAGGCGCTGCAGGAGGGCCTTGCCGATGCCCAGGCCCCGGTGTGCGGGCTCGACGAAGAGGTCCTCGAGGTACAGGCCCGGCTGGCAGAGGAAGGTCGAGAACGTCGTGAAGAAGAGCGCGAATCCGACCGCGCGGCCCGCGCGCTCGGCCACCAGCGCCTCGGCCGCGGGGCGCGCGCCGAAGAGCTGCTCCCCGAGCTTCGCCTCGGTGCCCACGGCCATGTGCGCGAGCTTCTCGTATTCGGCGAGCTCGCGGATGAGGCGCACGATCTCGCGCGCGTCGGAAGGCTGCGCCGCGCGGATGGAGAAGGCGGCGCTCAGAACGTGTTCTTCCATGCGCGGATCTCCGCGAAGACCTCCACGGGACCCGCGAGCCGGCGCCCGGCGTGCCGCTCGGCCGAGGCGACGACCTCAGGCTGCGTGCAGCGCAGGAACGGGTTCGTGGCCCGCTCCTCCTCGATGGTCGTGGGCACCGTGGGCTCGCCGCGCGCGCGCCGCGCGCCGTCGCGCGCCTTGCGCCGGGCGAGGCGCTCGTTGCCCGGCTCGACCGCCTCGGCGAAGCGGATGTTGGCCATCGTGTATTCGTGCGCGCAGTAAGCGCGCGTCTCGCCGGGCAGCGCCGCGAGCTTGGCGAGCGAGGCGCTCATCTGCGCGGGCGTGCCCTCGAAGAGCCGCCCGCAGCCGCACGCGAAGAGCGTGTCGCCGCAGAACACCACGCCCTCGCCCACGTAGGCGATGTGTCCCGCGGTATGCCCGGGCACGTCCAGCACCGAGAATTGCGCGTCGATGCCCGGCACGTCGATGCGGTCGCCTTCCACGAGGCGCCGGTCGAGCCCCTCGACGCCGTCGTGGGCCGGCCCGAAGACCGGGCAGCGCCAGTGCTTCGCGAGCGCGGGCACGCCGCCGATGTGGTCGCCGTGGTGGTGCGTGGCGAGGATGGCCGCGAGCTCGAGGCCGTGGCCGGCGAGGAAGCGCTCGATGGGCGCCGCATCCCCCGGATCGACCACCGCCGCGCGGGTGCCGCGGGCGATGACCCAGAGGTAGTTGTCCTGGAAAGCGGGCACCGCGTGGACCTGCATCATGGGTCCGAGTCTATTAGAATTGGTTCATGCCGACCAATACGCTGCAGGATTGGTTCGCCACGCCGCTCGGGCAGTACCTGCTCGAGAAGGAGCAGGCTTACCTCGACGACGTGACGCCGGATATCTTCGGCTTCCACGCGGTGCAGCTGGGCATGCCCGGCGTGGACCTGCTGCGCGAAAGCCGCATCGCGCATCGTTTGCGCACCGCGGCGTTCGACCATCCGGACGTCTTCGCGAAATGCCACGAGCTGCCGTTCGCCACGCAGTCGATCGACCTCGTGCTGCTGCCGCACGTCCTCGAGTTCGCGCCCGACCCGCACGGCATCCTGCGCGAGGTCGACCGCGTGATGATGCCCGAGGGGCGGCTGGTGATCGTGGGCTTCAACCCGTGGAGCCTGTGGGGGCTGCGCAGCGCCGTGGGTTTGTCGCGCCGCGAATGCCCGTGGAACGGCCGCTTCGTCTCCCTGCTGCGCGTGAAGGACTGGCTCGCCCTCCTGGGCTTCGACGTCTCCGCGGGCCGCCTCGTGGGCTACGCGCCGCCCTTCGACAGCGGCGGCATGCGCAGGAGCTTCGGCTTCATGGAGCCGGCGGGCGACCGGTGGTGGGCGGTCGGCGGCGCCGTGTACATGCTGCAGGCGATCAAGCGCGTGCGCGGCATGCGCGTCATCACGCCCGCCTGGCAGGAACAGAAGGATGCCCGCGAAAAGACCCTCGCAGCGGCCAAGCGCCACAGCGTCTCGCACCTCAAGATCGTCAAGTAAATTGAAGAGCGCCGAAGCGAACGGGGAACCACGCGGCCAGGCGATCCACATCTTCACCGACGGCGCGTGCAAGGGAAATCCCGGCCCCGGCGGCTGGGGCGCGCTGCTGCGCTTCAACGGCGAGGAGCGCGAGCTCTTCGGCGGCGAGGCCGCCACCACCAACAACCGCATGGAGCTCACCGCGGTGATCGAAGCCCTCGGGGCCCTGAAGCGGCCCTGCCAGGTGGTCCTGCACACCGACTCGCAGTACGTGCAGAAGGGCATCACCGAGTGGATCAACGGCTGGAAGGCGCGCGGCTGGCGCACCGCGGCCAAGGAGCCGGTGAAGAACGCGGACCTGTGGCGCAAGCTGGACGAGATCGTGCGCAGCCACGACATCGACTGGGTGTGGGTGAAGGGCCACGCGGGGCACGAGGGCAACGAGCGCGCCGATGCGCTCGCCAACAAGGGCGTGGAGACCGTCGCGTGAGGCGCATCGTCCTCGACACCGAGACCACGGGCCTGGAGCCCTCCGAGGGCCACCGCATCATCGAGGTGGCCGGCATCGAGCTCTCCGACCGCCGGCCCACGGGGCGCCACTTCCACCGCTACCTCAATCCCGAGCGCGCCATCGACTTCGCGGCCACCGAGGTGCACGGCCTCACCGCCGAGGACCTCGCGGACAAGCCGCGCTTCGCCGACATCGCCGACGAGCTGCTCGAGTTCCTGCAGGGCGCGGAGCTTCTCATCCACAACGCGCCGTTCGACGTGGGGTTCCTGGACGCCGAGCTGCTGCGCGTGGGCCGCCCGGGCATCGCGACCCTCTGCACCGTGAGCGACACGCTGATGCTCGCGCGCGAGACGCACCCGGGCAAGAAGAACTCGCTCGATGCGCTCTGCGAGCGCTACGCGGTGGACAACTCGAAGCGCTCGCTGCACGGGGCGCTGCTCGATGCGCAGCTTCTGGCCGACGTCTGGCTTGCCATGACGCGCGGCCAGGAATCGCTCGACATCATGATGGCCGCCGCCGAGGCCCCGGCGGCGACGCTCGCGCTCGCCCCCATCCGCGCCGCGATCCGCGTGCTGCGCGCAAGCGACGCCGAGCTCGCCCTGCACCGCGCCATGTGCGAGCGCATCGGGCGCGAGAGCAAGGGCCGTTGCCTCTGGCAGGAGCTCGCCCTTGCAGGCTGAGACGCGCGAAATGTCCCGGGAAGCCGCGGCCGAGCGCGCCGCGGCCGAGCCTTCGGCGGCGCGCAAGCTCCTGGCCGGCCGCCTGGTGATCTTCGGCGCGATCCCCATCGCGGTGTTCTGCGCGTTCTTCGTGCTGATGCGCGCCTTCCTCGGCATCGACTCGCTGCAGTCGCTCGCGATCACCCTGTCGCTCGCGCTGGGCGCCGGCATGGCCGCGCTCTTCCTGCTCTCCTCGCTCACCGCGCGCACGGCGGTGGGCGAAGTCGAGGCGGTGCGCGATGCCGTGCATGCCGTGGCCGAGGGCGGGGTGCAGCCGGCGCTGCCCGAGCTCACGCCGCCGCTCGAGGACCTCAAGCGCGAGGTGCTGGGGCTCGCGCAGTCGTTCAAGGCGCAGCACTCGCGGCTGCAGGAGCGCCTGGACAACGCGCGCCAGCAGATCTTCTTCCTCACCAACCACGACCCGCTCACGGGGCTGCCCAACCGCAAGGCGCTCGAGGAGCGGCTCGAGAGCGCGCTCGCCACCGCCAAGAGCCAGGGCAGCACCCATGCGCTGCTCTACGTGGACATCGACTTCTTCCACCGCATCAACGACTCGTTCGGCCACCTGGCGGGCGACGAGCTGCTGCGGCGCCTCACGCCCATATTGCAGTCGACCCTGCGCGACGGCGAGATGCTCGCGCGCATCGGCGGCGACGAGTTCGCGGTGCTGCTGGAGAACTGCAGCGCGGACTTCGCGCATGCCGCGGCCACGCAGCTGCGCGACGCGGTGCAGGCGTGGCAGTTCGAGTGGGGCGACAAGGCCTTCCAGGTCGGCGTGAGCGTGGGCGTGGTGGCGATTACGCGGCTTGCGCCCAGCCTCTCGGCGATCCTCTCGGAAGCCGACACCGCGTGCTTCACGGCGAAGGAGCAGGGGCGCAACCGCGTGTTCGCCTTCCACGACGCGAGCGCCTCGCAGTACATGCGGCAGACGAGCCGCGGGTGGTTGAAGCGCATCAACGACGCGCTCTCCGAGGGCGCGTTCACGCTGCTCTACCAGCCCATCGTGCCGATCGACGCGCCGCAGGCTGCGGGTGTCACGCGCGTGGAGGCGCTGCTGCGCATGAGCGAGACGGGCGGGGAGCTCATCCTGCCCATGTCGTTCATCCCGGTGGCCGAGCGCTACGACCTCATGCGCACCATCGACCGCTGGGTGGTCGACCGCGCGTTCTCCGACTTCCGGCGCCTCGCCCGCATGCGCGAGAACCCGGCGCCGGCGGAGTTCTCCATCAACCTCTCGGGGCACACGCTTTCCAGCCCCGACTTCGCCGAGTACATCGAGGCCAAGTTCGCCGAATACTCGGTGCCGCCGCAGAGCATCCACCTGGAGATCACCGAGACCGCGGCGATCGCCAACGTGGAGCGCGCCCGCGCGCTGATCGAGTCGCTGCGCGCGCTCGGCGTGCGCTTCATGCTCGACGACTTCGGCAGCGGGCTGTCTTCGTTCAACTACCTGAAGCACTTCCCGGTGGACGGCATCAAGATCGACGGCCTGTTCGTGAAGGGCGTGGCGAAGAACTACCTGGACTACGCCCTGGTGGAGTCGATCCACAAGATCGGCACGAGCCTGGGGCTGCAGACCATCGCCGAGTACGTGGAGACCGAGGAAATCGCCCGCAAGCTGGTGCAGATCGGCATCGGCATGGGGCAGGGGTTCTACCTGTCGCCGCCGCGCGCCTGGGAAACCCTCTTCGAGCGCGAGCCTCCTGTATAATCCGCGGCTGCCGAGTCCAACACCAAAGCGCCATGCAACCCACAAGAATCCTCGCCCTCGCCGCAGCCCTCGTCGCGTGCGGCGCCCAGGCCGGCGAAGACACCAAGGTCACCATCGAGAACCGCATCGCGCAGTGCCAGGGGTGCCACGGCATCCCCGACTGGAAGACCGCCTTCCCCGAGGTGTACCGAGTGCCCAAGCTGGGCGGCCAGAAGCCGGCCTACATCGTCGCCGCCCTGAAGGAGTACAAGAGCGGGCAACGCGACTTCGCGACGATGCGCGCCATCGTGGCCAACCTGTCCGACGAGGACATGCAGGCCGTGGCCAAATACTACGGCGGCGAGCAGGCCGCGCAGCCGGCCCCCGCCGCGCAGAAGGGCGCACAATGAACCGCACCCTCATCGTACTGGCGCTCGTCGCGCTCGCCCTGCCCGCCGCGGCCGCCTCCGGGGACGCCGAGGTCGGCAAGAAGAAGTCCACGGTATGTGCCACCTGCCACGGCGCCAACGGCGTGAGCGTGAGTCCCGAGTTCCCGAACCTCGCCGGCCAGTACCCGGACTACATCGAGACCGCGCTCAAGCACTACAAGAACGGCAAGCGCAAGAACCCCATCATGTCGGTCCAGGCGGCGAACCTCACGCCCAAGGACATGATGGACCTCGCCGCCTACTTCTCGTCCCAGCAGGCGCTGCAGGTCAAGCACTAGGCGGCCGGCCATGGCGCTGCGGCCGGACGGGCGGCGCGCGCTGGGGCTCGATTTCGGGACCACCAACACGGTGCTTTCGTGGGCGCAGCCGCACCACGCGGCCGATCCCGTCGTCTTCCGCTTCCTCTCGCTCGTCCTCTTCTCGTTTCGCTCCGCGCTCACCTTCTGGGACGAGGGCGACGAGAACGCGCCGCTGGTGAAATCCGAGGCCGGTCCGTGGGCCATCGAGAAGTTCATCGAGATCGCCGGCGACTGCCGCTTCATCCAGTCGCTCAAGTCCTTCGCCGCGAGCCGCCTCTTCGAGACCACGTACGTGTACGGGCGCGCGTACAGGTTCGAGGAGCTCTTCGGGACGTTCTTCCGGTCGCTGCGCGCCCACGCGCACCCGCAGCTCGACCGCCTGCCGCGCGACCTCCTGGTGGGCCGGCCCGTGGTCTATGCGAGCAGCCGCCCCGACGAGGCGCTCGCGCTGCAGCGCTACCAGGCGGCCCTCGCGCCCTTCGGCTTCGAGCGCATCCGCCAGGTCTACGAGCCGGTGGCCGCGGCGTTCTTCTTCGCGCAGTCCCTCGAGGAGCCCGCCACGGTGCTGGTGGCGGACTTCGGCGGGGGCACGACCGACTTCTCGGTGGTCGCCTTCCAGCCCTCGGCGGGCGGCGTGCGCGCCCAGGCGCTGGGCCACGCCGGCGTGCCGGTGGCGGGCGACCGCTTCGACTACCGCATCATCGACCAGGTGGTGCTCCCCGAGCTGGGCAAGGGCACGCTCTACCGCTCCATGGGCCGCACGCTCGAGATGCCGCGCTCGTGCTTCCAGAGCTTCGCGAGCTGGCACGAGCTCTCGGTGATGAAGCATTCACGTGATTTCCGCGAGCTGAAGGAGCTGCTGCCCTTCACCGCGGAACCCGACCGCGTGGGCCGCTTCGTGCGGCTGGTGGAATCCGACCAGGGCTACACGCTCTACAAGGCGGTGTCCGAGGCGAAGGAAGCGCTCTCGACCGGGGAAGCGACGACGTTTCGCTTCCGCGGCCCCGGCTTTTCCATCGAGCGGCCCGTCACGCGCGCGCAGTTCGAATCGTGGATCGGCGAGGAGCTGCAGGCCATCGAGGCGACGCTCGATGCGGCGCTCGCCAATGCCGGCGTTTCCGCGGCGGGCATCGACCGCGTCTTCCTCACCGGTGGAAGCTCCTTCGTGCCCGCCGTGCGCCGCATCTTCGAGCGCCGCTTCGGGGCCGGGCGCATCGAGTCGGGCAACGAGTTCGTGTCCATCGCCAACGGGCTCGCGACCATCGGGCTGCGCGAGGACCTGGAGGCGTGGGTGGTCGAGCCCGCGGCGGCGGCATGAGCGCCCACGAGGCGGTCGCGCGCCTGCACGCGAGCCTGTCCAGGGCGCAGCGCGCCGAGGTCTGCTACGCCTGGGACCAGCGCGACGACCGGCGCGGCCTGGGCGTGGTGCGCACCTTCATCGCCAACTACTGGCGCGTCACGCGCCCGCCGGTGCGAAGCGACTTCTTCACGCGCGAGCAGCAGCTGCTCGTGCACGACGTGTTCAAGGCGCTCATCGACCCCGACTGGTATCCGCGCGTCATGCGCCAGGTGCACCAGGACACGCACGGGCACGACTGGGGCACCGACCATGCCGTGGCGCTCATCGAGAACGGCGAGACCGGGGCGCTGCACTTCGTGTTCACGGGGCGGCACATGACCGTGCGCACGCAGACGGGCCCGGTTCCCTCCGCCGCGTTCGGCGGTGCCGTGATGTACGGCCACCAGGCAAGCGGCTTCTACGAGCGGCCGAACCATCCGGACAACGTCTACTGGGAGATGTCGCTCGCCATGAGCGAGCTCGCCGCGACGCTCGACGCGCAGCAGGTCGCAGCCGCGGTGCTCGACCGGCTCGCGCCGGAAGCGGAGCTTTCCTTCGGGCGGGCTCCCGCGGGGCTTCCCGCGGCCTCGCTCGATGCCGCGCAGCTCGCGCTGCTCGAGCGCGTGTTCGCGGGGCTCCTCGCGCCGTTCCGCGCCGAGGACCGCGCGCGGGCGCAGGAATGCGTGCGCCTGAACGGCGGGCTCGCGCGCTGCCACGTGCAGCTCGCGCGCGACGGGCGCATGAGCGCCCCGCACTGGGACATCTGGCGCATCGAGGGGCCCGCGATGACGTGCCAGTTCCACGGCTTCCCGCACGTGCACGTGTGGCTGCACATCGCCGACGACCCGGCCACGCCGGTGCTCGCGCGCACCGGGCGCTTCCTCTTCCCGGGGCACGACGAGCTCACATGAAACCGGTGCACACGGTCGTGATCGGCGCGGGGCCCGCGGGCATCGGGGCGGCGCTCGCGCTCGGCCGCGACGCCCTTGTGCTCGAGCGCGCCAGCGGCCCGGGGGGCCTGTGCGCCTCGGTGAGCCTCGACGGGGCCGTCTTCGACCTGGGCGGCCACTCCTTCCACACGCCGCATGCGCACGTCCGCGAGCTCGTCCATGGCGCGCTGCCCATGGAGGAGTGCCGCCGCGACGCGTGGTGCCACGTCGCGGGCGAGTGGGTCCCCTATCCGTTCCAGCAGCACTTCGGCGAGCTCTCCGATGCGTCCGTGGTGGACGAGTGCCGCGACGGCATGCGTGTTGCGAGCGAGGCGCTCGCCGCGGCCGATTTCGACGAGTTCATCGAGCGCCGCTACGGGCCCGGCATTGCGCGCCATTTCCTGCGCCCGTACAACCGCAAGCTCTGGGGACCGGACCTCGCGCGGCTCGATACGTCGTGGACGCGCGCGCGGGTGGCGCCGCTGCGCGAACCTGCCGCGGGGCAAGAGGGCGAGCGCCTCGCGCTGCGCGACGGCGAGATCGTCGCGTATCCGGCCCGCGGCGCCTATGGCGAGATCTTCCGGGCGCTCGCCGAACGCCTTTCCAGCGTTCGCTACGGCGAGTCGGTGGCGGCCGTCGAGGACGGGGCCGTGCGCACGCGGGCGGGCGAGCGCATCGCGTGCAGGCAGGTCGTCTCCACGCTGCCCCTGCCGGCCCTTGTCGCGCTCATCCCCGATGCGCCGGCGGCGCTGCGCGATTCGGTCTCGCGCCTGGCGGCGCTCCCGCTCGCCCTCGTCATGCTCGCGCTCGAGAAGCCGCTCGAGACGCGCCGGCAGCGCGTATACGATGCGAGCCGCGATTTCCCGGGCCACAAGATCGTCCTCAACCACAACTCCTCGCGCTGGCTGCGCGAGAAGACGCGCCACGGCATCCTGGTGGAAGTCTCGGGCGCGCAGGGCGACATGGACGACGCGATGCTCGCGGTGCGGGTCGTGGCGGGCCTGCGCGAAATGGGGCTGCTTTCCGCCACCGCGGGCGTGACCGCCTCGCACGTGCTGCGAGTCGCCCTGGGCTACCCGGCGCCCACGCACGGCCGCGCGCAGGCGGTCGGGGAAGCGAAGGCGTGGCTCGCGTCCAAGGGCATCACCACCCTGGGGCGCTTCGGCGAGTGGGACTACATCAATTCGGACGAGGCGCTGCACCGCGGCTTGCAGGCGGGCGCGCGGCTCGCGGGAGCCGGCTGATGCCGCGGCCCAACCTCCTCGTGGTGCGCGCGGGCGATGCCTCGCTGCACGAGCGCTGGCTCGCGGGCGCCCGGCAGCGCAGCTTCGACCTGATGGTCTCCTACTACGGCGATGTGCCGGGACGCTTCAACCACGGCATCGAGTACTACCACGCGATGAAGGGGCCGCGCTGGCCGGCGCACGACGCCCTCTGGAAGCACCAGCGCGCGCTCTTCGAATCCTACGGGCACGTGGGGTTCGCGTGCGACGACGTGGACGCGAACGCGGATTCCTGGAACCGCGTCTTCCAGGGATGCGCCTGGTACGAGCTCGACCTCGCGCAGCCGGCGGTGGACGGGCACGTGAACTGGGAAATCACGCGGCGCGTGCCCGGCTCCATGCTGCGCTACACGAGCTTCGTGGAAGCGATGTGCCCGGTGTTCTCGCGCCGCGCCCTGCAGCGCGTGGCGCCCACCTTCGGCGAGAGCATCTCGGGCTGGGGGCTGTCGTTCGTGTGGTCGAAGCTGCTGCCGTGGCCCGACTATCGCAGCGCGATCATCGACGCGGTGACCGTCACGCACACCACGCCGATGCGCCAGGGGACGCTGCGCCCGACGCTGGACGCGCTCGGCATCGACCCCGAGAAGGAGCGCTCCGAGGTGCTCGCGCGCCATGGCATCGAGAGCTTCTGGATGGGCGAGCACGCGCGCCTGCGCATCGCCAAGAACGACGAGTAGGTTCTCCTAGGCCGTGCGGCGGCGCGCGCGCCGCACGAGGTGGATCGCGAGCAATCCCAGCGCCAGGACGGCGAGCGCCGCGAGCACGGGCAGGAGAAAAGCGAACGCCACGCCCGCGAGGGCGAGGCCGTCGTCCATGAAGGACAGCAGCGGATTGGCAAGCCCGGCGGTGAGCGTCGTCGAGGCAAGCCGCGCGCCGCCGCGCAGGAGCTGCACGCTGCCCGCGACGGTCCCGCCCGCGACGAGGCCCAGCGTCACCGCGGTGAGCGGATCGACTTGCGTGAGGAGGGAGGCGGCGATGAGCGTTCCCGCCGCGGGCTTCACGAACGATTCCACGGCATGCAGCGCGTGGTCGAGCCCCGGCACCTTGTCGGCGGCCACTTCGAAGAGCATGGCGCTGCCGAATACGACGAGCGCCGGCGTTCCCGCCATCCACTCGAAGCCGTGCCCCAGGGGAAGGTAGCCGGCGCGCGCGAGCAGGCCCGCCGCAAGCAGCGGCAGGAAGGCGCGCAAGCCCACGCAGGCGGCGAGGGCGAAGCCCATCGCGAGCTGCGTGGCGAGCAGGGCCGCGTCGTGGCCGTCCATCAGCCCATTCTAAGGCTCTTGCGTTGCAGGCATTCGAGGTAGGTCGCGTTGTCGAAGCCGGCGCCGTTGCGCTGCGCCTGCCAGATCACTTCCGCGAGGCAGTCCATCACGTCGTGCGCGGCCTCGTGCAGGGAGCCGCGCCGCGCGGCGAGCTTCCGCACCGCCTCGCGGATGCCGGGCGGCTGGTCGATGGAGACCTGCTCCTCGATGGCCAGGTGCATGGACAGGTGCAGGAACGGGTTGGTCTCGCCGCCCTCGGGACGCCACTCATGGTCGCGGTAGCGCTCGGGCTCGCCCAGCACGGCGTGGTACTCCGGATGCTCGAGGACGATGGCGAGCGCCATGGATTCGAGCGGGGAGAGCGCGGCCCCTTCGCCATGCTTGCGCCACAGGTCGAAGAGGAAATCGCGCGACTGGTCGCGCGTGGGATTAAACATCCCGCCCCTTGGGCAGCTTCGCCTTCCTCGCGGCGGGCCTGCCTTCCTCGCGCGCGATCTTCGCCTTGTCCTTGAAGCCGCAGGGCTCGAATACCGGGCACTTCGCGCACAGCGGCTTCTTCGCGAGGCACGTGTAGCGCCCGTGCAGGATGAGGTAATGGTGGGCGTTGCGCAGGTACTTCGCCGGCGTGACCTTGAGGAGCTTCATCTCCACTTCGAGCGGATCCTTGCCCGGCGCGAGGCCCGTGCGGTTGGCCACGCGGAACACGTGGGTGTCGACCGCGAGGGTGGATTCGCCGAACGCCACGTTGAGGACCACGTTGGCGGTCTTGCGCCCCACGCCCGGAAGCGCCTCGAGCGCCTCCCGCGTGCGCGGCACCTCGCCGCCGTGCTGCTCGAGCAGGATCTTCGAGAGCGCGATCACGTTCTTCGCCTTGCCGCGGTACAGGCCGATGGTGCGGATGTAGCCCTCGAGCCCCTCGACGCCGAGCGCGGCCATCTTGGCCGGCGTGTTGGCCACGGGAAAGAGCTTGCGCGTGGCGAGGTTCACGCCCTTGTCGGTCGCCTGCGCCGAGAGCACCACCGCCACCAGCAGCTCGAAGGGCGAGGCGTGCTCGAGCTCGCTCTTCGGATCGGGCATCGCCTTGGCGAGCCCGCGGAAGAACGCCTCGCGCTTTTCCGGGCTCATTCCCAGGCCTCCAGGCGGCGGGCTTGCTCCGCGGCGTCGCGCGCGAGGCGCGCATCGCGCGCATCGTGGCGCTCGCGCGAAAGGCCCGCTTCCGGCAGGCGCCCGGACGCCTCGAGCGCAATGCAGTCCACGGGGCAGGGCGGGATGCACAGCTCGCAGCCCGTGCACCACGACGCGATCACCGTGTGCATGAGGCGCGAGGCGCCGACGATGGCGTCCACGGGGCAGGCCTGGATGCATTTCGTGCAGCCGATGCAGGCGGCCTCGTCGATCACCGCCACGCGCGGCGGCATGAATTCGCCGTATTCGGGATCGAGGCGCTTCGCGGGCCGGCCGAGCAGCGCGGCGAGCCTCGCCACGCCCGCATCGCCGCCGGGCGGGCAGCGGTCGTAGCCCGCCTCGCCGGCGGCGACCGCCTGCGCATAGGGACGGCAGCCGTCGAAGCCGCAACGCGTGCACTGCGTCTGCGGCAGCAGCGCGTCGATGCGGCGCGCGAGTTCTTCAGCTCTTCCAGCCATGGGACACGTCAGTGTAGGGCACGCCCGCCTCGCGCGCGATGGCCGCATGGGTCGCCGCGCCCGCGTGCACCACGACGCCCGCGCGCAGGCCTTCGTCGTCCTGGAGAGCGGATGCGATGCCGCGCGCGGCCATCGCGCGCGCATAGGGCAGCAGCGCGGCGGCGAGCGTCTGGGAGGCCTCGCGGGGACGGGCCGCCGGCATGTTGGGAACGCAGTAGTGCAGCACGCCCTGCTCGACGTACACGGGCTCGGCGTGCGTGGTCGGCCGCGAGGTCTCGGCCACGCCGCCTTCCTCGATGGAGACGTCCACGATCATCGAGCCTTCCTTCATCGCCGTGACGAGCTCGCGGGAGATGAGCCGCGGCGTGGGCGCGCCCGCCACGAACACCGCGCCCACGATGAGGTCGGCCGCGAGGGCCGCGCGCTCCACGGTTTCCGGGGTCGCGGTGGCGCGCCGCAATTGCTTCACGCGCGCGCCGCTCGCATGCGCGGCTTGCACGGCCGCGTTGCCCGCGTGCCCGGCGCCCAGGACCAGCACGTTTGCCGGAACGCGCCCGAGGTGGTGGATCGCCACGTCGATCGCCATGGCGCCGGCGATGCGCGACATGGGCGCGAGCAGCGGAAAGCCGCCCTGTGCGTCGCGCACCATCTCGAACGCGATCGCGGTGGTCCCGCTTTCCACCAGCGCACGGGTTCGCGCGGGATGGTGGGGAAGGTGGTGGAACGAGAAGATCGCCTGGCCCGGGTGCGGGCGCGCGTACTCGGGCTCCTGCAGCTCCTTCACCTTCACCACGAGGGGCGCATCCCATGCGGCGCCGACGCCGACGAGGCTCGCTCCCGCGGCGCGGTAGTCCGCGTCGGTGAAGCCCGCGGCCACGCCCGCCCCGCCCTGCACGAGCACTTCGTGGCCGTCGGCCGCGAGCGCCGAGACCTCGGCGGGGGTGAGGCCCGCGCGCCGCTCGCCGGGCCGCGTTTCCGCGGGAAGGCCGATGCGCATCGCCGCTAGCCCTGGCTCTTCAGGGCGCGGCGCGCCTCGCCGATGAGGCGCGGCCCGCGGTAGACGAGCCCCGTGTACACCTGCACGAGGCTCGCGCCCGCCTTCACCTTGGCGTGCGCGTCCGCGCCGCTCACGATGCCGCCCACGCCGATCAACGCCACCCGCCCGGCGAGCACGCGCGCGAACTTCGCGAGCACCGCGGTGGATCGCGCGGCAAGCGGCCGCCCGCTCAGGCCCCCGGTTTCGGAAGCGTAGCGATGGCCCTCGACGCCCTCGCGCGAGACGGTGGTGTTGGTCGCGATCAGCGCGTCGATGCCGTGCTTCACCGCGAGCTCGGCGATCACCTCGATCTGGGCGTCGTCGAGGTCGGGCGCGACCTTCACCGCGAGCGGCTTCACCGCGCCGTGGCGCGTGGCGAGGCCCGCGCGCCGCGCGGCGAGGGTGCCCAGCAGCTCGTCCAGGCGCTCGCCCGATTGCAGCTCGCGCAGGTTCTGCGTGTTGGGCGAGGAGATGTTGACCGTCACGTAGCTCGCCCGCTCGTACACGGCGTCCAGGCACGCCACGTAGTCGTCGGCGGCGCGCTCGATGGGCGTGTCGAAGTTCTTGCCGATGTTGATGCCGAGCACGCCGCGATAGGCCGCGCGCGAGACGTTGGCGAGCAGGTTCTCGAGCCCGCCATTGTTGAACCCGAGCCGGTTGATGATCGCCTCGTCGTCCACGAGCCGGAACATGCGCGGGCGCGGATTGCCCGGCTGCGGGCGCGGCGTGACGGTGCCCACCTCGATGAAGCCGAAGCCCAGGGCGGCGAGCCCGTCGATGTACTCGCCGTTCTTGTCGAGGCCCGCGGCAACTCCCACCGGGTTGGGGAAATCGAGGCCCATCACGCGCCGCCCTTCGCCGGGGCCCGCCGCGGTGCCCAGGAGCGAGGCGCCGGGGCCCAGCGCGCACAGGGATCTCAGCCCCAGGTCGTGGGCGGTTTCGGGATCGAGCTTGAAGAGGGCCGCGCGGGCGAGGGTGTAGATCATCCCGGGCCCGGGGAAGACGTCACGCGAGCCGTTTCCACTCTCCGCGGGAGAGGCCCTCGATGGGGCGGAACTGGTTCTTGTAGCTCATCTTGCGGCTCTGGCCGATCCAGTAGCCCAGGTACACGTACGGCAGGTCGCGGCCGCGCGCCTCCTCGATCTGCCAGAGGATGTTGTAGGTGCCGTACGAGGCCTGCGGCACGAGGGGATCGAAGAAGGTATAGACCGAAGACAGCCCGTCGGCCAGCTCGTCCACGATGGACACCATGCGCAGCTCGCCCTGCTCGCGGAACTCCACCAGGCGCGTGGCCACGTTGGATTGCAGCAGGAAGTGCGCGTACTGCTCGCGGCTGTCGTGGTCCATCCCGCCGCCGCGGTGGCGCTCGCTCTGGTAGAGCCGGTAGAGCGCGTAGTGCTCGGCGTTGAACTTGAGCTCGCCGTAGCGCGGCTCCAGGTGGCCGTGGCGCGCCATGGCGCGGCGCTGCGCGCGCGAGGGCGTGAACTTGGAGGCCACCACGCGAACCGGCAGGCACGCATGGCAGTGGTCGCAGTAGGGGCGATACGTGAACGCGCCGCTGCGGCGGAACCCGGCGGAGACGAGGGCGCTGTAGGTCTCCGTGTCGATCAGGTAGCTCGGCGTCGCGACCTGCGAACGCGCGAGCTTCCCGGGCAGGTAGCTGCACGGGTAAGGGGCCGTCGCGTAGAACTGCAGGTTGGCGATCGGCAGGTCGTTGAGCTTGGCCATTCAATCCCACTTGTTGCCGGCTGGGGGATATTGTATCGACTCCCGAACCAACTTTGCGAATGCCTTGCGCGGGATCTCGCGCGCGCCCAGCGAGGCGAGGTGCCCGGTGGATTGCTGGCAGTCGATCACCCGGCAGCCGCCGGCCTGCAGGCGCTCCACGAGCTTCACGAGCGCCACCTTCGACGCATCGGGGGCGCGCGTGAACATGGACTCGCCGAAGAACACCTGCCCCAGGGCCATGCCGTAGAGGCCGCCCACCAGCTCGCCGTCGCGCCACGACTCCACCGAATGCACGAAGCCCTGCTCGTGCAGGGCGGTGTACGCCGCGATCATCTCCGGGACGATCCAGGTGCCCGCGTGCCCGTCCCGCGGCGCGGCACAGGCGGCGATCACCTCGCGGAAGGCCGTGTCGAAACGGGTCTCGTAGAGGCCGCGCGCCACCGTCCTGCGAAGCGAGCGCGACACCTTGAGCTCGCCGGGGAAAAGCACCATGCGCGGGTCGGGCGACCACCACAGGATCGGGTCGCCCTCGGAGTACCAGGGGAAGATGGCGTGGCAATAGGCGTCGATGAGCCGGCGCGGCGAGAGGTCGCCGCCCGCGGCGAGCAGCCCGTTGGGTTCCTTGAGCGCCTCTTCGACCGGCGGGAAGGGGTTGTTGCCGTGGATCCAGGGAATCATGCCTCGCGCATTCTCGGCCAGAAGCGCGCGGCGTTGAAGCCTCAGCGGCCGGGCAGCGCCTTGCACGCCGGTTGCGCGGGACTCACCCCTTCGTCCAGGGCAGGCCCGCGGCCTGCCAGCCGTCGCCGGATCCCGGGTGGCCTTCGAAGCCTTCCAGCACGTTGTAGCTCCTCGTGAACCCGGCGGCCGCGGCCACCTGCGCCGCGTAGTGCGAGCGCACGCCGCTGCGGCAGATGAAGAGCAGCGCCTCTCCCGGATCGTGCGCTTCCTCCAGCTGCTTCAGGAAGGCGCCGATCTCCTCGTCCCCGCCCTTGCGCGGCCAGACGATGAGTCGTGCTCCGGCGACATGGCCCACCTGGTCCCATTCCAGGCGCGTGCGCACGTCCACGATCGCCGCCGTGCCCGTGCCGGCGAGCCGGTGGGCTTCCGCGGGCGTCACGGCGCCTGCGTAGCGCAATCCCATTTGCCGGCCGCGTTCGGCCGCGCGCCCGAGGATCGCCTCGGGCGCCTGCATTTGCGCATCCACATCGCTGAGATCGCGCGCGCTCACCAGTCGTTCTCCACGGCATGATCCTTACCGACCCCGCGAATGATATCGCGGAGGACCGCGCTCATGCGGGCTCGGCCACGCGGACCGGGATGGCGTGCAGGCCGCACTCCTTCTTCGCCCCCTGCTGCTCCCACCACCAGCGGCCGGCGCGCGGATGCTCGCCCGGCTTCACGGGGCGCGTGCACGGCTCGCATCCGATCGAGGGATAGCCGCGGTCGTGCAGCGCGTTGTACGGGACGCGATGCCCGCGCAGGTATTCCCACACGTCGGCCTCGCTCCAGTCGGCGAGCGGGTTGAACTTCCAGTTGCGGTGGGCCGCGTCGTGGGCCGACTCGGCCACCTCGGCGCGGCTCGCCGCCTGCTCGCGCCGCAGGCCCGTGATCCAGGCGCGCTTGCCGGCGAGGGCGCGCTCGAGCGGCTCCACCTTGCGCACGTTGCAGCACGCCACGCGCTGCTCGACGCCGTCGAAGAAGCCGTCCACGCCGTACTCGGCCACGTAGGACTCGACCGAATCGGGCCAGGGCGAATAGACGTCGATCTCGAGCCCGTAGTGCTTGCGCACCTTGGCGATGAGCTCGCGTGTCTCGCGCGGCAGGCGCCCCGTGTCGAGCGTGAAGACGCGGATCGCGAGGCCGTCGCGGGCGATGAGGTCGAGCAGCACCATGTCCTCGGCGCCGAAGCTCGAGGCGAGCGCGGCGGGCGAATGGTTCTTCTCGATGGCGGCGAGCAGGCGCCGGGCGCGCGCGACGCGTTCGTTGTCGGTCATGGCGAGCTCCGCGCGAGGGCGCGCTTGCGGAAGAGCGGCACGGGGTCGTCCACCGCGCCCTGGTAGGCGAGGCTGAAGGCGTCGAACGCGGCCAGCGCGTCCTCGGGATCGCGTTGGGCGGGAAGGCGGAAGGCGTCGAAGCCGCAGCGCGCGAGCGCGGGCAAGTGGTCGCGGCCGATGTCGCCGAAGGCGCGCAGCTCGCCGCGCCAGCCGTGGCGCGTGCGCAGCAGCGCGCCGGTGGAATAGCCGCGGCCATCGCTGAACTTCGCGAAGTGCACGCCGAGGCACGAGGCACGAGGCGCGAGGCGCGGGAGGTCCGGCGCCAGCTCGGCGGGATCCTCGTCCGCGGCCAGCCAGACGCCGATCGGAGCGGGTCGCGCGAGCAGCTCGTCGGCGCGATCCTTCCAGAGCTTGAGGGGCACGATGACCGGCCCCGCGGGAAGCATCGACAAGTCCTCGGCGGGATCCACGCCCACGACCTGCCACGCGTCATTCTCGACACGGCGCCCGCGAATGACGCGCCCCACCTCTCGCGCCTCGTGCCTCGCGCCTCGTGCCTCAGGCATGTTCCACCTCCCTCCCGTACACGCGCGCCTTGAAGGGCGCGATGCCGATGCGATGCACGGTATCCACGAAGAGCTCGTCCTCGCGGCGCTCTTCGAGGTAGGTCTCGATGAGGCGCTCGACCACGTCGGGCATCTCGGCCGCGGCGAAGGAGGGGCCGATCACGTCGCCCAGCGCCGCGTTGGAGCCCTGCCGCCCGCCGAGGGAGACCTGGTACCACTCGTCCCCCTGCTTGTCCACGCCGAGGATGCCGATGTGGCCGATGTGGTGGTGGCCGCAGGAATTCATGCAGCCGGAGATGTTGAGGTCGAGCTCGCCGATGTCGTGGAGGTAGTCGAGGTCGTCGAAGCGCCGCTGGATCGCCTCGGCGATGGGGATCGACTTCGCGTTGGCGAGCGAGCAGAAGTCGCCGCCCGGGCAGCACACGATGTTGGTGAGCAGGCCGATGTTGGGCGTGGCGAGGCCCTGCGACTTGGCCGCCTGCCACAGCGCGAAGAGGTCGCGCTTCCTCACGTCGGAGAGGATCAGGTTCTGCTCGTGCGAGACGCGCAGCTCGCCGAAGCTGTACCTTTCGGCCAGGTGCGCGACGAGCTCCATCTGCCCGGCGGTGATGTCGCCGGGCGGCACGCCGGTCTTCTTGAGCGACAGCGTCACCGCCGCGTAGCCCCGGACGTTGTGGGGATGCACGTTGCGCTCGGCCCATTTGGAGAAGGCCCGGCTGTCGGCGCGCGCCTCGTCGTACGAAGGATCGGCGTCGGGCAGCTTCCGGTACGGGGGCGACCTGAAGTGCGCCGCCACGCGCGCAAGTTCCTCGTCCGTGATGACCGAGGGAGAATCCTTCACCGCGTTCCATTCCTCCTCGACCTGGCGCGCGAACTCCGCGGGCCCGAGGGACTTCACGAGGATCTTGATGCGCGCCTTCCAGAGGTTGTCGCGGCGGCCGTAGCGGTTGTAGACGCGCAGGATCGCTTCGATGTACGTGAGCATGTGGCGCCACGGCAGGAACTCGCGGATCACGTGGCCGATGATGGGCGTGCGGCCCATCCCGCCGCCCACGCTCACGCGAAGGCCGACTTCCCCGGCCGCGTCCTCCACGAGGTTGAGGCCGATGTCGTGCAGCAGCACGGCGGTGCGGTCGTTCCTCGCCCCGTTCAGCGCGATCTTGAACTTGCGCGGCAGCCAGTTGAACTCGGGATGGAACGTGGACCATTGGCGCAGGATCTCGGCGAGCGGGCGCGGATCCACGATCTCGTCGGGGGCCACGCCCGCGAAGTGGTCGGTGGTGATGTTGCGCACGCAGTTGCCGGAGGTCTGGATGGCATGCATCTCGACCTCCGAGAGCAGCTGGAGGATGTCGGGCACCGCTTCCAGCTTCGGCCAGTTGTATTGCAGGTTCTGGCGCGTGCTGAAGTGGCCGTAGCCGCGGTCGTACTCGCGGGCGATGCGGGCGAGCATGCGCAGCTGCACCGAGGAGAGCAGCCCGTAGGGGATGGCCACGCGCAGCATCGGCGCGTGGCGCTGGATGTAGAGGCCGTTGCGCAGGCGCAGCGGCCGGAATTCCTCCTCGGTGAGCTCTGCGGCGAGGAAGCGCCGGGTCTGGTCGCGGAACTGCGCGACCCGTTCGGCCACCAGGGTCTTGTCGTAGGCGTCGTAGCGGTACATGACGCACATCGTAGGCGGCCGCGTCATTCCTGAAAAATACTTGATTCTGCTATAGTGATAACTTATAGATATAAGCTAAGCCCATGAATCTCCAGCAATTACGGTACGTGAGCGAGGTCGCGAAGCGCGGGCTGAACGTTTCCGAGGCGGCGGCAGCCCTGCATACTTCGCAGCCGGGCGTCTCCAAGCAGATCCGCGCCCTCGAGGAGGAGCTGGGCGCCGGGATCTTCCGCAGGCAGGGCCGCCGGCTCGTCGCGATCACCGAGGCGGGCCGCGAGGTCGTGGCGTCGATCGAGCGCATCCTCGCCGAGATCGCGAACCTGAAGGCGGTGGGCGAGGAGCATGCGCACCACGCGCGCGGCGGCCTCGCCGTGGGAGTCACCCACACCCAGGCGCGCTACGCGCTGCCGCCGATCGTGACGGCGTTCAAGAAGCGCTTTCCGGAGGTAAAGCTGAAGCTGCTGCAGGGAAGCCCGCACCAGCTCGCGCGCATGGTGCTCGCGGGCGAGGCGGACCTGGCCATCGCCACCGAGGCGCTCGACGAGTACCCGCAGCTCACGGCGTTGCCGTGCTACCAATGGCACCACTGCGTGGTGGTGCGCCGCGGCCATCCGCTCGCGCGGGTGAAGCCGCTCACGCTGGAGGCGATCGCCGCCCACCCGCTCGTCACCTACGATCCCACGTTCGCGGGACGCAATGCCATCGACAGGTCGTTCGCCGCGCGCGGCCTGGCACCCGAGATCGTGCTCACCGCCCTCGACTCCGACGTGATCAAGAGCTACGTCGCGCTGGGGCTGGGCGTGGGCATCATCTCCTCGCGCGCCTTCCGCAGGGGCAAGGAGGAGGGCCTGGTCGCGCTCGATTGCGACCACCTGTTTCCCGCGCAGACCACGCGCCTCGCCTACAAGCGCGGCGCCTACCTGCGGGGCTACGCGGTCGAGTTCATCCGGCTGTTCGCGCCCCGCGTGAGCGCCCAGGACCTGAAGAACCTCGAGAAGGCGGCGGGGGAGAACTTCTCGATCTAGGCCGCCAAAGAATTCCGTATGCCTCGATAAGCCGGGGAAGGTAGGCGCGGCGCCGATCCCGGCGTACGATCGTGATCAGCGAGCGCATCCCAAATCGCGCCCGCGAAACCCCCGCCGGAGCGCAGCCATGGAAGCCAACAGGATCAGCCTCGTCGTCCTTTCCGACAAGCGCGAGCAGCTGCAGATGGCGGCGATGATCGCCTCCGTGGGCGCGGTGAGCGGGGCCGACGTGCTGGTATTCCTCTCGATGAACGCGCTGCGCTACTTCGTGAAGGGCGCCGAGCGGCGCGCGCCCCCCGAGGGGCCCATGGGCGCGCTGATGGAGCAGAAGAAGGTGCTCGCCTTCCAGGACCTGTTCGCGAGCGCGGTCGAGCTGGGCGGGGCGAAGGTCCACCCCTGCTCGATGGCGATCGACGTGCTGGAAATCAAGGATGGCCAGCTCGAGGACTTCATCGGCGAGCCCATGGGTCTCACGCAGTTCCTCGACGTCGCCAGCCAGGGTCAGGTATGGTCCTTCTGATGCGACGCAACCGGGAGAGTGGCGATGGCCGATAGGAAGGTGGTCGATGCCCGGGGCAGCTTCTGCCCGGGACCGCTGATGGAGCTCATCGCCGCCATGAAGATGGTGGAGGTGGGCGACGAGATCGAGGTGCTGTCGAGCGACAAGGGATCGGCGAGCGAGATCCCGCAGTGGATCAAGAAGGTGGGCCACGAGTACCTGGGATCGGTGGAGGAAGGCGGCGTCTGGCACGTCACGGTTCGCCGCACCAAGTAAAACCAAGAGGAGCTAGAGCCATGAAGATATTGATCGTCGGCGGAGGAATGGGCGGCACGATCCTGGCCAACAACCTGGCGCGGCGCCTGAAGGCGGAAATGAAGTCGGGCAAGGTGCGCCTGGAGATGCTCTCGGCCTCGGACAAGCACGCGTACCTCCCGGGCCTGCTGTACGTGGCCGTGGGGCGCATGACGCCCGACGAGATCTACCGCGACCAGAGGAGCCTGCTCGAGTCCGGCATCGCCTTCTCGGTGGACCCGGTGGAGCAGTTCCTGCTCGACAAGAACCAGGTGAAGACCAAGAGCGGCCGGGTCGTCGACTACGACCTGCTCGCCATCGCCACCGGCTCGCGCATGTTCCCCGATTCGATCCCGGGCCTGAAGGAGAACGCCGAGTTCTTCTACACCGAGGAGACGGCGGTGAAGATGTTCAACAAGCTGCGCGAGTTCAAGGGCGGCAAGGTGGTGATCGCCATGGGCGTACCCCACAAGTGCCCGATGGCGCCGCTCGAGATCACCTTCATGCTGGACGACTACTTCCGCGAGCGCGGCATCCGGGACAAGGTGCAGCTGCACTACACCTACCCCATCGGCCGCGTGCACACGCTGGAGAACGTGGCCAAGTGGGCGGCCCCCGAGATGGACCGCCGCGGCATCACCTACGAGACCCTCTTCAACCTGAAGGAGGTCGACGGCGCCAAGCGCACGCTGAAGAGCGAGGAGGGCAGCGAGACGGGCTACGACATGCTGATCTCGATCCCGGCCCACCGCGGCATGGAGGTGATCGAGTCCAACAAGCTCGGACAGAACGGCTGGATCCCGACCGACCGCTACACGCTGCAGATGGAGAACCGCCCGAACGTGTTCGTGCTGGGCGACACCACCAACCTGCCGATCAGCAAGGCGGGGTCGACGGCGCACTTCGAGGCCGAGGTCGTGGGCGAGAACATCGCCGCGATGGTGAAGCTGGGCTCCCCCGTGCGCCGCTACGACGGCAAGGTGTTCTGCTTCATCCAGGCGGGCAGCGAGAAAGCGACCTACGCGATGTTCAACTACACGCAGCCGCCCGACCCGCGGGCCCCCACGCGCGCCCTGCACTGGTTCAAGCTCGCGTACAACAAGCTGTACTGGGTCTCGGCCCGCGGCCTTCTCTAGGAGGTCCCATGAACGACACGACGGAGCAAGTCGCCCCCGGCGCCGAGATCGAGGGACTGCTGCGCGCGGCCCGCGACTCGGTCACGGACGACATGGTGGCGCGCCTGGCGGAGAACGCGACCCAGGCGATGGACCTTCTCGACCAGGTCAACCGCAGCGGCGTGGCCGACGCGCTTCCCGCGATCGCCGCGATGGTTCGCAGCGGCGACCTCGATCGCCTCACCCACTACGCGCGCATCATGGGCGCGGCCGAGGACGCGGTCACCGACGACATGATCGGGCGCTTCGCGACGCTGGCGGCCGAGGGCACCATGGTGCTCGACGGCCTGAACAGCAGCGGCGTGACCAAGCTGATCGACCTGCTCGGGCAGCTCAACAGCTCGGGGGCGCTCGAGCGCATCGCGGCGAAGCTGCCGGCGCTCGTCGACAACCTCGAGATGATCGAGAGGATGTTCACCTGCCTCGCGGAGGCGTCGAAGGAAGTGAAGGACACGCCGGCGCCCGGCGGCGGGATCTTCCCGCTGCTCGCGATGATGCGCGACCCCGAGAACCAGAAGGCGATCCAGTTCTTCATGGCCGTCGGGCGGCGCATGCGCGCGAGCTGCACGCGCTAGCGCGCCCGGCGCCGCTTCACTTCGGGCACTGCGAGGAGTCGGCGGGCACCTTGCCCACCAGCATGAGGAAGCTGCCGAAGGGCCCCATGTTGCCCATCGCCTCGCCCATCGGGCCGTCGAACGACAGCCGCCCGAACATCATCGCCTTCATCGGGCCGTACTCGCCGCGGCCCATCTCGAGCCAGCGGCGCGTCTCGGCGCTCATGAGGTAGTCCACGTCGTAGTCGAGCGCGGCGGCCTGCGCGCCCTCGCCGGCGACGCATTGCGCGCGCCCGTCCTTCGGCGCGATGCGCAGCTCCGCCATGGGGCTCGCCTTGCAGTCGCTGCGCGCCACGCGCAGGACCTTCTGGCCGTGGCCCTTGTTGTTCGCCACCCATCCCGATTCGAAGAGCTTGGCCGGCAGCACGGGGTCGGCGTTCCACGCCTCGCACGCGTCGTGCGCCCAGGCGGCCGACATCATCACCGGCGCCGCGCCGGCCACCTGCGCCGCGCAGGCGAGCGCGGCGGCGGCGAAGGGTCGAAGGATCGTTTTCATGTTGGATGGCTCCAGGGTCAGGGGTGGGGGAACACCATGCCCGATGCCGCGGCCACGAGGACCACGATCTCGGCGATGCAGATGGTGGCCAGCACGCGCTGTCGCGTGCCGAGGAACACCGGAAGCATCCGCAGGTAGCAAAGGAGCGTCGTCGAGGCGAGGATCGCGAAGCCCACGAAGTTGAGGAGGTCGCCTTCGCCCAGGCGCCGCAGCCAGCTCCATCCCGTGGGAGCGCCCGTCGCCTTCACGTACTGCGCCACCGGCAATCCCCAGTAGCCGGGCAGGTCCTCGGGGCGCACGCCCGGAGGCAGCAGGCGCGTGAGGTACACGAGGAAGCTCACGACGAGCGCGCTGAAGCCGACGTGCACGCCGAAGGACAGCCAGCGCGCGTAGATCGCCTGCTCGAGTTCCAGGAGGTCGCCGTCGTGCACGGTGTGCTTCGCCATCAGAACCCCAGGCCCTGCGTGAGGGCGCGCAGTCCCGCCACGACGAGGGCGGCGATCACGATGCGGTGCGCCGTGGCCGAGCTGATGCGCTTGAGCATGCGCACGCCCACGCGGGCGCCCAGCATGACGCCGAGGATCGAGGGCACGTGCAGGATCGGCAGCAGCGCCCCGTTGTTCATGTAGACCCACGCCGCGGAGGTGTTGATGATCGAGATCGCGAGCCCGCTCGTGCCCAGCGCGAGCTTGAGCGGAATGCCCATCAGCAGGGTCAGTGTGGGCACGTTGGCCCACCCGGCGCCCAGCCCGAAGAGGCCCCCCACCATGCCGATGCCGAAGAAGGTCACCAGCCCCCAGCCGGTGCGATGCACTTTCCAATGCACGTCGTGGCCGACGGCCGGATCGTGGTAGCGGCCGTAGAGGCCGAGCGCGATCGCCCACCGGTCGGCCTCGTGCGCCGACTCCTGCCGCGAATGCCGCGTCCACCACATGAGCAGCGCGATGAGCAGCACGGTCGTGCCGAGGGCCACCTGCACGACACGCGTGGGCAGCGCGAGCCCGATCAGGGCCCCCGCGATGCCCCCCACGGACCCCGTGAGCGCGAGCGGCATGGCGAGCCTCAGGTTCGCGAGCCCGCTTCGCAAGAGGCCCGGACCGGAGGCGAGCGAGCCGCACAGCGCGAGCAGCAGCCCCGCGCTGCGCACGAAGTCGAGATGGAAGGGAAAGAAGCCTCCCACGATGGGCACGAACAGCACGCCCCCGCCGATGCCGCCCACCACCGCGACGATGCCCATGAGGAAGGTGGTGACGAAAAGCAGGATGGGCCACCCCCACCACGGCAGGGACGGCGCCGTGGCGGCGGCATGGGCGAAGGCGGGCGCGAGCGCCGCCGCCGCCGCCGCCGCGCGCGTCAGCAGGCGCATCGCTCGGGCGCCACCGGCAGGCCCCGGCCCGCGCCGGCCAGGGTGGTGAGGAAATCGACGGGGAAGGCGGGGCGCATTCGATCGCGAGGAGCGGGCGGCGCGCCCGCTGGAATATCAGAATTTACTAATATAACAGCACCGCGTCGCTCGCTTCACGCCTCGGCGGGGCTCAACGGGGCGCGGGGCTCGCGCGTGGTGCGGGGGCACGGCCGCGCGGGCTGTCGCGGGCCTGGGTCGGGGCGAGCTTCAGCTTGGCGAGCTCCATGAAGTTCTCGACCAGGTGGGAGTGGAACCTTTCCCTCGGGTAGACCACCGAGAGCTGGCGCAGCAGCGGCGGCGACAACGCGATCTCCACCAGGTCGCCGAGGCGAACCTCCTTCACCACCGTCGCGCGCGACATGATGGCGAAGCCCAGGCCGGCGGCCGCCAGGCCCTTGATCGATTCCGGGCTGCTGGCCTCCATCACGATCTGCAGGGAGTCGGGCGCGATTCCCGCCTTCTGCAGGTAATGATCGATGACCTCGCGCGTGCCCGAGCCCGGCTCCCGGCAGATGTAGGCGTGCTCGGTGAGCCGTTCGGGGACGACGGCCGGGAGTTTCGCGAGGGGATGCGCCGGCGCGCAGACGACCCGCAGCTCGTCGTGGCCGCACAAGTCGCTCACCAGCGTGGGCAGGTGCGAGTCGCCCTCGATGAACCCCAGGTCGATGCTGCGCTCGGCCACGCGCTCCTGCACGACCTCGGAGTTGGCGACGAGCAGGCGCGGCACGACGGCCGGGTGGCGTGCCTTGAACTCGCCGAGCACCCGCGGCAGCAGGAATTCCGCGATCGTGGTGCTCGCCCCGATCAGCAGCGCCCCCGACTCCAGGCCGCTCATCTCCTTCATGCGCGCGTCGAGCTCGCCGGAGAGCGCGAGGATGCGCTCGGCGTATTCCAGCGCCGTGGCTCCCGCGGCGGTGAGCGTGATGCGTCCCTGCGTGCGGTCGAAAAGGCGCGTGTTGAAGGCTTCCTCCAGCTGCTTGATCTGGAAGGTGACGGCGGGCTGCGTCATGAACAGCGCCTCGGCCGCCTTGGTGAAGGAAAGGTGCTTCGCGACCGCGTGGAAGACCCGAAGCCGGCGATCGGCCATATTCGATCCGGGGAAAAAATCTATTGAAGCATATAGAAGACTGATGAGAAAGGCGTGCCGGCCGGCCCGGGCCCCCGGCGCCGGTTGCCTTTCCTTGGGCTGCGGGGGAGGATGGGGCCAATGAGCACGCCAACGACCATCGATCCGGCACTCCTCGACGAAGACGGGCTGCTGCGCGATTTCAACGCCTGGAACGAGGCGCTCGCCGAGGCGCTCGCGGCCGATTCGGGCCTGGAAGCGCTCACCGAGATGCACTGGAAGGTCATCCGCGCGATGCGCGAGAACTTCGCCAAGCTCGGCACGGCGCCGGCGATGCATCGCGTGTGCCGCGATGCCGGCGTGCCACGCCGGGAGGTGAACGACCTGTTCGGCTACTGCCTGGTGGCGTGGCGCGTCGCCGGCCTGCCCAATCCCGGCGAAGAGGCGAAGTCCTATCTCGGCAGCATGTAGCTCTCAGGCACCCCTGCCTGCAAGATGCGCGAGCGCCTTGCCGCTGTCGAGGACGCCGCGCACCGCGTTGAGCGCGTCGCGCACGCTGGCGTGCCTTCCGAGGTGCCAGAGGCAGAGGGCCGCCCCATAGGCGAGGCTGTCGCGCGTCGGGCCCGCCTCGCCGCCGAGGGCCGCCAGCCCGCGCTGCGCGGCCGCCTGCGCGACGGCGGCGTGGTCGAGCACGCCGTCTTCCTCGTCGCCTTCGGCGCTCGCGCCGGGAATTCGCGCGGCACGCACCGTGTGGTGGATGCCCAGCTCCGCGGGCCGGAACTCCTCCGGCTGCTCCTCGCCTTTCCCCTCGTAGCGGAACACCTTGCCCGTCTGGCACAACGAGGGAATCACGCCGCCCTCGACGCCGCGCACGATGAGCGCGGAGTCGAAGCCCGCATGGCGCGCGAGCAGCGCGTAAATGCGCGAATAGGGCTTGTGAACGTATCCGGTGACCAGGTGGGTCCTCGCACGGCCCCGTACCGGCCCGGCGAGCCCTTCGGTCGTCGTGATGACGGGGCGCTTCACGATGAGGGAGCGCAGGCCGGCGAGATCGTGCAGGGCGGGACAGAATGCCTTCTGGTCCACGTAGGCCCACCCGATGGAGGGGTCGCCGATTCGCGCTGCGGCCGCTTGCGGATCGAGGTCCACCGGCAGGCCCGCGGCGCGAAGCACCTGGCGGTGCGTGACGCCGAACTTCGGCCCCATGCGCTCGACGCCATGGGAGACGGCGGCTACCCCGCAGGCGGCGAGCAGCGCCGGCAGGAACGGGGAAGCCGGCAGCGTGCGAATGAAACCGTCATAGGGATCCGCGAGGTCCACGACGTCGTCGACAGGGGCCGTGGCGCGCCGGGTCGCCTCGCGGATGGCTTCGAGCACGCCGCGGTTCTCGTCGTCGGTTTCCCGCTTCATCCTGAGCGCGATCAGGAACACGCCCGCCTGCACGGGATCGACCTGCCCTTCGAGCACCGCGCGCATACCCGCGCGCGCTTCCTCGAGCGAGATGTCCTTGCTCAGCTCCGGGCCCGTGGCGATGCGCTTGATGATGGAGCGCATCAGCGCGGCGGGGTCGTTCACCTCGTTCATGGCTCCCCTGCGCCGGGCACGGCGACGAGGATGCGCCCGCCTTCCACGCGCACCGGGTAGGTCCGCAGGTCCGCCTCGGCGGGCTCCTCGAGGGCCTTGCCCGTGCAGACGTCGAAGCGGCTCCCATGCAGGGGGCATTTCACGAGCGCGCCCTTGAGCGAGCCGCGTGAGAGGGAGGCGTCCTCGTGCGTGCAGGTGTCGTCGGCGGCGCAGATGCGCCCGTCGACATTGGCGATCAGGATCCGCCGGCCCGCGAGGTCGGCGCGTCGCATGGTGCCGGGCGCGAGCGCGGCCGCGGCTCCCGCATCGAGGAAGCCTTCGGGCGCCGGTGTGCGCTCAGGAGGCACGCGCGGCACCCTGGTCCGCCTCGAACCACTTGAGCTTGGCGCGCAGCCGCACCACCTCGCCGATGATGATGAGCGTCGGCGCCTTCACCTCGCCGCGGCGCACGATCTCCGGCAGCGTCGCGAGCGTCGCCTCGAAGACTCGCTGCTCGGGAAGCGTCCCCTGCTGGATGAGCGCGGCCGGTGTCGACGCGGCAAGGCCATGCGCGACGAGGTTGGAGCAAAGCACGTCGATGCCGGTGAGCCCCATGTAGAAGACGATCGTCTGCTGCGGCTGGACGAGCGCCGGCCAGTTGAGGTCCATCGTGCCGTCCTGCAGGTGCCCGGTCACGAACACGACCGACTGCGCGCAGTCGCGGTGGGTGAGCGGAATGCCCGCGTAGGAGGCGCAGCCCGCGGCGGCGGTGATGCCCGGCACGACCTGGAAGGGAATGCCCTGCGCGGCGAGCGTCTCGATCTCCTCGCCGCCGCGGCCGAAGATGAACGGGTCCCCGCCCTTCAGGCGCACGACGCGCTTGCCTTCGCGGGCGAGGCGCACCAGCAGGTGGTTGATGTCCTCCTGCGGGATCGCGTGCTTCGCGCGCTCCTTGCCGGCGTAGATGCGCTCGGCGTCCTTGCGCACGAGGTCGAGGATCGGCTGTGAGACCAGCCGGTCGTGGACCACGACGTCGGCGCGCTGCATGAGCCGCAGCGCCCGGAACGTGAGCAGGTCCGGGTCGCCGGGCCCGGCGCCGACCAGCGCCACCTCGCCGCCGTGGAAGGCGAGCCGCGGATCGTCGAGCACCTGGGTGAAGAGGCGCCGCGCCTCGCCCTCGCGCCCGCTCAGCACGAGCTCCGCGATCGGTCCCTGCAGCGCGTGCTCCCAGAAGCGCCGGCGCTCGGGCGCCGGAAAGCGGGCCTTCACCGCGTCGCGGAACTCGCGCGCGAGCCCCGCGAGGCGCCCGTAGCCCGCGGGAATCAGCGTCTCCAGGCGGGCACGCAGCAGGCGCGCGAGCACCGGGGAGGCGCCCCCGCTCGAGACCGCCACGGTGAGCGGCGGCCGCTCGATGACCGAAGGCAGTATGAAGGTGCACAGGCGCGGCTGGTCGACGACGTTCACCGGGATGCGCCGCTCGCGGCACGCCCCCGCCACGGCCTCGTTCACCGCCTGGTCGTCGGTCGCGGCGATCACCACGGCGAAGCCTTCCACGTCCGCGGTCGAAAAGCGCTTCGCGCGGTGGGAGATCCGCCCGGCGGACAGCTCCTGCGCGAGCGTCCCGGAGAGATCCGGCGCCACCACGGTGACGAGCCCTTTCGATCGCGCCAGGAGGGAGACTTTTCGCGCGGCCACGTCGCCTCCGCCCACGACGAGGCAGGGCTGGTCGCGGATGTCGAGGAAGGCGGGGAGGTATTCCATGCGATGGGAGGAGGCTGGATGTTGATGATAGATTCAAACGGGAGAAAGACCCACCGATATCATGGCCCGATTCCTCTCGCTCACGCGCGCGGCGCGGCTGGTCGGCACCCGGCGCGGCGCCCTGCAGGGCATGATCCAGCGCGGGGAGCTCGCGGCCTTCGAGGGCATGGTCTCCGAGGAAGAGCTGCTGCGGGCGTTTCCGCAGGTGGATCTTGCCGGGGATCCGGCGCTGGAGCGCATCGAGCGGCTCAAGGACGCGGCCTACTCGCGGCGCCTGCGGGAGCGCGTGCTGCCGAGCACGGAGCTGCTGGTCGCGCGCCTGACCGAGATCACGCGCGACCTCGCGCGGGCGCAGGCCCAGGCGAAGGCGGACCGCGATACCATGGAGCGGCTGCGGGAGCAGCTGCGTGAGCTCGCGAGGGGCGATGCGCCGCGCGCGGCGATCGCGCGGCTCGCCGAATGGCTCGACGGGCGCTTCGAGCCGGCGCTCGTGGACGATGCCGCGCCCGGGCTCATCGCGAAGGAGCGGCTCCTCAGGATCATGTCCGCGCACGTCCAGGTCCGGCCGACCGGCCACGAGTTCTTCGTCGAGGGCAACGACACGCTCCTCGAGGCGGCGCTGCGCGCGGGGTTGTCCGTCGACTACGGCTGCAGCGCCGGCGGCTGTGGCAAGTGCAAGGCGAAGGTCGTCTCGGGGGAGGTCCAGAGGGTGCGCCACTCCGATTACGCGCTCACCGCGGCCGAGAAGGCGGACGGTGTGGTGCTCATGTGCTGCAACACGGCGGTGGCGGACCTGGTGATCGAAGCGCCGGAAGCGAGCGGCGCGGGCGACATGCCGCTGCAGTCGATCGAGGCGAAGGTGAAGGGCGTGGCGCCCCTGGGCGAGGCGATGCGCCTCCTGCACCTGCAGACGCCGCGCACGAACCGGCTGCGGTTCCTCGCCGGCCAGTCGGTGCGCCTCGCCTTGCCCGGCGGCGCGACGGCCGAGCTTCCCGTCGCAAGCTGCCCCTGCGACGACCGCAACCTCCATTTCCACGTGCCGCGCCATGCGGGGGATGCGTTCAGCGACGGCGTGTTCTCGGGGCTGGCGGCGGGCGGCACCGTGCGCGTGGACGGCCCGCGCGGCGATTTCGTGCTCGACGAGGAATCGACGCGCCCGCTCGTCTTCATCGCCGCGGACGCGGGCTTCGCGCCGGTGAAGAGCCTGATCGAGCATGCGATGGCGCTGGAGGCGGCTCCCGCGATCCATTTGATCTGGATCGCCTCGCGGCCCGCGGGACACTATCTCGACAACCTCTGCCGGTCGTGGCGGGAGGCGCTCGACGACTTCCACTACACCGCCGTGTCCACGGACGGGGACCTGGCGAGAGCGGAGGAGGTTCAGCGCGCGATCGGCCCCGCGATGGAAGCGCTGCCCCCCGGGGATTCGTGCGACTTCTACGTGGCGGGACCTGAGGCGTTCCTCGCGGCCGCGCAGTACCTGCTCCTCGAGCAGGGAAGGCCGGGCGTCCAGCTGAGGACCGCCGTGGCGTGAGGCCACCGGGCCCTCGTCATCGCGTCACCGCGCCGCCTTCCTGCGCCCCTTCAGCCCCTGCTCGGCCGCCAGCACCGCGGCCTC
Organism: Usitatibacter sp.; assembly: GCA_035519515.1. Lineage (GTDB taxonomy): Bacteria > Pseudomonadota > Gammaproteobacteria > Burkholderiales > Usitatibacteraceae > Usitatibacter. The sequence goes on from DATIWC010000007.1 coordinate 45,115, forward strand.
CACCCGGGAATGGATGCCGAGCTTGCGCAGGATCGCCTTCACGTGCAGCTTCACCGTGCCCTCGGAGATGTCGAGCGCGCGGGCGATCATCTTGTTGCTGTAGCCGCCGCCCAGGCACTCGAGGATCTCGCGCTCGCGCGGCGTGAGC
>DATIWC010000008.1:0-7258 GCA_035519515.1 Usitatibacter sp.
GCCCATGCCCGAGGAACGCTCGACCACAACGGTGACGGCGCAGCGCCGCACCCCCGATGAGCTCATCACGGAAGACGTGGTGAAGGCGATCCAGGCCGAGCCCAACATCTCGGGCAACGTGGGTGTGGAGACCTACCAGCGTGTCGTGACGCTCACGGGCCGCGTCACCAGCCAGGGCCAGGTGGACCGCGTCGGCCGCGCCGCGATGAAGGTCGTGGACCGCGACGTGGAAGTGCGCAACCTCGTGAGGTCGAAGCTCGAGATCTAGGCAGCGAATGCTGTGCCGGCCGCCTGCGGGAGCATGGAGCACCCGCCGGCGGCCGTTTTCATTTCCGCTCAGGCGGGCAGGCCGCTCAGGCGCAGCACGTTCATCCGGCGCAGCCGGTCGGCCATCACCTTCATGATCTGGATCGAGAAGTAGGGCGTCTGCTGGACCATGAAGAGGAAGCGTTTCTCGCTCACCGTCGCGAGCGTGACGGGGGATTTCGCGATGGCGGTGGCGATGCGCGGGGCCTGGTCGATCAACGCCATCTCGCCGAACGGGTCGCCCGGCCCCAGCGTCTCGATCACCTCCTCGCCCAGCACGATATCCACCTCGCCCTTGAGGAGGACGTACATCTGGTCGGCCGCCTCGCCCGAGCGGAAGATCGTTTCCCCCGCCGCGAAGGACACGGTATCCGCCTCGTTGTTGAACATCTCGAGCTTGACGCCCATCGCCGTGCCCTCCCGGTTATGACGGGAACGTTACGGGCCGCAGATGACGAATGGATGACTGGATTCCCGACAGTAGCCGCAAATGCGGCGCCGGGGATGACACCGCGCTCAGCTATCCAGCGACCCCAGGAAGTCCGCCTTGCCGAGCTCCACGCCGTTGTGGCGCAGGATGTCGTACGTCGTCGTGCAGTGGAAGAAGACGTTCGGGAGGACGCGCGTGAAGAGGTACTTCTGGCCCGGCCAGGTCCTCGTATCCTTTTGCGCGGGGAAGGTGACCATGCGGCTGCCGTCGTCGAACTGCTCGGGCTTGAGGGTCTTGAGATAGTCGATGGTCTTGCGGCAGCGCTCGATGAGCTCGGGGAACGTGCTTTCGTTGTCGTCGTACTTCGGCGCCTCGACCTGCGCAAGGCGCGCCGTGCCGGCCTTGCCGACGTCGGATGCGATCTGCACCTGCTTCACGAGCGGCAGCATGTCCGGGTAGAGCCGGCTCTGGATCAGCACCGAGGGCTCGATCTTCCTCGCTTCCGCGTGGGCCGCGCCCTTCTCGAGGACGTGGATGAGGTTGGTGAGGGCGCGCGTGATGGTGACAACGCTGGCGTCGTACATCGTGGCCATTGGATTCTCCGTGGTTGATCCTAGCTTCCCGAGTTTCGCATGCCGGCCGCGATGCCGCGGATGAACATGTCGGGCTTCATGCCTTTCCACTTCTCGTCGTACTCGTGGGTGAGGCCGAGCTTCACGATCTCGTCGTCGGTCTTGCCCTCGTTGAGCGCCTGGCGCACGCGCTCGGAGATGGTCGCGAGCATGTCGCGGTAGGCCTGCAGCTCGGCGCGCGTGCCGAGCGGGCCGTGGCCCGGGATGATGCGCGTCCTGTCGGTGACCATGGCGAGCACCTTGTCGCACGCGGCGATGGTGCCCGTGATCGAGCCGCCGCTCGAATAGTCGACGAAGGGATAGATCCCGTTCCAGAAGACATCGCCCGTGTGCACGACGTCGCTGCCCGTGAAGTGGACGATCGCATCGCCGTCCGTGTGCGCCCGCGGCACGTGGAAGACGCGGATCTCCTCGCCGTTCAGGTGGAAGCTTATGGAATCCGTGAACGTCACCACCGGCAGCGCGACCCTGGGCGACGGCGCTTCCTTCATCTTCAGCAGGTCGATGAACTGATCGCTGGACAGGCGCTTCCTCGCGTTCTCGTGCGAGAAGATGATGGCGCCCTGCTTGCCCAGGTTCTCGTTGCCCCCCGTGTGGTCGCCGTGCCAGTGCGTGTTGAGGACGAACTGCACGGGCTTCGGCGTGATCTTCGCGATCGCCTCCGAGATCTTGGGCGTGAGCGGCGCGTACTGGTCGTCCACGATGAACACCGTGTCGCCGCCCGCGGAGACGCCGATGTTGCCGCCCGCGCCGGTGAGCATGTAGACGGTTTCCGCCAGCTTCGTCGTCTTGATCTCGACCTTCGAGAAATCCTGGGGCCAGGCGGGAGCCAGGGCGGCCCCGGCGGCCAGGGCAATTGCCGCGAATGCAGTCTTCATCGTGGGTCGCCGTGGAGGTTGAGGCCGGTATGTTGCCATAGCGACGGTTCGTCCCGCACCGAAGCGTCGCGATGGCGAGCGCGCGCACGATGACGCCATGATTGAAGAACACTTCCGCATTCCGAGCCCGCGGGAAGGGCTATCGCTCTTCCTGCGCCATCTTCCTCCGGCGCCGCCAGTATCGGGTGCCCCGAAGGTTGTCCTCTATGTGCACGGCGCGACATTCCCGTCGGCGCTTTCCATCGGCCATCGCTTCGACGGCCGCTCCTGGGCAGACGATCTCGCCGAAGCGGGCTTTCACGTGTGGGGGCTCGACTTTCTCGGCTTCGGAAACTCCGACCGCTATCCGGAGATGGCGGAGCCCGCCGGGGATCACTCGCCGCTGGGCCGCGCGGATATCGCGAGCCAACAGATCGGGCACGCCATGCGTTTCATCTGCGAGCGGCACGGAATCGGGCGCGTTTCGATCATCGCGCACTCGTGGGGCACGATGGCTGCCGGCCTCTTCGCGAGCCAACGCCCCGAACGCGTCGAGCGGCTGGTGCTCTTCGGCCCGGTTACCTGGCGAGCGCGAAGGTCGGATCCCCCGAAGATCCCGGCGTGGCGAGACCTCTCCCTCCAGCAGCAATGGGATCGTTTCATCGAAGACGTTCCACCGGGAGTGCCGCAGCCGCTCGCCAGGAAGGACTTCGACGAGTGGGGATCGATCTACCTGGATAGCGACGCGGATAGCCGGAGCCGCTCGCCCGCCGGCGTGAGGGTGCCGAACGGGCCGATGCAGGACATCGCCGCCGCCTGGTCGGGCGAGCTCGCGTACGACCCGCGTCTCATCCGGGCCCCGGTGGCGATCCTGCGGGGCGAATGGGATAGCGTGGTCAACGACGCCGACGCCCGGTGGCTCTTCCTCTCTCTCGAAGCATCGCCCATCAAGCGCGACGTAAAGCTGAGCCGCGGGACCCATCTCATGCACCTGGAAAGCGGCCGCTTCGAGCTGCACCGCGAGGCTCGATGCTTCCTGGAGGAGAAGGACACGTACAATCGGTAGCAGGAAAGCGAGGTTCGGGCGCCGACATGGCCGCGGAGAAATCGCGCAAGCTGAACCCGAAGCTCATGTCCTTCCAGCAGTGGCTGGACGCCCACGCGAAGCAGGTGCCGCTGGGCTGACCGCCCAGGCCATCGACACGGCTACGAGCGCCCGCGCCTCCTAGACGGTGGCGGGGACGGCTTCGGGAACGACCGCGGATGAACGCGCGATCAGCTCCTTGCGGAAACGATTGAGGTCGGTGGCGTTCTCGATCGCGCGGCCGTAGAGCGTGGCGAGCTTGGCGAAGATCGACTGGATCACCTTGCCCTCGCAATCCTTGTCGAAGCAGATCTGGCTGCTCAGCCAATGCTCGAGCCACTCCACGTCGGGGAGCTTCGACTGCACCGTGTCGTTGGGGAACATCGACTTGTTCACGTGCAGGTTCGTGGGGTGGAGCACCTTGCCCACGCGAGCCGAGCTCGCCATGAGCACGCCGATCTTGGCGAAGGCGATGCGCGCCTCGTCGCCCACGCGCTCGATGGCGCGCGTCATGTACTTGAAGTAGGCGCCCGCGTGCCGCGCCTCGTCGCCGGCCAGCATCTGGTAGATGCGCTTGATGACGGGCTCGTGATGCCAGCCCGCCGCGCGGCGGTACCACTGCGCGAGGCGGATCTCGCCGCAGAAATGCAGCATCAGGGTTTCGAGCGCCGGGGCCGGATCGAAGGGGAAGCGAACGGCGTGGAGCTCTTCGTCGGTCGGCAACAGCTCCGGGCGGAAACGGCGCAGGTACTCCATCAGCACGAGCGCGTGCTTCTGCTCCTCGTAGAACCAGATCGACATGAACGCGGAGAAGTCGCTGTCGTCGCGGTTGTCGCGCAGGAACATCTCGGTGGCGGGCAACGCGGACCACTCCGTGATCGCGTTCATCTTGATGGTCTGCGCCTGCTCGTTCGAGAGCTTCGCGCGATCGAATTGCGCCCAGGGAATGTCCCGCTCCAGGTCCCAACGCGACTTCTCGAAGCCGCTGAATAGCTCTTGATACAGCACTGTGGTTCTCGATATGGAGAGGGCAACCCACCATCCTACAGCATTCCATTGATAAAAGGCGATATTTCGACTGGGTGAAATCCCGGACAACCGAGAGGGCATTTCGCGTCGCGAGGTAGGGCTCAAACCCGGGGACGAGATCGAGATCCAGGTGGCAGGCCGCCGTGCTTTCGAAGTGAGCCGCCGCCGGACCGGCCTCGAGCTGCTTGCATCGCTGCGGAAGTTCCGCGGGCGGCTCCCCGCGGATTTCAAGTTCGACCGGCTCGAGGCCCATGAGCGCCGCCGCTGAAGCGTTCGTCGATACGAACGTCCTGCTCTACCTCTTCTCGGCCGACGCCTCGAAGGCCGACCGCGCGGAAGAAGTCGTGTCCCGGGGCGGCGTCGTCAGCGTCCAGGTGCTCAACGAGTTCGCTTCGGTCGCGACCCGCAAGCTCGGGATGCGTGTCCGGGAAGCCGTCGAGGCGCTCGAAGCGATCCGGGCGGTTTGCAGGACCGTCGGCCTCCAGGAAGAAACGCACGACCTCGGCATGAGGATTGCCGACAGGTATGGACTGCCGATCTACGACGCCATGATCGCCGCTTCGGCACGCCTCGCGGGCTGCCGGGTCATCCTGTCAGAGGGCATGCAGGATGGGATGATCATCGAAGGGGTGCGCGTCCGCGACCCGTTCTAAGGGTTGCCTGCCCCTTGACAATATTCATCCCTTTGGGTGAATATCGTCCGCATGAACCTCGACGACACCCTGGTCGCCCTCGCCGACCCCACCCGGCGGGCCATCCTGCAGCGCCTCTCGCGGGGTGAAGCGCGAGTGACCGAGCTCGCCGAGCCGTTCGACATCTCGCTCAACTCCGTCTCCAAGCACATCCGCATCCTCGAGCGCGCCGAGCTGGTGAAGCGCCGCGTCTCTGGACGCGAGCACTTCCTCACTTTCAATCCCGCGCCGTTGGAAAACGCCGCGGAGTGGATCGAACGCCACCGCACCTTCTGGACGCAGCGTCTCGACGCCCTCGAGGCGGCGCTGCGTGCGGAAGATGCCGTGGCGGCCGCGAAGGAGAAATCCAAGCAACCTCCCCCGAAAAGGAGCAAGAAGTGAACGACATCAACCTCAAGCCTGGAACCTCGCCGGAGCAAGCCACGGTTCGCCTCGAGCGCATGCTGCCGGGGCCGATCGAGCGCGTATGGGCCTATCTCACCGACGCCGAGAAACGCAAGACGTGGCTGGCGGGCGGCGTGTTCGACCTGCGCGTGGGCGGCACCGCCAACCTGCACTTCGATCACTCCACCGTCACGTCGGAGCCGAATCCGCCCGACTACAAGGTGCACGATTGCCACGGCAAGATCACGCGCATCGAGCCGCCGCACCTCCTCAGCTACACATTCGACGCCGCAGGCCCCGAGTCGGAGGTGACGTTCGAGCTCGAGGCGCGCGGCAAGGGCGTATTGCTGACGATCACCCACGTGCGCATCGCCAACCGTAAGGTCATGGTGAGCGTCGCGGGCGGCTGGGACGCGCATGTGGGCATCCTCGAGGATCGGCTGAATGGCGAGGAGCCGCGGCCCTTCTGGGCGACCCATGCGAAGCTCAAGAAGGAATACGAGGCCAAGCTATGAGCGAACTCAAGTATCCGAACGAGAGCAAGGAATACCGGAAGGCGCGCGATGCGCTGCTCAAGGAAGAGCAGGCGCTCGTGGACCAGGTGAAGGCGCTGGCGGCCAAGCGCCGCACGCTTCCCCTCGGCGGCGAGCTCAAGGAGGACTACGTCTTCCAGTGGGCCAACGACGGCAAGGTGGGCAAGCGCGTGAAGTTCTCCGACCTCTTCGGGGACAAGGACACGCTGATGCTCTACTCGTTCATGTACGGGCCGAAGTGGGACAACCCCTGCCCTTCGTGCACGTCGCTCATGGATGGGTTCGATCGCAGCGCCTACCAGGTCACCCGCGAGGTGGCCTTCGCCGGAATCGCCAAGGCCCCGGCCGAGAAGATCAACACGTGGGCCAACAAACGCGGCTGGTCGCAGATCGCCCTGCTCTCCGGATTCGAGTCGCCCTTCCAGGCCGACTACAAGTGCCAGGGCGACAACGACGACATGCAATGGCCGGTGATGCTCGTGTTCAGGAGGAAGGGCGGGAAGATCCACCTCTTCTGGACCACCGAGCTCGACAGCAACCACGTGGACACGGTGTGGCCGTACTGGAACCTCATGGACTTCACGCCCGAGGGACGGCCGGACCGCGTTGTGCCGCCGCAGAAGTTCCGCTCGAAGTTCCTGGAGAAGCATTACCTGAATGCGGGGGACTGAGCCCGCCTTCTTGGGCGTCTCGGCGCTGGTCTTCGCCGCCAGCGCCGCCGTGACGATCGCCTGGTGCGGCTCCATGTCGGAGATGGCCGGGATGGAGATGCCCGGCGGCTGGACCATGTCGATGGCGTGGATGCGGATGCCCGAGAAGACGTGGCTCGGCGCCGCGGCGACGTTCATGGGCATGTGGGTCGTGATGATGCTGGCGATGATGATGCCTGCGTTGATGCCGATGCTTTCGCGCTACCGCGGGGCCGTCGGCGGGGCGGATCAAACGCCGCTCGGCTGGCTCACGGTGCTCGTGGGCGCAGGGTATTTCTTCGTCTGGACCCTCGTCGGGATGGCTGTCTTCCCGCTCGGCGTCGCGCTGGCAGCGCTCGAGATGGAGCTGCCGATGCTCGCGCGCGCCGTGCCGATCGCGGCCGGCGTGATCGTGCTGGTCGCCGGCGCGCTTCAGTTCACGACCTGGAAGACGCGATACCTCGCCTGCTGCCGCGAGATGCCGGGGCGATGCGGCGCAGTGCCCAGCGATGCGCGCTCGGCGTGGCAGCACGGCGTGCACCTGGGCCTCGCCTGCTGCCGCTGCTGCGCGGGGCTGATGGCGATCCTGCTGGTCCTGGGAGTGATGGACCTTCGCGCGATG
>DATIWC010000009.1:0-28801 GCA_035519515.1 Usitatibacter sp.
TTGGCCCCACTCCTTCCCATCCCGAACAGGACCGTGAAACGACGCCGCGCCGATGATATTGCGGATTGCCCGTGAGAAAGTAGGTCATCGCCAGGGCCCCATCAGACAAACGCCCAACCTCCCGAGAGGTTGGGCGTTTGCACTTGTGGAGCCACCCTTGCGCTCCCGGGTCATGGCACGAAGGTGCCATAGTGCCGCCCGCGCCAAATCGCTACCTTTTCCAGATTGCGAGAATCCGCCCAGGGCGTCCTTGTTGACTGCGCCTTGACGGGCGAATCCCAACGACGGCTGGCCGTGGCCAGGGAAGGAAGCTGATCATGATCGACTGGTTCTTTGCGACGCTCAAACAGTATCCGGAGATCGCGATCTTCCTGGCGCTCTCCCTCGGGTATTACTTCGGCAAGTTCACCTTCAAGGGCATCGGCCTGGGCTCCGTGACGGCGACCCTGATCGCGGGCGTGATCATCGGGCAGATCGGGCTGACCATCAACCAGCCCCTCAAGGCCTTTTCATTCCTGATGTTCCTGTTTGCCGTCGGCTACGGCGTCGGCCCGCAGTTCGTGCGTGGTGTAGCGAAGGACGGCCTGCCCCAGGCGATCTTCTCGGCCGTACAGTGCGTGTTCAGCCTTGCGGCCTGCGTGATCATCGCCAAGATCGCCGGATACGACCTGGGCTACTCCGCCGGGTTCTACTCGGGCTCGCAGACGATTTCGGCCGCGATGGGCCTGTCGACCGACGCCATCAACCGGCTGGGGTTGCCCTCTGACCAAGCCAAGGCGCTGATCGACTCGATGCCGATCGCCTACGCCGTGACGTACATGTTCGGCACGATGGGCTCGGCGATCGTGATCGCTGTGCTGGGTCCGAAGCTCCTTGGCATCAATCTCGAGGCCGCCTGCAAGGACTATGAGGAGAAGCACGGCGGCGGCAAGAAGGAAGTGGGAGGGGCAGGATCCGCCTGGAACCGCTGGGTGATGCGCGCTTACCGCGTGAAGCCGGGCGGCAAGGCGGTGGGCCTGCGCGTCGCCGAGGCCGAGTCCCTGGTGCCCGACGCGCGCGTCTTCGTGCAGCGCATCCGCCGCGACGGCCAGATCGTCGAGGCGACCGCCGATGAGGTGCTGCGCGAGGGAGACGTCGTCGCGATCGCGGGTGAACGCGCAGTGCTGGTGACCCTCCTGCAGGCCGCGGAAGAGGTGGAGGACAAGGAATTGCTCGCCGTGCCGGTGGAAGGCATCGACGTGCTGGTGTCCAACAAGGAGGTCGATGGCAAGACCCTCGCCGAGCTGGCCGCGATGCCGGCCGCGCGCGGCGTGTTCCTGCGCAAGATCACGCGCGGCGCGACCGCCACCGACATCCCGATCCTGGAGAACACCAAGGTCGAGCGCGGCGACCTCTTCACCATCGTCGGCCGCACGCAGGACACCGCCGCAGCTACCAGGCTGCTGGGTGTGGCGGATCGCCCGACCGATGTCACCGACATGGCTTTCGTCGGCGCTGCGATCGTGGTCGGCGCGCTGATCGGCGCGCTCGTCTTCAAGGTGTCCGGGGCGCCCATCACGCTGTCCACCGCGGGTGGAGCGCTCATCGCCGGCATCATCGGCGGATGGCTGCGCTCGGTGCGGCCGAAATTCGGCCGCATCCCGACGCCTACCGTCTGGTTCATGAACTCGGTCGGCCTCAACATCTTCATCGCGATCGTCGGCATCTCCGCGGGTCCGGGCTTCGTGAATGGCCTGAAGACGCAGGGCATCGGACTCTTCCTTTGGGGCGCCGCCGCCACCACGATCCCCCTGGTGCTCGGCATGTTTGCCGCCAAGTACCTGTTCCGCTTCCATGACGCGCTCACGCTCGGCATCGTCTCGGGGTCGCGCACGACGACGGCATCACTGGGCCTCGTCTGCGACCAGGCGAAGAGCCAGGTCCCGGCGCTCGGCTACACCGTCACCTACGCCGTCGGCAACACGCTGCTCACGATCTGGGGCATGGTCATCATCATGATCCTGTCGTGAAGGCGCGCTTGCGGCTTCCCATCCGCTAGGAGAGATCCATGGACGACATGTCGCTGAAGAAGTACGAGAAACTGGGGCCATTCGAGATCAAGGACTTCCTCGCCAAGGTGGCCTCGAAGTCCGCCGAGGAATCGTCCATCTCGTACCTGAACGCGGGCCGCGGCAACCCGAACTGGGTCGCCACCGAGCCGCGCGAGGCGTTCTTCCTGCTCGGGCAGTTCGCGGTCGGCGAGAGCAAGCGCGTGCTCGACCTGCCGCCGGGCGTCGGTGGAATGCCCAAGGCATCCGGCATCGCGGCACGCCTCGAGGCGTGGCTCGGCAAGCATGCCGACATGCCCGGCGCGGAGTTCCTGCAGAAGATGGTGCCGTGGGCGGTGAAGAAGTTCGGCTTCGACGCCGACAAGTTCGTGCATGAGCTGGTGGATTCGATCATCGGCGACCACTACCCGGTGCCCGACCGCATGCTGGTGCACAACGAGCAGATCGTCCACGAGTACCTGGAGTGGGCGATGTGCGGGACGCCGAAGCCCAAGGGCAAGTTCAAGATCTACGCAGTCGAGGGCGGCACCGCCGCCATGTGCTACATCTTCAAGTCGCTCAAGAGCAACCGCATCCTCAATCCCGGCGACACGATCGCGCTCGGCGTGCCGATCTTCACCCCGTACCTCGAGATGGCGCACCTGGAGGACTACGGCCTCAACTTCGTCGAGGTGCACGCCAAGCAGGAGAACAAGTGGCAGTACCCGGACGAAGAGCTGAAGAAGCTCCTCGACCCGAAGGTCAAGGCCTTCTTCGTGGTGAATCCCGGCAACCCGTACGCCGTGGCGATGTCGCCGGAGACGATCAGGAAGATCGGCGCGGTGCTCAAGAAGCGCCCGGACCTGATCCTCCTCACGGACGACGTCTACGGCACCTTCGTGCCGGGTTTCCGTTCGCTGATGGGCGAGTTCCCGAGGAACACCATCGGCGTCTACTCGTACAGCAAGTACTTCGGCTGTACCGGCTGGCGCCTGGGCACCGTCGCGGTCCACGAGGACAACATCTTCGACGAGATGATCGCCGCGCACCCCGAGTCCATCAAGAAGAAGCTGGACAAGCGCTACGGCGGGCTCACGCTCCACCCGCGCGAGATCAAGTTCATCGACCGCATCGTGGCCGACAGCCGCGATGTCGCGCTGAACCACACGGCGGGCCTGTCGCTTCCGCAACAGGTCATGATGTCGCTCTTCTCGCTCTGCGAGCTGATGGACGAGAAGAAGGCGTACCAGAAGGCCTGCATCGGCATCGTCAAGAAGCGCGTGGAAGCGACGATCGAGGGACTCGGGATCGAAGTGAGCCCGAACGAGTACTTCGACTACTACTACGGACTCATCGACTTCGAGTTCTTCGCCCGCAAGTACCTGGGCGAGGACGTGGTCAAGTGGATGAAGGCGAACGTGCACCCGCTCGACATCGTGTTCCGGCTGGCCGAGGACCACGGCATCGTGCTGCTCAACGGCAGCGGCTTCGCGGCTCCGGATTGGTCGGTGCGCATTTCGTTCGCCAACCTGGACGATCACGTCTACGACGACATCGGCCGGGCGGTGCGTGCCATCGCACGCGGGTACAGGCAGGCGTACGAAGCGGCCAAGGGCAAGCTCGGCAAGCCGGCCGTGGTGGCCAAGAAGGGATCGTCGCGGAAGAAAGTGCCGGCCTGACCGCCGCAGGGAAGGAAACGCCCAAGCTCCCCCGGGCTTGGGCGTTCGCGTTTCCGGGATCCGATCAGATCTTGCGTCCGAGCCCGGCCCAGTAAGGTCCGCGCAACTCGCGCTTGAGGGTCTTGCCCGCCGCGCTGCGGGGAAACTCCGGCATGAGGACCACGCGCGAGACGCGCTGGAAGCGCGCGCTCACGCGTTCGTTGATCCAGTCCCGGATCGCCTCCGCCGTGGCGTCCGCGCCCTCCCGCAGGATCACCGCGGCGAGCGGCGTCTCTCCCCACTTTTCGTCCGGGATGCCGAACACGGCGACCTCGCGCACGTCGGGGTGGCGCGCGGCGACTTCCTCGATGTCGCGCGGGTACACCTTCACGCCGCCCGAATCGATCATGTCCTTCATGCGATCGACGAGATACAGGTAGCCCTCGTCGTCCACGTAGCCCAGGTCGCCGGTATGGAGCCAGCCGTCGCGGATCGCCTGGGCCGTGAGGTCCGGGCGCCCGTAGTATCCGGCCATCAGCATCGGCCCGCGCCCGGCGATCTCGCCGACCTCGCCCGGCGCCGCGTCCCGGCCCCCGTCACCCACGATCCGCATGCGGAAGAAGGGCGGGGGCACGCCCACGGAGCCCGCCTTGCGCACCGCGTCCGTCCGGTCGAGGATGGTGACGAAGCCCTCGGTGAGGCCGTAGAGCTCGTAGAGGCGGCCCGGCAGCGCGGCGTTGAGCCGGTCCTTGTCCTGCCGCAGCAGGGGCGCTCCCAGCGAGAGGACGCACTCGAGCGACGCGAGGCGCGCCGGATCGAAGCGGGGCGAGGCGAGGAGCGCCACGATCTGCGCGGGAACGAGCATCACGTGCGTGATGCGCTCGCGCTCGATCGCCGCGAGCGTCTGCTCGGCGTCGAACTGGCGCATCAGGACGTACGTCCCGCCGTTGACGAAGGAGGGCAACATGGTGACGAACGCGCCGTTGAAGACGATCGCGCCGCTGTGCAGCACGCGCGACTCGGGCGTCATCCGGAAGGCCGGGCCCAGGAGCGCGGCGTACATCGAGCGCACGAAATGCGTGTGCATGATGCCCTTGGGCTCGCCGGTCGTCCCGCTCGTGAACATGATGTTGAAGAGGTCGCCGTCGTCGGCTTGCGCGGGAACGAGCGACTCGGGCTGCAAGGCGCACAGCTCGCGGAAGTCGGCGAACCCCGGGGCGCTCCCGTCGATCAGCAGGACGTGGGGCGGAAGCTCCCCGCCCATCTGCCGGAGCACCGGAAGCATCGAAGCCTGGGCGATCACGAGCCGCGCTTCGCAGGCGCGCAGCAGGCTTGCGAGCCCTTCGCGCAGCAGCAGCGGCGAGAGGGGAACGAGCGTCGCGCCGATCGTCGGCACGGCCCAATAGGTCTCGAGCAGCGCGAGCGAATTGGACGCCACGGTCGCAACCTTGTCACCGGGGCCGATGCCGAGCGAGCGCAGCATGTTGCCCACCCGCGCGACCCGGCCCCAGAACTGCCGGTACGTGAGGCGTTCGTCCTCGAAGACCACGGCCAGGGCATCGGGCCGGTACCGGGCCTGGCGCGAGACGAGGGTGGCGAGCTCCGGCATCGCGCGGCTATTTGCCCGCCCCGCGCAGCCTTCCCACGATGCCCGAAGGGAAGTAGTACACGCAGGCAATGAACAGGATTCCCATCCACAGCATCCACCGGTCGGGGTGGAGCGCCTTGGCAAGGAGCGGGACCGCGGCGAGCGCCTCCGAGGCGCGCGCCATTCCCGATTGGAGGTAGTTCTGCGCGAGGATGAAGAGCGTCGTCCCGATGGCCGCGCCGTACATCCGGCCCATGCCGCCGATCACCACGATGAGCAGGATGTCGGTCATCACTTCGAAGCTCAACATCGTCTTGGGCCCCACGTACCGCAGCCACAGCGCCATCAGCGCGCCGGCGAGCGTGGCCACCAGCGCCGCGATGCAGTTCGCGAGCGTGCGGTAGACGACCGTGCGGTAGCCCAGGGACTCGGCGCGAAAGTCGTTCTCGCGAATGGCGAGCAGCACGCGCCCGAAGTGCGAGTTGACGACGCGCAGCAGCAGCAGGAAGAGGGCGATGGAGCAGGAATAGACGATGTAGTAGGTGACGAGGCGCCCGTCGATGTCGCGGCCGAGGAAAGCCGATTCGACGAGGCGATAGCCCGGGCGCAGCGCCTCGGGCACCGTGAACGTCCTGCCGTCCTCGCCGCCGGTGAAGTCCGAGAGCTGCGAGGCGAGCACGCCGAAGGCCGAGGCGACGGCGAGCGTGATCATCGCGAAGAACAGGGCGCGCACGCGCAGCGAGACCAACCCGATCGCGAGCGCCAGCACGAGCGTGACCAGCAATGCCGTCGCGAGCCCGCTGAACACCGCCCACCACGTGGGACCCATGTTCGCGAGCGCGATCCCGACGCCGTAGGCCCCGATCCCGTAGAACATGGTGTGGGCGAACGACACGATGCCGGTGTAGCCCAGCAGCAGGTCGTACGAGGCGACCAGGACGATGAATACGCAGATGGTCGCCGCGGCATTGAGCGCGCGCGGCCCGCTCGTGACGAACGGGGCGACGCCGAGGCCCACGACGATCGCGACCAGGAGCACGGCGAGGATGCGGCTGCGCGGCAGGTCGTCGGAGAGGAGCAACCGGATCATCGGCACGCTCATCGCCTCGCGACCGCGTAGAGCCCGGCAGGGCGCCAGAGAAGCACGGCGACCATCACCAGGATGTTGGACGCGAGCGCGAGCTTCGGCGCGAGGAACCCCGCGTAGTTGGCCGCCAGCGCCGTGAGCAGCGCGCCGATGAAGCATCCGCCGACCGAGCCCAGGCCGCCGATGATGATGACGATGAACACCATCACCACGATCTCGCCGCCCATCGCGGGAGTGAGCATTTCCCGGTACAGCCCCCACAGGACGCCGCCCAGGCCGGCGAGGGCCGATCCCGCGACGAAGACGCCGACGAAGAGGCGGCGTATCCGGTAGCCCAGGGCCTCGACCATGGGTCCGTTCTCCACGCCGGCACGGATGAGCAGGCCGATCCGCGTGCGGTTGAGGACGAGGAACATCGCGGCGAAGACCGCGAGTCCCACGGCCACCGCGAGCAGGCGGTATTTCTCGATGGCCACGTCGCCCATCACGAACGCGCCGCGAAGGGTCTCGGGCAACGGCAGGGGAATCGGGTCCGGTCCCCAGATCACGCTCAGGAGCTGCTCGGTGACGATCGCCCCGCCCATCGTGATCAGGATCTGGCGAAGATGCTGTCCGTACACGGCACGCACGAGCAGCCGTTCGAACACCCAGCCGACGAGGCCCGTGGCGGCCATCGCGACGACGATGGCGAAGGCGACCGCCGCGAGGTTCGTCACGATGGAATCGGCGCTCGCCCATCCGGCGAGCGGCAGCAGCGCCAGCGTGGCGGCGTACGCGCCCACCGACACGAAGGCACCGTGGCCGAAGTTGAGGACGTCCATCAGGCCGAACACCAGCGTGAGGCCGCTCGCCATGATGAAGATCATCATCCCCATGGCGAGTCCCGCCACGGTGAGCGTGACCCACGCGGGAAAGCTGCCCACGAGCGGGATCATCGCGATCGCCACGGCCGGCACCAGGAGCAGCGGGGCGTAGTCGGGCGCCTTGCCCGGGAGCTCCACGGACGCGGCCGGCACGATGGCGTCGCTCAAGCGGGGGCTCCCATCGCGAGGCCCAGCAAGCGCTCCTGGAGCGCATGGTCCGCGGCGAACTCGCGCATCGGGCCCGCGTGCACGATGTGCCCGTCGTCCATCACGGCGACCGAGTCCGCGAGGCTCCTCACGAAGGTCACGTTCTGCTCCACGAGCAGGATCGTCGTGCCTGTCGCCTTCAGCTCCCGGAACGCGGCGAGCAGGCCCTGGACGATCGCCGGCGCGAGCCCCTTGGTCGGCTCGTCCACCAGCAGGAGCCGGCGCGGCTCGACGATCGCGCGCGCGATCGCCACCATCTGCTTCTGTCCACCGGAAAGATCGCCTGCACGGTAGTTCCAGAACTTCTTCAGGGCGGGCAGGAAGGCGAGGATCCACTCCATCCGCTGCGGGTCGAGCTTCGCCTGCCGGGCGCCGAGGACCAGGTTCTCGCGCACCGTGAGATCCGAGAAGACGGCCATGCTCTCGGGAACGTACGCGATGCCCGCCCGCGCGATCTCGGGCGTGGCGAGCGCGGCGATGTCGCGCCCTTCGAAGCGAAGCGCGCCGCGGCTCGCCTTGAGCAGGCCCATGACCGTCCTGAGCGTCGTGGTCTTGCCGGCGCCATTGCGGCCGAGGAGCGCGGTCATGCCGCCCGACGGCACCTCGAGGTCCACGCCCTGCAGGATGTGGTACTGCGCGATGTGCGTGTGCACGCCCGACAGGGCCAGCAGCGCTTCAGCCATCGTTCGCGCCGATGCCCAGGTAGGCCTGCCGGACGATCGGGGAGGCCATCACGGCGGCCGGATCGCCGTCGGCCACCAGGCGGCCGTCGTGCAGGACGATGATGCGGTCGGCGAGCGAGCGCACGACCTCCAGCTTGTGTTCCACCAGGAGCACGGTGCGATCGCCCTGGTCCTTGATGTGGTGGATCAGCTCGAGCACGATCGGGACCTCGTCCACGCTCATGCCCGCGGTCGGCTCGTCGAACATGAGCACCTGGGGCTCGAGGGCGAGCAGGATCGCCACTTCGAGCTTGCGTTGCTCCCCGTGGGAGAGCGATGCCGCGGCCGCCAGGCGGCGATCGGCGAGCGCCACGCGCTCGAGGTAGTGCTCGGCTTTCTCGATGAGCTCGACGTGCCTCGACCACAGCGAAAGCAGGTGCAGCCCCATGCGCGCGCGGCTTTGCACGGCAAGCCGCACGTTCTCCATCACGGTGAGGTTCGGGAAGAGGTTGGTGAGCTGGAACGCGCGGCCGATTCCGCGCTGCGCGCGCTGCGGGGCGCCCAATCGCGTGACGTCCTCGCCGAACAGCCGCACGGATCCGGCGCTCGCGCGCAGCTGCCCGGAGATGAGGTTGAAGTAGGTGGTCTTGCCCGCGCCGTTCGGGCCCACGATCGCCGTGAGCGTGCCCGGATGGAATTGCGCGGTGACGCCGTCCACGGCCACGTGGCCGCCGAAGCGCACCGTGAGCCCGTGCGTCGAAAGGACCGGGTGGCTGGCCGGAAGCGCCGACGCGCTGCCTTGCATCGCGCGAGGCTTCAGCGCTTGTTGCGGATGGGCACGGGCAGCTCGCTCGCGGGGATCTCGCGCACCAGCTCGAGGAGATCCCACTCGCCCTTCTGCTCCTTCTTTATCCGGAAGTGGTACATCGACTGCAGGGCCTGGTGGTCCTCCTTGCGGAAGGTCATCTTCCCCTTCGGCGTGTCGAAGTCCATGCCTTCCATCGCGGCGATGAGCTTCTCGGTGTCCGTGGAGCGGGCGCGCTTCAACGCGGTGACGACGGCGCTCGCGGCCGCGAATCCCCCCGCCGTGAAGAAGTCGGGAGGCGCGTTGAATCGCTTCATGTGCTCGGCCACGAGCCAGTCGTTCATCGGGTTCTTCGGGAAGCCGTAGTAGTAGTAGATCGCGCCCTCGGTACCGGCGTAGCTCTTCCACGTCTTGAGCACCGGCAGGAGGTTGCCGCCCGGGGCGAGGACGATGCCGTAGCGCTCGGGCTTGAGGTCGGCGATCTTGCCCAGCGGATGGGGGCCGGCCCAGATGATGGCGAGGATCCGCGGGGCAGGCCTGGACTTGAGCGCGTCGAAGATGCGCTGCACGGGCGCCGTGAAGTCCGTGGTGTTCTGCGGCGCGTATTCCTCGTGGACGATCTTCGCCTTGCTGCCCATCGCCGCGAGCGCGTCCTTCGCCGCCTTCACGCCGTCGCGGCCGAAGGCGTAGTCCTGCGCGAGGAAGGCGATGCTCGCGTCGCCCATGAGCGTGGCCGCGCCCGCGAGGCCGTCCTGCGTCGAGTTGCGGGCGGTGCGGAAGACGTAGCGGTTCCACTTGTCGCCCGTGATGCTGTCGGCCACCGCCGGCTCGACGATGAGGACCTTCTTGTATTCCTCGGCCACGGGCAGCATCGCGAGCGCCGCACCCGACGAGGTCGTGCCGACCGCGATCGCGACCTTGTCGTCGCCGTAGGCTTCCGCGAGCGCCGCCTTGGCGAGATCGGGCTTGAGCTGGTCGTCCTTCACGAGGACCTTCACCTTGCGGCCGTCGAGCTCCATCGTTCCACCGGTGAGGTACTCGAGGCCCAGCATGAAACCGGCCTCCGTCTGCTTGGCGTAGGCCTCGAAGGGGCCGGTCTTGCCGACGATGAGGGCGATGCGCAGGTCCTCGCCCGCGGCCACGGCGCTCGCGGCGAGCAGGGCGATCGTCATCACGATTCTCTTCAGGCTCAACGGTCTCTCCTCATTCGTCCTGCGGATCGGTCTGGCAGACGCGCCGGAACCCGGCCGCGATGAAAGGCACCATGCGGCGGTGGAGGGCCTGCATGTCGGCCGAGGCGCAAAGGCCTCCCGAGAGCCTGTCGATGCGGCCGGTCTCCGAGAGGCTCAGGGTGAGCGCGCCCGAAAGGAAGTGATACGACCAGAACAGGTTCTCCTCGCTCGCCCCCGGCATGCACTTGCGCAGCAGGTCGATGAGGCGATTGATCACGGGATCGAAGTAGCGCGTCATCATCGCGCCGCCCCACTCGGGCGTGTTGTTGACGAGGGCGAGGAGCCGGAAGTAGTTCTTCCAGCCCTCGTCGCCCGACAGCGAGTGGCGCAGGATCGGCTCGAGGAAAGCTTCGACGCATCCTTCGATGGTGATGCCGTTGCCCGCCGCGCGCGCGTAGGCATTCATGGAGCGGATGCGCTCGAAGTTCACCACCTCCGCGCGCCGCTCGAAAACGGCGTCGAAAAGACCCTTCTTCGTCTCGAAGTAGTAGTGCACGAGCGCCGGGTCGACGGCGGCCGAGCGCGCGACTTCGCGGATCGTGACGCCGTGGAAGCCGTGCAACGCGAACAGGGCCTCGGCGCAATCCAGGATGCGCCCGCGCATCTCGAGGGGTGCGGCCGCCGGCCCGCGAACGGGCCGGCCCCGCTTGGGCGCTTTCGACCGGGTCCGGGACGATGCGTTACGCAACATGGGCAAGGAAATTGGAAAGGGCTTCCTGGGCGGCGGGCTCCATGAGCATGGGCGCGTGTCCCACGCCCGGCACCTCGGCATACTGCATGCCCGGCGCGACCCGGCGCATGTAGCCCGCTTCTTCGGGGCCCACGATGTCCGAATTGCCGCCGCGGATCAAGAGGGTCGGCCGGTTGCGCGCCAGGCGCCGGAACAGCAGCTTCGCCATGAGCGAGGTGGACTTGAGCTTGGCCCCCTGGATGGCGGAGGCGATCCGGGGATCGTAGTCCAGCACGATCTTGCCGTTCGCGTCGCTGCGAAAGGTGCGCCGCGCCCAGGCCTGCCAATCGGCCGCCGTGTTGTGCGGGAATGCCACCCCGTTGATCGCCTTCATGTAGTCGGCGGCGTCGTCCCAGGTCTCGACCGGCCGCCCCTGGCCCACGTAGCCCTTGATGCGATTCAGGCCGTGCATCGAGATCACGGGCCCCACGTCGTTCAGCACCGCCGCGGCGATGGCGCCCAGCCGCTTGGCCGCGATCGCCATGGTGATGATGCCGCCCATGGACGTCCCGATGAAGACGGCGCGCGCGATGCCGGCCTCGTCGAGCAGCCGGATCACGTCACCGGCATAGACGCGCGGGTGGTAGCGGCTCGGATCCGGGTCGCGCTCCGAGCGTCCGCGGCCGCGGATGTCGAGGGCGAGGACGCGCCGGCCCTTCGCGGCGATCCACGGGGCGACCTCCTCGAAATCGGCCGAGTTGCGGGTGAGCCCGTGGATGCAGACGACGGGGCAGCGCGCGGGGCCTGCGCTGCCCGCGTAGTCGCGGGCGTACAGGGCGAGGCCACCTTCGCCTCGCCACGTCAAATCGACAAATGACGGCATCGCGCCTCGCGGAAGAAAGCCGGCGGCCTCGTGGGCCGCCGGTGGTCAAAAGGTCAGGCTAGCCGCGAGCTTGACCGTCCTGGGATCCCCGTAGAAGGCGGTGACCGTGTTGAAGAAGCTTCCGAACGCGTAGCCGGCGACCTTGTAGCGCTTGTCGGTGAGGTTGCGGCCGATCAGCGCGACCTGGATCTTGTGATCCTTGCTGGTCCAGGCGAGGCTCGCGTCCCACACGGTGAATCCCTCCTGGGCAAGCGCGAGGTTCTGCGGCACCGTGGCGTCGAGGGTCGGAATGCCCGTCGGGCGCACGATCTCGGACTGGTACACCTTGCTCTTGTAGGAGAACGTGTTGGTGAAGTCCAGTCCCCCGCTTCGGCCCGAGATGGCAAGCGGCCAGCTGTACGTTCCCGTGATGCTCGCCGAATCCTTCGGCGTGTTCTGGAACTCGGCCGAGCCCGCGATGTTGACCAGGGCCGCGGCGCTGCCCGTGAGCCCGTTGGCGACGATCCACTCCTTGTACTTGGCGTCGATGTACGAAAGCATGCCGCTCACCACGAACGCGTCCGTCAAACGGGCGACCGCCTCGAGCTCGATGCCGCTGATCTTCGCCTTGCCCGCGTTCGTCACGTTCCCCGCGAATCCATTCACGTTGCCCGCCGCGTCGTAGGTGGGAATCGAGCCGGGGATCTGGACGTTGGTGTAGTCGCTGTAGAAGAAGGCGAGGTTGGTCTGGATCCGGCCGTTGTTGAACGCGGACTTCAGTCCCAGCTCGGTGGTGCTGATCTCCTCGGGCTCGATCCCCTTGCGTTTCTGGAGCGAGGCGGGCGTGTTGGGTCCTCCGGTGGCCGAGAGGTCCATGCGCGGGTCGAAGAAGCCGCCCTTGAAGCCTTCCGAATAGGTGAGGTACAGGTTCTGCCCGGGTGTGAACTTCCAGTTCGCGCCCAGCTTGGGCGTGAACTTGGTGTCGGTCCGGCTCAGGTCGTCCTTGCTCATGTCCGTGTTCGGAGGCAGGCCGACGGCGTTCGGGTTGCCGAGCGTGGGCGATCCGGCGAGGCCGAGATAGGTCCTCTTGTAGATGGCCGCGCGGCGCTCGTCGCTCGTGTAGCGGCCGCCCAGGTCCAGGTTGAGGGTGTCGGTGACGCTGTAGCTCACGTCCGCGTAGGCCGCCCAGGTCTTGGTGTCGATGTCGTCCCGGGTGTAGAGGGACAATCCGCCCGCCGCGTTGTACAGCACGTCGAACTCGTTGAACGCGTTCGCCCTCATGTAGTAGAGGCCGCCGACGCCCTGCCATTTCGAACCGGTGTAGGTGAGCTGGAATTCCTGGCTCGTCTGGTCGTCGTGGTAGAGCGCCGGCGCCTCGAACAGGACCTCGTGCAGCGAGTCGAAGTCGATCGGCGCGACGGATTCGCCCTTGCGCCACGCGGTGATCGACTTGAACGTGAGGTCGGGGGTGACGTTCCATTCCAGCAACGCCGACTCGCCCATCGTGACCACCTGCTGGTCCCTGCCGAGCACCGAGTAGAGGTTGGCGCTCGTGTCGAAGTTGTTCGAGAGCACGGGCTCGTTGGTCGGCGCGGGGCCGGGCGTGAGGCGGTAGCCCTGCCGGGGCAGCGAGTCGTCCTGCGTGCGGTCGGCAGCGAGGCGGATGAAGACCGTGCTCGAGGGCGTGAACTCGACGCTGAAGCGCCCGGCGGTCACGTCCTTGTTGTAGTTGTCCTTGCCGTTCACGACGTTCTGTCCGTATCCGTCGTGCTTGAACGTGGCGATCGTGGCGCCGATCCTCACCTCGTCCGTGAGCGGCAGGTTGCCGCGGGCGACGAGGTCCCTCTCGCCGTAGTTGCCGAGGGTCGCCCTCAGGTTGATCTCGGGGTTGTCGTAGAGGCGACGCGTCACGTACTTCACCGCGCCGCCGATCGTGTTGCGCCCATACAGCGTGCCCTGCGGGCCGCGGAGGATCTCGATGCGTTCCAGGTCGTAGATGTCCTGGAGCGCGCCCTGGGGCCGCGCGAGGTACACGTCGTCCAGGTAGATGCCGACGCCCTGCTCATAGCCGGCGACCGGATCCTGCTGGCCGACGCCGCGAATGAACGCGGTGAGCGTCGAGTTGGTCGCGCGGGAGGTCTTCAACGTGGTGTTGGGAGTGAGGTCCGCCAGGCCCGTGACGTCCTGGATTCCGGCCTGCTCGATGGCCGCGCCCGTGAACGCGGTCACCGCGCCCGGCACGTCCTGGATCAGCTCTTCGCGGCGACGCGCGGTGACGACGATCTTCTCGGTCCCCGCGGCGTCATCCTTCTTGGTGTCGGCCGCTTGGGCATGCGCCTGCCCGACGAACGCGCCTTGCGACAGCGCGAGCGCAACGGCGGCCCGCAGCAATGGATTCCGGCATTTCCGGCTGCACGACATGATTCCCTCCCAGGTTGTATTTGGAATCGCTTCAGGCGCCCGCGACCGACGGCGCTCGGGCGCAATCTATATCACGATCAGGCGCCCAGTCAATATTTCATTCACCGATGAGCGAATTATATTTATCGTTATAAAACAATGTCATATGGAACTCCAAAGAGGATCCTCGGAGGGAAACTCATCATCAGATGAAATTCGACCCCTGCCATCGATCGACTTAGAATGGCGGCAGGGAGAAAGGCACCCGCCCGAGGAGCCGCTATCGCCACCGAGCGCACGTCCGCCATGCACGCGTTGAGCGCGTCCTGGGAGCGCCTGCGTCACTCGAAGGCGCGCAAGGGCGCTCTTCTCTTCGCGCTGGCCTGTGGCCTCGCGGCCGCGCTGGCCCTGCTGCCTTCGCCGAAGCTTTCGCCGCTCGCCGACGCGGAGCGCGCGATGTTCGACGTCCAGATGCGGGTGCTGCGCGAATACCACCCGCGGCCGCTTGCCCGCGACGTCGTGCTGATCGGCATCGACGAGGACACCTACGCGGCCTACGACGAGCCCTTCGCGCTGTGGCACCGCCATTCGGAGGAGATGCTGCGCGCGCTGGCAAGGGCGAAGCCCCGGGCGGTGGGCGTCGACATGGTGCTGCCGGAACGCTCCTTCAACGCCATCCTTCCCGGCGCGGACTTCGCCATCATGCGCGGGCTGGTGGCGCTCAAGCACGTGGCGCCGCTCGTCTACGTGCAGACGCTCTCCGACAAGGGCCGGCCGGTGCCCATCCAGCAGAACTTCCGCGGCATCCTCGCTCCCGACAACCTGGGTCTCGACCAGCAGGAGATCGACCCGGACCTCACCTCGCGCCACTTCGACGAAAGCGTGCAGGTCCTGCCGACGCTGGCCGGACAGCTCCTGCGCCACCTCGGTATCGAGCCGCAGCGCGGCTTCATCGACTACAGCGTCGGGGCGCCGCTCGACTACGTGCCCATGCACACGGTCGGGAAGATGGGCGATGCCGAGCTGCAGGCGAGGTTCGGCGACCGGATCGTATTCGTGGGAAGCGTGATCGGCGACGTGGATCGCTGGCGCCTGCCCGCGCGGCTGATGGCGCACGATCCCGGCCGGGGGCGTTCACCCAACGACCAGCCCGGCGTGCTGATCCATGCGCAGGTGGTGCGCAGCCACCTCGGCGCGGGATTGCTGAGCCCGGTTCCCGAGCCGCTGAAATGGCTCGCCATCGCGCTCGCCGCGCTCGCCGTGCTCGTCGCGGCCAGTCCCCTGGCGGTGGTCGGGCTGGCGGTGATCGTCCCGTTCGCGTTGTTCGGCTTGAGCCTCGCCTCCATCGTCTCGGCGCAGACCCTGCTGCCTCTCGCGCCCGTGGTGGTCACGTTCTGGATCGCGCTCCTCGTGCGCGGCATCTTCGACGCGATCGAGGCGGTGGTGGACCGCATCCGGCTGCAGAAGAATTTCGCGGGCCAGGTGAGTCCCGCGGTGATGAAGGAAATGCTGGGCGGCAACCTGAGCCCGGGCGGAAGCGGGCAGCTCGCGGAGGTCTGCGTCCTCTTCAGCGATGTGCGGGATTTCACAACGCTCTCGGAGAATATGCCCCCGCAGGTGGTCACGACTGTTCTGCAGCGCTATTTCGACCGCATGGTGCATGCTGTCCACCGGTACGACGGCACCGTTGACAAGTTCATCGGCGATGGCATGATGGTCCTCTTCGGTGCGCCGCTGAAATCGAAGGACCCGTGCGGCGACGCAGTGCAGTGCGCCCTCGGGATGATGATGGCGCTGGATTCCCTCAACGAGGAGTTCCGGCGCGAGGGGCTGCCCGTCTTGACGATCGGAATCGGCATCAACTACGGCACCGTGACGGTCGGATACATCGGCTCGTCGGAGCGCCACAACTATTCGGCGATCGGCGATGCGGTCAACGTCGCGGCTCGCGTCGAAGGCCTCACCAAGGAGCTCGGCCGCAAGATCATCATCACCGAGGCCGTGGTGAGCCGGATCGAGGAGCGCTTCCACTTCGATCCGCTGGGCACCCACAAGGTGAAGGGACACAGCCCGGTCAACGTCTGGGGCATACGCACGGCGCGGCCAGTCGCATCGCTCGCGGATACATTGGAGGTGGTCCGGTCATGAGAACAACCATCCTGCGCACGCTCTTCGCCGCCTCGCTCTTCGCCGCCTGCGCGGCTTGGGCCGATGGCGTGGCGTTCATCAGCAACCTGAGGGGCGATGTGGCCGTCGACGGCAACCCTCGGCCGCTGTTGCTCGCGGAGCTCAACCGCGGCCAGAAGCTCTCGCTTGCCAAGGATGCGCAGGCCTCGGTCATGTACATCGCGAGCGGCAAGGAGTACGCGCTCAAGGGCCCCGGCGAATTCGTCGTGAAGGACACCGAGGTCGCGGCCTCCTCCGGCATCCCGCCGATGACGCGCGAGACCGCGTGGCGCACGTCGGACAAGGTGCTCGTGCAGGTGGCGCAGACCTCGTCGGCGAGCGTGCGCATGCGCTCCATCGCCTTGCCGAAGGCCGACACGGAACCGAAGCTCCTCTTCCCGACGCAGGGCAACGTCGCCACGCTGCAGCCCACGTTCCGCTGGCGCGCCGCCGACGCGAAGGCGCCCGCGGAGTTCGTCCTCGTCGTCGCGGGGCAGGAAAAGCCCGTGCACACGGCCAAGGCGCCCAACGGGGCTTACCGCGTCCCCGCGAAGCTTCGCGCCGACACCGACTACGTGTGGACCGTGAGCGCCAATGGCGACGAGATCGGCACCGGGCGCTTCCGCACGCTGCCCGCGGATGCGCTCGCGCAGGTCGAGAAGCGCCGCCCCGCCGAGAAGGCGGAGTTCTCCGACCGGCTCCTCTTCGCCCTGATGCTGCACGAGATGGGCGCGGAGCAGGAAGCGCACGAGGCGTGGGCGAAGCTCGCCCAGGAGCGCTCGGACCTGCCCGAGCTCGCCGCGCTCGCCAAATGATCCGCGCGGCCCTGGCCGCGGCCGCCGCGGCCTTCGCGTTCGCGGCGCAGGCGGCCGAACCCGTCGCCTTCGTCGCCGACCTGCGCGGCAGCGCGACCATCGAGGGCGACGGCAACCTGGGATTCCTCGCCGAGCTCGCGGCGGGCACGCGCCTGCTGCTGGGCACGGGTGCCTCGGTGGCCGTGACGTATGCGGCGACCGGCGCGGAGTTCACCTTCGTGGGCCCCGGCGAGTTCGTCGTCACGGCCACGGAAGTGCGCGCCGAGAAAGGCGCGAAGCCCTCGCGACGAACGGTGCAGGCGTTGCCGGATCCGTCGATCGTCGGCCGGCTGGCCAACACCGCGACGGCGAGCCTGCGAATGCGCGGGCTGCCGCCACCGGCGCCTGCGCCCTCCGCGCTCGAATATCCCGTCGACACGCGCGTCACGACGTTGCAGCCCGTGCTGCGCTGGAAGGGGGATCCCGCGGCCTCCGGATACACGGTGAGGCTCGTGGACGAGGCGGGCAAGGAAGTCTGGAAGGCCACCGCGAAGTCCGCGAACGTGAAGGCGGGCGTGAAGCTCGCGCCGGCGGCGGCCTATACGTGGAGCGTGGCGACGGCGAAGGGGCGCCTCGGCGAGGCGCGCTTCGAGACCGTTTCCGCGGAGAACGTCGCGCGCGCGGAGCGCTCGCGCGCCGAGGCGAAGACCTTCCCGGACCGCGTGATGCACGCCTTCCTGCTGCAGGACCTCGGCGCCGCAGGGGAGGCGCGCGAGGCCTGGGCGGCGCTCGCCCGCGAGCGGCCCGATCTCGCCGAGCTCGCCGTACTCGCGCGCTAGGCCGCCCACGCCGGGCCCCCTTTGAGCGATAATTTTTCGCTCAGGGAGGCGCATCCGGCCGTGCAATCGCAACTGAAAGCCGTCATCGCCCGCGCGGCGCTCGCCGCCGCGGCGTGCCTGCTTGCGCTGCATGCCGCCGCCGCCGATCGCGTGGCCCTGCTGATCGGCAACAACGCATACGGGTCGGCGCCGCTGCGCAACGCGGTGAACGACGCGCACGACCTGGGCGAGGCCCTCAAGGAGCTCGGCTTCCAGGTGATCGTGCGCGAGAACGCCTCGCGCAAGGACATGATCGACGCCGTGCGCGAATTCGGCGCCGCGATCGAGGGCGCCAACACGGCGCTCTTCTTCTACGCCGGCCACGCGATGCAGTTCAAGGACCGCAACTACCTCATCCCGATCGACGCGGCCATGGGGTCCGAGGAGGACATCACCTTCTTCTCGGTGGAGATCGGCCAGATCTTCGACCGCATGGACCGTGCGCGCACCAAGTTCAACTTCATCATCCTCGACGCGTGCCGCGACAACCCGTTCGCCGCGAGCTTCAAGCTCACCAGCGCGGGGCTGGCGCAGATGAGCGCGCCCTCGGGCACGCTCATCGCCTACGCGACCGCGCCGGGATCCGTGGCCGCCGACGGCTACGGCCGCAACGGCATCTACACGAAGCACATCCTGCAGAACATCAAGGTCCCCGACCTCCCGGCCGAGATCATGTTCAAGCGCGTGCGCGAGGGCGTCGAGCGCGAGACGCGCCGCTTGCAGACCCCGTGGGATTCCTCCTCGCTCAAGGGGGACTTCGCCTTCAACTCCACGGGCGGCCCGGGCAAGTCCCAGCAGGTCGCGGGTAATGCCTCGCCCAGCGCGGACATGACGCTGCAGATCGAGCGCGAGTTCTGGGTGAGCGTGCGCGAGTCCAACCGCCCCGAGGACATCCGCGCGTACCTCGACAAGTATCCGAGCGGAAACTTCGCCGCGCTCGCGAGGAACCGGCTCGAGGCGCTCCTGCGCCCGGGCGGCAAGCCCGAGGCCGCCGAGCCCGTGCGTGTCGCCGCCGCCGAGCCCCCGCCCGTGCGCACCGTGCCGGCGGAGAGCCGGGCGCCGGCCTCGCAGGCGCCTGCTGCGCCGCCACAAGCCGAGAAGGTCGCCGTGGCCACGCCTGCGCCGCCGTCCGCGCCCAAGGTGGCGCCCGTCGCGGCGCCGGCCGCAGCCGCGGTCCCCGCGCCCGCTGTGCCGGCATCCGCGCCCTCGAGCGTCGCGCAGCCTGCCGCCGCGGGAGCGTCCAAGCCCGACCCGATCCCGGGGCGCGAGATCGCCCCGGGCGTTCGCGAGCTCACGTTCGCCGACGGCTCGATCTACCGCGGCGCCATGCGCGGCGCGAGCCTGCACGGCAAGGGCGAGTACATCTCGAAGTCCTTCAAGTACGAGGGCGAGTGGAGCGAGGGCCTCAAGCAGGGCGAGGGCACGTACGTGTGGGAAAACGGCGACCGATACCAGGGGCACTTCGCGGCGGACCGTCCCGACGGCCGCGGCCGCTACCAGTTCGCCAACGGCGACTCTTACGAGGGCGAGGTGCAACTGGGCGTGATCGTGGGCCGCGGCAGCTACACGACCAAGGGCGGCGACGTGTTCGACGGCTCGTTCGCCGGCGGCAAGCCCGACGGGGTCGGCGTCTATCGCTTCGCGAGCGGCGATCGCTACGAGGGCGAGATGGTGCAGGGCAAGATGCAGGGCAAGGGCCGCTACTACACGAAGGGCGGCGACCGCGTCGAGGGAACGTTCGACGACGGCAAGGCAAGCGGCAAGGGCGTCTACTACTTCTCCAACGGAGATCGCTACGAAGGCGAGATGACGGCGGGCGCGCTCACCGGCCAGGGCACGTACTTCTTCGCCACGGGAATGAAGTACGAGGGCGAGATGCGGGACGGACGGCCGCAGGGCAAGGGGACGTTCTGGTTCCTCGACGGCACGCGCTTCGAGGGAACCTTCGAGGGAGGCCTCGCGCACGCGCGCGGCGAGATCGTGAAGCCCGACGGCGCGCGCGCCGCGGCCGAGATCGTCGACGGCACCGCCAAGATCGTCAATTGAGGGGCGTTACGGTATAATGCGCAGTTCGTTTCCCGAGGTATTTGTCCATGGCTGAACGCAAGAGAGTCCGCCGCAACACGCTGGAGCGCAGGTGTCTTCCGAAGTCCTTCAAGCGGCTTTTCATGGGCGCGCCCAAGGGCGTGTTCAAGATGCTCGAGAGCATCAAGAAGAACTGAAGCGCCTTCCCGTCCCGCCCGCGAAGGGCCGTGCCTTGCACGGCCCTTTCGTTTTTTCGGCTCACAAACTCTTACACAACGGGCGCATCGCTTCACAGTCGGTGAACATCTGCAGGCTAGCCTCGAGCGCATGGATCAGGCGGCGCGCGCGGTTCACTTCGTCCTCGGCAACCTGCACTCCCACTGGGCCGACATCGCGAGCCTCGGCGAGGCGGACATCGCGAAGACGCCGCGGCGCTTCGTGGCCGGCCGCAATTCCTGGATAGCGCAGGGCTACGTCCGGCTGGGGCCGGAGCTGCGCCGGCGAGGCTGGCGCGTCACCGTCGGCGACCGCTTCGTGCCGGACGCGATCTGCCTCGTCCACCGCGACGACGCGAACGATTTCTCCTCGGGTTCGGCGGCGGGCCTGCTGGTGGTGGTGCGCGCGGACCGCGCGCCGGTGGCCGCGTGCGACATCGCCATCGTCCAGAACGGCATCGCGAACCGCGAGGGCGAGCGCCACATCCCGCTCTGGCCGCAACCGGGGCTCGTCGCGCGCGATCCCTCGCGCGGCTCGCGCATCCTGCGCGTGGCGTATCACGGCCGCACGGGCTCGGCGCCCGCGTGGTTCACGGATCGCGCGTTCCTGCGGGCGATGGCGCGCCGGGGAATGCAGTTCGCGGTGGAGACGCGGCGCTGGGAGGATTACAGCGCGGTGGACGTCGCCGTCGCGGCCCGCGAGGAATCGCCATCGCTCCTCGCCACCAAGCCCGCGACCAAGGTCTACAACGCGTGGCTCGCCGGCGTGCCGCTGCTCGCGGCGCCGGAGCCCGCGTACGTCGAGCTGCGGCGCTCGAGCCTCGACTTCATCGAGATCGGGAACGCGGCCGACGTGCTGCGCGCGGTGGACGCGCTGCGCGCCGATCCGGCCCTCTACGAAGCCATGGCCGCCAGCGGGCGCGAGCGCGGGCGCGAGTACTCCGTGGATGCGATTCGCGCGCGCTGGCTCGCGTTCCTCGAGGATGAGGCCGCGCCCGCCTTCGCCGGCCGCGGCCCGGCGGCCGCACGCCCGCTGTGGCACTTGCGAACCATGGCCGCGCAAAAGGTGTTGAGCCGGTCCCACCGCATGCGGGTAGCGGGCGAGCGCCTCAAGCTCGCGTGGCCGCCCGAGCCGTGGCGGCCGGCGGCCGCGCCCTCAGTCCAGCGCGCGCGAGACGACCTCGCCGACGTTTCCGGATAGTCCCTGCGCGTCGCGGATCGCCTCGAGGGCGGCGCGCGCGTGCGACTGGCGCTGCGAGTCGTACTTCTTCCAGCGGTCGAAGGCCCGCGCGAGGCGCGAGGCGACCTGCGGGTTGAGCTTGTCGAGCGCGATGACCTGCTCGGCCACCCATTGGTATCCGCTTCCGTCGGCGGCGTGGAAGTGCAGCGGATTCTCGAGGGCGAACGCGTGCAGCAGCGCCCGCGCGCGGTTGGGGTTGCGCATGTCGAACGACGGGTGCTTGGCGAGCGACTTCACGCGGTCGAGGCATCCGGGGAGCCACGACGTCGCCTGCACGCGGAACCACTTGTCCAGCACCAGCGCCTCGTTCCTCCACTTGTCGTAGAACATGCCCAGAGCGCGTTCGCGCTCGGCGCCCGCGCAGTTGGCGAGGCACGTGAGCGCGGCCATGGCATCGGTCATGTTCTCCGCGCGGCGCAGCTCCAGGAACGCGAGGGCGCGCGAGGTGGCGTCGTCGATCGTCGCGACGTAGCCCAGGGCGGCGTTGCGAAGCGCGCGGCGTCCCGACGCGGCGGCATCCGGCGAGTAGGGGCCGGGCACCGAGAAGTGGCGGAACGCGCCCTCGAAGCGCGTGCGATAGCGCGTGGCGATTTCGCGGATGAGGTGCGTGCGCGCCGCGTGGATCGCGTCGGGATCGGCCACCTCCATGCACTCGGCGAGATAACCCTCGTCGGGCAGCTGCAGCGCTTCGGCCGCGAACGCCGGGTCCTTCGACCCGTCCGCGATCACGCGGCCCATGGACTCGAGGAACGAGGCCGGCACTTCCACCGCGCGTCCCGCCTGCGTGGCCTCCACGGCCTTCACCAGGATGCGGATCGCGAGCGCCTGGCCCGCTTCCCACCGGTTGAACGCGTCGGAGTCGTACGCCATGAGGTGCGTGAGCTCCGAGTCGGTGTAGTCGTAGCGCACGTGCACCGGCGCGGAGAAGCCCCGCAGCAGGGAGGGAACCGGGTTCTCCGGCACGTTCCTGAACACGAACGACTGCTGGGCCTCGGTCACCGCGAGGATCGCGGTGCGCGCCCCGTCGTTGCCGCGCACGCCCTTGAAGAGCGCGCCCGAGTCGATGGTGATGGGCAGGTCGCGCCCGTCGAGGTCCACGAGCCCCACGGCGAGCGGGATCACGAAGGGCTGCTTGGCGGATTGCCCGGGCGTGGCAGGGCACCCCTGCTTCACGTGCAGCGTGTACGTCTCCTTGTTGCCGTCGTACTCGGCGCGGCATTCCAGCACCGGCGTCCCGGCTTGCGAGTACCAGCGCCCGAACTGCGTGAGGTCCGCCTGGTTCGCGTCGGCCATCGCGGCGCGGAAGTCGTCGCAGGTGACGGCCTGGCCGTCGTGGCGCTTGAAGTACAGGTCCATGCCGCGCCGGAAGCCTTCCTTGCCGAGTATCGCCGCGTACATGCGCACCACCTCTGCGCCCTTCTCGTAGACCGTGGAAGTGTAGAAGTTGTTGATCTGGACGTAGGACTCGGGCCGCACCGCGTGCGCCATGGGCCCGGCGTCCTCGGGGAACTGGCGGCTGCGCAGCTCGCGCACTTCCTGGATGCGCACCACGGGCCGCGAGTATTCGTCGGCGCTGTACTCCTGGTCGCGGTAGACCGTGAGGCCTTCCTTGAGGGAGAGCTGGAACCAGTCGCGGCAGGTCACGCGGTTGCCGGTCCAGTTGTGGAAGTACTCGTGCGCGACGACCTTGTCCACGCCGAAGTAATCCTCGTCGGTCGCGGTATCGGAGCGCGCGAGGATGTACTTCGTGTTGAAGATGTTGAGGCCCTTGTTCTCCATCGCGCCCGCGTTGAAGTCGGGGACCGCGACGATCATGAAGCGCTCGAGGTCGAGCTCGAGGCCGAACACGTCCTCGTCCCAGCGCATGCACTTCTTGAGGGCCTGCATCGCGAAGCCCGCCTGGTCGAGCTTGCCGGGCTCCACGTAGACCTGCAGCAGCGCCTTGCGGCCCGAGCGCGTCGTGAAATGGTCCTCGAGCACGTCGAGGCTCGCGGCGACCATCGCGAAGAGGTACGAGGGCTTCGGGAACGGATCTTCCCAGCGCGCCCAATGGCCGGAGGCGGCCTGCGGGGCGGCGGTGAACCAGCCCTCGGGCGCGCCTTCGCCGGAAGCCACCAGGTTGCCGTTGGCGAGCAACCGCGGGAAGCGGGCACGGTCCGCCCGTATCGTCACCTGGTAGGCCGCCATCACGTCGGGACGGTCGATGAACCAGGTGATGTGGCGGAAGCCCTCGGCCTCGCACTGCGTCACGAGTCCGCTCGCCGTGGCGTAGAGGCCCTCCAGCCGGGTGTTCTTCCACGGATCGATGCGCACCACCGTCTCGAGCGAGAACGCGTCGGGAACGCCCGTGACGGTGAGGTGCTGGCCATCGACGCGATATCCGCCCGCGGCCACTTCGCGCCCATCCAGGCGCACGGCGATGAGCTCGAGCTCCTGGCCGTCGAGGACGAGGTCCACCTGCCGGTTGGCCGGATTGCGCTTGACCTGCAGCGTCGCGTGCACCGTGACCCCGGACTCCCCGATGTCCACCTCCAGCGCGACCCGGGAGATGAGGAACGCGGGCGGCGTGTAGTCCTTGAGGTTGATGACCTGGGGAAGGGCGTCTCGGCTCATGGAAACGAAGACCCGCGCGGAAGCGCGGGCCCAGGGTCGGTTACAGGAATGTTACTCCGGGCGGCCTCAGGCCGCCTTGCGCCGGAAGAGGGCCGGAATGGGGGCCTGCTGGCGCTTGCGCGACTGGGACGGCTGCTCGGGTTTCTCGAGCGCCGCTGCCGAGGGCTCGTAGGGCTTGTCGAAGTCCATGCCCCCCGAGTTGCCCGAGGTGCGCGGCGGCGGCGAGGTCGCTTCGCGCGGCGCGCGCTCCTCGCGCCGGCCCTGGCCACGCCGTCCGCGCCCGCCGCGGCCGCGCGGGGCCTCGTTGCGCTGCTCGCGGGCTTCGCGCGGCTGCTCGCGGGCTTCGCCCCGGGGCTGCTCACGGCCTTCACCGCGGGATTCCGGGCGTTGCCCGCGTGCTTCGCCGCGCGGCATGAGGCCCGCCTCGAAACCGGCGACGGCGCGAACCTCGATCTTGCGGTTGATCAACTTCTCGATCGCGGAGAGCAACGGGCGGTCTTCCCCGCACACGAGCGACAGCGCTTCGCCCGTGGAACCCGCGCGCCCGGTGCGCCCGATGCGGTGCACGTAATCCTCGGGGACGTGCGGGAGGTCGAAGTTCACCACGTGGGGCAGCTCCTCGATGTCGAGGCCGCGTGCCGCGATGTCGGTGGCCACGAGCACCTTCACCTTGCCTTCCTTGAAATCCTCGAGAGCGCGGATGCGCGCGTTCTGGCTCTTGTTGCCGTGGATCGCGTCGGCGTTGATGCGGTCCTTCTGCAGCTGCGAGGCGAGGCGGTTGGCGCCGTGCTTGGTCTTGCAGAACACCAGCACCTGCTCCCAGTCGTTCTTCTTCACCAGGTGCGAGAGCAGCTCGCGCTTGCGGTTGGCGTCGATGAAGTGCACGTATTGCGTGACGAGCGCGATCGGCTCGTTGCGCCGCGCGACCTCGACGGTCGCCGGGTCCTTGAGGAATTGCGCGGAGAGCTTGCGGATCTCGTCGGAGAAAGTCGCCGAGAAGAGCAGCGTCTGGCGCATCGCGGGCAGCAGCGCGATGATGCGCTTGATGTCCGGGATGAAGCCCATGTCGAGCATGCGGTCGGCTTCGTCGAGGACGAGGATCTGCACCTTGCCGAGGTTCACGGCCTTCTGGCCGACGAGGTCGAGCAGGCGCCCCGGCGTGGCCACCAGGATCTCGACGCCGCGCTTCAGCTCCTCGATCTGCGGGTTGATGTTGACGCCGCCATAGACGACGAACGAGCGCAGGGGCACGTGCTTGCCGTAAGTCTTCACGCTCTCGTGGACCTGGATCGCCAGCTCGCGCGTGGGCGTGAGGATGAGGCAGCGCACCGGGTGCAGCGCGGGCGAGAAGCTCTTGGTGGCGTGCGGCGCGAGGCGCTGCAGCAGCGGGAGCGTGAATCCGGCGGTCTTGCCGGTGCCGGTCTGCGCGGCGCCGAGCAGGTCGCGGCCCGAGAGGACCAGCGGGATGGCTTGCGCCTGGATGGGGGTGGGTTCGGTGTAGCCCTGCTCCGCGACAGCGCGCAGCAGCTCGGGCGCGAGCCCGAGGCTTTCGAAAGTACTGATGACTATCTCCTGGATCGGCCCGCGAAGGAGTTCAAGCCTTCGAAACCGGTTCAGGCAGATGACTCATGTGTTGGAAATTCGGGATCGGGACCGAGCCGCGAAGGGGCGGGCGCCAACCGGATGAAGCGCCCTACCTGGGAACGCATTATACCCGATCCCGGGCGAAAATCCCAATGTTTTCAGGGGCCTTTCGCAGGCCCTAGCGGGCGGCGAGACGGCCTCGCCCGGGGTCGATGTCGACGTATTTCCAGAAGTTGTAGTTGGTGATGGGCGATTTGCGGTAGCCGATCACGTTCGGATACCACATGTCGGTGCGGATGCGGTGCGTGTTGAACTTCCACGGCGCGTACGCGACGAGGAGCCGCGTCATCTCCTGGTAGAGGTGCGTGCGCTCGGGGCTGTCGGGCGTGCGGCGCGCCTGCTCGAAGAGCTTGTCGTAGGCCGGGAGGTTGAAGCGCGCGAAGTTGTTCTCGAGCTGCTTGCTGTAGAGGTTGATGAGCCACGAATCCGCGTCGGGGCTGGTGGCGGCGTTGCCCAGCTGCCAGAACTGGATCTTTCCGAGGCGCGCGGCCTTCAGGATGTCGGGCCACTTCCGCTTCTCGATTTCCAGCTTGATGCCGATGTCGTCGAGGCTGCGCTTCCAGAGCTCGTCGAACTGCTGGTCGCGCGAGGTCGGGGTCGAGTAGTAATGCAGCACCAGCGGGCTGCCGTCGGGCATCTCGCGGTAGCCGTCGCCGTCGCGGTCCACGTAGCCGTACATGTCGAGCAGCGCGCGCGCCTTGGGGACGTCGTAGTCCACCGCGGTCGTGTGGAACAGCGGGTCGTAGCCGGCCACCCCCGGGCTGTACGGCGTGTCGGCCGGGATCGCCTGGCCCTTGCGCAGGATGCTGATCTCGTCCTGCACCTTGTACGAAAGGCAGATCGCCCGCCGCAGCGCCACCTTGTCGGCCGTGTACCCGCCGACCACCGAGTCATCCATGTTGAAGAAGTTGTACGTGAGGTCGAGCGCGGGCACCTGGTGCATCTCGATGCCGCGCCGTGCGAGGTTCGCGGCCACGTGGTGGTTGGGGAAGGCCTGGTAGGCGTACTCCTCCGGGACGAGGAAGATGAGATCCATCTCCTCGTTGAGGAACGAGAGCCAGCGCGGCTGCGTCTCCTCGATCACCGAGATCTCGACGCGGTCGATCATGGGCAGGCGCCTGCCCTTGTTGCGCGCGAGGATCGCCTGCGAAACCGCATCGTCCGCGGGCGGGTCCGCGTCGAAGTATTCCTCGCGGTAGCCCGGGTTGCGCTCGAACACCATCTTCGAGCTGCGCTTCCAGAAGACGAGCTTCCACGGCCCCGTGCCCACGGGATGCGCGCCGATGTCGTCGCCGTATTTCTCCACGACCTCGCGGGCCATGGCGCATGAGATGCGGCAATCGGCGAAGTGGTAGATGAAGACGTAGTTGGGCGCCTTGAGCCGCACCTGGAACGTGTAGCGGTCGATCACGCGAAGCCCTTCGACGGGGGCGTCGTAGTCGAACCGCCCGGCCTTGCGCGCGGCGCCCGCGGCGGCGTCCGCGCCCACCACGTACTCCTCCACCTCCGCGATCTGCGAGGCCTTCACCTGCGGGTCGAGCACGCGCTTCATCGAGTAGACGTAATCGGCCGCCGTGAGCTCGCGCTTCCTGCCGCCGAACGCCGGGTCGTCGGCGAAGTAGATGCCGGGCTTCACGCGCAGCGTGTACGTGGTCCCGTCGGCGCTCACCTCGGGCATCGCCACGAGCGTGTTCGGCCTGAGCTTCACGGGCCGCGCCAGGTAGTCGTAGGCGAGCGGCGCGTCGAACATGCCCTGGTTCACGATGTTCGAATAGACGTCGCTGATGAACTGCGGATCGAAGCTCGTCTCCGCGATCTCGAAGGCGTAGCGCAGCACCTTGGCCGGGGCGGACCGGGCGCCGGGCGCGGCGAGGGCAAGCGCGATGGCGAGGCTTGTTACAAATGCACGCAGCATCGCGACATTTTACGCCCGGCTTTTTGTAACGGATCGTGAGCGTTTCATCGTTGCGCGTTCCGCGGTGTTATTTTTTTCGGACAGCGCAGCACAGAAAAAATCCCGTCCCCGTCTCCAGCCGGGAGGAAGTGGCAGTGAAAGTACCGAACGCCGGTCCGCGGGGCTCGCGGCATCGTCGCAGCCTCTCGGAAAAGATCGCCATCGTGCGCGAGTCCATGTTGCCGGGCATGTCGGCGGCGCACGTTGCGAAGCGCCACCACATCGCGCTCAACGTCCTCTACTACTGGCGCAAGGTGTACCGCGAAGTCGTGGACGCGGATCTCACGGCCGTGCCCAAGGCCGAGGA
The DNA here is from genome assembly GCA_035519515.1 of Usitatibacter sp. Taxonomy (GTDB): domain Bacteria; phylum Pseudomonadota; class Gammaproteobacteria; order Burkholderiales; family Usitatibacteraceae; genus Usitatibacter. Next base: position 27,898 of record DATIWC010000009.1, read on the forward strand.
CGGCGAGGTGGCCGACCTCAAGCTCCAGGTGCGCAACCTCGAGCGGCTGCTCGGCCAGAGGACGCTGGAGGTCGCGATCCTCAAGGACAAGCTCGGCATCCCCGGCAGCGGATTGGAGATCGGCGAAGATGAATAAGACCCGACATGTGCACCTGGGCGAACGCCTCCAGGTGATCGAGCGCATCCGTTCCGGGGCGCTCACGCCCGAGCAGGCCGCCAACGAGCTCGAGGTGCCGCCTGCCGCCGTCCACGAATGGCTGGCGACGCATTCCAACGACCGCATCTACTCCCTCGAGGAGGCGCGCGTGCCGCCCGAGGTGATGCGCCTTTCCAGGCGCGCCCAGCGCCTGGTGGAGCTGATCGAGACCGCCGACGACACGATCCGCGTGCTCAACCGCAAGCTGGTCGAGTCCCAGAGGCCCAAGTCCCGCGCGCGCGACGCGTAGCGGTATTCCAAGAAACTTGGTGTTTATTCACCCGCAAGGATGCGGGTGGTTGCGTCCGGGCAACGTGGGGGGCGGGGTGCGCCCGAATTCCGTTGACGCTGAAATCCCCGGTCATTAAGTTCTCGGAGCCGAAAACAAAACCACCTGGGGTAACAAACATGAATCGCAGAAAGGACAAGCTCGCCATTGCGGTGGCGGGAGCACTCTCCATTGCGTCGTCCGCATTCTTCCCGATCAGCGCGCTAGCGCAAACTGCACCCGAAAAACCGGCGGCGAAGGAGCGGATCGAAGTCACCGGCTCGAACATCAAGCGCGTGGAGGGCGAGAGCGCGCTGCCGGTCACGGTGATCACGCGTGAGGAGATCGACAGGAGCGGCGCGCAATCGGCGATGGAGCTGCTGTCGCTCGTGAGCGCCAACTCGAGCGCGGGCGGCGTGGCCCTGAACAGCACCATCGGC
>DATIWC010000010.1:0-82248 GCA_035519515.1 Usitatibacter sp.
GACCTCGTTCGAGGACGCCCGCAAGCGCTTCGAGCGCGACTACCTCACGCGCATCCTCAAGCTCACGCACGGCAGCGTCACGCAGGCGGCGAAGCTCGCGCGGCGCAACCGCACGGAGTTCTACAAGCTGCTGCAGCGCCATGGCATCGAGGCCGCGCTCTTCAAGCCCGAGGCCAAATAGGTTGTAGCCGCGGCGCCACGCGCTGTGGCTGTCGCTCTACAACGACATGGAATTTCCCTGCTGCCTCAACCGTTTGCGTGGTACGTGCCGCAGCGGTGTCGCCGGGCGGAGACGTCCTGGCAGCGGGCCTTGTGGCCCTTGGGGATGTCGCTCAGCTAAGTGCTTGATTCCAAGGCTGGCGAGGAGTTGGCATCGCTCTTGCTCGTAAGGCTTACCCTCCGTTTCAAAGAGTGCGCCTTGTGGGGCAGGTCCATCCTGCCCCGTTTTTTTTCAGAACCGGTAACGCCCCGTGATCGCCGCCATCCAGTTGCGCGGCAGGGCCGGCTCGAAGAAGCGCTTGTTCGCCTCGTTCACGATCACCGAGCCCACGTACTTGCGGTCGGTGGCGTTGTCCAGGCGCAATAGCGGCAGGATCTCGAGCGCTCCGAAGCGGTAGCGAAGCCCCGCGCGCAGATTCACCACCGTCGCGGCCGGCGTCGAGTCGCTGTTGACGTCGTCCACGTACAGCCGCCCCAGGTACACCACCTCGACCGCCGCATTGAGCCCGCCCCACGCGCCGCGCGGCGCGTAAGCGATCTCTCCGTACGCATTGCGCTCCGGCACCCCAGGCAGGCGGTTGCCGGCGTTCACCGGGACCGCCGCCGAGCCGCTCCCGCTCGTGAACGCTTCGTCGAAGCGTGCCCGCAGCGCGGTGACCGCGAGCAGCGTGCTCCAGCCCGCGCCCCAGTCGCCCGAATGCTGGAGCTCCAGGCCCGTGCGCGTCGTGCGGCCCGCGTTGCGGAACGTCGAACGGCCGCCGACGTTCTGGTCCACCACCAGCTCGTTGTCCGTGCGGATGTCGTACGCCGCCACGTCGAGCGACTGTCCGGCGCCGCGCCACTTCGCGCCGATCTCGGCGTGCCGGCTCGTCGATGCCTGCAGCGCGGTGTTCAGGCCCGACGCGTCGTTTCGATACGCGAGCTCGGTGAAGGTGGGCGTCTCGAACCCGCGCCCGAGGTTCGCGTAGACGTGCAGGCCCTCGGCTGCGCGCCACGTGGCGCCGAGGACGGGATTGTTGCCGCGGTACTCGATCGTCCCGCTGTCGTCGGGATTGCCCGGCGCGATGAAGTGGTCCTTCGTGTCGAACTTCACGCGGGTGGCGCGCACGCCGGCGATGGCGCTCCAGCGCTCGCCGAAATCCGCGCTCGCCTGCAGGAGCGCGTCGGTGTTGTCCACGTAGTCGTCCTCGTTGCGCTTCAACGCGCCGCGCTGCCCGTTGTTGTTGATGTAGCCCTGCCGGTCGTCGTGCATGCGGTCGTAGGTGAGGCCCGCTAGCAGGCGCGCGGCAACGTCGCCGGCCACCCGGAAGCGCCGGTCGAGCTGCAGCGCCGCGCCCTGGTAGTCGCGGTCGAAGGCCACGATGCCGCCGCTCGAGGTGGGCGGCAGCTGCGCCGCGAGCGGCACGCCCAGTGCGTTGTCCAGGTGGCGCTCGCCGAAGTACACGCGTCCGCCGAGGGTCGTGTCGTCGTCGAGGGCATGCTCGATCACGGCGCCCGCCTGCGGCTGCCGCACGCTCTTGCGCGTGTCGTTCTGGATCGCGATGGGCTGCACCTGGCGCGGGTCCTGCTCCCACTGCGCGCGCGTGAGGCCGAGCGGGTCCTGCGCCCTGGGCTGGTCGAACAGGTTGACCACACCGACCACGTGCGTGCGTGCGGAAGCCTTCCAGTCCCACTTGACGTTGGCGATCTCGCGCGTCGCGGCACTGTGCTCGCGGTAGCCGTCGGTATCGAAGCGCGACACGTCGAACATGAATGCGTGCTCGCCCGAAGCCATGGAAAACGTCGCGTCCTCGCGGCGCAGGCCGAAGGATCCCGCGGCGAAGCTGCCCGAAGCCGTGGGCAGCGGACCGCCGGATTGGGTGAAGACCTGCACCACGCCGCCGGCGGCGTTGCCGTAGAGCAGCGCGAGCGGCCCGCGCAGCACCTCGATGCGCGCCGCCGACGAGAGCGCGATCGACGACGCCTGGCCCTGGCCGTCGGGCATCGTCGCCGGGATGCCGTCCACGATCAGGCGCACGCCGCGCACGCCGAAGGTGGATCGCGCGCCGAAGCCGCGGATCGACAGCTGCAGGTCCTGGGCGTAGTTCTGCCGGTTGAGGATCGAGATCCCGGCGACACGGCTCAACGATTCCGAGAGGTTCACCTGCGGCCCCGCGATCGAGATCGTATCCGCGCCGACCGCGCCGATCGCGGCCGGCGCGTCGAAGATCCTGGTTTCGGCGCGCGTTGCCGAGACGACGATCGTGTCGACCGGCACGGGCGGCGCATCCTGGGCGTGCGGCGAGGAGCACGCGAGGACTGCGGCAAGGAAGACACCGGAGCGCTTCAGGGCGTGTCTTTCCACTGGGCGGGAATCGAAGCGTACCATTGGTCCAGCGCCGCATCGCCCCGCGGCCTGGCGACGACGGTCGACAAGAAGAGTGACGATCGCAGTTACTTTCCAATTGAATTGGCGCGGATTTGCTGTCGTTCAACAATAGGGAGAGAAGGATGAATCCACAGAACGAAACGACGATAAGACGCAACTCGCTGTTCCTGGCTGTCGGGCTGGCGCTTTCGCTCTCGGCGGGCACCGCCTTCGCGCGCGACGACGACGCCAACCTCGAGAAGCTGGGCAACTTCAAGCGCACCGATGCGCCTCCGATGAAGCGCGTGGCGCAGGATCCCAAGTACGCGGAGAACCTGAGGAAGGTGCTGCAGAACATCCGGCTGCCGGAAGGCTTCAAGATCGACCTGTTCGCCATCGTGCCGGATGCGCGCGGCATGGCGGTCAGCCGCAACACGGGCACGGTGTGGGTCGGGACCCTGAAGAGCACCGTGTATTCGGTCAACGACCGCGACATGGACGGCATCGCGGACACGGTCGACGAGTTCAGCCCGAGCCTCAAGTTCGACCTTCCCGCCGGCGCCTGCTACTCGCCCGACGGGTTCCTGTTCATCGCCGAGCGCAACCGCGTGATGATGTTCCCGGCGGCGGAATACTTCCAGCAGGGCTCCGACACGGTCGCGGTTCCGATCGTCAAGCAGGGCGAGCTGATTCCCCCCGACGAGGAGTCGTACAACCACACCGCGCGCGCCTGCGTGATCGGCCCCGACAACAGGATCTACATCACGCTCGGGCAGCCGTTCAACGTGCAGCCGCCGGAGAAGATCGACCTCTACCGCAAGGTGGGCATCGGCGGCATCGTGAGCTTCACGCGCGAGGGGAAGGATCGCAAGGTCGTCGCCACGGGGATCCGCAACTCCTCGGGGCTCGCGTTCAACCCGAAGGACAAGAGCCTGTGGTTCACCGACAACCAGGTCGACGGCATGGGAGACGAGACGCCGCCCGGCGAGCTGAACAAGATCCCCGCCGTGAACGGCGTGCTCACGCAGGGGCTGTGGTACGGCGCACCCTACTACGGCGGCGGGGAGGTGAGGACCGACGAGTACAAGGACAAGCCGATTCCCAAGGAGCTCGCCGACCACTACGTGAAGCCGCAGGTGGAGATGGTGGCGCACGCCGCGGACCTGGGCATGATGTTCTACACGGGCAAGATGTTTCCCGCGAAGTACCAGAACGCGATCTTCAACGCCCAGCACGGCTCGTGGAATGCCGTGAAACCGAGGGGCGCCCGGGTCATGGTCACGTACCTGGACGACAAGGGCAACGCCGTGAAGACCGAGCCGTTCGCCGAAGGCTGGATGAACGAGGAAGGCGTCTACCTCGGCCGGCCCGTCGACGTGAAGCAGTATGTCGACGGCTCGATCCTCGTCTCGGACGACAAGGCCGGCGCGGTCTACCGCATCACGTATCAGGGCAAGTAGCGAAGCCGCAAGGAGGCAGCGGGCTGGGCCGCGCGCCCGGCCCGCTTCGTTTGGAGAGCGACGGGGATGAGCGCATCGAAAACCACCCTGACCCTGCTGCTGGGCGCCGCCGCCTCGCTGGGGGCTGCGGCGTGGGCGGGCGAGGCGCCGGCGCCACCCGCCAAGGTGCGCACCCTATGCCAGAACTGTCACGGCGAGAACGGCGTAGCCGTCCTTCCCGGCGCGGCGAACCTGGGCGGGCAACAGAAGGAGTACCTCCGGACTCAACTACGCGCGTTCCGGTCGGGCCGCCGCCAGGATCCGGTGATGAGCACCGTCGCGAAGACGCTCACCGACGACGAGATCGAGGAAGTGACGGGCTGGTACTCCGCGATCAAGGTGACCGTCGAGCTGCCGAAGTAAGCCGGTTCCGGCCCTCACTCGGAGTGGATCCCGGCCTCCTTGAAGAGCCGCGCGTACCGCGCGAGCTGCTCGCGCGTGGCCGCCGCCAGCTCTTCGGGGCTCGATCCCCTGATCGCGAGCCCCTGGTCGCGGAACTTGTCGCGCACCGCGGGATCCGCAAGCGCCTTCAGGATGGCGCCGTTCAGGCGCGCGACGATCTCGTGCGGCGTGCCCGCCGGCGCGACGATCGTGAACCACGAGCTGAAAGCGAATCCCGGCAGGCCGCTGGACGCGACCGTGGGCACCCCGGGGAAAGCGTCGAGCGGAGCGGACGTGGCGAGCCCGATGAGGCGCAGCCGCCCGCCGCGCGCGAGGCCCGCCACCGTGGCAAGGCCCTGGAAGGCGACCGGCACGTCGCCGGCGGCGACGCCGAGCGCCGCCTGCGAGGCCCCCTTGTACGGCACGTGCGTGAGCTTGATGCCCGCCGCCGAAGCGAACAGCGCCATCGCGACATGCTGCGGGCTGCCGTTGCCGCCGGAACCGAAGTTGATTTCGCCGGGATGCGCCTTCGCCGCGGCGATGAGGTCGGCCGCGCTGCGATAGGGCGAATCGTTGTTCGCCACGAGGCCCCACTCGATCGTCGCCACCAGCGAGACGGGCTCGAAGTCCCTGAGGATGTCCCACGGCAGCTTCGGGCCCATGTTGGGCAGCATGGTCATGATGCTGTCGTTGAAGCCGCCGAGGGTGTAGCCGTCGGGCGGCGCCTTGGCCACGCGGTCCGCGCCGATCTGCCCCGAGGCGCCGGGCATGTTCTCGATCACGATCTCCTGGCCGAGGTCCACGGACATGCGCTCGGCGAGGATGCGCGCGCCGTTGTCCACCGCGCTCGCGGCCGCGAGCGGCACGATCATGCGGATCGGCTTGCCGGGGTACGGCTGCGCGAGAGCGAAGAGCGGCAGTGCGGCGAGAACAACGGTCGCGAAGCGTCGAAACATCGGCGTCCTCCGGCTAGCTGGTGCGCAGCGGCTGTATCTCCAGCGCGTGGGCGACGCGGTCGAGCGATTGCATCACGGCGGGCGCGAGCGCGATGCCCTCCTCGCGCTGGCGCGCGATCTTCTCGTGGCTTCGCTCGCCCGGCATGCGGATGCGATCGACGCCCGGCATGCGCTCGGAGCCGCGCAGGTCGCGGATCAGCTTGTCGACGGCGGCCTTGAACGGCGCCACCTCGCCGAAGGCCGCGGGGTCGATCGCCACGATCGCCTGCCCGGTGTTGGTCTCGCTCTTCGCGTCCTGGTTGAAGTCGATGAGCTCGCGGCCCATGGCCGCGCCGTTGAGCGTGCCGGCGAGCAGGCCCACCACGAGCGCGAGCCCGTAGCCCTTGTATCCGCCGATCGGAAGGAGGAATCCCTCCGCCGCGCGTGCCGGATCGGTGAGCGGCTTGCCTTCCCGGTCCACCATCCAGCCCTCGGGGATCGCCTCGCCGCGCGCGGCCATCGCCTTCACCTTGCCGTAGGCCGCGACCGTGGTGGCCATGTCGAGCACGATGGGTGGCTCCTCGCCGGCGGGCACCGCGACGGCGATCGGATTGGTCGAGAGCAGCGGCTCGAGGCCGCCCCACGGCGGCAGGTGGTTCGCGTTGCCCACCGCGATGTAGAGCCCGATCATGTCGTGCGGCAGCATCATGCGCACGTAGAGCGAGGCGGGGCCGGCGTGGTTGCTGCGCCGCGCGCCCACCCACGCCACGCCGGTCGTTCGGGCGCGCTCGATGGCGAGCTCGGCGGCGCGCTTCATCACGAGGTGGCCCATGGCGTTGTCGCCGTCCAGCAGCACGCTCGCGGCGCGCTCCTTGAGGATGCGGATTTCCGGGCGCAGGTTCACGCCGCCCGCGCGGATGCGCTTCACGTACTGCGGCAGCCGGATCACCCCGTGGCCGTCGGAGCCCTGCAGGTCCGCTTCGGCCATGAGCCCGGCCACCGTGCGCGCGTCGGCCGCCGGCATGCCGACGGCCTCGAACGCGAGCGCGATGAAGTAGCGCAGCCTCGCGAAATCGACGAGGATCGGCTCGTCCAACTTCAGTCCGGCAGCGCGTTCAGCAGGTACATGGTGATGAGCGGCAGCGTCGCCTTGCCGAGCGGCTGCAGCCAGTCGCCGTAGATGCCCTCGATCTCGCCGCTTTCGTAGATCTTCGCGAGCACGCGGTCCACGGCGAGCCTGAAGTCGGCGTCCCCGCGGCGCAACACGAGGCCGTAGGGCTCGAGCGAAAGGTCCTCCGCGAACACCGTGAGGCCCTCGGCGCCGCCGCCGCGCAGGAACGTGCCGACCAGCACCGTGCGGTCGCTCGCGAGCGCGTCCACCTTGCCCTCCTTGAGCAGGTCGAAGCCTTCGGCCACGGTCCTGGTCTTCACCACCTCGGCGTTGATGAAGCCGCGCTTCAGGGCGTTCTGCACCGCGCCCATGGTCGTCGTGCCCTCGGCCACCGCGATCTTCTTGCCCTGCAGCTGCGGGATCGAGGCCGCCGAGCTCTTGCGCGCGAGGAACGTGGAGCCGTCGATGAAGATCGGCAGGCTGAAATCGACCTTCTCGCGGCGCGAAAGCGAGGTCGTGGTGGTGCCGCACTCCAGGTCCACCTTGCCGGAGGCAACGGCGTCAATGCGGTCCGAGGGCGTGAGGGCCACCCATTCGGTCTTGAGGTTGTCGATCGCGGCGGCGCGCGCGACGCCCGCGGCGACCCGCTTGCAGAGCTCGACGGAGTAGCCCGCCGGCTCGCCCGCCTTGCTCTTGAAGGAGAAGGGAACGGACGTCTCGGAATAGCCGAGGCGGATGGTCCCGCGTTTCTTGATGTCGTCGAGGGTGCCGGCCTGGGATACGGCGGCGAAGCCCGCGAACGCGAGCACGATGGCAGTGGAGAACTTCATGGGCAGTGGCGCTTTCTTCGTGTGATTGTGCGAAGCGCCATTATCCACGAAGTCCCTAGCCCGCCTCCTCGATCCACGCCGACTGGATGGCCTCCAGGATCTTCTCGCCCGACCGGTTCGGGTCGTCGTCGAAGCCGTCGAGGCCGAGCACCCAGTCGCGCAGGTCGACGAAGTTCACGCGCTTCGGGTCCGCGTCCGGATACCGGTCGGCGAGCGCGATCGCGATCTCCTGCGTGTCGATCCACTTCATTTGTGCGTCTCCGAAACCTGGTTGAGCGTGTAGCGGGGAATCTCGACGGTGATCGGCGTGTCGCCCACGCGCGCCTGGCATGAAAGGCGCGAGGTGAGCTCGAGGCCCCACGCCTTGTCGAGCAGGTCGTCTTCCTTCTCGGTGGGCGGCTCGAGGCCGTCGTAGCCTTCGCGCACGATCACGTGGCACGTCGTGCATGCGCAGCTCTTCTCGCACGCATGCTCGATCTCGATGCCGTTCGAAAGCAGCGTGTCGCAGATCGAGGTGCCCGGCGCGGCCTCGATCTCGATGCCCCGCGGGCACAGCGTCTCGTGCGGCAGCACCGTGAGCTTCGTCACCGGCGCGCGACCTCGTCGAGGCTGCGGCCGGAAAGCGCGCCCGACACGGCGCGGTCCATGCGGCGCCCGGCAAAGGATTCGCTCGCGCGGTTGAGGGCCGCGACGGCGTCCTTGAGGGCGCGATGGTCGCTGCCGTTCCATGCGCGCTCGACGGATGCCATGTGGCCGTCGAGCTCGGCGCGCTCGCGGGTATCGAGCAGGTCCGCATCCCTCGCGAGCGCGGCACGCAACGCCGCGAGCAGCTGCTCGGCCTCGACGCGCTGCTCGGCGAGCGCGCGGGCGCCGCGGTCGTCGACGGCATGGGAGAAGCTCTCCTGCAGCATGCGCGCCACCTCGTCGTCGGAGAGGCCGTAGGACGGCTTCACGACGATGGACGATTCGACGCCCGTGGCGTTCTCGCGCGCCGTCACGGAAAGCAGCCCGTCGGCATCCACCTGGAAGGTGACCTGGATGCGCGCCGCGCCCGCCACCATCGGCGGGATGCCGCGCAGCTCGAAGCGCGCGAGCGATCGGTTGTCGGCCACCAGCTCGCGCTCGCCCTGCACGACGTGGATCGCCATCGCGGTCTGGCCGTCCTTGAACGTGGTGAATTCCTGGGCGCGCGCCACGGGAATCGTGGAATTGCGCGGGATCACGCGCTCGACCAGGCCCCCCATCGTCTCCAGCCCGAGCGAGAGCGGGATCACGTCGAGCAGCAGCCAGTCGTCGCCGGGCGCGCGGTTGCCCGCGAGCACGTTGGCCTGGATCGCCGCGCCGAGTGCCACGACCTGGTCCGGGTCCAGGTCCTTGAGGGGCGGCTTGCCGAAGAACCCCTGCACGGCCGCTTGCAGGTGCGGCATGCGCGTGGCGCCCCCCACGAGCACCACGCCGTCGATGCCTGCCGCCGTGAGCTTCGCGTCGCGCAGCGCCTTGCGCGTGGGCCCGAGGGTCTTCTCGACGAGGCCCGCGGTGAGATGCTCGAACTCGGCGCGCGCGAGGCGCAGGTGCAGCTTCTGCCCGTACGAGAGCGTGATATGGATGTCGGCTTCGGCGCTCGAGGAGAGCTTCTCCTTCACCTCGCGCGCGGCCGCGAGCAGGCGCCGCGTGTCCCCGCCGCCCGCGTCGGCGAGCCGGTGGTGCGATCGCCAATGCATGGCGATGGCCTGGTCGAAGTCGTCGCCGCCCAGGGCCGAATCGCCATTGGTCGCGAGGACCTCGAACACGCCGCGCGTGAGCTTGAGGATCGAGATGTCGAACGTGCCCCCGCCCAGGTCGAAGATGGCGAAGGTGCCCTCGGAGCCGTGGTCCAGCCCGTAGGCGATGGCCGCGGCGGTGGGCTCGTTCAGCAGGCGCAGGACGTTCAGGCCCGCGAGCCGTGCCGCGTCCTTGGTCGCCTGGCGCTGCGCGTCGTCGAAGTAGGCCGGCACCGTCACCACGGCACCGAAGAGCTCGCCGCCCAGCGCGCGCTCGGCGCGCTCGCGCAGCACCCGCAGGATGTCGGCCGAGACCTGCACCGGCGAACGCGCGCCGGCCACGGTTTCGATGTTGACCATCCCCGGCGCGTCGCTGAAGCGATAGGGCAGCGCGCCGTACCTCGCCACGTCGGCCACGCCGCGGCCCATGAAGCGCTTCACAGAGACGATCGTGTTGGACGGGTCGTCGGCCTGCGCCGCGCGCGCGTCGTAGCCGACCACGGGCGTGCCCTCGCGCGAGTAGCGGACGATGGAAGGCAGGAGCGGCCGGCCCTGCTCGTCGGCGATCACTTCCGCGGCCGAGCTTCGCACCGTCGCGACGAGCGAGTGGGTCGTGCCCAGGTCGATGCCGACCGCCAGCCTTCTCTGGTGCGGCTCGGGCGAGTCGCCGGGCTCGGAGATCTGCAGCAGGGCCATGTCAGGGGGCGAGTGCGTCGTCGATTTCGGCGTCGAGCTTCTCGAGGAAACGGAGCTTGCGCACGAGCGAGCAGCCCGCGTCGTAGTTGGCGTCGCGGTCGATGGCGCGCTCGAGCTGGCGCAGCATCTCGGCGTGCTCCCCGCCGATCTCGCCGCGCAGGTGCGCAAGGCGCTGCGCGTCGCGCGAAGCGCGCGCCTCGGCCACGCTCTCGCGCCACTCCATCTGCTGCATGAGGAAATCGGCAGGCATCGCGGTGTTGCTCTCTTCGCCGGTGTCGAAACCCTTCAGGCCCAGCAGGTAGCGGGCCCGCGCGACCGGATCCCTCAGCGTGCGGTAGGCCTCGTTCGCGCGCGCCGCCCATTGCATCGCGAGCCGCCGTTCCGCCTCGGGAGCCGCCGCGAAGCGGTCAGGATGGACGCGACCCTGCAGCTCGCGGTAGCGCGACTCCAGGTCGGCGGGATCGAGCGCGTAGCCGGGTGCGAGGCCCAGCAGCTCGAAGTGGTTGCGCGAGAAGGCTGCGGTCAAACGTTGAAAGACTCCCCGCAGCCGCAGCGGTCCTTCTCGTTGGGGTTGTTGAACTTGAAGCCCTCGTTCAGCCCCTCGCGGACGAAATCGAGCTCGGTGCCGTCGAGGTACGCGAGGCTCTTGGGATCGACGAGCACGCGCACGCCGTTGGACTCGAACGTCGTGTCCTCGGGCAGCACCTCGTCGGCGAATTCCAGCTTGTAGGCCAGGCCCGAGCAGCCCGTCGTGCGCACGCCCAGGCGCAGGCCCACGCCCTTGCCGCGCCTGGCGATGTAGCGCTGGACGTGCTCGGCGGCGCGAGTGGTGAGCGAGACGGCCATCAGTCCGCCGCCTTCTTGTCCGGGGCGGCCTCTGCGCCGTACTTCTTGCGGTAGTCGGCGACGGCCGCCTTGATGGCGTCCTCGGCGAGGATCGAGCAATGGATCTTCACCGGCGGGAGCGCGAGCTCCTCCGCGATCTGAGTGTTCTTGATCGTGGCCGCTTCGTCCACGCTCTTGCCCTTCACCCACTCGGTGACGAGCGAGGAGGAGGCGATGGCCGAGCCGCAGCCGTACGTCTTGAACCTCGCGTCCTCGATGATGCCCTGCTCGTTCACCTTGATCTGCAGCTTCATCACGTCGCCGCACGCCGGCGCGCCCACCATGCCGGTGGCCACGCCCTTCTCTTCCTTGCCGAAGGAGCCGACGTTGCGCGGGTTCTCGTAGTGGTCGATGACTTTGTCGCTGTATGCCATGTGTGTCTCCTAATGCGCAGCCCATTGGACGGTGGCGAGGTCGATGCCGTCCTTGTACATCTCCCAGAGCGGGCTCATCTCGCGCAGCTTGCCGATGCGCTCGCGGATCAGCTTCACCGCGAAGTCGATGTCCTGCTCCGTCGTGAATCGCCCGAGCGTGAAGCGGATGGAGCTGTGCGCGAGCTCGTCGTTGCGGCCCAGCGCGCGCAGCACGTACGAGGGCTCGAGGGAAGCCGAGGTGCACGCCGAGCCGGACGACACCGCGAGCTCCTTCATGCCCATGATGAGCGACTCGCCCTCCACGAAGTTGAAGCTCACGTTGAGGTTGTGCGGGACGCGGTGCTCGAGGTCGCCGTTCACGTAGATCTCTTCCATCCCCTGCAGGCCCTTCAGCAGCTTGTCGCGCAGCATGCGGATGCGCTCGTTCTCGGTGGCCATCTCCAGGCGCGCCAGGCGGAAGGCCTCGCCCATGCCGACGATCTGGTGCGTGGCGAGCGTGCCCGAGCGGAAGCCCTTCTCGTGGCCGCCGCCGTGCATCTGCGCCTCCAGGCGCACGCGCGGCTTCCTGCGGATATAGAGCGCGCCGATACCCTTGGGCCCGTAGGTCTTGTGCGCGGAGAAGCTCATGAGGTCCACCTTGAGCCTGGCGAGGTCGATCTCGACCTTGCCCGTGGCCTGCGCCGCGTCCACGTGGAAGATGATGCCCTTCGCGCGCGTAATCTCGCCGATCTCGGCGATGGGCTGGATCACGCCGATCTCGTTGTTCACCAGCATGATCGATACCAGGATCGTGTCGGGGCGAAGCGACGCCTTGAACTTCTCCAGGTCCAGCAGCCCGTTGGGCTCCGGGTCGAGGTACGTCACCTCGAAGCCCTCGCGCTCCAGCTCTCGCATCGTGTCGAGCACGGCCTTGTGCTCGGTCTTCATGGTGACGAGGTGCTTGCCCTTCGCCTTGTAGAAGTGCGCCGCGCCCTTGAGGGCGAGGTTGTCCGATTCGGTGGCGCCCGAAGTCCAGATGATTTCCTTGGCATCCGCGTTCACCAGCTTCGCCACTTCGGCGCGCGCGTTCTCCACGGCCTCCTCGGCTTCCCAGCCGTAACCGTGGCTGCGCGAAGCGGGGTTGCCGAAGTGCTCGGTGAGCCACGGGATCATCTTCTCGGCCACGCGCGGGTCGACCGGCGTGGTCGCGGAATAGTCGAGGTAGATGGGGTGGTTGCGCGCGGAGGTCATTGCTTCAGGCCGTGATGATCGGATGTCCGTGGGAGCGGGGGTGATTGCGGATCACCGCCACCGGCTTGGTGCGTTGTCTTTCGACGAGCTGGGCGAGCGTCACGCCGGCGAGGAATCCGTGGACCGCGGTGTTCAGCTCTTCCCACAGCTCGTGCGTCATGCACCGCTGGTTGTCGTGGCAGTTCTCGCGGCCGCCGCACTGGGTGGAGTCGATGGACTCCTCGACCGCGCTGATGATGTCGGCCACCGTGACACGCGAGGCATCGCGCGCCAGGTGGTAGCCGCCGCCCGGGCCGCGCACGCTCTCCACGAGCTCGCGGCGGCGGAGCTTGCCGAACAGCTGCTCCAGGTAGGAGAGCGAGATCTTCTGGCGTTCGCTGATGCCGGCGAGCGTGACGGGACCCTCGGCCCCGTGCAGGGCGAGGTCGAGCATCGCGGTCACCGCGAAGCGTCCCTTGGTCGTGAGTCTCATGAGTGTTGTCTCGCGGGCCCGGAAACAATCCCGAGCGAATTAGTCAAGTATACGCCAATTCCGACAGAATTAATCAACTACCGTTCAGCCCGCCTTCCGGCGCGGTTCGGAGGCGTTCACCGAAGTTTCCAGCTGTTCGAGGCGTTCCAGGATCGCCGCCAGGCGTCCGTCGATGTCCTCGGTGCGGGATCCGAGGGTCGTCAGGACCTTGTTCAGGGGGTCGTCCAGGTCCGCGCTCACGGCGTAGGCGTCGAAAGCCATGCGGCGGGCTTCGCCCTGCTCCGCGCTCGCCTCGACCACGCGAGCCGGGATGCCGACGACGGTCGTGCCGGGAGGCACGGCCTTCACGACCACCGAGTTGGAGCCCACTTTCGCGCCGTCGCCGACCGTGAAGGGACCGAGGATCTTGGCGCCGGCCCCCACCACCACGCCCTTGCCCAGCGTCGGGTGGCGCTTGCCCTGGTTCCAGGAAACGCCGCCCAGCGTGACGCCGTGATAAAGGGTGCAGTCGTCGCCGATTTCCGCGGTCTCGCCGATCACCACGCCCATGCCGTGGTCGATGAAGACGCGCCGGCCGATGGTGGCTCCGGGGTGGATCTCGACGCCGGTGAGAAAGCGCGCGATGTGCGAGGAAAGGCGCGCGAGCCAGCGCAGGCCCGCCCTCCACAGCATGTGGGAGAAGCGGTGCAGCTGCAGCGCGTGGAAGCCGGGATAGCAGGTGATCACCTCCCAGACCGACCGGGCCGCGGGGTCCCGGGCGAACACGCACTCGATGTCTTCGCGGGTCTTTCGGAACATGGACGCAGTCTAGTATTCCCGAGTAAAATTATCAACTATTCCCGTGAAACGAGTCCTGGACCGCTACGTCGAGTTCGTCCGCCAGCCCGACGTGGGACGGCTGCTATTGGTGGCGCTGGTGTCCCGCATGCCGGTGGGCATGGTGGGGTTCTCCATGCTCATGTTCCTGCGCGAGGCGCTGGGCAACTTCGCGCAGGCGGGCGCGGTCGTGGGCACGAACTTCATCGCCATGGCGGCCGCAGCGCCCGTCGTCGGGCGAATCATCGATCGCCACGGCCCGCGCCGGCTCATGTACGTGACGGGCCTCGTGCAGCCGCTCGCGCTCGCGGCCACGCTCGCCGCCGCGAAGCTGCGGCTCGGCCTCCCGGTGCTCTTCGCGTGCGCCGCCCTCGCCGGCGCCTTCGCCTCGCCCATCACGACGGTCACGCGCACGACCTGGCGCCACCGCTTCGACCGCGAGGAGGACCGGCGCACCGCGTTCGCGCTCGATTCCGTCCTCATCGAGATCAACTTCACGGTCGGGCCCGCGATCGTCGCGGCGCTGCTCGCCACGCTGGGCGCCACCTTCGCGTTCGCCTTCGCGATCGCGATGGTCGCGATCTCCTTCTTCGTCTTCATGGCCTCGCCGGCGCTGCGCTACTTCCGCCACAGCGGGCACGTCGAGCGGCACCTGCTGGGACCGCTGGTCGACGGGCGCCTGCGCCTCATCTTCGCCGTGACCTTCGGCCTCACCATGAGCTTCGGCTTCCTCGAGGTGGGCTATCCCGCCTACGCGACCTCGCTCGGCATCCCCGCCATGGCCGGCGTGCTGCTCGGCGTGAATTCGATCGGCAGCGCGGCCGGCGGCGCCATCTACGGCGGGATCCATCCGCGCATGTCGATCGAGCGGCAGTTCGCCGCGGCGATGGCGCTCATGGCCGTCCCGCTGCTGCTGCACGCCATCGTCACGCCGCTCGCGGCCTTCGCGGCCGTGGCGTTCCTCGCCGGGGCGCTCATCGCGCCTTCCGTGGCCTCGCAGTCGGTGCTGGTCTCGCGGCTTGCGCCCGTGCACTACGCGACCGAGGCGTTCACCTGGTCTTCGACCTTCATCGTGAGCGGGCTGGGCGCCGGCATGGCGCTGGGCGGCGCCCTCGCCGAGGCCGCGGGGCCGCGCCCGCTCTTCGCGGCGGCGAGCGCGCTGGCGGGCTCCATGGCTCTGCTGGCGCTCCTCATCAACGCGCCGCACCCGGCGCAGGCCGCGCGCGCCGCGGACTAGCGCTTCTTCTTCTCCTGGAATGCGGCGAGCATGCCGCGCAGGAACTTCACTTCCGAGCGCTCGGGACGCGCGCGCCCCATGAGGCGCCGCAGGCGCTCCATCAGGCGCTTGGGCCGTTTCGGGTCGAGGAAGCCGCTTTCCACCATCGCCGCCTGCCAGTGCTCGAAGAGCGCTTCCACCTCCTCGACCGTGGCCGCCTCATGCGCGGGCCCGGCAGGCACCGGGTGCGAGGCTTGCGCCGTCGCGAGCTCGTAGCAGGCCACCTGCACCGCCGCCGCGAGGTTGAGCGACGAGTAGCGCGGGTTGGCCGGGATCACGCAGAGCATCTGGCAGCGGCCGAGCTCCTCGTTGGTGAGGCCGAAGGTCTCGTTGCCGAACACGAGCGCCACGCGCTGCGAGCGCGCGGCAGCGAGGATCGCGCCCGCCGCCTCGCGCAACGCGAGCGCCGGATGCGAGAGGTCGCGCGTGCGCGCGCTGAACCCGACCGCGAGCCCCGCGTCCGCGAGCGCCTCCTCGAGGCCGGGATAGGTGCGCGCGCCCTCGAGCACGTCGAGCGCGCCCGAAGCGAGCGCGCGCGCCTCGGGCCCCAGCTCCCGTTGGGGCGCCACCAGCCGCAGGTCCGCGAAGCCCATGGTCTTCATGGCGCGCGCGGCGGCGCCGACGTTGCCCGGATGGCTCGGGCGCGAGAGCACGACCGACACGCGCGCGAGAGCGGAAGGGGTGGCCATGGCGCGATTCTGCCCGAGCGCGGGCGCGGCGAAGAAAAAACGGGGCGCCGCTCGCGCGGCGCCCCGCCTGCACCCCACCTCCACAACCGGCACCCCTTCCACGCCCACGACTGCCGGCGCGTGCGCGGCGCGGGGTGCCTTCGCCTAATATATCGCACTACGATAAGTTGTCAAAGCGGGCGGGTTGCCAAAGCTTGCCAAACCGTTGTGCAATCCACGGCAAGGAGGGCCGAAATGGCGTCGCGGAGGACGAAACGCCCGGCCGGGGAGCTGGGCCCGGCGGACTACGAGACGCTCGCCGCGTGGCGCTTTGCCCTGCGCCGCTTCCTCGCCTTCAGCGACGATGCCGCCGAAACCGTCGGCCTCACGCAGCAGCAGTACCTGGCGATGCTCATCATCAAGGCGAGCCGCGAGCCCGTCACCATCGGGCTGCTCGCCGAGCAGCTCCTCGTGAAGCACCACAGCGCCGTGGGCCTGGTCGACCGCCTGGTGCAGCTGGGCCTGGTGCGCCGCGACGCCTCGAAGCTGGACCGGCGCAAGGTGGCGATCCGCTTCACCGCCCGCGGCGCGCGGGTGTTCGCGCGGCTCGCGGCCATGCAGCGCGGGGAGCTGCGCCGCATCGGGCCGGACCTCGCGCGATTCATGGATTTCTTCTCGCGGGCCTCGGACGGGAAGCCGTAACGCTTCATAGTAGAATCGCCGTCCCCCATGCATCCGATGCTCAACACGGCGGTCAAGGCCGCGCGCAAGGCGGGCGCCCTCATCACGCGCGCCTCCTTCGACCTCGACAAGCTCACGGTGCGCAGCAAGCGCCAGAAGGACTACGTCTCCGAGGTGGACCACGCCGCCGAGGAAGCGATCGTGGGCGTGCTGCGCGAGGCCTATCCCGACCACGGCATCCTCGCCGAGGAAAGCGGCCGGCACGAGTCGGAATCCGAGTACGTCTGGGTGATCGACCCGCTCGACGGCACCACGAACTTCCTGCACGGCTTCCCGCAGTACTGCGTCTCCATCGGGCTGCTGCACAAGGGCGCGCCCACGCAGGCCGTGGTGCTCGATCCCAACCGCAACGAGCTGTTCACCGCCACCAAGGGCGTGGGCGCCTACCTCAACGACCGGCGCATCCGCGTGAGCAAGACCGATCGGCTGGAAAGCGCGCTCGTGGGCACCGGCTTCCCGTTCAAGGAAGTGGGCCACCTGGACGACTACATGCGGATGCTGCGCAACATGATGCTGGGCGCCTCGGGCGTGCGCCGCCCCGGCGCCGCCGCCCTCGACCTCGCGTGGGTCGCGGCGGGCCGCATCGATGCGTTCTGGGAAATCGGCCTTTCGCCGTGGGACATGGCGGCGGGAGCGCTGCTGGTGCGCGAGGCGGGCGGGCTCATCGGCGACCTCGACGGCAACGACGGCTTCCTCGAGACCGGACGCGTGGTCGCCGCCAACGCGAAGCTCTTCTCCGCGGTGCTGCAGGCGCTCGCGAAGCGCTGAGCGGGGCCGCATGAGCGCGCCGCAGCGCGTCGTGATCGTGGGCGGGGGCGCCGGGGGCCTGGAGCTCGCCACGCGGCTGGGCGACCGTTACGGCCGCGGCGGCCGCGCCCACGTGACGCTCGTCGACCGCACGCGCACCCACCTGTGGAAGCCGCTGCTGCACGAGGTCGCCGCGGGCAGCATGGACATGCACCAGCACCAGCTCGATTACCTCGCGCAGGCGCGCTGGCATCGCTTCACGTTCGTCCTGGGCGCGCTGAAGGGCCTCGACCGGCGCGCGCGCGAGGTCGTGGTGGAAGCCGTGCACGACGACGAGGGGCGCCAGATCCTTCCCGAGCGGCGCGTGGGCTACGACATGCTGGTGGTCGCGATCGGCAGCGAGTCCAACGACTTCGGCACCCCGGGCGTGCGCGACCATGCGTTCACGCTCGACAACACGTGGCAGGCGCACCTCTTCCACCGCCGGCTCGTGAACGAGTGCTTCCGCGCCAACTTCGCCGCGAGCGGCGAGGTGGTCCGGATCGCGATCGTCGGCGCCGGGGCCACCGGCGTGGAGCTCGCCGCCGAGCTGCACAACACGATTCGCGTGCTCGCGGCCTATGGCCTGGAGAGCTTCGATCCGGCCAGGCAGATCCGCCTCACGCTGATCGAAGCGGGCCCGCGCATCCTGCCGGGCCTGCCCGACCACGTCGCCGAAGGCGCGCTCGGCACGCTCCAGTCGCTCGGCGTGGACGTGCTCACGGGCGAGCGCGTGGTGGAAGCGCGCGCCGACGGCATCCGCACGGCCTCGGGCCGCGAGGTGCCCGCGACCTTCATCGTGTGGGCCGCGGGGATCCGCTGCGCGGAAGTGCTGAAGGACCTGGACGGCCTCGAGTCGAACCGCATCAACCAGCTCGTCGTGCGCCCCACGCTGCAGGCGACGCGCGACGACGACATCTTCGCGCTCGGCGATTGCGCGGCGTGCCCGTGGATCGAGGGCCGGCTCGTCCCGCCGCGCGCGCAGTCCGCGCACCAGCAGGCGAGCCTCCTCGTGAAGACGTTCGCGCGCCGCCTCGCGGGCAAGCCCCCGCAGCCCTACCGCTACCGCGACTTCGGCTCGCTCGTTTCGCTCGGCAACTACGAGACGCTCGGCCAGCTGATGGGATTCATCGCGAGCGAGAAGTTCCGCGTCGAGGGCTGGCTCGCGAAGTTCTTCTACATCTCGCTTTATCGCCAGCACATCTGGGCCCTGCACGGCTTCTGGCGCATGGCCCTCGACACCCTCGCGCGCTGGATCCGCCGCCAGACCGAGCCGAAGGTGAAGCTCCACTAGGGACCTGCAGGGCAGTTGACGCGCCTCAAGGCCGCCGGCGCGAAAGCGGCGCATGTTGAAGCCATGAGGACTGCATGGCTTACCGCCGCGCTGCTTGGCGCGGCAATCACGACGAGCGCGGGCGACCCGCCCGCGGCACGCCTTCTCGACGCCGATCGCGGCGGCCTTCTCTATGAGCAGGCGTGCGGCGCGTGCCACACCACGCAGGCGCACTGGCGCGAGAAGCACCTCGTGCACACCTGGCCGGAGCTGCTGTTCCAGGTCGAACGCTGGCAGCGCGTCGCCGGGCGCGGCTGGACGCGCGAGGAGATGGAGGACGTCGCTGCCTACCTGAACCGGCGCTTCTACAGCGTTCCATGCGAGGCGCCCGGCTGCCTCGCCCAGCCCACGTAGGAAGGTTGGGCGCCCGTACAATACGGGCGATGAAGCTGGAAGCACCGGGCACTACCCACACCCCGATGATGCAGCAGTACCTCGCCCTCAAGGCGGAGTACCCCGACATGCTGCTCTTCTACCGGATGGGCGACTTCTACGAGATGTTCTACGCGGACGCGGAGCGCGCCGCGAAGCTCCTCGACATCACCCTCACCTCGCGCGGCCAGTCGGCGGGCCAGCCGGTGCGCATGGCCGGTGTCCCGTTCCACTCGGTCGAGCAGTACCTCGCGAAGCTCGTGAAGCTCGGGGAATCGGTCGCGATCTGCGAGCAGGTGGGCGACCCGGCGACCTCGAAGGGCCCGGTGGAGCGCAAGGTCACGCGGGTCGTCACGCCCGGCACGATCACCGACTCGGCGCTTCTCGCCGCCTCGCGCGACAGCCTCATCGCCGCGGTGCACGCGCAGGGCGACGAAGCGGGGCTTGCATGGATGTCGCTCGCGAGCGGCGAGCTGCGCGTGATGCAGGTGCCGTTCGCGCGAGCCGCCGCGGAAATCGAGCGCCTGGCACCCGCCGAGCTCCTCGTGACCCACGAGCTCAACCTCGCCCATCGCGTGGCCGCCGTGAAGCGGCTCGATCCGTGGCAGTTCGACGCGGTCGCCGCGCGCCGGGAGCTCGCCCGCCAGTTCGGCACGGCGGACCTCTCGGGCTACGGTTGCGAAGGCATGGACGCTGCCATCGCCGCGGCGGGCGCGCTCGTCGCGTACTGCCGCCACACGCAGCAATCGGCGCTCCCGCACGTGACGGGGCTGCGCGTCGAGCGCGAAAGCGAGCTCGTGCTGATGGACGCGGCCACTCGGCGCAACCTCGAGATCACCGAGACGCTCGCCGGTGCCGAGGCGCCGACCCTCTTCTCGCTCCTCGACCGCTGCGCCACTTCCATGGGCAGCCGGCGGCTGCGCGACTGGCTCCACCACCCGCTGCGCGACACCGCCGCCCTCGAGGCGCGCCTCGCGACGATCGACGCGCTCGTGGACGCCTCTTCGCGCGTGCGCCATCCCCGGGTGAAGGAGATCTTCTCGGGCTGGTCCGACGTGGAGCGGATCACGGCGCGCGTGGCGCTTCGCACCGCGCGCCCGCGCGACCTCGCGGGCCTGCGCGACACGCTCGCGATGCTGCCCGCGCTGCAAGAGGCGCTGTCACAGTCCGGCTCGCCCGTGCTCGAATTGGCCGCCCAGGCCTTCGCGCCGCTGGAGGACGTGCACGCGCGCCTCGCCGCCACGCTGCAGGACGAGCCCGCCTCGGCGGTCCGCGACGGGGGCGTGATCCGCGCCGGTTTCGACGGCGAGCTCGACGAGCTGCGCGCCATCCAGGCCAACTGCGGCGCCTTCCTCGCCGAGATGGAAAGCCGCGAGCGCGTGCGCACCGGCATCGCGAACCTGCGCGTCGAGTTCAACCGCGTGCACGGTTTCTACATCGAGATCACCCAGGGCCAGCTCGACAAGGTCCCCGTCGAGTACAAGCGCCGCCAGACGATGAAGAACGCCGAGCGCTTCATCACGCCCGAGTTGAAGGCCTTCGAGGACAAGGCCCTCGCCGCGGGGGAGCGCTCGCTCGCGCGCGAGAAGGCTCTCTACGACGCGCTCCTCGAGGACCTGAACGCGCACATCGGGCGGCTGAAGGCCGTCGCCGACGCCGCGGCCGCGCTCGACGCGCTGGCCGGCCTCGCCGCCTCGGCCGAGATCCTCGCGCTCGCGCGCCCCCGCTTCACGGCCGAGGACTGCATCGAGATCCGCGAGGGCCGCCACCTCGTGGTCGAAAGCCAGGTGGACGATTTCATCCCGAACGACACCACCCTCGCGCGCTCGCGCCAGCTGCTGCTCATCACCGGCCCCAACATGGGGGGCAAGAGCACCTACATGCGGCAGGTGGCGCAGATCGCGCTCCTCGCGTATTGCGGCAGCTTCGTGCCGGCCGCCGCGGCCACGCTCGGCCCCATCGACCGCATCTTCACGCGCATCGGCGCCTCCGACGACCTCGCGGGCGGCCGCTCGACCTTCATGGTGGAGATGACGGAAGCCGCCGGGATCCTCAACAACGCGACGCCGCGAAGCCTCGTGCTGGTGGACGAGATCGGCCGCGGCACCTCGACCTTCGACGGCCTCGCGCTCGCCTACGCCATCGCGCGCCACCTCGCCGAGAAGGTGCGCTGCTACACGCTCTTCGCGACGCACTACTTCGAGCTCACGCAGCTCGCCGCCGAGCTGCCGCACGTCGCGAACGTCCACCTCGACGCGATCGAGCACAAGGACCGCATCGTCTTCCTGCACCGCCTCGAAGGCGGCCCGGCGGATCGCTCGTACGGCATCCACGTGGCGCACCTCGCGGGGATCCCCAAGGACGTGGTGCGCGCCGCGCGCAAGCACCTCGCCCAGCTGGAGGACCAGCTTCGCCCCGGCGGCGGCCAGCCCGACCTCTTCAGCGCGCCGGCCGATGCCGCGGCCGAGGCGGCACCGGATGCGCTTGCCGAGGCGCTGAAGGCCATTCGGCCCGACGAGCTTTCGCCGCGCGAGGCGCTCGAGGCGCTCTACCGGTTGCGCAAGATCGCCGATGACGAGGATTAGCGCGGCGCTCGCCGCGCTCTCGCTCGCCGGCGCGTCGTGCGCCGTAGCCCCTCCCCCGCCCGAAGGCTTCGTGTTCGGCGTGATGGGCGACACGCCCTACACCGCCCGCGAGGAGCCGCGCTTCGTCGAGATGATCGCCCGGATGAACGCCGAGCCGCTCGCCTTCGTGATCCACGTGGGCGACATCAAGGCGGGCGGCGGCTCGCCCTGCAGCGACGAGCTCTAC
Source organism: Usitatibacter sp. (assembly GCA_035519515.1). Classification (GTDB taxonomy): domain Bacteria; phylum Pseudomonadota; class Gammaproteobacteria; order Burkholderiales; family Usitatibacteraceae; genus Usitatibacter. The sequence continues at coordinate 21,543 of DATIWC010000010.1, forward strand.
GAGAGGCGCCTCGCGCAGTTCGACACCTCCGGGCACCCGCTGGTGTACACGCCCGGCGACAACGAGTGGACCGACTGCCGGCGCAAGAGCAACGGCGCGCACGACCCGCTCGAGCGCCTCGCGCGGCTGCGCGAGGTCTTCTTCGCCGGGCGAAGCGCGCTGGGGCACGGGCACCTCGACACCGTCGGTGAGGATGCGGCAGGAGGATGCGGCGCCTATCCCGAGAACCGCCTGTGGCACTACCGGGGCGTGCGCTTCGCGACGATCAATGTGCCGGGCGACACCAACAACGAGGGCATCGACGCGGCTTCGGACGCCGAGGCCCTTTGCCGCAACGCGGCCAACGCACGCTGGATCGACCATGCCGCGGACCTCGTCGAGCAGCACGGCGATCGCGCCCTGGTGATCGCGACGCAGGCCGATCCCTGGCTCAACCCGAAGACGCGCGAGTTCCATGCGCTCACCGCGCACGTGGCGGCGGTCGCGCGGCGGCTACGCCGCCCGGTGCTCTTCGTGCACGGCGACACGCACATTTACCGCTACGACACGCCGTTCAAGGACTCCTATGGCGAGCCGGTCCCGAACGCGCTGCGCCTCGAGACGTACGGGAGCCCCTTCGTGGGATGGGTGCGGGTGACGGTGGACCCGGACTTCCCGGGGGTCTTCATCGTGGAGCCGAAGCTGGTGGCGGTGGCGCCGTAGGGGTTGGCGCTACGCCGCGTGGGCGCCGAGGTCTCCGTGCGGATGTCCGTGCTGCAACTCCTCCGCCGTAGCCGGCCGCACGGCGCTCACCTTTCCTTTGAACCAAAGGCGCTCGCCGGCGAGCGGGTGGTTGCCGTCCACGACGACGGACTCGGCCGTGATGTCGGTGACGGTGTAGATGAGCGCTTCTTCCTCGTCGTCGCCGGGAACGCCCTCGAAGCGCATGCCCACTTCGAGCGCCTCGGGAAAGCTCGCGCGCGGCTCCACGCGCAGCAGCTGCGCGTCGTAGTCGCCGAACGCATCCTCGGGCTCGAGCGTGAGCGCCAACTCGTGGCCCACGTCCTGGCCTTCGAGCGCCTCCTCGACCTTCGGGAAGATACCGTCGTAGCCGCCGTGCAGGTATTCGAGCTGGGCGCCCTCGTCCTCGAGGAGCTCGCCGTCGCAATCCTTCAGCTCATAGTCGAGCCGGACCACCATCCCGCGCTTAATTGGCATGCGCCTTCTGGAGTCCCTTGCAGACCTTGAGCACCTCTTCGACATGGGCGCGCGGGTTCACGTCGCGCAGGATGTGCCGCACCACGCCCTTCTTGTCGATGATGAAGGTGGAGCGCAGGAGGCACGCTTTCGGATGGCCGTCGACGATCTTGTCCTCGATCACGTCGTAGAGGCGGCAGACTTCCTGGTCCGTGTCGGCGAGCAGCTGGACGGTGAGGCCGTGCTCGTCGCGGAACGCCTGGTGCGAGAGCACGTCGTCGCGCGAGACGCCGAACACCACGGTGTCGAGCTTCGAGAACTCGCCCTCGCGGTCGCTGAAGCCGATCGCCTGGATCGTGCAGCCGGGCGTGCCGTCCTTCGGATAGAAATAAAGGACGACGTTCTTCTTCCCCTTGTAGCTGGAGAGATCCATCATCTCCATGCTGGAGTCTGGAAGCTGGAAAGACGGTGCTGGCTGTCCTACGTGTAGCATGGCACCCGCAATCGCTCGACGGTCGAATCGATTCTAGCTGATTTTAATGACACGCAAGCCCTCCCTGGGATTCGATCGCGCGGCCTTCATGCGCAGGTATTGGCAGCGCGCTCCGCTGCTCCTGCGCGGTGCGTTCCCGCGCTTCGCCGATCCGCTTTCGGTGCGCGACGTGCTCGCCCTCGCGGCGAGCGACGAGGCCGAGTCGCGCCTTGTCGTGCGCCGCGCGGGCCGCTGGTCGCTCGAGCGCGGGCCGTTCGCGCCCTCGCGGTTCAAGCAACTTCCACGCCGGGACTGGACGGTGCTCGTGCAGGACACCAACCATTTCTCGCCGCGCGCCGACGCGCTCCTCTCGCGCTTCGATTTCATCCCGCACGCGCGCATCGACGACGTGATGGTGAGCTATGCCGCGCCCGGCGGCGGCGTGGGACCGCACGTGGATTCATACGACGTCTTCCTCCTGCAGGGCCTGGGGCGGCGGCGTTGGCGCATCTCGCGCCAGCGCGACCTCTCGCTCGTCGAAGGCCTCGACCTCAAGATCCTCGCGCGCTTCCGGCCCACCGACGAATGGGTGCTCGAGCCCGGCGACATGCTCTACCTGCCGCCCGGAGTCGCGCACGAAGGCGTGGCGCTCGACGAATGCCTCACATGGTCCATCGGATTCCGCGCGCCCGCCGACGCGGAACTCGTGGAAGGATTTCTCGATTTCCTGCGCGACCGCCTGCGCCCCGGCGGCCAGTATCGCGATCCCGGCGCCACGCCCGCCCGCCACCCGGGCGCCATTGCGCCCGCGATGGTGGAGCACGCTTCGCGCGTGCTCGCCACGATCCGCTGGACGCCACGCATGGTGCGCGAGTACGTGGGATGCGCGCTCTCGGAGCCCAAGGCGCACGTCTTCTTCCGCCCGCCGCGCAAGCCGCTCGCTCGTGCCGCCTTCGAGCGCCTGGGCAAGCGCAGGGGCCTCGCGCTGGATTCGCGCGCGCGCCTCCTCTTTTCTGGCACGATGTTCTTCCTGAACGGCGAGCCTGCCCACGTGCCGCGCCCCGCGCGCGCCGTGGCGCGCCGCCTGTCGGACGCGCGGCGGCTGCCCGCGCCGCTCGCGGCGCCGCGCGGTTTCTGGGACATCGCGCACGCGTGGTACCTGCGTGGCTTCGTGGGGATCGGGGAGGAAACATGAGCGACAAGGAGCATCCGAAGGCGAGCTACCGGGCCCTCTTCGGCACCGCCGAATCGCAGGCGGCCATCGACGAGGTGATCGGCGCGGCCGAAAAGGCGCTGAAGATCTTCGACGTCAGCCTGGGCAACCGCGGCTTCAACGCGCCCGCGCGCGCCGACAAGCTGCGCGAGTTCCTGGTGCGCGGCCGCGCGCACCGCCTGCAGATCGCGCTGCACGAGACCGATGGCCTCGAGCGCGACTGCCCGAGGCTGCTCGTGCTGCTGCGCCAGTTCCCGATGTCGATCGAGATCCACCGCACGATCGCGCAGGCGCGCAACGCGTCCGACCCGTTCGTGCTCGCCGACGACCACAGCGTGTGGCACCAGCAGCACTACGAGCAGCCGCGCTCGATTGTTGCACTGCACTCGCCGCAGGACGCGGTGCCCATTTCGCAGCGCTTCGAGGAGATCTGGGAGCTTTCCGAGCCCGCGGTATCGGCCACCACGGCCGGTCTTTGATGCGGTGCAGCGTTCCCGTATAATCGTGGGTTGGCGATTGCCGCCACCAAAATTTCCCACCCCCGATATCTCCAAGGAACAGGAAAAAATGAAATCCGCTTACCTCCTCGCCGCCCTGCTCGCCCTGGGCGCCGCCGCCTGCAGCAAGACCGAAACCGCCCCGCCGCCCGCGCCCAAGGCCGTCGAGGCGCCGAAACCCGCCGAAGCGCCGGCCGCGGCGCCCGCTACCGCAGCCGCTCCCGCCGACGCGGCGAAGCCGGCTGACGCCGCCGCCGCACCCGCGACCCCGGCTGCGCCCGCCGCCGCTCCCGCCGATGCGGCGAAGCCCGCGGAGCCCGCGAAGAAGCCGTAATCCCGCGCGGATCGTTGCAGCGAAAGGCCGGCCGAGCGCCGGCCTTTTTCGTTGGCGCGCCTTACGCGTCGCGCCAGGCGAACCCTTCGGCCTGGTTCGCGATGCCGATCCACCCGAGCTCGCAGCCCACGGCGCCCGCCAGCGCTTCGGCCGCGAGCGACGGCGTGTTGTTCTGCTGCGAGAGGTGGGCCGCGATCAGGTGGCGCAGGCGCCCGCGGTCGAGTGCTGCGACCAGGCGCCCCGCGTCCGCGTTGGACAGATGCCCGAAGCGCCCCGCCACCCGGCGCTTGAGGCTGTCGGGATAGGGCCCCGTCATGAGCCGGTCGAGATCGTGGTTGCATTCGATCACGAGCGCATGGCAGGCGTTGAGCTTCTCGACCACGTGCTGGGTGACCGTGCCCAGGTCGGTCACCACACCGAGCCTCGCATCGCCGTCGGTGAATGCGTATTGCACCGGCTCGCGCGCGTCGTGGGGCACCGGGAAGGGCTCGACCGAGATCGCGTCGACGGCGAAGGGCGTGTGCGAATCGATGTAGCGCACCAGGACGGCGGGGAAGTCCTCGGGCAGCCACTGGCCGGTGCCGTGCGTGAGGTACACGGGAATGGCGTAGCGCATCGCGAAGCGCGCCACGCCGCCCAGGTGGTCGTCGTGCTCGTGGGTGGCGACGATCGCGGTGAGGTCCGAGGGCGAAAGCCCCACGCGCTCGAGCCGCGTGCGGGTATCGGCCACCGAGAAGCCGCAGTCCATCATCACGCGCGTGCGGCCGCACTCCACGACGAGCCCATTGCCCGAGCTGCCGCTGCCCAGCGACGTGAAGCGCACGCCGCTACTTGAGCTGCTCGTAGATGAGGCCGAGGATCTTCTTGCCGGTGGACGAGGTCTCCGGGCCGCCCTTCGAGTCCTGCACCTGCACCTGGGACATGTTCGCGCCCGCGTCGGCCACGTAGATGCGGTATTGCGGCTGCGCGGTCTTGGGCGGCGACTTCCAGAACATGAGCTTGTCCACCCACGAGGTTTGCAGGGTGGATGAAAGGTCGGCGTCCGGGTCGATGTAACGCACGAAGAAGACACCCTTCGAACGGTCGCGGTCCTCGACGGTGAAGCCGACGCGGTCGAGCGCGAGGCCCACGCGGCGCCAGGCGCGGTCGAAGCTGTCGTTCACGACCAGCGGGCCCGCGCCGTTGTTCTGCAGCACGGCGTTGTTGATCGTGGGCGGGGCGGGCGAGGCCGCGGGCCCGGCTGCCGCCGCGGGGCGCCCGGCGCCCGCGACCGGCGCCGTGCTCGCCACCTTCGTGGTGTCGCCGCCGCTGATCTTGAGCGCCATGCGCGAGAGCATCTCCGCCTCGGACTCCTTGTCGGCGGGCCGCTGCTCCCAGCTGGTGCGATCCTGCGTCGAGCTGCTGTACACCTCGGCGATGTTGCGGTTGCTCACGAAGACCTCGGTGGTGCCGGGCTGCTGCCCCTTCTCCAGGCGCGTGCGGAACTTGTCGCGGCGCGGGTAGGTGAACGCACCTTCCCAGAACTTCGAGACCAGGTTACGGAAGGCGTCCTGCGGAATCTTGTCGCGGGTTTCCTTCCAGTCCGTCTCCATGATCCCGACCTCGGGCGACTCGCGCAGCAGCTGGAAGCCCGCGTCCACCCAGAACTCGCGCACCGCGGGCCAGACCTTGTCGGGCTCGCCCTTCACGACGAGCCAGCGCTGGTCGCCGGCGCGGTCGATGCGCACGTCCTCGAGCTTGGGCAGCACGGCCGGCGCCGATGCCGCGGCCGCCGCGGGCGCGCCCTGCGCGGGCGGGCCCTTCTGGCTGTATGCCGAGTACGAAGTCACGTTGTGCGGATCGGGGATCGCGTAGCGGTCGTCGAGCGCGGGTTGCGTGAGCTCGGGCGGAACCTCGAGCGGCTGCGCGGCGCGCGCCGCGGCGCCCTTGTACTCGTTGGATTTCGCGCCCCAGCCGGAGCAGCCCGCGGCGAGGACGGCCATCGCGGCGAGGCCAATGAATCGCAGATGCTTCATGGGTCTGGTGGAATCCTTCTCTTACTCGATGCAGCCGGCCTCGCGGAGCGAGGCGGCGAGCGGTTCGTGGAAAGCGGGCGCGAGCGGCGTGAGCGGCAGGCGGATGCCCGCGGCGATGCGCCCCATGCGTCCCAGCGCCCATTTCACGGGGATGGGGTTGGATTCGAGGAACAGGTTCTTGTGGAGCGCGAGCAGCCGGTTGTTGATCGCCACGGCGCCCGCGATGTCGCCCTTGCGCGCCGCCTCGCACAGCTCGTGCATCAGCCGCGGCGCCACGTTGGCGGTGACCGAGATCACGCCGTGGGCGCCCAGCAGCATGTAGGCGAGCGCGCTCATGTCGTCGCCGCTGAACACGAGGAAGCCCTTGCGCATGCGCTTCATGAGGTCGGAGACGCGCTCGATGCTCGCCGTGGCCTCCTTGATGCCGATCACGTTGGGGATCCCGGCGAGGCGCAGCACGGTCTCGTTCGAGATGTCCGCGACGGTGCGCCCCGGTACGTTGTAGAGGATCACCGGGATGTCCACCGCCTCGGCGATCGCCTTGAAGTGCCGGTACAAACCCTCCTGCGTGGGCTTGTTGTAGTAGGGCACCACGGAGAGCGCATGGCTGGCGCCGGCCTGCTTCGCGAAGCGCGTGAGCTCGATCGCCTCGCGCGTGGAGTTGCCGCCCGCGCCGGCGATCACCGGCACGCGCCCCTTCGCGAAGCGCACGGCCGATTCGATGAGCTTGCAGTGCTCCTCCACGTCCACGGTCGCGGATTCGCCGGTCGTGCCGACGATCACGATCCCGTCGGTGCCCTCGGCCACATGCCAGTCGATGAGCTTCTCGAGGCCGGCCCAGTCGAGGGCGCCGTCGGGAAGCATCGGCGTGACGATGGCGACCAGGCTGCCGGAAAGCGTTCGCGGAGGATTCAAGGGGCGATCAGTGCGTCGAAGACCGGCAATTTTACCCCATGAAGCTACTCGCGCCGCGCCGCGATGCGCTGGACGGCGGCCGGGCGGGGCGAATCCACCACGAGGTCCTCGAAGGCAAGCACCCGCAGCCGCCCACGCACGGCTTCCAGGAGCTCGCCGGGCGCCAGCAGGAAGTCCGGATTGGAGGGCTTGCCGAACCGTTCGTTGCCCCGGGCGAAGGTCTCGTAGACGAGCAATCCGCCCGGCTCGAGCGACGCCACGAGAACGGGCATGAGCGGCCGGTGCAGGTAGTTGGTGACGACGATGCCGTCGAAGGCCCGCCCCCCGAAGGGCCAGGCGCCGGCCTCCAGGTCCGCCTCGACGACCGTCGCCGCGCCGGCGGCCTCGCGCAACCTCGCGGTGTCGCGGTCCACGGCGGTCACCTCGAAACCGAGCCGCTCCAGGTAGCGCGTGTGGCGCCCGCCGCCGGCGGCGAGGTCGAGCACCGCGCCGCCGGGGCGGATCAGCGGCGCCCAGCGAGCGACCCAGGCGGAGACGTCGGCGATGTCGTGCACGCATCCATCATAGCCACGGCGCTAGAATCGCGGCACCCCGATGGCCATGGAACCCGAAGATCCCGTGTTCTTCGCGAGCGGCGCGCAATTCCGCCGCTGGCTCGAGCGCCACCACGATAGCGCCGATGTCCTCTGGGTGGGATTCCACAAGGTGCACACCGGGCGGCCGAGCCTCACGTGGGCCCAGTCGGTGGACGAGGCGCTCTGCTTCGGCTGGATCGACGGGTTGCGAAAGTCGCTCGACGGCGAGTCCTACGTGATCCGCTTCACGCGGCGGCGCGCGAGGAGCATCTGGAGCAACGTGAACGTGCGCCGCATGGCCGAACTGGAAGCGCTCGGCCGGGTGGCGCCTGCGGGCCGGGCCGCCCTCGCCGCCCGCGATCCGGCGCGCACCGGCGTCTACTCGGCGGAAAACCGCTCGGCCCTCGATGCGGCGATGGAGAAGACGTTCCGCGCCCGCAAGAAGGCGTGGGCATTCTTCAGCGAGCAGCCGCCCGGGTACCGCCGCACGGCCGCGCACTGGGTGGTGAGCGCCAAGCGAGAGGAGACGCGCAAGCGCCGGCTAGCGCAGCTGATCGGCGCCTCGGCGCGCGGCGAGCGCATGCCGCACATCAGCGGCGGCCCGGTCAAGCCACGGCGAGCCAGCGGTCGAGCGTCGCGGGGTCGTTGAGCAGCTCGCGGCTCGCCGCCTCGTGCACGATGCGGCCGCGTTCCATCACGAGCGCGCGGCCGGACAAGGCGAGCGCCACCTCGGCGTGCTGCTCCACCAGCAGCATCGCCATGGAGCCCTCGGCCGCGAGGCCGCGCAGCACACCGGCCAGCTCCTGCACCACGATAGGCGCCAGGCCCTCCATCGGCTCGTCGAGGAGCAGCAGCCTCGGGTTCACCACCAGCGCCCGCGCGATCGCGAGCATCTGCTGCTCGCCGCCCGAGAGCTCGAAGCCGCGGTGGGAGCGGCGCTGCGCGAGCCGCGGGAACAGCGCCTCGACGCGCGCCACGGTCCACGGTCCGGGCCGCGCCACGCAGGAAAGATGCTCGGCCACCGTGAGCGAGCGCCACACGAGGCGCTCCTGCGGCACCCAGCCGATGCCTTCGCGCGCCCGGTGGTGCGCCGCCGAGCGCGTCACGTTCTCGCCGCGCCAGCGGATCGCGCCCGCGTGCAGGCGGGTGAATCCCATCGCGGTGGTGAGCAGCGTGCTCTTGCCCACGCCGTTGCGTCCCAGCAGCGCCACGCACTCGCCCTCGTAGATGGCGGCGGAAACATCCTCCACGACGACCGCATCGCCGTAGCCGGCGCTCACGTGCTCGAGGCGCAGCAGCTCAGCCATCGGTGTCGCGTCCCAGGTAGACCGCCTTCACGCGCTCGTCGCGCGAGATCTCGCCGGGCGTGCCCTCGGTGAGCACGCGCCCGCCCACCATCACGGTGATGCGCTGCGCGAAGCGGAAGACGAGGCCCATGTCGTGCTCGATGAAGAGCACCGTCACCTCCGGGGGGAGTGCGGCGATCGCCTCGAGCACGGCGAGGCTCTCGCGCGAGGGAATGCCCGCGGCCGGCTCGTCCAGCAGCAGGATGCCCGGGCCGGTGGCGAGCGCGAGCGCGATCTCGAGCAGCCGTCGCCGCCCGTACGCCATCTCCGGGGCCCGCTTGCCCGCCTCGGCGGCGAGCCCGAGCCTCGCGAGGAGCGCATGCGCTTCCTCGAGCGCGTCGCGCTCGCGCGCCACCGCGCGCATCCAATGCGCCCCCGCGCCGCGCCGCTCGAGCACGGCGAGCGCCACCGATTCAAGCGCGGTGAGGCCGGGAAAGAGCGAGTTCACCTGGAACGTGCGCGCGAGGCCGCGCTTCACGCGCTGGTGCTGCCCGAGCGCCGTGATGCGCTCGCCGCGCAGGAATACCTCGCCCGCGCTGGGCGCGAGCGCGCCCGTGAGCAGGTTGATGAGCGTGGTCTTGCCCGCGCCGTTGGGCCCGATGAGCGCATGGCGCGCGCCGGCGGGCAGCTCGAGGCTCACGCCGTCCACCGCCGTGAGCCCGCCGAAGCGGCGCGTGAGCCCGGCGGTGCGCAGCGCGGCGCTCAAGGCTCGCGCCTCGTCGCCAACGCTTCCAGCGCGCCCAGGATGCCGCCGCGCGCGAAGAAGACGAAAGCCACCAGCAGGAGCCCCAGCCAGAACTGCCAGTACACGGGATTGATCCCCGAGAGGTAGTCCTGCGCGATCATGAACACCGCCGCGCCGACGATCCCTCCATAGAGCCGCCCGGTTCCCCCGAGCACGAGCATGATGAGCAGCTCCGCCGAGCGGTTGAACGCGAGCGTGTCGAGCCCCACGAACTGCGTGGTCTGCGCGAGCAGCGCGCCCGCCACGCCGGCGAGCGCCGCGCCCAGGGTGTAGGCCGCGACGAGGCGCCGCGCGACCGGCGCCCCGAGGGCGGGCATGCGCTCGCGGTTCTCGCGAATGCCGCGCAGCGACAGGCCGAACGGCGACGCGGTGACTCGCCGCAGGAGCGCGTAGGCGAGCAGCAGCACCGCGAGGCTGTATGCATAGGCGGTGCGCCCCTGCATGTCGAACGGGAAGATGCCGAGGAGCTTCCACGTCGCCACGCCCGACAGGCCGTCCACGCCGCCGGTGAGGCCGGCCGCGCGGTTCGCCGCCTCGTAGAGCAGCAGGCCCACGCCGAGCGTCACCATGAGTCGCGTGAGGTCCGCGCCGCGCACGATGAGCGCGCTCGAGGCGAGGCCCGCGATCCCCGCGATCGCCGCCGCGGCCGCCAATCCCGTCAGGGGCTCGCCCCACCCGTGGACGGACAGCAGCCCCGCCGTGTACGCGCCGATCCCGAAGAAGGCGGCGTGCCCGAGCGAGACGATCCCCGCGTAGCCCAGCACGAGGTCGAGCGACATCGCGAAGAGCGCGGCGATGAGGATCTGGCTGCCGAGCACCAGGTAGCCCGGCAAAGCGAAGAACGCGGCGACCGGCAGCAGCCAGAAGGCGATCTCCAGGCGCTTCATGCGCGCCGGCCGAGGATGCCGCGCGGGAACGCGATGAGCAGCGCCACCATGGCCGCGTAGATCACGAAGGCGCCGGCCTGGGGCACGTAGTACTTGCCCGCGACGTCGAGCACGCCCAGCACGAGCGCGGCCGCCAGCGGGCCCGCGAGCGTGCCCGCGCCGCCCACCACGACCACGAGGAGGAAATACACCATGAACTTGAGCGGGAACGTCGCGTCGAGGCCCAGCACGTCGATGCCGAGCGCCCCGCCCAGCCCCGCGAGCCCCGAGCCCAGCGCGAAGGCGATGCTGAACACGCGATCCACGTCGATGCCCAGCCCGCGCGCGGCCTGCGCGTTGTCCACCGACGCGCGCACCTGGGCTCCGAAGCGCGTGCGCCGCAGGATCAGGCCCAGCGCGAGCGTGAGGAGCGCCACGGTCGCGACGAGGAAGATGCGGTAGATGCCGAGATCCAAGCCCGCCACGCTCACCTGGCCGCGCAGGAATCCGGGCAGGCGCACCGGCTGCTGCGACGAGCCGAAGAAATAGGTCGCCGCCGCGATGGACATGAACGTGAGGCCGATCGAGAAGAGCACCTGGTCCAGCGCGCTCGCCCCGTACAGCCGGCGGTAGAGGAAGCGCTCGAGCAAGGCTCCGGCGGCGGCGGTCGCGGCGAACGCGAGCGGCAGCGCCGCGAGGAACGGCACCCCGTAGCGCGTCATCGCCACCACCGCGACGAAGCCGCCCGCCATCGCGAACGCGCCGTGCGCGAGGTTCACGAAATTCATGAGGCCCAGGGTGACCGACAGGCCCAGGCTCACGAGGAACAGCAGGCTTCCGTAGGCGATGCCGTCGAAGAGCACGCCGAACGCTTGCGCCATGGGGCGGGGCTAGGCGGTGGCGAGCACGCGGGCGGGCGCGGCCTCGCGCACGCCCATCTCCTCCAGCGTCGCACCGATCGCGGCCACGGCGTTGCCCACCTCGGTGGCGTCGATGGCACCGATGCAGCCCACGCGGAAGGTCTCCACCTGCGTGAGCTTGCCGGGATACAGGATGTAGCCGCGAGCGCGCACCTTTTCGTAGAACGCCTTGAACGAATAGGCGGGATCCGCGGGCGCGTGGAACGTGACGATGATGGGCGCCTGCACCGCGCGGGGAAGGAACGGCTTGAATCCCAGCGCGGTCATGCCGTCGACCAGCGTCTCGCAGTTCTTCCGGTAGCGCGCGCCGCGCGCGGCGCTGCCGCCCTCGGCCTTGAACTGGTCGAGCGCCGAGCGCAGCGCCGCCACCACGTGCGTGGGCGGCGTGAAGCGCCACTGGCCGGTGCGCTGGAGATACGTCCACTGGTCATGCAGGTCCATGGCGAGGGAATGCGAGTTGCCCTTGCAGCCTTCCAGCGCCTCGCGGCGCGCGATCACGAACCCCATGCCGGGCGCGCCCTCGATGCACTTGCCGGACGCGGCGATGAGCGCGTCGATGCGCAAGGCGGAAACGTCGATCTCGATCGCCCCGAACGAGCTCATCGCGTCGACGATGAGGCCCTTGCCGTGGCGCTCGCACACCGCGGCGATCTCGGCCAGCGGATTGAGGATCCCCGTGCCCGTCTCGCAATGCACGAACGCCACGTGCGTGATCGCGGGATCCATCTTGAGCGCGCCCTCGATCATCGCGGCGGTGGGCTGGCGGTCCTCGGGCAGGTCGATCGCCGAATGGGAGCGGCCGAGGTACTCGAGGATCTTCAGGATTCGCTTGCAGTAGGCCCCGTTCTGGGGCACCAGCACGCGCCCGTCGCGCGGCACGAGGTTGGCGAGCGCGGCTTCCACCGAGAACGTGCCGCTGCCTTGCAGCGGGACGCACACGTGCGTCTTCGCGCCGTGCACGACCTCCACCAGGTCCGCGCACACCGAGGCGGTGATCGCGTTGAACGCCGCGTCCCACGAGCCCCAGTCGCGCAGCATCGCCTGCTTCGTCGCGGGCGAGGTGGTGAGCGGCCCCGGCGTGAGCAGGACCGGGTCGTTGCCGATGATCATGACAATCTCCAGGCTTGCGTGCGCCGGTCGAGCCAGCGCTGCAAGAGATGATAGAGCAAGCAAACGAGGGCCGAGGTGGCGACGATGAGCGTGGCCATGGCGGCCGCCGGCCCGATGTCGCCCGCCTCGTCGAGGTTCACGATCGCCACCGAGGCGAGCGCGGTGCGCGGCGAGTAGAGGAAGACCACGGCCGAGACCGTCGTCATGGCGTTCACGAAGAGGTAGCGGCTCACGTCGAGGATCGCCGGCATGCATACCGGCACGGTCACGCGCGCGAAGGTGCGCCAGAACGGCACGCGCAGGGACGCCGACACCGACTCGAACTCGTTGTCGATCTGCTTCAACGCCGTCACCGCGGTGAGGTGCGACGACGAGTAGTAGTGCACGACGGTGTTCACGGCCAGGATCGCGAGCGTCCCGTAGATGAAGTGCAGCGGGTTGTCGGCGCGCACGAAGAAGAAGATGTAGCCCAGGCCCAGCACCATGCCGGGCACGCCCATGGGCAGCACGGCCATGAGCCGCACGAGCGGGCGCAGCGCGTCCATCCCGCGCGTCTTCTCGAGGACGTACGCGGTCACGAAGATGAACACCGTGCCCGCGCTCGCGCACCAGGCGGCGAGCTCGAGGCTGTGCAGGTAGGCGGGGAAGATGCCCGCGTCCACCAGCCCCAGCCGGTAGTGGTCGAGCGAGAGGCTGAAGTTGTAGGGCCAGAGCTTCACGAACGAGGCGTACACGGCCATCGCGAGCACGGCCACGAGGAGCGCGGCGACGGTCCAGCAGAACGCCGCCATGCTCCAGTCGAAGGCGCGCGAGGGCCGGGGCACGTAGGGCACGGAGCGCGCGGAAAGCAGCGCCGACTGGCGCCGCTGGACGTAGGCCTCCACGGCGCAGGTGACGCCCACGGGCACCAGCAGGACGATCGCCACCACCGCGCCCTTCGCGAAGTCCTGCTGTCCGATCACCAGCTTGAAGATGTCGGTGGCGAGCATGTTGAAGTTGCCGCCGATCACCTTGGGGATGCCGAAGTCGCTCAGCGCGTAGGTGAAGACCACCATGGCCGCGCTGATGATCCCGTACCTCGCGCCCGGCAGCGTGATGGTCACGAACTTGCGCGGGGCGCTCGTGCCCAGCGCGTCGGCCGCCTCGTACAGGCGCGCGTCGGTGAGCGAAAGCGCCGTCACCAGGATCATGAGCGCGTGCGGGAACGTCGCGAACACGAGCGAGATCACGATCCCCGGCGCGCCGTAGATCTGCGTGCCGCCCATCAGCGCCTTGAGCAGCCCCTGGTTGCCGAACCAGAAGATGAACGAGATCGCGGCGAGCAGCGACGGGGCGAGGATGGGCACCAGCGCGACGTTGCGCAGCACCCGCTTCCAGCGCATGCACGATCGCGTGAGCGCATAGGCGAAGGTGAAGGCCACCGGCAGCGTGACGGTGGTGACGAGCGCCGAGACCCAGAGGCTGTTCCAGATCGAGCGCGACAGCGCGGGCGTGTCGAAGTAGGACACGAAGTGCGCCATGCCCACGAACTCGCCGGCGCGGTCCTGCACGCTCTTGGCGAGGATAGCGGCCATGGGCGCCAGCAGGAAGACGGCGAGCGCGAGGCCCGCGGCGGCGAGCACCCCGTGCGCGATGCGGTCGCTCCAGTGCACGCGCAGGCGCAGCACCCGCGCCGGGACGGCGATCCGGCCGAGCGGCGCCCCGGCGGCGCTCAAGCGCCGAACACCCGCAGGCGATCCGGCGGCAGCGAGATGCGCAGCGTGTCGCCCGCCCTGGGCCGGAACTCGGCCATGTCGTTCACCGAGAGGTCGGCGAAGAGCGGCTGCTCGATGCCCTCGAGGCGGATCGTGAGGCGCGAGTACGCGCCGAGGAACTCCACCTTTTCGACGCGCGCCGAGGCCGAATTGACGCTCGCGCCGTTCACGCCCCGCACCACCACGTCCTCGGGGCGGAAGAAGACGCGAAGCGCCCCCTCGCCTGCACCATTGATCTCGCACTGGAACCGGTGCATGCCCACCGCCACGCGGTCCGCCCCGTCGCGCTGCGCCGGCAGGAGGTTGGTGCGCCCGACGAAATCGGCCACGAAAGGCGTGGCCGGGTGCAGGTACACCTCGACCGGCGTGCCGGTCTGCTCGATGGCGCCGTCCTTCATCACCACGATGCGGTCGGCCATCGAGAGCGCCTCCTCCTGGTCGTGGGTGACGAGGATCGTGGTGACGCCCAGGCGCTGCTGCAGCCCGCGGATCTCGCCGCGCAGCCGCGCCCGCACGCGCGCATCGAGCGCCGAGAGCGGCTCGTCGAGGAGCAGCAGTCCCGGCGAGGTCGCCAGCGCCCGCGCGATCGCCACGCGTTGCTGCTGCCCGCCGGAGAGCTGCGCCGGGTGCTTCGCGGTGCTGTCGGGCATTCCCACCAGGGCGAGGAGCTCGGCCACGCGCGCCTCGCGCTGCGCGCGCGGCACGCGCCGGTTCACGAGGCCGTAGGCGACGTTCTCGCCCACGGTGAGGTTCGGGAACAGCGCGTACGACTGGAAGACGATGCCGTAGTCGCGGTCCATCGGCGGCAGCCGCGAGATGTCGCGCCCGCCCTGCATCAGCGTGCCCGAGGTCTGCACCTCGAGGCCCGCGACGATCCGCAGCAGCGTGGTCTTTCCGCAGCCCGACGGGCCGAGGAAGCAGAGCAGCTCCCCGGCCCGCACGTCGAGGCTTACGTCATGCAGCGCGACGAAATCGCCGAACCGCTTGTGGATGCGCCTGAGCGAAAGGTAATCCGTCACTTCTCCGACTTGTTCGCGTAACGCTTCTGCCATTCGGCAAGGATGCGGTCGCGGTTGCCCGCGGCGAATGCGAAGTCGTTCTTGATGAGCTTCTTGTCGAGGTCCTGGGGCAGGAAGGGCAGCGCGGGCTTCACGTCCGGGTGCGCCACGATGGCGAAGTTCTTCGCGTACGCCTCGTTGGCCTCCTTCGAGGCGACCCAGTCCATGAGCTTCTTCGCCGCGTCCATCTTGGTGGTGGTCTTCATGATGCCGGAGGCCTCGATATCGTAGCCCAGGCCCTCCTTCGGGAACACGAGGTCGACCGGCGCGCCCTTCTGCTTCACGTCGTTGCCGCGGAAGTCGAACGAGATGCCCACGACGAACTCACCGGCTCCCGCCTGGCGGCAGGGCTTCGAGCCCGAATGCGTGTACTGCGCGATGTTGTCGTGCAGCGCGTCCATGTACTTCCAGCCGCCCTGCTCGCCCCAGAGCTGCAGCCACGACGAGACGTCGAGGAAGCCCGTGCCGCTCGAAGCGGGATTGGGCATCGTGATCTGCCCCTTGTAGACCGGCTTCGTGAGGTCGTGCCAGGACTCGGGCTTCGGAATGCCCTTCTTCTGGCCCTCGACCGTGTTGTAGCAGACCACGGCGGCATACACGTCCTGGCCCACCCAGTACGGCGGGCGGCTCGCGTCGCTGAACGCGGGGTTGAGCTTGTCGAAGCCCGCCGGCGTGTACGGCGCGAACATTCCCTCCTTCTTGAAGATCTCCAGGGAGGATGCCGAGACGCCCAGCACGAAGTCGGCCTGCGGGTTCGCCTTCTCGGCGAGGAGCTTCGCGGTGATGACGCCCGTGGAGTCGCGCACGAACTTGAGGTCGATGTTCGGGTTGGTCTTCTGGAACGACTCCGTGTAGGCCTTGAGCTGGTCGGTCTCGAGGGCCGTGTAGACGAGCAACTCCGTCTTCTGCGCGGCGGCGCCGGCGGCGAACGCGGCGGCGGCGAGCGAGGCGGCAACGCGGGCAAGGGCTTTCATTCGCACTCTCCTTGTTTTGAGTGTTGTGGGGTGGCGGTTCGGTGCAGGGAACGCAAAGCGTAATCGTGGAGCGCGGCAGTTACAGATTGTTGACAATCTACAACCTGCGGGCGTCTAATGGCAACGAGCCCACCCGGTACGTCCCGTGACCCCCGACCACGCCCAAGCCATCGACCTGCTGCGCAGCCAATCCCTCTCGACCCTGGTGCAGCGCGAGCTGGAGCGCAGCATCCTCGCCGGCGAGCTCGCCCCCGGCGACAAGCTCACCGAGGAGACCGTCGCCACGCGGCTCAACGTCTCGCGCGGGCCCGTGCGCGAGGCCTTCCGCGCGCTCGAGTCGGCGGGCCTCGTGGTCACCGAGAAGAATCGCGGCGTCTTCGTGCGCCAGGTCTCCCTCGACGAGGCCGACGAGATCTACGAGCTGCGCGCGGGGCTGGACGAGCTGATCGGCAGGCTCGCGGCGCAGCGCGTGCGGCCGCAGCAGGTCACGGAGCTGCGCGAGCTGCTGGCGAAGATGCAGAAGGCCGCGCGCAGCCGCAGCGTCGACCAGTACTACCCGCTCAACGTGCGCTTCCACGAGCGCCTGGCCGAGCTCACCGGCAACAGGACGCTGCTCGTGCACTATCGCCGCCTCGTGAACGAGCTGCACCTCTACCGCCGGCAGACGCTCGCGCGCGGATCCGAGAGCTTTCCCACCTCCATCAGCGAGCACGCGGCCATCGTTGACGCGATCGCCCGGGGAGACGGCGAGCGCGCCGGCAAGCTCCTCTTCGCGCACGCGATGGAAAGCCGCCAGCGCCTGCACGCGGCGCTGAAGAAATGAGCCGCAGCGTCGAAGTGAACGGCCGGCGCTACGCGTGGATGCGCGAGCCGCTGGTGGCCGTCTGCGTGGACGGCTGCGAATACGATTACCTCGAGCAGGCCGCGGCCACCGGGCGCGCGCCCTTCATCGCCCGCCTGCTGCGCGAGGGCTCCGCCTTCCACGCGAAGGCCGTGGTGCCCACCTTCACCAACCCGAACAACCTGTCCATCGTCACCGGCGTGCCGCCCTCGGTGCACGGCATCTGCGGCAACTACTTCTACGATCGCGAGGCCGGCTCCGAAGTGATGATGAACGACCCCAAGTACCTGCGCGCACCCACCGCGCTCGCCGCCTTCGCCGCGGCCGGCGCGAAGGTCGCGGTGGTCACCGCCAAGGACAAGCTGCGCAGGCTCCTGGGCCACGGCCTCGACGGCGTGTGCTTCTCGGCCGAGCGCGCGGGCGAGGCGACGGTCGCCGAGAATGGTATCGACGACGTGCCGCGCAAGGTGGGCATGGCCGTTCCCTCCGTGTACAGCGCGGAGCTCTCGGAGTTCGTGTTCGCGGCGGGCGTGCGGCTCATGGAGACGTGGCACCCGGACCTCATGTACCTCTCCACCACCGACTACGTGCAGCACAAGGCCGCGCCCGGCGCGCCGGCCGCCAACGCGTTCTACATCATGATGGACCGCTACCTCGCGCGCCTGGACGAGCTGGGCGCGGTGCTCGCGATCACCGCGGACCACGGCATGAATGCCAAGACCGACGCCGAGGGGCGCCCGAAGGTCGTCTACCTGCAGGACGCGCTGGACGAGTGGCTCGGCGTGGGCCGCGCGCGAGTGATCCTGCCGATCACCGATCCCTACGTGAAGCACCACGGGGCGCTGGGCTCCTTCGCGACCGTGTACCTGGACGGCATGGACGTGGCGCCCATGAAGGCGCGCATCACGTCGCTGCCGGGCATCGAGCTCGTGCTGGAGCGCTCCGATGCGTGCCGGCGCTTCGAGCTTCCGCCCGACCGGGTGGGCGATTTGGTGGTGGTGGGGCAGCGCGACACGACCTTGGGCACTGCGCTTGCGCACCACGACCTCTCGCAGCTCGACGCGCCGCTGCGCTCGCACGGCGGCCTCTCGGAGCAGGTGGTGCCGCTCCTCTTCAACCGGCGCGTGACCGGCATCGCCGATCCGGCGAAGCTGCGCAACTTCGACCTGCTCGACGTCGCGTTGAACCACCTGGAGGCGCGCGCCTCGCAGCGCCCGCGCGCCGCGGCCCTCACGTGAACGACCGCGCCTCGGGCGAGCGCGTGATCGAGGTCCGCAACCCGTTCACGCGGGAAGTCGTGGGCACGGTGCCCAGGGCGAGCGTGGCCGACGTGAAGCAGGCGTTCGAGGCTGCGCATGCGTACCGCCCGGACTTCACGCGCTTCGCCCGCGCCGAGATGCTGCGCACGGCGGCCCGCCTGCTGCGCGAGCGCATCCAGGAAGCTTCCGACCTCATCACGCGCGAGTCGGGCCTGGGCAAGAAGGATTCGACCTACGAGATCGGCCGGGTGTGCGACGTCTTCGAGTTCAGCGCGATGGAAGCGCTGCGCGACGACGGACAGGCGTTCTCGTGCGACATCACCCCGCACGGCCGCGCGCGCCGGGTCTTCACGCGCCGCGAGCCCCTGCTGGGCGTGATCTCGGCGATCACACCCTTCAACCACCCGATGAACCAGGTGGCGCACAAGGTCGCGCCCGCCATCGCCACCAACAACCGCATGGTGGTGAAGCCCTCGGAGAGGACGCCGCTCTCGGCGCTCTACCTCGTGGCGCTCCTGCACGAAGCGGGCGTGCCGAAGCCCATGCTCCAGGTCGTGACGGGCGACCCGCGCGAGATCGCCACCGAACTCGTGACGAACGAGAACGTCGATCTCGTCACCTTCACGGGCGGCGTGGCCGCCGGCAAGTCCATCGCGGCGCAGGTCGGCTACCGGCGCATCGTGCTCGAGCTGGGCGGCAACGACCCGCTCATCGTCATGGAGGATGCGGACCTCGACGAGGCCTCGACCCTCGCCGTGAACGGCTCCTACAGGAACAGCGGCCAACGCTGCACGGCCGTGAAGCGCATCCTCGTGCACGAATCGGTCGCCGGGCGCTTCGTGGACCTGCTGGTGGACAAGACGCGGGCGTGGACCTACGGCGATCCCACGAACGCGAAGCTCGACATGGGCACGGTGATCGACGAGAACGCGGCCGAGCTCTTCGAGTCGCGCGTGAACGAGGCCGTTTCGCAGGGCGCGAAGCTCCTCGTGGGCAACAAGCGCGAGGGCGCGCTCTACTCGCCCACGGTGATCGATGCCGTGTCGCCGTCGATGACGGTGGTGCGCCAGGAGACGTTCGGCCCCGTCTCGCCCGTGATCCGCTTTTCCTCGATCGACGAGGCCATCGACATCGCCAACGGCACCGCCTATGGATTGTCCTCGGCGGTCTGCACCCAGCGCCTCGACTACATCACGCGCTTCGTCTCGCGGCTCCAGGTCGGGACGGTGAACGTGCGGGAGGTGCCCGGCTACCGGCTTGAACTTACGCCGTTCGGCGGGATCAAGGATTCCGGTTTGGGCTACAAGGAAGGCGTGCAGGAAGCGATGAAGAGCTTCACCAACGTGAAGACCTTCAGCCTGCCCTGGGAATGAATCCGCGATGGCTCTCGACCTCGCCGACATCGAGAAGCTCTTCCGCGACCACGGGGGGATCGCGTACAGCGGCGAGCCCGTGACGCAGCTCGAGCACGCGCTGCAAAGCGCCGGGCTCGCCGAGCGCGAAGGCGCCACCGACGAGCTCGTCACCGCGGCCTTCCTGCACGACCTCGGGCACCTGCTGAACCTGCAGGGCGAGACGCCCACCGCGCGCGGCATCGACGACCAGCACCAGTACTACGCGATCCCGTTCATCCGCCCGCTGTTTCCGCCCGCGGTGGTCGAGCCGATCCGGCTGCACGTGGATGCCAAGCGGGCCCTGTGCTCGCTCGAGACCGCCTACTACGAAGCGCTCTCCGGGGACTCGAAGCGCAGCCTCACGCTGCAGGGCGGGATCTTCTCGCGCCCGCAGGTCGAGGCGTTCATGGCGAAGCCCTTCGCGGCCGACGCGGTGCGCCTGCGCCGCTGGGACGACCGCGCGAAGGTGCCGGGCGCGGCGACTGCGCCGATCGGGCACTATCTGGAGATCGCCGCGCGCTGCACGCTGGCTTGAGGCAACCCGGAGGGCGGATGAAGAAAAGCGAGGCACGAGGCGCGAGGCGCGAGAACCAGGACGCCGTCGTCGAGGCGATCCGCAAGTCCGGCGCGGCCAAGGTGAAGGTCGCGGTCTCCGACATCGACGGCATCCTGCGCGGCAAGTACATCCACCGCGACAAGTTCTTCTCGGCGGTCGAGGGCGGGTTCGGGTTCTGCGACGTGGTGTTCGGCTGGGACGCGCACGACCAGTGCTACGACAACACGAAGCTCACGGGATGGCACCACGGCTTCCCGGACGCGATGGTGCGCCTGGACCTCGCCACCCACCGCAACGTGCCGTGGGACGGCAACGTGGACTTCTTCCTCGGCAACTTCGTCACCCCCGCGGGCAAGCCGCATCCCGTCTGCCCGCGCCAGGTGTTGAAGCGCGTGCTCGCGCGCGCCGCGAAGATGGGCTACACGGCCATGGTCGGCGCCGAGTACGAGTTCTTCAACTTCGCGGAGACGCCGCAAAGCTGGGCCGAAAAACGCGGCCAGCCTCCCACCACGCTCACGCCCGGCATGTTCGGCTACTCGCTGCTGCGCGCCAACCAGAACCGCGAGTATTTCAACGCGCTCATGGACGACATGGCGGCGTTCGGCATTCCCATCGAGGGCCTGCACACCGAGACCGGGCCCGGCGTGTACGAGGCCGCGATCCTCTTCTCCGAGGCGCTCGAGGCGGCCGACCGCGCGATCCTCTTCAAGACGGCCGCCAAGGAAATCGGCGCGCGCTTCTGCATCATGCCGAGCTTCATGGCGAAGTGGAGCGCGTCGTACCCGGGCTGCTCGGGCCACCTGCACCAGAGCCTTTCCGATGGATCCAAGAACCTCTTCCACGATCCGAAGGGGCGCCACGGCGGCATGTCGAAGCTCTTCGAGAGCTACCTGCAAGGCCAGCTCGACAGCCTCATGGGCATGGCACCGATGTTCTGGCCGACCGTGAACTCGTACAAGCGCCTGGTGGACGGCTTCTGGGCGCCGGTGAAGCCCACGTGGGGCGTGGACAACCGCACCGCCACGTTTCGCGTGCTGCCGGGCTCGCCGAAAGCCACGCGGCTGGAGACGCGCGCGCCCGGCGCCGACATGAACCCCTACCTCGCGATCGCGGCGGTGCTCGCGGCGGGGCTGGACGGCATCGAGAAGGGGCGCAAGCTCACCGCCCCTCCCATCACCGGAACCAACGTCGGCGCAGAGAAGATCCCGCGCGCGCCGCGCACCCTCATCGAGACCACGCGCATCTTCCGCGAGTCGCAGGTCGCGCGCGATTGGTTCGGCGACGATTTCGTGGAGCACTTCGCGGCCACGCGCGAGTGGGAATGGCGCCAGTGGCTCGACGCCGTGACCGATTGGGAGCTGCGCCGCTACTTCGAGATCATCTGAGCATGGCGCAGCCCGCGAACGACGCGTTCACGCGATTCGAGCACGAGGGCCGGCAGGAGGTCGTGCTGCCCGCCGATTCCCACATCGTTTCGGGGCGCAAGCCATGAGCGTGAGCCGCTTCTCGTTTCCCACCACGATCCATTTCGGCGCCGGCGCGCGCCGCCTCGTCCCCGGCCACCTCGGCAAGCGCGGCGTGAAGCGCCCGCTCATCGTGACCGACCGCGGGCTCGCCGCGCTGCCGATCCTCGCGGAATTCCGCGCCCTCCTCGCCGGGCTCGACGTGGAGACCTTCGCCGGCGTCTTCGGCAACCCCACCGCCTCGCAAGTGGGTGCGGGCGCCAGGGCGTACCGGGCCCATCGCGCCGATGCCGTGATCGGCTTCGGCGGCGGCGCCGCGCTCGACGTCGCGAAGGCCGTGGCGCTGATGGCGGTGCACGAGGGTGACGTGCTCGAGTACGCGTGGGACCACCCGCAGGTCCGGCCCGTCGTGAATCCGCTGCCGCACGTCATCGCGCTGCCCACCACCAGCGGAACCGGCAGCGAGGTGGGCCGCTCTTCGGTGATCTCCGACGACGCCACCCACGTGAAGAAGGTCCTCTTCAACCCGGTGCTGCTCCCGAAGGCGGTCTTCGCCGATCCCGAGCTCACCTTCGACCTTCCGCCCTCGGTCACCGCCGCCACGGGCATGGACGCGCTCACGCACAACGTGGAGAGCTATCTTTCGCCCGCCTACCACCCGCTGTGCGACGGCATTGCGCTGGAGGGCGCGCGCATCGCCGCGCGCGCGCTCGAAGCCGCGGTGAGGCAGCCGCGCAACCTCGCCGCGCGCTCCGACATGATGATGTCCTCGATGATGGGCGCGATCGCCTTCCAGAAAGACCTGGGCGCGGTGCACTCGTGCGCGCACGCGCTGGGCACCGTCGTGGACATGCACCACGGGCTTGCCAACGGAATCATGATCGACCACGTGATGCGTTTCAACGCCGATGCGGCCCAGGCGAAGATGGCGGAGCTCGCGCGCGTTTGCGGCGCCGGCGATACGGCCGAATCGTTCATCCAATGGCTGGGCGCGCTCAAGGCGCGCGTCGGCATCCCTGCAGGCCTCGCCGGCAAGGGCGTGGGCGAGGCTCAAGTCGCGAGGCTCGTCGAGGTCGCGGTGAACGACATCTGCCACCAGACCAACCCCAGGCCGGTCTCGCCCGGCGACTTCGAACGGATCTTCCGCGCCGCGCTTGCCGCGTAATCGGGCAAAATGACCCGATAAAGGCAATCCGGGGAGGAAAGGATGCCGACGAGTCGGACAGGCGCGCGGGCGATGGCGATCGCCGCGATGGCGATTGGCCTCGCGGGTCCCATGGCGCTCGCCGTGCCCATCGACAGCCGGGTCTCGGGCACGGTCGCGGGCGACAACGGCACGGGGCAGTTCGTCTGCTTCGGCACGCCCACGTGCACCGGCTCGCTCACGGCGCTCATTACCCATCCCGGCTGCTCCAACAACTTCACCTTCAGCTCCGACCTGACGATCACCGGGCTGGACCTCTCGCATCCCGGCTCGCCCACCGGAACCGTGATGCTGTCGATCTACCAATCGCAAGTCGTCATGAACCCGGGCGGGACCTGCACGTACCAGACGGCCAGCCCCGGCGAGGCCACGCCGTATTCCGCGACCTGGGACGGAACGAACGGCACCATCGTCGTCCACGACACGGGCGACATGGGCGAGCCGCGCCCCATCAGCGGGACCTTCACGGCGAGCCTCGCCTCGTCCTCGCCCGTCTTCCCCATGACCGTGGACGGCTCGATCACCGCGGCCTCCGTGGACATGGATGCGCAGATCCAGCCGAGGGCGCAGGACGTCGGCAAGAGCGCGAGCGTGTACGTGTTCGCCCACGCGCCGTCGAACCTCGTGCATGGCGCGGTGCCCGCGAAGCGCGACCCGGGTGGACGCGTGTCCGCCAATCCCGCCGATGACGCCATCGTCTGCGTGCTCGCGCAGGTGAACTCGAGCGGGCAGCTCGTCGCGGTGAGCGCATCGACGATGCAGGCCTACCTCACCGGCGTTCTCGGCTCGCAATCGCAGGCCGTGCAGATCCTCAACAACGTTCCGACGCCCAACGTGGCCGGCGCGACGATGTACGTGGGCTATGGCGCGAGCGCGCAGGCGATGCTCTCGGGCGGCGTCTTCCAGAGCGCCATCTCGGTGCCGGGCGGTGTGCAATGCACCGCGAGCCTCGCTTCCGCGCCGGCGCCGCAGACGCCCGGCCCGCTCACGGGCCTGTGGTGGAACCCCAGCGAGCCCGGCTGGGGCATGCACATCGCGCAGCGCTCCAACATCGTGGTGGTGACGTGGTACACCTACGACGCCACGGGCAATCCCAAGTGGTACATCGCCTCCAACTGCACCGGGCCCAGCGGCACGAGCGGCACCTGCACGGGAGCGGTGTACGAGGTGAACGGCCCGCTCTTCTTCGGCGCGAGCTTTGTCCCCATCACCGGCAGCCAGGTGACCCAGGCCGGCAACCTCTCCATCAACTTCACGGATGCCAACAACGCCACGCTCACGTTCACCGTGTCCGGCGTCACGCGCACCGTGGCCATCACGCGGCAGATCTTCCCCATCGCGCCGACGGCGCCGCCCGCGGTCGACTACACGGATCTCTGGTGGAACCCGAACGAGGCCGGCTGGGGCATGGCCATCACGCACCAGTACGGCGACATCTTCCTCGCGTGGTACGTGTACGACGCGAACGGCAAGCCCTTCTGGTACGTGGCCTCGAACTGCACGGTGAGCGGCAGCTCGTGCTCGGGCACCCTTTACCGCACGACGAGCGCGCCCTTCGGGCCGACCTACGACACGAGCCTCTTCAAGGTCCTCACCGCCGGCAGCGCCATCGTGAGCTTCGTCGATGCCAACAATGCGGTGCTCTCGTACACAGTGGATAATGTAACGGCAACGAAAACCATTACGCGCCAGATCTTCCCCTAGAGGAGCGGCGCGAGGCATCACAGGAAGGGAGGATTCCATGCAGGCGCCTGCGCGATGCTTCATCCGGCTCGCACTGGTCGCGGCGGCGGTGGGATCGGCGGCCGCGTGGGCCCAGATCCCGACCGGCCCCGGTTCCGGCACCCCCAGCCCGATCGCCGGCAGCTTCAGCGTGAAGTACAGCGACACGGGCGGGTTCTCCGGGACTTTCTCGTGCCTGGGCTCACCCCAGTGCGTCGGCATCTACTCCATGCACGACGCTCTTCCCGGCTGCGCCAACACCTACGTGCACACCGAGAAGATGCAGATCGACGGACTCGACCTCTCGCACGACGGTCCGGTCGCGGGAAGGATGACGTTGTTCGGCCTCGGCCAGGTCGCGTCCGTGGGCGCCAACCAGGTCTGCACGTTCAACGACAATGGCGGCAGCCTGGAAATCCCGATCCGCGGCACGTACACGGCGGGGTCGGCGACCTTCACGTCGCCCCTGGCCCCGGATCCCGCCTACTGGCTGTACGGATCGTTCTCCAGCAATGTATCCGGCTCGCCCATATTCCCGATGGACGTGTTCGGCGACCTGCGGGTCAACGCGGTCACCGGTGCCGTCAAGATCAAGCCGCGGCCACAGGACGCCGGGATCCCGGAGAAGATCTACGTCTTCGCTCATGCGCCGTCCAATCTCGTGAGCGGTGCGCATCCGGCCAAGCGCGACCCGGGCGACGCCGTGCCCGCCGTCACGTCCGACGATTCGATCGTCTGCGTGCTGGCACAGGTGAACGCGAGCGGCCAACTGGTCGCGGTTTCCGCATCGACGATGCAGGAGCTTCTTTCGACCGTGATCAGCGCGCAGGGCCAGGCCGTGGACGTGCTCAACGCCGTGCCGACGGGCAACGTCGGGGGCTCGCAGATGTTCGTGGGCTACGGGCCGAGTGCCGCGGCCATGCTGGCGAACGGCGTCTTCCAGGCGGCGCTCAACATACCGGGCCCGGTGCAATGCACGTCGAGCCTCGCGGCCGCGCCCGCGGCAAAAAGCGCGGGCGCACTCACGGGCCTGTGGTGGAACCCGAACGAGCCCGGCTGGGGCATGGCCCTCACCCAGCGCTCCAACATCGTGGTGGTGACCTGGTACACGTACGACGCCGCGGGCAATCCGAAGTGGTACATCGCCTCCAACTGCACGGGGCCCAGCGGCACGAGCGGCACCTGCACGGGAGCGGTGTACGAGGTGAACGGCCCGCTCTTCTTCGGCGCGGATTTCAAGCCCATCACCGGCAGCCAGGTGACCCAGGCGGGCAACCTCTCCATCAACTTCACGGATGCCAACAACGCCACGCTCACGTTCACCGTGTCCGGCGTCACGCGCACCGTGGCCATCACGCGGCAGATCTTCCCCATCGCGCCGACGGCGCCCCCGGCCGTGGACTACACCGACCTCTGGTGGAATCCCAACGAGGCCGGCTGGGGCATGGCCATCACGCACCAGTACGGCGACATCTTCCTCGCGTGGTACGTGTACGACGCGAACGGCAAGCCCATGTGGTACGTCGCCTCCAACTGCGTGGTGAGCGGCAGCTCCTGCTCCGGCACCCTCTACCGCACGACGAGCGCGCCCTTCGGGCCGACCTACGACACGAGCCTCTTCAAGGTCTTCACCGCCGGCAGCGCCATCGTGAGCTTCGTGGATGCCAACAATGCGGTGCTTTCCTACACGGTGGACGGCGTGACCGCGACCAAGACGATCACGCGGCAGATTTTCCCCTGATGGCCCGCACGGCCGGTGTCAGTTTCGTGCATGCCGGAAGCGCGATACTTCCGGTTGCCATGGCAACCTCGCGAGTCATCCTGGCGTCACGATGCTGGAGCGCAGCCGCCATCGCGGCCGCGGGGCTCGCAGGGTCCCCGTGCCACGCCGATTCCACCACGCGGGTCCAAGGCACCTGGAGCGAGTACACGCCGGGCAACTCCGTGCAGTTCACGTTCTCGTGCGTGGGGACGCCGACCTGCAGCGGGACCTTCTTCTGGACCTTCACTTACGGGCCGCCATTCGCGACGTGCAACCCCACGTTGACCGCGTCGTTCGGGGGCGCTGTGACGATTACCGGCCTGGATCTTTCCCATCCCGGCAACCTCCAGGGGAACGTGCAGCTGTCGCAGGATGCGCTCATCAGCCAGGCCGGCTCAACCTGCAGGGTCGCGGGCTACCAGCCGCACACCCGGACCTACACGGCTTCGTGGAACGGCTCGACGGGCACCAATCTCGTGGTGCAGCCCGACTACAACTATCCCAATGCCGGGCTCTTCACGGCCAGCACGGCGAGCGCCCCGGTGTTCCCGATGAACGTCACGGCGGACGTCACGCCCACCAATGCCTACGTAGCCACCGCGGTCCAGCCGCGCCCGCAGGACGTCGGCAAGAACGCAAGCGTGTACGTGTTCGCCCACGCGCCGTCCAGCCTCGTGAGCGGCGCCCATCCGGCCAAGCGCGATCCCGGCGACCACGCGCCAGCCAGCCCCTCCGACGATTCGATCGTCTGCGTGCTCGCGCAGGTCACTCCCAGCGGCCAACTCGTGGCGGTCAGCGCCTCCACCATGCAGGCCTATCTCACGGGCGTGCTGGGCGCGCAATCGCAGGCCGTGCAGGTCCTCAACAACGTGTCCACGCCGAACATCGCGGGGGTCACCATGTACGTGGGCTACGGCTCGAGCGCGCAGGATATGCTTTCGAGCGGCGTCTTCCAGGCCGCGGTCTCCGTTCCCAACGGCGTCCAGTGCCTGGCGAAGATCGACTCCGCCCCCGCGCCGAAGACGCCGGGTCCCCTCACCGGGCTGTGGTGGAACCCCCATGAATCCGGTTGGGGCGTGCACTTCACCCAGCGCTCCAACGTCGTGGTGGCCACCTGGTACACCTATGATGCCGCCGGCAACCCGAAGTGGTACATCGCGCCGAATTGCACGGGGCCCAGCGGCGTGAGCGGCACCTGCACCGGCGCCGTGTACGAGGTGAACGGGCCGCATTTCTTCGGGGCCGATTTCGTGCCGATAACCGCCAGCGAGGTGAGCCAAGCCGGAAATCTGTCGGTCGCATTTGCCGATGCGAACAACGCCTCCATGACCTTCACCGTGGCAGGCGTCGCTCGCACGATCCCCATCACGCGGCAGGTCTTCGACGTCGCGCAAACGTCGCCCCCCGCCATCGATTACACGGACCTCTGGTGGAACCCGAACCAAAGCGGCTGGGGCCTCGCCATCACGCAGCAGTACGCGAACATCTTCCTCGCGTGGTACGTGTACGACGCCAACGGCAAGCCCGTGTGGTACGTAGCTTCCAACTGCGTCGTGAGCGGCAGCAGCTGTTCGGGAACGCTCTACCGCACCACGGGCCCCGTGTTTGCCACGAGCTTCGACCCCACTCAGGTCCAGGTCTTCACGGTGGGCAGCGCAATCGTGAGCTTCGTGGACGCGAACAACGCGGTGCTGTCCTATATCGTCGACGGCGTCCCCGCCACCAAGACCATCACGCGGCAGATCTTCCCGTAGGAAGATAAAATAGCGCCGATGGAGCCCCTGAAGATCGGCGTCTCGGCGCGCCTTCTCTACCCCGACCCGAAGCGCACCTTCCTGCCGACCAAGTCGGTGCAGTACCTCGAGCAGTCCGCGGCCAACTGGATCATGTCGGGCGGCGTGCTCGCGTTCATGGTGCCGGAGATGAGCCTTTCCTCGCCCCACCTGCCCAAGGCGGTGCGCGTGAAGCACTATGTCGACGCGCTGGACGGCCTGCTGCTGCAGGGCGGCGCCGACATGTCCCCCAAGAGCTACGGCGAGACGCCCATCAACCCCCGCTGGAGCGGCGACGAGGTGCGCGACGCCTACGAGATCGAGCTCTTCCGGGAATTCGTGGCGCAGGGCAAGCCCGTGTTCGGGATCTGCCGCGGCCACCAGCTGATCAACGTGGCGCTGGGGGGCAAGCTCTTCCAGGACATCGCCACCCAATTCGGCGACGACGCCGCGAGCCACCGCGAGGAGGCCAAGTACGAGCACCACTTCCACGACATGCGCATCCTGCCCAACACGTGGCTCTCGCGCGTGTACCCGGGCGTGCAGACCCGGCGGGTGAACTCGATCCACCACCAGGCGGTGAAGGCGCTGGGCGAAGGCCTCGTGCCGGAGGCGGTGAGCGAGCCCGACGGCATCGTCGAGGCGCTGCGCTGGGAGGGCCACAGCTTCGTGGTCGGCGTGCAATGGCACCCGGAGTTCATCGACCCCACGGATCCCTCGCTCATCGACAGCCGCCCGCTGCTGCGCGCGTTCCTCGCGGCCTGCGAGCAGCGGCGCAACACGGGCAAGCCCACGCCCGTGATGGCCACCAAGGCCGCCTGAGCTTGAAGCTGAAGATCGTCAATCCCGCGACGGGAGAGGTGGCGGCTTTGCTGCCGTGCGACGACGCGCGTTGCGTGAAGGCCAAGTTCATGCTGGCCCGCGCGGCGCAGCGTGCCTGGGCGCGCGTGCCCCTCGGCAAGCGCCTGGCGGCGATCGCGAGGTTCCGCGAGCTCGTGGTGGCGCAGGCGGAGGCGCTCGCGCAGGTCCTCACGGCGGAAGTCGGCAAGCCCATCTCGCAGTCGCGCAACGAGCTGAAGGGCGTGCTCCCCCGCATCGACTTCTTCCTCTCGGAAACGCGCAAGGCGCTTCGCGAGGAGAAGGTTTCCGTGGACGTCCAGGCGTCGATGGAGGAGCGCATCTCGCACGAGCCGCTGGGCGTCGTGGCCAACATCTCGGCCTGGAACTATCCGTGGTTCGTCGGCGCCAACGTGTTCATCCCGGCGCTGCTCGCGGGCAACGCCGTGCTCTACAAGCCTTCCGAGTACGCGGCGCAGACGGGCCTCGAGATCGCGCGCCTGCTGCATGAAGCGGGCATTCCCGACGACGTGTTCATCGCCCTCGTCGGCGGCGGCGACGTGGGCGCGGCGCTGATCCGCCAGCCCGTGGACGGGATCTTCTTCACCGGCTCCTATGCCACGGGCCGTCGAATCGCCGAAGCCGTGCGCGGCCGCATGGTGAAGCTGCAGCTCGAGCTGGGCGGCAAGGACCCGGTGTATGTCTGCGACGACGTGGACATCGCGAAGGCTGCCGCCTCCGTCGCGGACGGGGCGTTCTACAACACGGGCCAGAGCTGCTGCTCGGTCGAGCGCGTCTACGTGGACGAGAAGGTCTTCGATCCGTTCGTCGCCGCCTTCGTGAACGAGGTGAAGGGCTACCGGCGCGGCGACCCCGCGGACGAGCGCACCTACATCGGCCCGCTCACGCGCGCACCGCAGGTGAAGGTCCTCGAGTCGCAGGTGAAGGACGCCGTGAAGAAGGGCGCCAGGGTGCTCGCGGGCGGGGCGCGCGTGAAGGCCAGGGGCAACTGGTTCGAGCCCACCGTGCTCGTCGACGTGGACCATTCGATGGACGTCATGCGCGAGGAAAGCTTCGGCCCGGTGATCGGCCTCATGCCGGTGAAGAGCGAGGCCGAGGCGGTGAAGCTCATGAACGACACCGAATACGGCCTCACGGCCGGCGTCTACACGCGCAGCCGCAAGCGCGCCGAGCGCATCCTCGGCCAGGTGTCGAGCGGCTCGGTGTACTGGAACTGCTGCGACCGCGTGAGCCCGAGGCTCCCCTGGTCGGGGCGCGGCCACTCGGGCATCGGGCTCACGCTCTCGACCCAGGGCATCGAGACCTTCACGCGGCCCAAGGCATGGCACCTGCGCGGCGCATGAGACGCGCGGCCCTCGGCGTGATCCTCGCGGCGGCCGCGCTTGCGTCCTGGGCGCAGCCGTCCGCGGATACCAACGACATCCAGCGCACGGTCAAGGTCGGCGGGACCACGCGCTCCTACTACGTCCACCTGCCCCACGGCGAGAAGCCCTCCGCGCCCTCGGCGCTGGTGGTGGTCTTCCACGGCGGCGGCGGCAACGCGATGAACGCCGCGCGCATGAGCGGCATGAGCGCCAAGGCCGACCACGAGCATTTCATCGTCGCCTATCCCAACGGCAGCGGGCGCCTGGGCCACGCGCTGCTCACCTGGAACACCTGGGTGTGCTGCGGCTACGCGCTCGAGAGCGACGCGGACGACGTGGCGTTCGTGCGCGCCATGGTCGAGTCGATCGAGCGCGACTACGCCGTGGACCGCAACCGCGTCTTCGCCACGGGCCTGTCGAACGGCGGGATGATGACCTACCGCGCCGGCTGCGAGCTCTCGGACATCTTCGCCGCCATCGCGCCGGTCGCGGGTGCGCTGAACACCGAGGAGTGCCGCCCGGCTTCTCCCGTATCCGTCATCGTCTTCCACGGCACCGCGGATCGCCACGTGCCCTACGAAGGCGGCGAGCCCCCGATGGCCTTCGATCGCCACAAGCGCGTGGACAACCCCGTCTCGTTCGCGGTCGGCTTCTGGTCGGGCCGCGACGGCTGCGCGGGAACCCCCTCGCGGGAACAGCACGGTCACGTGGTGCATGAAGCGTACAGCTGCCCCAGCGGGCTCGCGGTGGAGCTCTACACGATAGAGGGCCAGGGCCACGCCTGGCCCGGCGGCGAGAAGGGCATCCGCTTCGGCAACGTCGATTCGCCCACCACCGAGATCTCGGCCACGGATCTCATGTGGACCTTCTTCACGCGGCATCCCAAGACCTGAGGAGAACTGCGAATGCAAACCCGTGACCGCCTGCTCGCGACCTGCCTGGCCGCAACGCTTTCCTGCGCCGCCTTCGCGGGAGACGGCGACGAGCCGCCCGGCAACGATGCCTTCCGCCAGGGGTATCGCCAGGGGTATGACGAGGGCTTCCGCAGCGGCTACGACAAGGCGATGCGCGAGATGCAAGGCGCCGCGGTCCCCGCGCCCGTGCCGGTGCCGGCGCCGCCGTCGCGCTCCACCGGGCCCATCACCATCTCGCGCGCGGTGTACGGCAGCAGCGCCCACACCTGCGACGCCACGCGCTGGGCCGCCCGGCGCGCGAACGGGCGCATGACCGCCACGCTCGACGCGAGCAACGACATCTGCGGCGATCCCTCGCCCAAGGACCGCAAGTCGCTCGACGTGACCTACGTCTGCGGGACCATCGCGAAGACCGCGAACGCCTACGAGCATCGCAGCCTGTACCTGGACTGCACGCCCTGACGCAGGGCCCCTAGAGCTTCTCCAGCTCCACCGCGCCGTTCCATTCGCGGGCCGGCGCGGCCGCGCGCAGGCGCTCGATGCGCTCGAGGTAGAGCGCGGCGATGCGATCCTCCGGATGGTCGGCCGAGATCTCGAGCCACGCGTGCTCGCTCTCGTCCCAGCGCTTGGCCCGGTAGTCGGCGATGGCCCTGGCCGTCTTCTCGACCAGCGCGGCGTCTTCGCACGGCGTGTAGATATCCACCGGCTCCGACTTGCCCTTCACGATCACGCGGTCCACCGGGCGCAGCCCCACCTCGCCTGCGATCTTGGCCGCGGTCTCGCCGCTCACGAGGATGCCCGTGTGGTAGAGCTTGTTCACGCCCTCGAGGCGCGCCGCGAGGTTCACGCCGTCGCCGATGGCGGTGTAGTCGAAGCGGTCCTCGGAGCCGAGGTTGCCCACCACCGCCACGCACGTGTGGATGCCGATGCGCATGCGGATCTCGGGGAGCCCCTGGCGAACGAGGTCCTTGCGCAGCTCGACGAGGTCCCGCTGCACCTCGACGGCCGCACGCACGGCGTCCACCGCCTGGCGCGGATCCTCGATCGGGGCGCCCCACATCGCCATGATCGCGTCGCCGATGAACCGGTTCACGGTCCCGCCGTGGCGCTTGATGATGGCCGTGGCCCGCGAGAAATGCATGTTGAGGATGCGCGCCACCTGCTCGGCGCCCAGGCGCTCGGTGAGCGGCGTGAAGCCCTCGAGGTCGGTGAAGAACATCGTCACCTCGCGCCGCTCGCCGCCCAGCGAGAGCCGGTCCGGATTCGCCAGCACGTGGTCCACCACCTCGCGCGAGACGTAGAGCGAGAACGCGCGGCGCATCTCGCTCTTGCGGTACTGCTCGGCCACGAACACGACGCCGCCGAAGACGAGGTAGGTGGCCACGATGCCCGAGACCGCCGCGAAGATCGGCAGCCACACGCGGGCGTGCGCGAAAAGCGCCCAGTCGAGGACGCCCACCGCGGCAACGAGGCCCGCGCCCACGAGCGCGCTCGCCACCGGGCGCCAGCGGCGCATCGCCCACGCGGCCACACCCACGGCCGCGATGAGCAGCAGCACGCGCGAGGACTCGGGTGCCGGCGCGATCGTGTCGCCGCGCAGCACGCTCTCCAGGACGTTGGCGTGGATCTCGGCACCCGGCGTGAGCCAACCCGAGGCCGCCGAGAACGGCGTGAAGAAGAGGTCGTTCGCCGCGACCTTCTGGTCGGTGGAAGCCCGCAACTCCCGCCCGACGATCACGATGTTGTCGCGCAGCGCATCCTTCGGAAGCCCTTCGAGCACCCGGTAGTACGGAAGGTACGGGAACGTGTGCTCGGGCCCGGCGTAGCGGATCATCGCCTGGCGGTCCGGCTCGGGAAAATCGAGGAGCCCCGGCCGCTTCTCGTTCACGCGCCGCGCGATCACGCGCCAGAACACGTCGTCGCCCTGCGGCACGATGCGCACTTCGAAATCGGGATCGACCGTGACGCCCGCAAAGGCGCTCGCCGCGCCCGCCTGGCGCAGCTCCTCGAGCGGCTCCACGCGGATGAGCCGCCGCCCATGCGTGGATTCCTCGTACACCCGGTCGGCCGCCAGCACCACGTTGCCCGAGCGCGCTATCGAGCGCGCGAACGCGGCGTCGTCCTGCGCGCCCAGCATGGAGGGCTCGGCGAACACCATGTCGAAGACCACCAGCAGGGCACCCGCCTGCGTGAGCTTGTCGACGAGCTTGCCGTGCAAGCCGCGCGGCCAGGGCCACTGCATCCCGATGGCCTGCATCGAGGCCTCGTCCACCGCGACGATGGTGATGGGACGGGTGGAGCTCATCGGCGCCGTGCGCACGGAGAGCCAATCGAAGCCCTTGAGCTCCAGCGTCTTCCAGGCGGGAAGGAAAGTGAGCGCGCCGAAGAGCAGCATCAGCGTGGCCGCCGTGATGGCCGCCGCCCTGGGCGGCATCGTGGAAAGGGAGGGCTGCCGGAGCACGCTCAGAACCGGTAGCTCACGATGGCGCCCAGCACGTCGGAGACGTGGGGCTTCTTGAGCAGGTTGGTCGCGTACGCCTCGACGCTCCAGCGCTTGTCGGGGCTCTCGATGTAGAAATTCACCTGCGCGTCCCAGCCCGCGGGCAGGGCGAGCGCGGCCACGTTGAATTCGTCGGTGAAGCGCTCGCTGCGGTAGACGGCGTACACCGAGACGAGCGAATGCCAGCCCGGCGCGAACACCGCGCCCAGGTTCACCAGGTTGCGGGGAATGTAGGGAATCTTCGCGCCCTGGGGATGCACGCGGCCGGGATAGTCCGGGCCGTCCACCACGGTCTCGCTGTACGTGTAGTACGCGCGCACCGTCACCACGCGATTCACGATGTGGTCGAGGGCCACGCTCGCGCGCTTCACTTCGCCCTCGCCGAACACCGGCGGGTTCTCGAGGAGGTCGGGCGTGGGAGGAGCGGTCACGGCGCGATTGCGCAGCCGGTCGAGGTTCGTCAGGTCGGAAGCCGTGTTCTGCACGCCGTCGAGCGGCGAGACGAGGTTCTTCACGCGCGAGCGTTCCACGAACGCGGTGGCGAACGTGCGGCGGGCGTCATTCCATTCCCACTGCGCGCGGCATTGGTCCAGCGTGCCGCCCGCATAGACGAGCTGGTCGTCGAGCGGCATCCCGGCCACCGCCACCGGCGCCAGGGTGTCGAGGCTCGCGGGATGGATCCAGCGGCGGCAAGCGGCGCGCACCAGCTGCGAATCGGTGTAGCGCCAGACGAGGCCGGCCAGGGGCTCGACCTTCTTGCGCCGGTACGATTCCGAGAGCGCCACCGTGCCGCCGCGGCTCGGATCGCGCGTGACGAGGAAATCGCGGTCCTTCTGGTAGTCCATCCACGCCGCGCCCGCCTCGAAGCGCCAGCGCGGGTCGAGCCAGCGCGCCATGGCGTAAACCGTATCGGACTTGTCGCGGTCGGTCTCGTCCAGGCGATCGACGAGGACGGGCGTGGGCACCGCATGCAGCGACGAATCCTGCAGGAGGACCTCGTCCTTGTCGACGCGCGAGCCCTCCGCGCCCCAGGTGAACTCGAAACGCTCGGAGGCGAGGAACGTGTGGCGCAGCGCCACGTCCGCAGCCTTCGGCTTGAGGGTGAAATGCGAGCCCTGGACGAACGCCGCCGAGGGCTGCACGAGCGAGAGCGCCTCGTCGGACGTCGCGTCCTGCCCGCTTCCGCCCGCCTTCAACCACACGCTCTGGCGCGCGTCCGGCGCATAGCGCAGGCCGCCGTCGACGCGCCACGCATTGCCGTTGATGTGATCGAAGTCGCCCGTCTCCGACGCCTTGCCGAGCTTCGCGTCCACGTCGATGTAGTTCGCGTAGATGAACGTGGACACGTCGTACGTGGGCTTCATGCCGATCGCGCCGGTATAGGTGTGCGCCTTGGCCGACACCGCGGCGTCGCCCGGGTCGATCTGCGTGTAGATCGCCTCGCCGAAATAGGAGACGGGGAAACGGCTCGTGTCGTTGCCGTTCACCGTGATGACCGGCTCGGTGAGGTGCAGGTCGTTGCTGTGGTTGTAGCGCAGCGACGCCGTGCCGAAGTTTCCCGGCTCGACCACCAGCGAGTGGAAGCGGTTCGAGGCGCCGAACGCCGACGGGTCGGTGATGAAGCCCTGCATCAGCTCCGAGCGCTTGTCGAAGTCGCCCGGGTAGCGGTCGGCGAGGAAGAGGTGGCTGCCGCCCCAGAAGGGCAGGTACGACTCGTGCGCGGCGCTGCGCGCCCAATACTCGAGCCCCACGAAGGCGAGCGGCGAGCCCACGTTCGCCACGCCCTTCTGGTTGTCGGAAACCTGGTTCAACGACTTCAAATACGGGATGCGCTTCAACGCTTCCTGCGCCTGCTCGACGGCCGCCACCGGCTCGATGCGGTCGAGGCGGATGAGGCTCACGAGCAGGTAGGGCAGCGGATCGTTGGGATCGAGCTCGGTGGCGCGGCCCAGCTCGAAGAGCGCGGCGTCGTCGCGGCGCTGCTGGTAATACGCGGCGGCGAGATACACGTGGGCGCGCGCGTAACGCGGCTCGATGGCGCTCGCCTTCTGCAGCGCGGCGAGCGCGCCCTCGACGTCGCCCGCCTTGAGCTCCACGAGCCCCAGGCCCGCGAGCGCCACGTAGTTGTCGGGCTGCAGGTCGAGGGCGGCATTGAGCTCGCCCCTCGCGCCCGCGAGGTTGTTGGCGAAGCTTTCGACGGTTCCCGATTCGGCCCGGTAGGTGGCATCCGTTGCGTCCAGAGCGATGGCCTTCGCGAGGTCCGAGCGGGCGGCGGCGACGTTCTCGCGCTCGCCCTGCACGGCGCCGCGCCCGTACCAGGCGCGCGCGTCCCCGGCCGAGACCTCCACCGCGCGGCCATAGGCGGCGATCGACTGGCGCGCGTGCCCCTCGTGGCGCTCGATGTCGCCCAGCATCACGAGCGCATCGGGAGAATCGGGGTTCTGGGCGAGGGCCGCGCGAACGTGCGCGCGCGCCGCCTCGATGTCGCCTTCGAGGAACGCGAGGCGCGCGCCGGCCGCCTCGAAGCGCACGTCCTGCGGGAAACGCCGCCCTCCGCGCTCGAGCGTGGCGCGCGCGGCGACGAACTCGCCGCGATAGACCTCGAAATCGGCGAGCAGCAGGAAGGCGACTGCGGGCGCATCGCCGGCGTCCGCGAGCGAGCGGGTTCGCGCGTACGCTTCGGCGAGCTCGCCGCTGCGAACCAGCGCGGAGATCTGCGCGTAGCGCGCGTCCCGCCCCGCCGCAGGCTCGGCATAGCGGCCCGGGTCCACGGTGAACGCGCTCACCCACTGGATGCGCTCGCGCGAGGTGCGCAGCAGCAGCTTCACCGGGGCCTTGCCCTTCTCCGCGCGCGCCTGTTCGTTGGGCTTCACGAGCACGCCGCCCTGCTCGTTGGAGAATTCCACTTCGCCGCTGAAGACCGACAGGACGGTCGTGTCGCCGTCCACCACCAGCTCCCAGTCGGTGCCGCGCACCGCGGCGAGCGCCGAGCCCGTGCGCACCTCGAGGCCGCCCGGCGCCGTCTTCGACTGGCTCCACATGCGGCCCTTGTTGAGCTCGAGGATCGTCTTCGGGTCCGAGGAGGTGGCGACCTTCACCACGTGGAACTGGCTGTTGGGCCCGATGAACTCGGTGCTTCCGTCGCTGAAGCGCAGCACCATGCGGCTCAGGTCCAGCGTCTGCAGCCAATCGAGCGCGAAGAGATGCTGCTTCACGGCCGCGGGCGACCACGCGCCCTGCTGCCCGTGGCGGTATTCGCCCTTGCCCGTGAGGCTCGCGATCTCGCCTTCGGGCGCCTGCGCGTGCACGGCCGTCGCGGCGAGCGCCAGCGCCACCAGCCAACCGCAGGCAAACCGGAAGTCCATGCGGAGCATTCTAGGGCAGCCTCTCGAAAATAGCCCGCATTCGCGCGAAATGGGTTCCCTCCCAGTAGACCCGACCGCAGCCCGGGCAGCGCTTGAAGCGGTCATAGAAGCCGCGCACCTTGTCGGGAAGCGCGCCGATCACCTCCTCCTTCGCGACATCCTCGATCGGCATGTTGCATTCGCGGCAGCGCGAGAACGGCGCGACGAGCGATTCGAGCTGCAGCGCGCGAACCACTTCCGCGAGCTGCGCCTCGCTTTCGGTCGCGCGCACGAAGTATCCGCGCTCGACCTCCTTGCGGCGGAGCATCCCCTTGTCGCGCGTGAGGATGGTGCGCTTCTGAACGAGGGAGACCTGCACGATCTCGTCGTCGTCCCAATCGTTGTCGCAGAGCGTGTCGAAGCCCGCCATGCGCAGGTGGCGCGCGAGCTTTCCCAGGTGGCCGTCGGCCACGAAGCGCGGATCGCGAAGCGGCCGCGGGCGCAGGTGCACGAGCGGGGTGATGTCGAGCGCCTCGAACATCGGGTATACCGCCACGCGCTCGCCGCCCGTGAGCAGGTGCCCGAAGCCCACCGAACGGCCGTCCACCATGATGAGATCCACCTCCGTGTGCGGCACGCCCGCCGACTCGATCGCGTCCTTCACCGAGCGCGCGCGGTCGATGCCGATCTCGAAATCCCGCTTGCGGTGAACGGCCGGCAGGAAGTCGTTCAGCTCCTCGTAGAAGCGGAATTGGGCGCTGCTCAGAAGCGCTCCCGGATGATTCGCGTGCTGCGCCCGTTGGGCAGCGTCATGATGCCGGCATCCGGCGCGCTGAACGTGATGCTCACCGGGGCGAAGTTGTCGCTGGTGCGCGTGCCCGGCTTGAACGGCTGCCCCATCACCGGCCCGTTCGCGAAAGTCCACCAGCTGCCGCTCATCGAGCGCGCGTCGCTCACCTGGAACGCGGTGATGTACCAGACCGGATTGCCCGCGTCGTCGTACATGTATCCCACGAGGTCGATCCAGTCGCCCTGCCACTCGATGAAGAAGCCGCGTCCCGATTCGTCCGGATTCCACCACCAGCCGGTCTCCGGCACGTTCGGCAACGGCGCCAATGAAAGCGTGTCCGGCGCGACCGGTTGGCGCTCGATCGAGGTCGTGCCGCCGGGCCAGGTCATCACGCCATGCTGCGGATCGGAGAACTGCAGCGTCACCGTGCCCACTGTCGTGTAGCTCGTGAAAGGCTTGTACGCGCCGCCCAGGGTCACGCCGCCCACCACGTTGAGGAGATCGCCCGTGAGATACGAGCCGTCGAGCGACGCGGCGCCGGAGGCCACGTTCCACGTCGAGCGGCCCGAGACGTCGTACTGGAAGACCGCGTAGAAGAACCGGTTGCCCTGCACCTCGATGGAGTAGCCGCGCGTGGGCTCGCTCGGGTTCCACCACCATCCGGTCTGCGGCGGCTGCGGCTGGCAGGTCACGGATCCCGGCACCGTGACCGCGCTGCGGTTGGTTCCACCGGAGATCATCGTCGAGGAGTCGGGGCCGTATCCCACGAAGAACGTCGACCCGGCGGCATTGCCCGACGCACCGCTCGAAATCACGGTCACCGCCTGCCCCTGCGCCCCGAGCACGCCGCTCGTGTAGGCGGACAGCGTGGAGGCGGACGACTGCTGCAGCTGTCCGGACGTATTGAGCTGCGCGAGGACGCACGGCGTCGCATCGTCCTTCGTCCCGTCGGCCCTCTTCGCGTAGCCGATCACGTGCGCGCTCTTGGCGTTGAAGTTCTTCAGCGTCGAGGCCGGCGCCACCGCGAAGGCATAGATGTTCGCGGTATGCCCGATGTCCTGGCCGCGGAACTTCACCGTCGCCGTGACCGCGCCCGAGGCGTTCTGCGTGACCACGAGGAACACGGGAATGCGATCGGCGGGAATCGTCTTCGCGACGGCGGGATTCAAGTCGAGGAACCAGTCGTTGGTCTCGAGACTGCCGGCGCCACCCTCGCGCACCACGATCACCGCCGAATAGCGATCGACGAAAGTGCCATCGCCCACGCTGCCGGCGACGTTCTGTCCCCACGCCCACACGGTTCCGTCATTGCGCAGCGCGAGGCCGCCACCGCCGCCCGCGGAGATCGCGATGATGCTCGACGGCAGGTCCACCTTCACCGGATGCACCTGGCTGTATCCCGAACCATCGCCCAGCTGGCCGCCCCAGTTCGCGCCCCAGCCCCACACGGTTCCATCGGTGAGCAACGCGAAGCTCATCGAGTCGCCGGCGGCGATCGCGGAAACCGACGAGAGGCCCGGCACCTGCGCGGGAGTGGCGCGGTCGTTGTTGGTGCCGTCGCCCAGCTCGCCCTCGTAGTTGTCGCCCCACGCCCAAACGGTGCCGTCGGACTTGAGCGCGAGGCTGTGCGAGCCGCCCGCGGCGACCTTCGTCACGCTGGAGAGGCCTGGCACGGCGATCGGCGAGAGGCGATCGGTCGTGGTGCCATCGCCGACCTGCCCGACGTAATTGGAGCCCCACGCCAGCACCGTACCGTCGTTCGCCACGGCCAGCACGTGCCCGCTGCCGGCCGCGATCGACTTGATCGCCGGGAGGCCGGGGACCTCAGTCGGCGTGAGGCGGTTGTCCTGGTCCCCCTGGCCCAGAGGGCCGCCATAGCCAGAACCCCATGTCCACACGGTGCCATCGTTCTTGCGCGCCGCGGAGTAGTAGTAACCGGCCTCGACCTGCACCACGCCGGAAATGCCGGTCACCGCGACGGCCGACGAATGCGCCGAGGTCGTCCCGTCGCCCAGTTGGCCGCCGTCGTTCCCACCCCACGCGAGCAACGTGCCGTCCGATTTCAACGCGAGCGTATGGACGCCGCCCGCGGCGACATCCGTCACGCCGCTCGCGCCCGGAACGATCGCCGGCGTCGACTGCAGCGGCCGCACACCGTCGCCGAGCTCGCCGAAATCGTTCGCGCCCCACCCGTAGACCTTGCCATCGGCCGTGACGCCAAACGTGTGATA
Organism: Usitatibacter sp.; assembly: GCA_035519515.1. Lineage (GTDB taxonomy): Bacteria > Pseudomonadota > Gammaproteobacteria > Burkholderiales > Usitatibacteraceae > Usitatibacter. The sequence goes on from DATIWC010000010.1 coordinate 61,487, forward strand.
GCCCCCGGTCGCGATGGAAACGATCGATGGCAATCCCTGGATGCGCACGGGCGCGCCCTGGGAGTCCGTAGTGCCGTCGCCCACCTGGCCGATGTAGTTGTAGCCCCACGACCAGACGGATCCGTCGCGTGCGTGGGCTGCCGACAGGTACCACCCGGCGGTTACCGCGTCGAAGGGCGGCCCACCGGTCACCTGGACCGGGATGTTCGATGGATTGAACATGCCGTCGCCCAGCTCTCCCCCGTACCCGTCGCCCCACGCGAAGGCGACGCCATCGTTGCGCGCGACGAGCGTGTGGTTGGCTCCGGCGGCGACCGAGACGATGCCCGAAAGCCCCGGCACGAGCGCCGGCGTCTCGCGGCCCGTGGTGTTGCCACTGCCGAGCTCGCCGGAGTCGTTCGCTCCCCACGTGTAGACGAGCCCACCGGCCGTGGCGGCGACGCTGTGCAGCCCGTTCGATGCGATGACCGCGATGCCCTGCGGCAATTGCGCGCGGCGCGCATCCGAGCGGCCGGTGTAGAGATCAGTGTGCGTGCCGTCTCCAAGCTGGCCGTAGTCGTTCTTGCCCCAGCTCCACACGTTCCCGTCGCTGTCGATCGCGAAGCTCGTCTCGTAGCCTGCGGCGATCTTGCGGATCAAGGGCAATCGCGGCACCGGGTGGGGAACCAGGTCGCCGTCGTCGTACCCGAGCTCGCCCTCGTAGTTGATGCCCCACGACCACACCGTGCCGTCGGCGGTGAGCGCAAGTGTGTGGTCGGACCCGGCCGCGACGGCGATCACGCCGATGAGGTTCGCCACCGGCGAAGGAACGGAGCGGCTGGTGGTCGTGCCGTCGCCAAGCTGGCCGTTCGTGTTCTGGCCCCAGGCCCAGACCGTCCCGTCCTTGAGCAGCGCGACGACGTGGTGAGACCCCACGCTCACCTGGGAAACGTTCGAGATGCCGATAACTTGCGAGGCCTTCGAAGCCGCGAGCGTGCGGCCGAGCCCCAGTTGGCCATTCGAATCGTCGCCCCAGGAGCGCACGGTCCCGTCGGCATGCACCGCCACGTTATGGCGGCTGCCCGCGCTGACCGATGGCGCACCGGCGTGCGCCGCCGTGCACCAGAAAAAGACCGCGACCGCCGTTGCGATCAGGCTTTTCACGCGATTCCGATGCCTCCCAAGGCTCCCCGGATGCGCAATTCTGCTCTAATCTCCGGGAACGTATCCCGTGAATCCACCACAGGAGCCAGGATGAAAATTCGGCGCGTGGGCCTCGTCGGGCTCGGCATGATGGGCCACGGCATGGCCGCGAACCTGCTTCGCAAGGGCTTCGGGCTGTCGGTCAAGGTGAACCGCGACCGCTCGCGGCTCGCCGACATCCTGGCCGCGGGGGGCAAGGAGTGCGCCACCAACGCCGAGGTGGCGCGGCAATCGGACGCGGTGCTGATCTGCGTGGCGAGCTCGCCGCAGGTGGAGGAGATCGTCCTCGGGGCGGGCGGGCTCATGGAGGCCGCGCGGCCGGGGCTCCTCGTCGTGGACACCTCCACGTCGGAACCGGGCTCCACGGCACGCATCCGCGAGGCGCTGGCGGCCAAGGGCACCGCCTTCGTCGATGCGCCGCTCGCCAGGACGCCCAAGGAGGCCGAGGAAGGCCGGCTCAACACGATGGTGGGTGCCGAGCCCGCCACGCTGGAAGAGCTGCGCCCCGTGTTCGCGGCGTACTGCGAGAATATCTTCCACGTGGGCCCGCCCGGGGCGGGCCACACCCTGAAGCTCGTGAACAACTTCATGGCGCTCACCATCGCGGCCAGCATCGCGGAAGCCTTCGCCGTCGCGGCGAAGGCGGGCGTGCGGCTGGACAAGCTCTTCGAGGTGGTCTCGCAGGGCGCGCTCAACTCCAGCATCTTCCAGATGATCGGCGGCGGCGCGATCGCGGGCGATCTCACGCGCATGAAATTCTCCATCGTGAACGCCGCCAAGGACCTGCGCTATTACACGCACCTCGCGGAGTCGCTGCCCGTGGGGGCCTTCGTCGGCGCCGCGGTGCAGCAGTCCTACTCGCAGGCCGTCGCCCTCGGGTTCGGCGACAAGCTCATCGCCTCGATGATCGAGGCGCAAGAGAAGGCCAACGGCCTTCGCATCCTGGCGGGGTGACGATGCTCGCGGGCAAGACGGCCGTAGTCACCGGCGCCACCGGCCCCGCGGCGCTTGCCGTGGTGCGCGCGCTCCTCGAAGAGCGGGCGCAGGTGGCCCTGGTGGACGTCGACGCCATGCGGCTGGACAGCCTCGTGCGCTTCCTGCGCGGCACGACGTGCGCCGTGCCCTGCGACTCCACGGATGCGGAAGCCGTGCGCGAGGCGCACCAGAAGATCGAGAAGGTGCTGGGCCCGGTGGACATCCTCGTGAACGGCGCCGAGGCGCCGCCCGCCTCGCGCATCGACACCACCGATGCCGCCGAGTGGCGGCGCGTCACGGCCGCGCACCTGGACGGCGCGTACTACTGGAGCCGCGCGGTCATCCCCGGCATGCGCAAGCGCAACGACGGGCGCATCGTGAACGTCCTGTCGCTCGCGGCCAAGAGCGCGGGCGCGGAGTCCGGCGCGGCACTCGCCGCGGCCCACGGCGGTCTCGCCTCCCTCACCTTCGCCCTCGCACGCGAGACCGCCGCCCAAGGCATCACGGTGAACGCGGTGGCGGTGGGCGCCGTCGAGGGTTCCCGCGCCATCGAGCCGTTGAACGAGGCCCAGCGCCGCCAGCTCCTCGCGAGCATCCCCGTGGGACGCTTCTGCAAGCCCGAGGAATTCGCCTACGCCGTGCGCTTCCTCGTCTCCCCCCTCGCGGGCTTCATCACGGGCGAGATCCTCGACGTGAACGGCGGCGTCCAGATGGACTAGGCGCGGGGCGCGAGAAGATTCAGCGCGGGACCGCGCGCTCGCTCACCAGGTGCAGGTGCCGGCGTGCCGCGCCCGCCACGCCCTCGTGGCCCGGTGTCGAGCGGCCGGCGAGGAACTTCATGAGGTCGTCTTCCTCGAGGGGGCGCGCGCAGAAGTAGCCCTGGAACTCGTCGCAGCCCTCCTTGCGCAGCAGGTCGAACTGCTCCTGGTGCTCGACGCCCTCGGCGACCACCGTCATCTTGAGGCTGTGGGCGAGCGCGATCACCGCGCGCGTGATGGCCACGTCGTCGCCGTTGTGCGGCAGGTCGCGCACGAAGGAGCGGTCCACCTTGAGGCGGTCGATGGGGAAGCGCTTGAGGTAGCCCAGCGACGAGTGCCCGGTGCCGAAGTCGTCGATCGTGATGCGCACGCCCATGGCCCGCAGCGTGTCCATCACGCGCACCGCGCGGTCCGGGTCGCGCATCACCATGCTCTCCGTGATCTCGAGCTCGATCATGTGCGGTGCGACGCCGCTCGCGCGCAGGATCGAGGAGAGCTCGCTCACGAGGTCAGGCTGCGTGAACTGGGTCGCCGAGAGGTTCACGGCCACCGGCATCGACAGCCCGATGTCCTGCCAGCGGCGGGCACGCTCGCACACGCGGCGCAGCGTCCAGTAGCCGATGGGCACGATCACGCCCATCTCCTCGGCAAGCGGGATGAAGCGGTCGGGCTGCAGGACGCCCAGCGTGGGATGGCGCCAGCGGATGAGCGCCTCGACACCCGTCACGCGCTCGGTGGCGAAGTCGATCTTCGGCTGGTAGAAGACGTCGAGCTCGCCGCGCTCGAGCGCGTGGCGCAGCCCCGCCTCGAGCGAGAGGCGTTCCTGGGTGAGGTGGTTCAACTCCGCCGAGTAGAAGCAGTAGCAGTTGCGGCCCTGCTCCTTCGCGCGGTACATCGCGATGTCCGCGTTGGAAAGCAGCGCCTGGGCGTCGATGCCGTCGGCCGGATACGCGCAGATGCCGATGCTCGCCGAGAGGCCCAGCTCGTGCCCGTCCACGATGAAGCTCGGGCCGAAGACAGCGAGGATCTTGGCCGCCACCTCCGACAGGAGCGCCGGCTCGTGGAAATCCTCCATGAGCAGCACGAACTCGTCGCCGCCCAGGCGCGCCACCATGTCGCTCGCGCGAACCGCCGAGGTGAGCCGGCGCGCCGCTTCCTGCAGGACGCGATCGCCCACGGTGTGGCCCAGCGTGTCGTTCACGTACTTGAAGCGGTCGAGGTCGAGGAAGAAGAGCGCGAGCCCGCGGCGCTGGCGCGTCGCGCGGCCCAGCGCGTGCACCAGCGTTTCGTTGAAGAGCGCGCGGTTGGGCAGCGACGTGAGCGTGTCGTGCGTGGCCATCTTCTGGATCATGTCGAGCGCCGAGGAGAGCTCGTCGTTGGTGCGCTGCAGGCGCGAGCGCATCTCGGAGAGCCGCCCGCCGATGAGCGCGAAGCACGGCAGGACGAGGGCGAGCGTGATCCACCGGAAGGCCTCCAGCCACACGTTCACCTGGTCGGGCTTGCGCCACATGAGCAGGTTGATGACGAACGCGTACCCGGCGAGGACCAGGCCCGCGGCCGTGAGGTACTCGCGCGTGCTGAACCGGAAGGCGCCGAACGAAAGCACGAGCATCGACACCATCAGCGCGAGGCCCCGCTCGCGGTCGAGGTGGTAGACCACGAAGAGGAGGATCGCGATGCCGGTGAGCACCTGCGCCCAGGTGAGGCTCGGGTCGGAGAACTTCTCGTTGATCCCGCTGCGGTAGAGCAGGTAGAAGACAACGTTCACGCCGAACATGGTCGCCGCGGTGGCGAGCACCGGCGGGAAGGCGATCAGGTCGAGCAGGTGCGCGACGCCCAGCAGCACGACCGAGATGCCGTAGGCGCCGATGGCGAGCATGAAGCGGCGCAGCCTCACCGCCTGCTTCGAGTTCGCCGCCTGCAAGGACCGCGCGCCGTTCATCGTGCCCTGGGTCGCCGTTGTTATTCCCGGCGATCTTAGGGGCGATTGCGCATCCCGCGCGTGAACTGCGTCACAAAACCGGCGGCTCGTTCTCCTACGCTTGTAATGCGCGCCGGACTTCGGGGTACCCGCCGCCCACGGCATGGGCGAGGCCCAGGGCGCAGGTGAAGACCACCAGGGCGCCCGCCTGGTGAATGGCGGCGAGGGGGACCGGCACGCGCAGCAGCAGCGTGCCGATGCCGGCGCACACCTGCAGGACCACGGCGATCGCGAGGGCATTGGCCCAGGTCCGGGCGCCGGATGGCGCCGGGCTCTCCCCGCGCACCTGCCACCATGCAACGGCCGTGCCCAGGGCGACCAGCATCGCGATGACGCGGTGGTCGAGCTGCACGGTGGCCATGTTGTAGACGAAGTTCTTCCACGCGGGCTCGATCGCCATCACCTCGTCGGGGATCCACTGCCCGTTCATCGTGGGAAAGGTGTTGTAGGCGTATCCGGCGTGGATGCCGGCCACGAGGGCACCCGACAGCACCATCGCGAAGACGACGACCACGAGCCCCCGGGCGAGCGCCACGGTGCCCGGCCGGGCGCGGCGGGCTCCTGGCGCCATCAGCCCCAGCGCCACCCACAGCATCGCGGCGTAGATGAGGAACGCGATGCCCAGGTGCGCGGCGAGCCTCACGGAGCTCACGCGCGGATCGTCCACCAGCCCGCTCTTCACCATGAACCAGCCCACGGCGCCCTGCAGGCCGCCCAGCGCGAAGATGCCCGCCAGGCGCCACGCGAGCGCAGCGGCGAGGCGCCCGCGGGCGAGGAAATAAAGGAAGGGCACGAGGAAGGCCGCGCCGATGAAACGCCCGAGCAGCCGGTGGAAGTATTCCCACCAGAAGATCCCCTTGAAATCCTCGAGCGTCATGCCGAAGTTGCGCTGGCGGAACTCCGGCGTGAGCTTGTACTTGTCGAAGGTCTCGCGCCATGCCGCCTCGTCGAGCGGCGGGAGCGCGCCCATCACCGGCTGCCATTCGACGATCGACAGGCCCGAATGCGTAAGGCGCGTGAGGCCGCCCACCATCACCATGGCGAAAACGAGCGCGCAGCAGGCGAGGAGCCAGAGCGCGATGGGGCGGCGGGAGTCGGAGGTGTCGCGGGACATCGAGGCCTGGCATTTTGCCAGACCCCGGGCCACGGCTACGCGGCGGCGCGCCCATCGCGATCGGCGTGTTGGCGTCGGACGTGGCGAGGATCTCGAGATTGCTGTCGCCGGAGGTTCCTTCGGTCGCCGCGCGAGGCTCCGTGTCAGCAGCCTCCGACGCGGCTATCAGGCCCTTTCCGCGGCGAAGCCGGGGGGCTGCGGCTACCTGAAGGAGTACTTGAAGACCACCGTGTTGCGGCGCACCGAGACGCTCTCGGGCGACAGCCCGGTAACCTTGGGCATGTACTCGCGCGCGCCGCGATACACCAGGCGGCCGTCGGCCGCGTCGTAGCACAGAGAGCTGGAATTGCCGTCGCAGCGGCTGGCGTGCACGCTCTGCACCTGCTCGGCCTCCTGCACGATCACCGGCAGCGGATCGTGCACGGGCAGGAAGGGCTCGTCGAGGCGGTGCGTGGTACCGCTCATCGGCCCCGCGAGCACCGAGTTGCTGGCAGCCGATGCCGACGCGAGGGCCTTGGTGCGAAGCTCCACCACCCCGTCGTTGCCCGCCGAAGCGGCCAGCGAGACGGCGAGCAAGGTGCCACCCCACATCCAACGAAGCATTTGCGGCTCCAGTCCGGCGGGGTCCCGAAGAACCTTTCCCGCCGTATCGGAATCATCGCGCCGGCGGCCTTGCAACACTAATGACGGCGACCGGCGGCGAGGCGGAACCGACGGCCGGTAAACGTCTCCGAATACCGACAACGGCGCTGTGACGCACGTCACGTTTCCGGGTGGAAAAGCGGCCGCAGGCCCGGGCGCGGTTCGTCGACGACTTGCGGTCGGCCGCGCGGTACCTCGTGCAGGACGATTCCGGAGGACCGGCCGCTAGGCCGGCGACATTGCCTCCGAAAGCGCCGTATCGGTCGCCGCCCGCAACGCGTTGGCACTTGCCGCCGCGACCGCGGCAGGTAAGTTTTCCCCGCGGGCGGAAAGCCGGTACGTGCGCGGCGTGACGCCCACGTGCTTGTGGAAGACGCCGGTGAAATGCGCCTGGGTCTGGTAGCCGACGGTCGTGGCCACCTCGCGCAGCGGCAGCTCGCTCGTCGCGAGCAGGCGCTTGGCGCGCTCCATCCGGGCGTTCGTGATGTAGGCGTGGGGCGGAACGCCCAGCGCGCCCTTGAACATCCGCGCGAAGTGGAAAGGGCTCATGTTCACCACCTGCGCGAGGCGGCGCACGCCCACCGATTCGGCCAGGTGCTCGTCGATGTACGCCGTGACGGCGTTCACGCGATGCGGGGCGAGGGCGGCTCGCGGGCGCGCCGTGGTTTCGTTGGAAAGGCTGCTGGTCGACTGCTGGGAAATCGGAAAGTCCATCGTCTTGGGCTCCATGGGTGGGACACGATTACCGATCTATGCCGGGCGAGTCCCACTCATGCAGGAGCCGTGCCAAGGCCGGCGCGTGCCGGCCCCGGCCCTTTACTGGCCCTTGAGGCAGGCGCTCATGAACGCATGGCGTTCGTCGCCATGCAGGTTCTTCTGGCCGGCCTCCTCGTTGCAGACCTTCATCTTCGTCTGCTGCAGGCCCGGCTCGCCCGCCGCGCGATGCGACACCGCGTCCTTCTTGATCTCCGCGGCCTCGGCCTCGCGGCCCTTCAGGCAGTCGCTCATGAAGTTCTGGTGGTCGTCGCCGCGCAGCCCCTTGGATTCGTGGGCGCAGGTGGAGAAGCGGCTTTGCTGCGTGGGCGCCTTGGTCTCCTCGGCGGCCAGGGCGCCGGAGGCGAAGAATGCGGCGGCGGCGCACGCCGCGGCGATGCAGGTGATGCGGATGTTCACGAGGGCCTCCCTCGGTGGTTGGTGGAGCGCACATCAGACGCCGGCCGCCCGTGGCCGGCGAGCGTAAATCCCGAAAAGCCGTTCGGGTTTCATCAGTAAGAGACGCCTCGGAAAATGCCCTACATCCCCCCGGGATGACCGCTCATCGGCAAGTGCGGCATTTGACGCGCCTTCGTTTGAGACATTTCCCATAGAACCCGGAACGCAACTCGCGGAGACTGGGCTCATCGCGGGAAGACATGGAATGCCCGCCGGGAGACACACAGTGAAACGCGTGATGAACGAGAACGTGCTGAAACGCGAGAACGTGGTCCACGCCGACACGGGCGGGCGCAGCCAGGAGAACGCGTCGCTCGGGTTTCGCCCGGCCTTCTACGACTTCGCCACGCAGAAGATCTATCCCTCCCGCTTCGCGGACGGGCGCCTTGCTCCCTTCCACCTGCTCGACGGGCTTCCCGACGAGGTGATCGTGGATCGCGCGCCGAACGGCCGCGTGGTCGCCGCCAAGGCCACCCTCATCTCCGGATTCGTGCGCGACGGATTCTTCTATACGCGCACGGCCGCCGCCCGCGCCACGCGCGAGTGGGCGACCTTCGAGGAATAGCCGCCGCCAGCCTCGCGCTCGCGCGCGCTTGAGCAGCCCTAGCGGCGCGGCGCCGTGATCTGGGCGTGCAGCCGCCGGACCTCGTCCTCCAGCGACTCGATGCGTTCCAGGTAGCGCAGCACGAGCGCCACCGCCGGCGTTTCGAGCTCGAGATCCCCGGCGAGCCGCGCCGCCACGCGCAGGCGCCCCACGCAGGCGCCCGGAAGCATGTCGTCCTGGGCGTCGAGCGCTCCGTAGTCCACGAGCTCGCGCACCATCTCCTCCGAAAACCCCGAGCAGCGCGCGACCTCCACCACCGTCACCCGCGTGTGCGTTTCCAGGAAGACGACGTCGGGATCAGCCATCGGAACCCTCCCCCGCGAAATGGGCGCGCGGATCGAACTTGGATTGCTCGGCGAGCTGCCTGAAGAGCTCGCGTTCGCGCTCGTTCAGCACCGTGGGATTCACGATCTGCACGATGGCGAAGAGGTCGCCCTCGCCGCCCCCGGCCTTCGCGAGCCCCTTGCGCGCGAGCCTCAACTTGCGCCCCGCGGTGGTATTGGGCGGCACCTTGAGGTTCACCGCGCCGTCGAGCGTGGGGACCTCCACGGTGGCGCCGAGGGCCGCTTCCCACGGCGTGAGCGGCAGGTCGAGGTAGAGATCGTGCCCCGCGGGACGGAAGAGCGGGTGCGGATGCAGCGCCACGTTGAGGAAGAGGTCGCCGTCGCGCCCGCCGTTCACGCCCTTGCCGCCCTGCCCGCGAAGGCGAAGCCGCATGCCGTCGGACGCCCCCTTGGGAATGCGCGCGGTGATCTTGCGGCCGTCGAGCTGCAGCTCGGCTTGCGTGCCCCGATGCGCGTCCTCGAGCCTGAGGTGCACCGTCGCCTCGTAGTCCTCGCCCGGGAACTGCATCGAGGAGGCGCGGGAGCGCCCTCCCCGCGCATGGCCGCGCAGGCTCTCGAAGAGATCCGCAAGGTCGAGGTCGTCGAACGAGAAGGAGTCCGCGCCGTTGCCCGCGCGCTGGCGGAACTGCTGCTCCCAGTCGGGCGGCGGGCGGAAATCCTGGCCCGGCTGGAAGCCGGTGCCGAGCTGGTCGTAGGCGGCGCGCTTCTCGGGATCCTTGAGGGTCTGGTACGCCTCGGCGATCTCCTTGAATTTCTCCTCGCCCGCCGGATCCTTCGTGACGTCCGGATGGAATTTCTGCGCGAGCTTCCGGTAAGCCTTCTTGATCTCGTCGGCGCTCGCCTCGCGCTTCACGCCCAGCGCCGCGTAGTAGTCCTTGTATTTCATTCTCGTGCCTCGTGCCTCGTGCCTCGCTCCACGCTCCTCGCGCCTAGGCTTCCGCGAGGACCTTCCATTTCCTGCCCACCATGAGGCGAAGCTTCCTGCATTCGACCTCCGGAAGGGTCCTGGCGTGCTCGTTCAGCTCCGACTCGAACGCCGCCAGCATCTCGCGCGTCGCCGCGTCCCACAGGCGCTGGCGAAGCTCGTAGAAGAGCTTCGACCATTCGCCCTGCAGCTCGTGCATCACCGGGAACGACATGCGATGGATGGGCGACGGGCCCAGGCGCACGACCGCGTCGCGATGCTCGGCGGTGGGATAGCCCTTGTGGCCCGCGAGCCCGTAGCCCGGATGCTCGCGGTCGAGCAGCTGCATCATGCGGTCGCGCTCGGTCTTGGCGATGATGGAGGCGGCCGCGATCGTGAAGTTGAGGCCGTCGCCCTTGTTGAAGGCGTTCTGCGGCATCGTGATCCCCGGGACCGTGCGCGCGTCCACGAGCACGTGCTGGGGCGGGCGCGGCAGGCCCTCGACCGCGCGGCGCATGGCGAGCAGGCCCGCGTGGTAGATGTTGATGGCGTCGATCTCTTCCACCGTGGCGATGCCCACCGAGACGCCCGAGGCGCGCTCGCGGATCTTTACCGCGAGCTTCTCCCGCGTGGGCGCGTCCACCTGCTTGGAATCGTTGATGCCCGCGATGTAGGTTTCCGGCGGGAACATCACCGCCGCGGCCACCACGGGGCCGGCGAGCGGGGCCATGCCCGCCTCGTCGACGCCCGCGATGTCGTGGATGCCGGATTTCCAGAGCACCTTCTCGAAGTGCAGCATCGCGTCCAGGCGCAGCCGCTCCTCGCGCTCGCGCTCGTAGCGCTTCCTGAGCGAGGCGTAGAGCTTCTGCACGCCCTGGCGCGAATCGCGCTGCAGCCGGGAGAGCACGCGCGGCGATACGGGCTCGTCGGGATCGAGGTAGCGCTTGCGGATCTCCTCGACGGAGAGCTCTTCGACGCTTGCCATGGAATGGGTCCTTGCGAAGGAAAGATTCTAGCAAGGACCCGCGGCCGCGGGCGACGGGTTACTGCAGGCGCGTTGGCGACATCCCCGCGGAGGGGATCGGGATGGACAGGCGCCGGCGTTGCTCCTCGCTCACGGTCACCTGCCCTTCCCCGGCATATTGCTCGGCGAGCGCGAACTCGCCGCGCGAGGCGTGCGCGGCATACAGGTCGCGGCGCGCGGCGAGCAGGTCGGGATGCTTGGCGGGCAGGCGCTTGTCGCGGATCGCGAGGCTTTGCTGGAGCAGCGGCAGCGCCTTGTCGGCATTGTGGGTCGCGAGGTAGAGCTCGCCCAGGCCGCTCAATGTCGCCGCGAGATCCAGGTCGTCGGCGGGCAAGGCCCTGCGCCGCACGTCGAGCGCGAGCCGGTAGATCGGCTCGGCCTTGTCGAACTGTCCCTGCGCGTCGTAGAGCGCCGCCAGGTTGTGCAGGGTGGCGCCGACTTCCGCGCTTTCGGGCCCGGTCGCCTTCTCGCGGATCTTGAGCGAGCGCAGGTAGAGCGGCTCGGCCTCGGCATAGCGCCCGAGGGCGCGATAGGTGACGGCGAGGTTGTTGAGGCTTGCGGCGACATCCACGTTGCCGGGATCCAGCGCCTTCTCCCGGATCGCGAGCGCGCGCTCGAAATACGGCGCGGCCTCGGCCGCCTTGCCCTGCTCGCGCAGCACCGAGCCCAGGTTGTTCAAAGTGCTCGCGACCTCGAGGTGGTCCGGCCCGAGCGCCTTCTCGCGGATCGCGAGCGCGCGACGGTAGAGCGCCTCGGCGTCGGCATCGTGGCCGGAGATGTCCATCATGCGCGCCACGTTGGAGACCACGGTGGCCACCGCCGGGTTGTCGGGCCCGAGCTGCGCGGCGGCCGCCTCGATCGCCTTCGCGCCGGTGAGCATGGCGCCGTTCACGTCGCCCTGGCGGTAGAGCGCGATCGATTCGGCGTTGAGGGCTTTCCAGTCAGGCGCCGGCGCGACCGCGGCCTGCGCGGTGGAAACGGCGAGGAAAAATGCGAGGCGGGCGAATGTCTTCATGGCCAGCCGATTCTACCTACGGCGGCTAGAATCACAACCGGATCGGAGGCATTCATGGCCAAACACCAGGGCATCGAGATCAGCTGGGCGAAGGCGCCGCGCGAGACCAACTATCCCGCCGCGCTCGAGTACCTGTCACTGGTATTGCCGCGCAGCGAGGCGAGGGCGCACATAGTGGCCTTACGCAAAGCGAAGCCCACGTCGTTCAAGGCGAAGGACATCTTCCGCGCCTCGGGCCTTTCGCTCCTGGGCGTGAGCAACAGCCACGTGCAGCGCGACCACGAGAGGATCGCCAAGGGCGAGGCGCTCTCGCCGATCCTGCTCGTGCGCCAGCCGCGGCTCGCCAAGGTGATCGTCGCCGACGGCTACCACCGCATGTGCGCGGTCTATACCGTGGACGAGGACGCGGTGATTCCCTGCCGGATCGTCTAGCCCGCGCCGCTACGGGGCCTGCGGGTCGTCCCCGGCCTTGCGGTGGAATCCGCACCGGGCCCGCATGCCTTCGCGGAATTTCTCGCGCTCCTCGGGCGACATCCGCGCCCAGCGCTCGTGCATGCGCCCGCGCCAGTGCATGCGGTGGCCGAAGCCGCCGCGCAAGCCCAGCAGCAGGCGGCTCAGCACGAGCAGGCCCATCGCCTGGATGAAGTCGATCGGCTTCGCGCCGAACAGGGGCGGGATGAGCCAGTTCCACAGCGTCATCACCAGGAAGCCCACCACCACCACCGCGAGCGCGATGAAGAACGCGATGGTGAAGCCGCGCAGGATCCAGCGTTTCATGTCGTCTCTCCCGTTTCGTTGAATTCCTCGTAGATGTCGCGCAGGCGCCTGCGCAGGTGCAGGACCGCATAGCGCTTGCGCGAAAGGAGCGTGTTGAGGTTCTCGCCACCCTGCGCGGCGAGCTCGCGGAAGGTGCGGCCCTCGATCTCGGTGGCGATGAACACCTCGCGCTGCGCGGCGGGCAGCTCCGCGAGCGCCGCCTCCAGCTCCTCGATCAGCACGCCGCGCACGAAGGCCGCCTCGGGGCCGCTGCCGTCGGAGGCGGGCAGCCATTCGTCCAGCACCTCGCCGTCCTCGCGGCCGGCATGGAGCGCCTCGAGCGATTCGGGGCGCTTCTTGCGGAAGAAATCCACGATGCGGTTGCGCGCGACGCGAAAGAGCCACGCTCCCGCGTGCTCGATGGGCTGCATCAGCCGGTAGGCCTCGACCAATTCGGAGAAGACGTCCTGCAGGATGTCCTCGGCGTCGGCCGCGTCCGGTACGCGCCGCCTCACGAAGCTCGCGAGCCGCGGCCGCTCGCGCGCGATCTGCGCGCTGATCCGCCGTTCCTGTTCCGCCGTCATCCAGCTCGCGTCCGCCGCCTGGCCCATGCCATGGTAGACGAACGGGCGCGGGATTTATTGTGGCTAGCGGGCGAGCGCCCTCAGCTCGCGCGCGCGGGCGCGGCTCACGTCCAGCCGCCCGCCCTCCTTCATCTCCGCGTACAGGCGCCCTTCGGGGCCGCGGCGGAACGCGGCGACGTGGTCCAGGTTCACGATGCAGGTGCGATGGATACGCACGAAGCGCTGCGCGTCCAGGCGCTCCTCGAGGTGGTTCAGCGCCACGTGGAGCAGGTGCTGCGCGGGCGGCACGTGAGCGGCCACGTAGTCGCCCTGCGACTCGAACCACGCGACCTGCGACACCGCGACCGGCACGATGCTGCGCCCGCTGCGCACGAAGAGCCGGCTCATGGGCCCGCGGCCCAGGGCCTCCGCGAAACGGTCGTGCGCCGCCGCCGGTTCGCCCATCGCGGCGCGCACGCGGTCGAGCGCCGCGCGCAGCCGCTCCTCGCCGAAGGGCTTCATCACGTAGTCGAGCGCGCCCAGCTCGAAGGCCGTCACGGCGTGCTGCGAATAGGCGGTGGTGAAGACCACGCGCGGCCGGTGCTTCGCGCGGCGCAGCACCTCCGTGCCCGGGAAGCCGGGCATCTCGATGTCGAGCAGGACGAGCTCCGGGCGCAGCGCGTCGATCGCCTCCACCGCGGCCGGGCCGCTCGCGGCCTCGCCCACGCATTCGAGCCACTCGATCGCCGCGAGCATGCGGCGCAGGCCGGCGCGCGCCACCGGCTCGTCGTCCACCACCAGCACGCCGACGCGGGCGGGGTCAACCATGGCGCGCCTGCGGAACGGTGAGCGCGGCCGACAGGCCCGTGCCCGCCACGTTGCCGAGCTCGAGGCGGGCATGCTCTCCGTAGAGCCAGCGCATGCGTTCGCGCAGCCGCGCGAGGCCGCCGCCGGCCGAGGCCTCCAGCGCCGCGGCGTCGGCTCCGCCGCCGTCGTCCACCACCGTCACCTTCAGGTCGCCGCGATCCATCCAGGCGCGGATGCGCACGTGGGTGGGCCCGACCTTGGGCGCGGCGCCGTGGCGGACGGCGTTCTCCACCAGCGTCTGCAGCGCGAACGAAGGCAGCGTCGCCCCGCGGGCCGCGGCCTCGATGTCCACGGCGGTCTTCAGGCGATCGCCGAAGCGGATCGACTCGATGTCGAGGTAACGCTCGACGAACGCCCATTCGTCGGCCAGCGCAACCACGTCGCGGCGCTCGTCCAGCGCCGTGCGCAGCGCCGCGGCGAGCTGCTCCGCGGCCCGGGTCGCCGCTTGCGGGTCCACGGGAATCAGCTGCACCACGGCGTGCAGCGCGTTGAAGAGGAAATGCGGGTGCAGCTGCGCGCGCAGTGCCCCCAGCTGGCTGCGGGCCGCGTTGGCCTCGAGCCGGGCGGCGCGTTGCGCCGCGTGGTTCGCGTAAGCCACGCCCGCCACGGCGAAGTAAAGCCACATGCCCGTGAAGAGGTAGCGCTCGATGCCGGGGCCGATCACCAGCACCCGCTGCCCCAGGATCACGCTCTGCAGTCCGCTGATGAGCAGGAACCAGCTCACCGCGTAGACGGCGGCCGCGGCCACCTGCTCGGCGATGAACGTGATGCGGAACGGGTGGGGCCAGGGGCGCCACAGCGTGAAGCGATAGGCGGGGATCGCCGCGATGGCGGCGGCCACGATCATCTGCAGCGCGCCCATCGCGGCGGCGGCGAACGGAGCGCCATGCGCGATGACGATGAGCGCCGTGAAGAGCGCCCACATGGGCACCCACGCCGCGAGCAGCTGCACCCACACCCAGCTGCGCGGCCCCGAGGCCCGCGCGCCGGTGCTCATGGCGCTAGCGGGCCGCCGCGGCGGCCGTGCGCGTGGCGATCATCTCCACGGCGCCCTCGTCCCACGTCTGCCCGTTGTCGGTCGAGCGGTCCTGCCGCATGCGAAAGCCGTTGGGCGTGACGTCGTAGTAGCGCGTGCGCGTGAGCATGGGCCGGCCCTCGGGGTCGACACCGCGCCCCGCGAGGCGCATCTCGCCGCCTTCCAGCCCGCCCAGCGCCTCGTTGAACCGCGCGCGATAGGCGTCGAGCCCGCTCACCTTCCAACGCGCCTCCGCCTTCGAATAGATGCGAATCCCACTCGTCAAGGATATCGGATTGCCCGAGCCGTCGACGATGCGCAGCTCGTCCTCGATCGCGAGGCCGTCGAGCGCGCGCCAGGCTTTCCACGTTCCCTGCAGGCGCGGCGCGCCGTGGATCATGGCCGCGACGCCGCTCGCCTTCGGCCGCACCTCGACCTGCCACTGGCCCAGGAGGAAGTCGAACTGCCTCGCCTCCGCGGGAATGCGCGCGGTGCCGGCTTCGTTGCGGGCCTGCCCCAGGGCGGGCAGGGTCCATGCGGCCAGGGCCGCGGCAAGGATGAGGGTCTTCATGCGGCGAGCATCGCATCCGGGCGCGAACCGCCGCGCGTGCCTTTCGTCCAATGGTCGCGCCGCGCCGTCGAACGGCGCGCGCTGCCCGCGAGCCCGCCCTACAGTGCGGTCATGCAAACACCCATGATCCGGCTTCGCGCGGTGCGCAAGGACTATCGCAGCCCGGCCGGCGCCTTCCACGCCCTGGACGACGTGGACCTCGAGGTGGGCCGGGGCGAATTCGTCGCGGTCGTCGGCCGCTCGGGAAGCGGCAAGTCCACGCTGCTGAACCTGCTCGCCGGCATCGACCGCCCCAGCGCGGGCGAGATCGTCGTGAACGACGCGCCGCTCGCGGGGCTCACGGAGCGGGCGTTGAGCGCATGGCGAAGCCGCTCGGTGGGTATCGTCTTCCAGTTCCTGCAGCTGCTGCCTACGCTCACGGCGGCCGAAAACGTGATGCTGCCGATGGACTTCGGCGGGCGCTGGCCCGCGCGCGAGCGCGAACGGCGCGCGACGGCCCTGCTCGAGCGCCTCGACGTGCGCGACCAGGCCGCGAAGCTCCCCGGCGCCCTTTCGGGAGGCCAGCAGCAACGCGTTGCCGTGGCCCGCGCGCTCGCCAACGAACCCGCGGTCGTGCTCGCCGACGAGCCCACGGGCAACCTCGACTCCCACAACGCGCGCTCCCTCCTGGAGCTCCTCGCCCAGCTTGCGCGCGAGGGACAGACGGTGGTGATGGTCACGCACGACGCGGCCGCGGAGCAATACGCGACGCGCACGGTGCGCATCGACGACGGGCGCATCGTTGCCTAGCCCGCGCTGGCGCAAGGTCATGCGCGACGCCCTCGCGCACAAGGGGCGCACGGCGCTCGCCGTGGCCACGCTCGTCGTGGGCCTCGTCGCCGCCGGCGCCCTCCTCGACACGTGGGCGCTGGTGCGCCGCGCGACGGTGGAGACGTACCTCGGGAGCCACCCGGTGTCGGCCACGCTCAAGGTCGAAGGTCTCGACGCCGGCATGGTCGACGCCGTGCGCGGCCTGCCGGAGGTCGCGGCGGTGCGCGCGCGCCGCGTGGCGATCGCGAGCGTCGACGCGGGCGGCGGCGAGCTCACCGCCCAGCTCTTCGCGCTCGCGGACTTCGGGCAGCGCGGCATCGGCGAGGTGGAAGGCGTGGGCGGCGCGTGGCCGCCCGCCGACGGCGAGGTCGCGATCGAGAAATCGTCGCTCGCCTTCTCGCAGGCCGGCGTGGGCGACACGTTGGCGGTGCGCGCCGGCACGGGCCCGCGGCGACCCTTGCGCGTCTCCGGCGTCGCGCACGACGTGGGCCTCGCGCCCGGATGGATGGACCATGTCGTGTACGGGTTCGTCACGCCGAAGACGATGGCGCTCCTCGGGCTGCCGGAGGCCTTCGGCGAGCTGCAGCTCGTGGCGCGCGACGCGAACGCCTCGCGGGACGAAGTGCGCGCGATCGCCGCGAAGGCGCGCGGCGCGATCGAGCAGCGCGGCGGCCGCGTGAGCGAGGTGGACGTGCCGGTGCCGGGCCGGCACGTACACGCCGCGCAAATGGATTCCATGCTCCTCACGCAGGGCGCGTTCGCGGCCATGACGCTCCTCGTGTGCGCCCTGCTCGTCGTCAACATGATGGCGGCGATCCTCGCTTCCCAGGCGCGCGAGATCGCCGTGATGAAGTCGCTGGGCGCGCGCTGGGGCCAGGTGGCGGCGATGTACCTCGCGTTCGCCGCGGCGCTGGGGCTCGCCGCATCCGCGCTTTCGCTGCCCGTTGCGGTCGGCATCGGGCGCTGGTATGCGGCGTTGCGCGGGGAGATGCTCAACTTCCCGACCGCGCCGTTCGCGATCCCGGCATGGACCCTCGCGATCCAGGTCGCGGTGGGCGCATTGCTTCCCGTGGCGGCCACCGCGGCGCTCGTGGCGCGCGCGTGCCGCATGCCGGTCGCGGCGGTGCTCCGCGATCCGGGCATCGTCGCCGGCGACGATTTCTTCGTGCGGCGTTCGGCGGCGCTGGGCTTCCTGCCGCGCCCCCTGGGGCTCGCCCTGGGCAACGCCTTGCGCAAGCGCCGGCGCATGCTGCTCACGATCGCCGCGCTCGCCGCGGGCGGCACGGTGTACCTCGCCGCCCACAACCTGCGCGCCGCGGTGCTCGATTCCGTGGACGCGATGTTCGCGTGGCAGCGATACGACTTCGTGGCGCGCATGGCCGAAGCGCAGCCGGCCACGGCCCTCGAGGAGCGTGCCGCATCGGTGCCGGGCGTGGAGCGCGCGGAAGCGTGGGTCGCCTTGCGCGCGCAGGCCGCTCCGGAGGGCTCCGCGCCGGGCTACGGCTTCGCGCTCCTGGGCGTGCCGCCCGGCTCGGCGGTGCTCAAGCCCGCCATGGTCTCGGGCCGCTGGCTCGACCGCTCCGACGCGCGCGTGATCGTCGTGAGCCGCGAGCTCGCCCGGGATTTGCCGGGCGACGAGGTCGAGCTCGTCGTCTCCGGCCTGCGGTCCACGTGGAAAGTCGCGGGCGTGATCGACGTGCCCGGGCAGCCGCTCGCCTACGCGCCGCGCGCTTCGCTCGCGGCGTTGCGCGGCGACGACCGCGCGGGTCTCGTCGCGGTCGGGCTCGCGCAGCGCGCACCGGCGGGCGAGCTCGCCGCGATCCTCCAGGTACGCGAAGCGCTCGAAGGCGCGGGAATGCGGGTCGCCTCGACCACGAGCCTTCGCGAAGGGCGGCACGCGATCGAGGACCACCTCGTGATGGTCGTGGACTTCCTCGGCGCCATGGCCTGGGCGATGATCGCCGTGGGCGGCCTGGGCATGGCCTCGACGATGGGCCTCGCGGTGCTCGAGCGCACGCGCGAGATCGGCGTGATGCGCGCCCTCGGCGCTTCCCACCTCGCGATCCTGGGACTCGTCGAGGCCGAGGGCTGCGTCATCGCGCTGCTCGGCTGGGCCGTGTCGCTTCCGCTCTCGCTGCCCGTGAGCGGCGCGCTCGCCTACGCCTTCGGGCAAGTGATGTTCCCCGTGCCCGCGCGCTACCTGCCCGAGGCCGCGGGCGCGGCGAGCTGGCTCGCCCTGGTGCTGGCGGTCGCTCTCGTCGCGTGCGCGTGGCCGGCGCTGCGCGCCACGCGCGTCACCGCCGCCCGGGCCCTCGCGTACGCCTAGCGCCCCATGCGGGCGTCGTAGGCGCGCGACACGCGGTCGGACATGCCCGGGTCGCTCTGCAGGTCGCCCGTCGTGTTGAACTCGACGCGCACCGCGCCGTCGGCCTGCGAGATGACGCGCGCCTTCACGATGAGGCCGCCGCGCCTGCCCTCGATCACGCCCGCGGCCTGGTCGGCGGTGCCGATCTGCAGGCCCTGGTCGCGCATCGCGCCCAGCGCCGCGTCCCACGAGCGCTGGTAGGAAGCGGGCCGCATCACGGTCTGCGGCTGCCCGTAGTAGGGATCGTAGACGTAGCAACCGGCGAGCGATGCGAGCACGAACGACGCCGCGATTCCGATCAACGCTTTCTTCATGGCCATCACTCCCCGATCTTCTTTCCCCTGGGTTTGAAAATGAGCCGGCGCAGGAACCTCTTGCTGTCCGCGTCGGCATCCTCGGCCGCCTTCGCCGCGGCCCCGGCGTAATCCATCGCATCCTTCGACTTGGCGATCTCGAGCCGCTGGGTAGCGGGATCGATGCGGATCGCGTACCTGCCCATGTTGTAGAGCAGGTACATGGCGTACAGGTTGTCGTAGTCCTGGTAGCTGCCCTCGTCGTTGCGGAAGTCCAGCGACAGGACGGAGGGAAAGCGGTTTGGCAGGTCCTTGAACGCGACGGGCTTCTCTTCGTGCGGATCGACGTAGGGCGACGCGTCGTACTTGCGGTAGAGCACGGCCTCCATGCGGTAGCCGCGCGCGTTCCATTGCTCGAAGAGCTTCACCGCCATCTCGGTCGGGATGTTCGCGTGCGCGGCGGCGATCACCGTGAGGTGGCCGAAGAAGAACGGCGCCTTGATGTCGAGGCTGCCGTAGCCCGCGCCGTACTTGAACCCCGAGCCGATGGTCTTCGCGCAGTTGAGGTGCATGTAGTCGTACTTGATCTCGCCGTCGTGGTACTCGGCCTTCGGCGCGTGCGCGTGGTAGTCGTCGTTGATGCGGCGGTAGTAGGCCGCGATCGCCTCGCGCTCCGCGGCGGGAACGCCGTAAACGCGAACGCCCACCACGGAGCGCTTGTACACCTCGCCGAAATCGAGCCCGAACGAGGCTTTCGGGCCCAGCGACGAGGACGTCTTGTAGAGGTACTCCTTCTTCGGGATCCGGACCATCAGGTCGTCCGTGTAGCGGTCGGCCTCGTGCTCGGGCGAGCGGTCGGCGTAGAAGTTGGCCGAATAGACCATGTCGTCGCCGGGAATCTCGCCGCGCATCGCCACCGCCAGGTGCCCCGCCGAGCCGCCTTTCGACGTCCCGAAGCTGATGAGCAGTTCCATGTCGTACGGATCCTGGCGCAGGCCGTCCAGCACCTCGTCGAGGTTGGCGGGCTCGGGCCCTCCGGGCGTGGCGAACTCGGCAGCGCCCGCAGGCGCCGCGAGCGAGGCGGCGAACAGGGCGGCCGCAAGCCATCTCGTGAACATGGTCCCGCGATGATTACACCGGAATCGCGCCGCCACCATGGCCCTTAGGTGAGATGCGGCCCGGCCTTCCTCAGGCGTAGGGCACGCCGCGCGTATTCACGTACAGCGCGTAGAGCGAGTGGCTTGCCGCCATGAAGAGGCGGTTGCGTTTCATGCCGCCGAAGCACACGTTGGCGCAGCGCTCGGGCAGGTGGATGTGGCCGATGGGCTCGCCCTTCGGCGTGAAGATGCGCACGCCGTCCAGCCCGGGCGTGTCGGCGTTTCCGCCCCATCCGCACCAGAGGTTGCCGTCCTCGTCCACGCGAAAGCCGTCCGGCGAGCCCGCGCCCGCATCGATGAGCACGCGCGGCTCGCCCAGGCGCTTGCCGTCGTCGACCACGTCGAAGACGTGGATGCGGCGCGGCTTGGTGCCCGACTCGACCACGTAGAGCAGCTTCTCGTCGCGCGAGAAGGCGAGGCCGTTGGGCTTGTCGATCATCCCCGCGACGTTGGTGAGCACGTGCGTGGCCGGATCGATGCGGTACACGTTGGTGGGAAGCTCCTGCGCGGCGCGCTCGCCCTCGTAGTCCGAGAGCAGGCCGAAGCTGGGATCGGTGAACCATACGGAGCCGTCGGACTTCACCACGATGTCGTTGGGCGAGTTGAGCCG
>DATIWC010000011.1:0-74174 GCA_035519515.1 Usitatibacter sp.
CGCTGGTAGGTCTCCACACCCACGTTGCCCGAGATGTTGGGCTCGGCCTGGATCGCCTTCACCACGTCTTCCGTGATGAGCTCATCGGGGGTGCGGCGCTGCGCCGTCACCGTTGTGGTCGAGCGTTCCTCGGGCATGGGCTGCGCGGCCACCGGTTGGTAGACCTGCGGCGAAGTGCGCACCTCCACCGGCGCTGGTGCGGGCGCGGCCGCATCCGGTTGCGTCACCGCGGGCGGATTCGAATTCGCATCGGCGTTGTAGGTCGCTTCGTCGGCGAATCCCTTCACCGCGAATGCGGCGGTCACCGCGAACAGGGGCACGAGAATCTGCGGTCGTACGATCATGGCGAGTACTCCTTCGAGTTATGGGATGCGTGCACCTTGTTCGGCCCCCATTCTCGCCGCGAAGTTCTCGACGTGTGTAGCCATATGTGACCGCGTCGCCGATCGGCGACAGGCATGAACCCATCGCGGCCCCCGGGAAGCAAAGGAATTGCGCCCGACGTGGATCCCGGACTATTGTCGCCGCTGCGACATCCGGGATGACATTTGCATGCCGCGCTACGCCGCATTCCTTCGAGGCGTGATGCCCACCAACGCGAAGATGCCCGAGCTCAGGCGGGCGTTCGAGGCGGCGGGATTCACGAACGTCGTCACGCTGCTTGGCAGCGGCAACGTGATCTTCGATGCGCGGGCATCTTCCAATGCGGCGCTCGAGAAGAAGGCCGAGGCCGCCATGCGCAAGACGCTCGGCCGCGAGTTCATGACCTTCGTGCACCCGATCGACGAGCTGAAGAAGATGCTCGAGTCCGACCCCTATCGCGGCGTGAAAGTCGCGAAGGACGCCAAGCGCATCGTCACCTTCGTTCGCGAGGTGCCGCCGAAGGTGAAGCTCCCGATCGAGCGCGATGGCGCGAGCATCCTCAGGATCGAGGACCGCACGGTGTTCAGCGCCTACACGCGCACGCCGAAGGGCCCGGTCTTCATGGCCTTGCTGCAGCAGGCGTTCGGCAAGGACCAGACGACGCGAACCTGGCAGACCCTCGAAAAGGCCGCCGCGCGCTAGCCCTTGCGCTGGTCGCGCTTGCCCTTGGGCTGCGTCGCCGAAGAGGGATCGCTCGCCGGAAAGCTCTCGTCGTCGGCTTCGTCGACCACCCAGTCCTCGTGCGCGGGATCCTTCGGATCCGGGTGCGGGTTGAGGCGCGTATCGCTGATCGGCGGCGGCGGAGTGGGCGCTTTCTTCATGACCGTTGGACAGCCAAAGCGGCCGCCGGTGCCGCCGCGGCCATGCGATAAATCACCAGGCGCGCACGCTCACCCGCCGTAGGTCGCGTGCCTCGAGCGATGGGGGCTGTCGCCGGGCTGGTGCTCGTAGTCGATGAGCAGCAGCTCCTCCCCCACGGCGGCGTGCGGCCCGCGAACACGGAAGGACATGGTTCGGCTCCTGGATGGCGTGTGCCTATCCTGGCCCCGGAGCCGGTCCGAGTCCAGCCATTTTCGGAAGTCGAATTTGCCCGCCCGGCGATCGCGACGCCGCCTTTGCCCGCCGACCGCCGGTGGTAGGATGGCCCCGAACAAGTCCGTGCTTTCCCCGAACGACAACACAAGGAGGGTGTGATGAAGATGCGCATCGTGGTGACCACCGTGTCCGCCCTGGCGCTTTGCATCGCGGCGAGCTCGGTCCAGGCGGGAGCGACCTTCGACGCGGTGAAGAAAAAGGGGTTCGTGCAGTGCGGCGTGAACACCGGCCTGGCCGGGTTTTCCGTCGCCGACGAGAAAGGCGTCTGGAAGGGCATCGACGTGGACGTGTGCCGGGCGATCGCCGCGGCGGTCTTCGGCGACGCGACCAAGGTGAAGTACACGCCCCTCACCGCCAAGGAACGCTTCACGGCGCTGCAGTCTGGCGAAGTGGACGTGCTCTCGCGCAATACCACCTGGACGGTGGTGCGCGACGGCAGCCTGGGCATCAGCTTCACCGGCGTCACCTACTATGACGGGCAGGGCTTCCTCGTGAAGAAGAAGCTCGGCGTGAAGAGCGCGCTCAAGCTGAACGGCGCCACGGTGTGCGTGGGCTCGGGCACCACGACGGAGCTCAACCTCCAGGACTACTTCACCTCGCACAAGATGAAGTTCAAGCCCGTGGTGTACGACACCTCGGACGAGACCGTGAAGGGCTTCGAGGCGGGGCGCTGCGACGTTCTCACGAGCGACCAGTCGCAACTCTATGCGCTGCGCATCAAGCTCGCCAAGCCGGATGACGCGATCGTGCTGCCCGAGGTGATTTCCAAGGAGCCGCTCGGGCCGGCCGTGCGCCAGGGCGACGTCGAATGGTTCAACGTGGTGCGCTGGAGCCTCTTCGCGATGATCGACGCGGAGGACCTGGGCGTCACCTCGAAGAACATCGACGAGATGAAGAAGTCGAGCGTCGTTCCCGACGTGAAGCGCCTGGTCGGAAGCGAAGCGGTGAAGCACGGGCTGGGCATCCCGGACGACTGGGCCTACCAGGTCGTGAAGCAGGTCGGCAACTATGGGGAGATCTTCGAGGCGAACGTCGGGGCCGACAGCCCGCTCAAGATCGCCCGGGGGCTGAACGCCCTGTGGAACAAGGGCGGCGTGCAGTACGCGCCGCCGATCCGCTAGGGAATAGCCGCACCGGCCGAGATCGCGGGGCTCCGGCGTGACCCCAGCCAAGCCGCCCTTCTGGAACGATCCCAAGGTCCGGGCGATCGTCTTCCAGGTGCTGGTGAGCGCCGGCGTGATCGCGGCCGGGATCTACCTCGTCCGCAACCTGCTGCACAACCTCGACGCGCGCGGCATCTCGACGGGGTTCGACTTCCTGAAGAACCGCGCAGGCTTCGCGGTCAACCTCACGCTGATCCCGTACGACGAGTCGTCGTCGTACGGGCGCACGTTCGTGGTGGGTTTGCTCAACACGCTGCTCGTCTCGGGGCTCGGCATCGTTTGCGCGACGATCCTCGGGTTCGTCGTCGGCATCGCGCGCTTGTCGCGCAACTGGCTCGTCTCGACGCTCGCGGCGGCTTACGTGGAGACCTTCCGCAACCTGCCGCTGCTCGTGCAGATCCTGTTCTGGTATTTCGCGGTGTTCCTGAACCTGCCGCCGCCCAGCGAAGCGATCCACCTCGGCGATTCCGTCTTCCTCACGCTGCGCGGGCTCTTCCTGCCGTGGCCCGAGCCCAAGGAGGGATTCGCCTGGACGTTGGTCGCCTTCGCCGTGGCCATCGTGGCGGTGATCTTCCTGGTGCGCTGGGCGCGCCGCCGCCAGGCGCTCACCGGGCAGATATTCCCGTCGTTCGTGACCTCCCTCGCGATCCTGGTGCTGCTGCCGCTCGCGGTGTTCTTCGCGACGGGCCGCCCGCTCGAGCTGTCGAAGCCCGAGCTCGAGGGGTTCAATTTCACCGGCGGCGTGGCGGTGATCCCGGAGCTCGCGGCGCTCCTGCTCGCGCTGTCCATCTATACCGCCGCCTTTATCGCCGAGGTGGTCCGCGCCGGCATCCTCTCCGTCTCGCACGGGCAGACCGAGGCGGCGGGCGCGTTGGGACTGTCGCGCGCGCGAACGCTGCGGCTGGTGGTGATACCGCAGGCGATGCGCGTGACGATCCCGCCGCTCACGAGCCAGTACCTGAACCTCACCAAGAACTCGTCGCTCGCCACCGCCATCGGCTACCCGGACCTGGTCTCGCTCTTCGCGGGGACCACGCTCAACCAGACCGGGCAGGCAGTCGAGGTAATGTCGATGACGATGGCGGTCTACCTCGTGATCAGCCTCGTGATCTCGCTGTTCATGAACTGGTTCAACGCCCGCGTGGCGTTGGTCGAGCGCTGAATGGCTTCGGCCGCCCCGGTCACCCCGGACCTGCCGCCGCCCGCCGCTACGACGGGCGCGATCGGGTGGCTGCGCCGCAACCTGTTCGACTCGCCGCTCAACAGCGCGCTCACGCTGCTCGCGATCTACCTTCTCTACCTGCTCGTCCCCCCGTTCGCAAGGTGGGCCTTCATCGACGCCGACTGGTCGGGAAGCCGCACCCAGGACTGCTCCCGGGTCGGCGCGTGCTGGGTGTTCATCCACGCGCACCTCAACCAGTTCTTCTACGGCTTCTATCCCGCCGCGCAGCAATGGCGGGTGAACGCGGCGCTGGGCCTGCTGGTCGCGTTGATGGCGCCGCTCTTCGTGAAGCGTTTTCCCGGCAAGCCGTGGCTCGCCCTCGCGATCATCGTGGGCTATCCGGTCATCGCGTTCTTCCTGCTGCTGGGCGGGCGCTTCGGGCTGCCCTACGTCGAGACCAGCAACTGGGGTGGTCTTTCGCTCACCCTGGTCATCGCCGTGGTCGGGATGGTGGCGGCGCTTCCGCTGGGGATCCTGCTCGCGCTCGGCCGGCGCGCCACGCACATGCCCGTGCTCAAGGCGCTTTGCGTGGTCTTCATCGAGATCGTTCGCGGCGTTCCGCTCATCACGGTCCTCTTCATGTCGTCGGTGATGCTGCCTTTCTTCCTGCCCGAAGGCCTGAACTTCGACAAGCTGCTGCGCGCACTGATCGGCGTGGTGCTGTTCGCGTCCGCCTACATGGCCGAGGTGGTGCGCGGCGGCCTGCAGGGCGTGCCGAAGGGCCAATACGAAGCGGCGGCGGCGCTGGGTCTCGGCTTCTGGAAGTCCACGCTCCTCGTCACGCTGCCGCAGGCGCTCAAGATCGTGATCCCCGGCATCGTGAACACGTTCATAGGCCTGTTCAAGGACACGAGCCTCGTGCTGATCATCGGGTTGTTCGACCTGCTGGGAACCATCCAGGCCGCCAACTCGGACGCGAACTGGCTCGGGTATTCGACCGAGGGCTACGTGTTCGCCGCCTGCGTCTACTGGGTCTTCTGCTTCAGCATGTCGCGCTACAGCCAGCGCCTCGAGAAACGGCTGCAGACCGGCCACAAGCACTGAACGCGAGGGATTCGCCATGACCAATGCCCAGCCCGCCGCCACGACCCCGACCGAGCCCATGGTGGGTCTCGCCGGCGTGCACAAGTGGTACGAGAGCTTCCACGTGCTCAAGGACATCAACCTCGCGGTGGCCAAGGGCGAGCGCATCGTCATCTGTGGCCCCTCGGGCTCGGGGAAATCCACCATGATCCGCTGCATCAATCGCCTCGAGGCGCATCAACAGGGGCGCATCGTGGTGGACGGCGTGGAGCTCACCGACGACCTGAAGAACATCGAGCGCATCCGCTGCGAGGTCGGCATGGTGTTCCAGCATTTCAACCTCTTCCCGCACCTCACCGTGCTGGAGAACTGCGTGCTCGCGCCGATCTGGGTGCGCAAGACTCCGCGCAAGGAAGCCGAGGAGTCGGCCATGAAGTACCTCGAGCGCGTGCGCATCCCGGACCAGGCGAAGAAATACCCGGGCCAGCTCTCCGGCGGGCAGCAGCAGCGGGTGGCCATCGCGCGCAGCCTCTGCATGCGCCCGAAGGTGATGCTCTTCGACGAGCCTACCTCGGCGCTCGACCCGGAGATGATCAAGGAGGTGCTGGACGTCATGGTGGGCTTGGCCGATACGGGCATGACCATGTTGTGCGTCACTCACGAGATGGGATTCGCGAAGACCGTGGCGAACCGCGTGATTTTCATGGACAAGGGCCAGATCGTGGAGGAGAACGAGCCCGAAGCGTTCTTCAACCATCCCCAGCACCAGCGCACGAAGCTGTTCCTGAGCCAGATCCTCAATCACTGAGGCGGCAGATCCGTCCGGCGGCCATAGGCGACAATAGCGCCCATGACCCCCGACTTCCTCTCCCACCTCTCCACCCAGCTGGCCGGCCTGGAATCGGCCGGCCTCTACAAGCACGAGCGGGTGATCGATTCGGACCAGTCCGCGCAGATCCACGTGCAAGGCGGCGGATCGGTGCTCAACTTCTGCGCCAACAACTACCTCGGGCTGGCGAACCACCCCGACATCGAGGCGGCGGCGAAGGAGGGCATCGAGAAGCATGGCTACGGCATGGCCTCGGTGCGCTTCATCTGCGGCACGCAGGACGTGCACCGCGAGCTCGAGGCCCGCATCGCGAAGTTCCTCGGCACCGAGGACGCGATCCTCTATGGCTCCTGCTTCGACGCCAATGGCGGCCTCTTCGAGACGCTCCTGGGCGAAGAGGACGCGGTCATCTCGGATGCGCTGAACCACGCTTCGATCATCGACGGCGTGCGGCTGTCGAAGGCCAGGCGCTATCGCTACGCCAACAACGACATGGCCGACCTCGAGGCGCAGCTCAAGCAGGCGAAGGCGGACGGATCCCGCTACATGCTGGTCGCCACCGACGGCGTCTTCTCGATGGACGGCATCATCGCGAACCTGCCGGCGGTCTGCGAACTCGCCGAGAAGCACGGCGCGATGGTGATGGTGGACGACTCCCACGCGGTGGGCTTCGTCGGCGCGCACGGTCGCGGCACGCCGGAGCATTGCGGCGTGATGGGCCGCGTGAACATCCTCACCGGCACGCTCGGCAAGGCGCTGGGCGGCGCCTCGGGCGGGTACACGGCGGGGCCGAAGGAAGTGGTCGCGTGGCTTCGCAACCGCTCGCGTCCCTACCTCTTCTCGAACACGCTCATGCCCGCCATCGCGCACGCCTCGATCCGCGTGCTCGACCTGCTGCAGCAAAGCAACCACCTGCGCGAAAAGCTCACGCGCAACGCCGAGCATTTCCGGCGCGAGATGACGAAGCTGGGCTTCAAGCTAGCCGGCGCCGGGCACCCCATCATCCCCGTGATGCTGGGCGATGCCGCGCTCGCGCAGAACATGGCGAACGAGCTGCTCAAGGAAGGAATCTACGTGATCGGCTTCTCGTTCCCGGTCGTGCCGAAGGGCCAGGCGCGCATCCGCACGCAGATGTCGGCGGCGCACGAGCCGGAACATATCGACCGCGCGGTGGCGGCGTTTGCGAAGGTCGGGAAGAAGCTGAACGTCATTCCCGCATAGCTACAATACGGACATGAGAACGCTAGCCAAGACCAAGCGAGAGCCGGGCATCTGGATGACCGATGCCCCGAAGCCGGCCGTCGGTCCTAACGACGTGCTGATCAAGATCCGCAAGACCGCGATCTGCGGTACCGACATGCACATCTTCAACTGGGACGAGTGGGCGCAGAAGACGATCCCGGTCCCGATGCACGTGGGCCACGAGTACGTGGGCACCGTGGAGGCGATGGGCGACGAGGTGCGGGGACTCAAGATCGGCCAGCGCGTCTCGGGCGAAGGGCACATCGTGTGCGGCCATTGCCGCAACTGCCGCGCGGGCCGCAGGCACCTGTGCCGCAACACGGTGGGCGTGGGCGTGAATCGCCCCGGCGCCTTTGCCGAATACCTCGTGATTCCCGCGGTGAACGCGTTCCCCATCCCCGACGACATCCCCGACGAGATCGCGGCGATCCTCGATCCCTTCGGCAACGCGGCGCACACGGCGCTTTCGTTCGACCTGGTGGGCGAAGACGTGCTGATCACGGGCGCGGGCCCGATCGGCATCATGGCCGCCGCGATCTGCCGGCACGTGGGCGCGCGCCACGTCGTCGTCACGGATACCAATCCCTACCGGCTCGAGCTCGCGAAGAAGATGGGCGCGCACCGCACGGTGAACGTCGCGCAGGAATCGGTTCGCGACGTGATGCCGAAGCTCAACATGGTGGAGGGCTTCGACGTGGGCCTCGAGATGTCGGGCGCGCCGGCCGCTTTCCGCCAGATGCTCGACGTCATGAACCACGGCGGCAAGGTGGCGCTGCTGGGCATTCCGCCGCCGGAGACCGCCATCGACTGGACGCAGGTGATCTTCAAGGGCCTCGTCATCAAGGGCATCTACGGCCGCGAGATGTTCGAGACCTGGTACAAGATGATCGCGCTGATCCAGGGCGGCCTCGATCTGACGCCCATGATCACGCACCGCTTCGACGTCGCCGACTACCTCGAGGGCTTCAGGACGATGAACTCGGGGAAATCGGGAAAGGTCGTGCTCACCTGGGGGTGATGGCCGCGATCGCCCGACCGACGCTCGAAGAGGTGCGCAAGGAGATGGGCACGCCTTCGACGGCGGATGTCCGGGGGCAACGCGATACCGTGGGCTACGCGAGCACCGCCGCGGCCATGGCGAAGGTGTGGGACCTCTCGGCGCAGGGCCCGGCGCCCGGATCGTTCGGCACGAAGGTCGCGCCCGGCGTGCTCGGCGTGATCGGCCCGCACGACGACTACATCTACACGGGGCGCGTCTATCGCGAGGTCTTCCCGCTCGTGACGGCGAAGACCGTCGTGATGGTGGGCGTCTTCCACCGTTACCGGAAGTTCGGCGCCCACGACCAGCTCGTGTTCGACGACTACCGGGCATGGAGCTCGCCCGACGGGAACATCGCCATCTCGGCGCTGCGCGACGAGCTCATCGGCGCGCTCCCTGGGGAGATGGCGGTGCGCGACGACGCGGCGCACGACAACGAGCACAGCCTCGAGGGCATCGCGTACTTCATGAAGCATGCGCGTCCCGACGTGGAGATCGTGCCCGTCGTCGTCCCGTCGGCCTCCTTCGAGCGGCTGGGCGACATGGCGGCGCAGCTCGGCCGCGCGCTCGCCGATGCGATGAAGAAGCGCGGCTGGCGGCTCGGCCGCGACGTCGCCATCGCGATCTCCGCGGACGGCACGCACTACGGCGAGGACTTCAAGTTCACGCCCTACGGCGCGGGCGGCGTGGGCGCCTTCGACAAGGCGGTCGAGGACGACCGCAGGCTCATGCGCGAGACCCTCGGCGGGCTCTTCAGTGCCGAGAAGGCTCGCGCATTCTTCGCGACGGTGGTGGACCCGGCGAACCCGGACCAATACCGGCGCACGTGGTGCGGCCGCTTCTCGGTGACGCTGGGAACGCTGCTGGTGGGAGAAACGGCGAGGCAGCTCGGTCTCGAGCCGCCCCGCATGGTCCCGCTCGCGCTAGGCGTGAGCGTCGATACGCCGGAGCTCGACGTGCGGGACGCCGGAGTCGGCCCCACGGCTCCGGCGAACCTCTATCACTTCGTCACGCATCCGGCGCTGGCGTTCGTGCCCTAGCTACTTCTTCGGCGCTGCGGCGGGGGCTGCCGCCTTCTTGCTCGGATCGTCGTCCGGATTGATGTAGACGAGGTCGAACGGCCCCTTGGCGTTGATCTGCACCACCGTCTCGCCCTTGGCCCACGCGTAGTGGTGGGTCTTGGCCGGCAGGTGGTGGAAGCCGCCGGTCTTGATGGCATGGGCGTTCTTCATGTCGAGCTTGTCGCCCTCGCCGAGGTAGAACGTTCCCTGGATCACCGTGAGGTCCTCGTCGGTGGAATGCCAGTGGGCGGCGATCTTGTATCCGCTGGGGATCTTGAGGCGGCCGCACCAGTAGCCTTCCTTGCCGGGGTCTCCCGAGAGCACCGCCATCCTGGCGCCCTTGGGCAGGTTGGGCGGGGCGTCGCCCCATTTGATCTCGCCCGGATTCATGTAGATGCTCCCCGAGTCGGCGGCTGCAGCGGTTGCGAGCAGGGTGGCGACGCCCAGGCCGGCCGCGAATGAAATGTAACGATTTCGCACGCTGTTCTCCTTGTGGTTGGCAAAAGGGCGAGGCATTCTCTTCCCGGAGGGCGACGCCCCGCAAGGGGCTGCCCTCATCCAACCGGCGTCCCCGGCCGTAGTGCTAGTCGTGGACGCCGTCCCCCGCCTTACCGACCAAGCTCCACAATCCCGTCAACAATAGAGGAGAAGTCCATGAATCGTAGGCAACTTGGTACTGCCGCCGCGCTTGCCGCCCTGGCGTTGCTCGCATCGGGCACCCCCCTGGCCGGCGAATACGGCGCGGCCGACGGCGGCGTGAAGTGCGCCGGCGTCAACAGCTGTAAAGGCACCTCGGAGTGCAAGGCCGCCGGGCACGAGTGCAAGGGCCAGAACAGCTGCAAGGGCCAGGGCTGGACGACGTCGAAGTCCGCGGCCGAGTGCACCAAGGCCGGCGGCAAGGTCGTCTCGTAAGCCGATGATCCAGGGATTCGGCCTGGGGCTTCGCCCCGAGCATTACCGCGAGTTCGCGGAAGGGGCGCCTCCCCGGGTCGAATGGCTGGAAGTCATCTCGGAGAACTATCTCGTCCCGGGCGGCAAGCCGCTCGATTTCCTCGACCGCATCCGCGCGCGCTTCCCGATGGTGATGCACGGCGTGTCGATGTCGATCGCGGGCACCGAGCCGCTCGACGACGAGTACCTGCGCGAGCTGAAGGCGCTCGTGCAGCGCGTGCAGCCTGCGTGGGTCTCCGACCACCTTTGCTGGACGGGCGTGGGGGCCACGAACCTCCACGACCTCCTTCCGATTCCGTTCACGCGCGAGGCGCTGCGCCATGTGGCCGGCCGCGTGGGACGGGTGCAGGATTTCCTCGGGCGCGCCCTCGTCCTCGAGAACGCCTCGACGTACCTGCGCTTCGACGGCGACGAGATGAGCGAGTGGGAGTTCCTCGCCGAGCTCGTGGCCCGCAGCGGCTGCGAGCTGCTGCTCGACGTGAACAACGTGTACGTGAACGCCGTGAATCACGGGTTTGCCGCGGAGTCGTTCATCGACGCGATGCCCGCCGCCGCCGTGCGCCAGGTCCACCTCGCGGGCCACACGGACAAGGGCGGCTACCTCATCGACACCCATGACGCGCCCGTGTGCGAGGCGGTTTGGGATCTCTACGAGTACACGGTCGCGCGCCTGGGCCCGGTGCCCACGATGATCGAGCGCGACGACCACATCCCGCCGCTGGAAGAGCTGCTCGCCGAATTGGATATCGCGCGCGAGCGTTCGGCCCGTGCGCTGGCTTCGCGCAGGGACCATGCCGTCGCTGCGTGAGGCGCAGCTCGCGCTCCAGGCGGCGATCCTCGCGCCGTCGGATCCCGCGTGGGCGGGCGACCCGGTGCGCCTGGGCGTCTATCGCAACGCCTACTGGGCGCGCCTCGCGGGCGTGCTGCGCGTGAACTACCCGGTGCTCGCGAAGATGCTGGACGAGGAGGAGTTCGACTCGCTCGCCTGCGAATATGCCAGGCAATATCCGTCGCGCAGCTTCTCCATCCGCTGGCACGGCGCGCACCTCGATCGCGTGATCGGGGATCCGGGCCTCGCGGAGCTCGCGCGGATGGAGTGGGCGCTCGGCACCGCGTTCGACGCGGCCGATGCGCGAACCGTGGACATGGCGTATCTCGCGCAGCATCCCGTGGAGACGTGGTCGGACCTGCCGTTGAACGTCCACCCCTCGGTGCAGGTGCTCGACATGGCCTGGAACGTCGAGGCGCAGTGGGAAGCGGTGAAGCGCGGCGAAGCGCCCGGGCCATTCCAGCCGAAGGCGCACGCGCTCCTGGTGTGGCGCAAGGAGCTCCAGGCGCACTGGCGCATCGCCACGGTCGAAGAGGGCATCGCGCTGCGCGCGCTGTGCCGGGACGGCACGTTGCAATCGGCGTGCGAAGCGGTGCCCGAAGACCAGGCCGGCCAGGCAGGCACCTGGTTCGCCCTCTGGGTGCAGGAAGGGATGCTCGCCGCGCGCTAGCGCAGCGAGTTCTTCACGACCTCGCCGTTGCGCACGATCGTGGTGAGCTTCTTCCCGTCGGAGGCGACGAGATTGATGTCCTTCAACGGGTCGCCGTCCACCACGATGAGGTCCGCGTAGGCGCCCGGCGCCACGCAGCCGATCTTGCCTTCCATCATCATGAGCTCGGCATTGACGGAGGTGGCCTGCCGCAGCAGCTCCAGCGGCTTGAACACCTCGCGGCGCAGCGTGAACTCGCGGCACTGCTGCACGGTGGTCGATCCGAGCAGGTCCGTGCCGTAGCCCACCTTCACGCCGGCCTTGCGCATCTTCTCGAGGCCCGACATGGCCTGGCCGTACGCGAATTGCGCCTTCTCCTGGCTTTCGGGCGGGAAGCCGAGCTTGGGCCCCAGCTCCACGAGGGCGAAGCAGATCGAGAGCGTGGGCACGATGTAGGAGCTGCTCTTCGCGACGAACTTCGCGGTGTCGTCGTCGATGAGCGTGCCGTGCTCGATGGAGCGCACGCCGAATTCCACGCAGCGCCGGATCGCGCTCGCCGGGTGGCAATGCGCCGAGGCGTAGCTGCGCCGCTCGACGCACTCGTGCACGATGGCGCGGATCTCGTCCTCGCGGTACTGGTTCATCCAGATGGGATCGGTGGGCGAGGCCACGCCGCCCGAGCCCATGATCTTGATGCAGTGCGCGCCCTGGCGAAGCTCCTCGCGCGTGGCGCGGATGCATTCGTCCACGCCGTCGGCGATCTTCGCGAAGCTGTTGAAGATGCCGCACGAGCACATCGCGTGGTACTGCGGCAGCTCGCTCACGGTGCGCATGTCGCCGTGGCCGCCGGTCATCGAGAGCACCTTGCCCGAGTAGAGGAAGCGCGGCGCGCGCACAAGGCCGTCGGCGATGGCCTTGGCGAGCGAGTAGTCGCCGCCGCCCACGTCGCGCACCGTGGTGAAGCCGCAGTCGAGCATGAAGCCCAGCATGCGCATCGCGTGCGCCGCGCGATACGTGGCCCCGGCGGACTCGACGCGGAACATGTTCACGTCGCTCGCGTAGGCGTGCATGTGCGCGTCGATGAGGCCCGGCATGAGCGTGCGCCCGCCCACGTCGATCACGCGCGCCTTGGGCGCCCTGATGGGCTTCGCCGACACCTCGCGGATCGTGTCGCCCTCGATGAGCAGGCTCATGCCGTCGGGGCAGTCGGCGCCCGTGCCGTCGAAGACGCGGGCGTTCCTGAACAGCAGCATGTCGTTGTTGGCCATCTCACCTCCTCCCAGGGGCCCTATCCTAGCCCACAGGGAGGAGGGGAAGTACGACAGTCAGCGCTTCTCGGCCACTTTCGCGAAGGCCTGCAGGGTGCCGATCCAGGCCTGGTCGCCGTCGAACATGGCGCGCATCATCTCGGCCTTGTCGCCGTAGGCTTCCAGCTTGCGGTGCTCGAGGACCACCTTGGTCTGCTCCTTGCCCTCGGCGATGAACTGGACCTCGACCTCGGAGCCGAAGCCTTCCTGGTATTGCCATTCCGCGTTGATGTCCCAGGTCATCAGCACGCGCTTCGGCGGTTCCCACGCGAGGACGCGGCCCCAGTTGCATTCGCTCCCGTCGTGGGCGCGCTCGAACCAGCGCCCGCCCTTGCGCGGCTCGAGGATCGCCGTGTAGGGCTCCTTGCCGCCGATGTGGTGCGGGCGCGGCCACCACGTGTCGATCCGCTCCGTGAAGGTCTTGAACACGTGCTCCTGCGGCGCGTTCACGGTGATGCTCTTGCGGACGAGGATGTCCTGCACGGTGGCGCTCATGGCTTCTCCTTTCGGGTTCGGGGGTAGGAGGCTTCTGCCGCGGCCTTGAGCTCCCCCAGTGCCCGCGTCCACATCACGTCGAGGTAGCGGCGCATGGCGGCGAGGCCGTCGGGATTGACGCGGTAGATGTTCTGGGTGCCGGACTTCTCGTGCTCGACCAGGCGCGCCTCCTTCAGCGCGCGCAGGTGCTGCGAGACCGCCGGCCGCGAGACCGGCAGCCCCTGGGCGAGCTCGCCCACCGCCATCGGCCGCTTCGCGAGGCGCTCGAAGATGGCGCGCCGCGTGGGGTCGGCCAGGGCGGCGAACTGGGCGTCGGGACCGGACTGAGGCGTAAGCATATGCTTACGGTAAGCCATGCCTTACGCTCTGTCAACTACTTCTTCGCGGTGGCCTTCCTGATCATCGCCAGCGCCGCGGGGCTCCCCGCGTAGCCCTGCGCGTACATCTTCGCCTTGTCGGGCGGCAGGCGATATCCGGCGGCGATGATCTCCTCGAGCCCGTCGTGGCCCTGGAAGAGGCCCATCTCGAAGGGCGTGAGACCGCCCTGGTTTTTCGCGTCGACCTTCGCGCCCGCCTTGATCAGCATCTTCATCGTCTCCCGGTCGCAGCCGTGGCTCGCCGCCTCCATGAGCGGCGTGTTGCCGTGGCCGTCGGCGCCGTTCACGTCGGCGCCGCGATCGAGGAGCAGCCTGATGGCCGACTTGGTGTCCTGCTTGGTGGGCCGGACGCCCGCGCTGCACGCTTCGCCGAACAGCATGATCCGCAGCGGCGGCCCCATCTCGAGCATGGCCTTGGTGGGCGACATGCCGGCGTCGAGAAACGCGCGGATCAACTCCAGGTCCACTTCCGAGAGCGCGCGGAAGTACATGGATTCCTCGAACTCGACCTTGCGTGCGCGCAGCACCGCCATGCCGGCCGCTTCCCCGCCACCGCCCGCGGGCGCCGCCGAGGCGACGTTGGCCGGCGCCGCGCCGGCCGGACCCGCGAGCTTCGCGAGCGAACGCTTCGCCTCATCGCGCACGTCCGCATCGGCATCGCTTTCCGCGGCTTTCGCGAGCGCGGCGCGCGAGGCGTCGGCGACCCGCGCCTTGGCCGCGGCGGGCACCGCCTGATTGCGGTCGCCCATCTCGCCGATCGCGCGCGCGGCGCTGCGGCGCACGCTCGCTTCCGGATCGCTCAGCGCGGGCACCACCTTGTCGATCTCGGCCGAGGCCAGCCCCGCGCCGCTGCCCAGCGCCCACAGCGCCTCCACGCGCACGGACGAATCGGGATCGCGCAGCAAGGCGGATGCGCGCGGCGCCCACAGCAGCACCTGTTTCTCCTGCGTGAGCGGGCGCAGCGACCCCAGGGCCGCGTAGCGCACCTTGGGATCGGGATGGTTCAAGAACACCACCAGGAACTCCGTGTAGCCCTCGGGCGGCGGCGCGAACGTGCGCAGCGTTTGCAGCAGCACGGCCTGGCCCCCGTTCACCTTGCGCGTCGCGTCCATCATGGGGACGATGAGCGTGCGGTCCTGCGTTTTCGCCAGGCGCTCGAGCGCCTTCTGCGCGAGCTCGACGTTGCCGTCGCGCGAGTCGCTCTTCGACGAAGCCCAGCGGTCGAGGTAGGCCACCATCGCATCGAGGAGCCGGACGGGCGGCTCGTGCCCGATGAGGTTGCGCGAGACGAGGAATCGCGAGCTCAACGACGCCTCGGGCGACTCGAAGACGCGCTTGCGCGGCGCGACGAGCTCCTCCTCCCCCATGCCGAGGGCCTGCAGCGCGCCCGCCGCCTGGGCCACGACGTTGGGATCGGCATCCTGGAGGGCGGCCACGAGCTGGGGCCGGGCGGGCGCGGCCGCGTCCCCGGAGCGCCACAACCCCCGCGCGGCGGCCTCCCGCACTTTCGCGTCGCGGTCGGAAAGGGCCTTGGCGAGCGCCGCGATGGCCGCGGGCTCCGTGTGGCCGCCCAGCCATTGCGCCGCGTCCGCGCGCTCCTTCGCATCGCCATCGCCGGTGACGGCCTCGATCTTCTCGCGCAGCCACTGCGCATCGATCTTGTCCGGGTCGGTCTCGATGCCGAAGATGGCGAGGGCGGGCTGGGCGGCGAGCAGCAGGGCGAGCAGGACGGCTCGGTGCATGACATCCTCCCCGGGGATGGATGCGCGATCCTACCAGCGCGGGTAGCTGCGTGTTCGCACGCGATTTGCTATCAGTGAGGCCGGGAAACCGTTGCCAGGAGGATCCATGACCCGCAGGAAGAAGGCCGCGAAGCGCGCCGTCGCGAAGAAGCCCGCCGTCGTCGTCTCCGTCTGGAAGGACGACCCCGAATCGAAGCTGGGGCTCATCGACCGCCCGGTGCCGGACCTTTCGAAGGCGCCGCTCAGGTACCGCATCAAGGGCGCGGCGCCTGCGCCGGGGCGCTACGAGGTGGGCACGCCGCAATTCCGCTATTGGGCGGGCGCGGAGCCGCTGCGCCGTGGCGGCGACTTCTGGGCGCCGCTGCTGGGCGTGAAGCAGTGGCAGCCGGGCCCGGTGCTGCCGGTAAGCCTCGACAAGGGCGTGGACCTGAACGCCTACTACGACCGCACCGAGCTCGCGTTCTTCCACGAGAAGGTGGGCGGCAAGACGTACTACTCGGGCGAGAGCCCCGACGTGGTCTGCCACGAGATGGGACACGCGTGCCTCGATGCGCACCGGCCCCAGCTCTTCGATGCGCCATTCATCGAGGCCGGCGCCTTCCACGAGTCGTTCGCCGACATGAGCGCGATCCTCAGCGCGCTCCAGCTGCAGGAGGTGCGCGAGGCCGTGGTGGCCGACGTGGCCGCGTACAAGTCGTGCCCGGTGTCGCGCTGCGCCGAGCAGCTCGGCGCCGCCATCCGCCTCGTCGATCGCCCGGCGGTCGATCCCGACTGCCTGCGCAACGCCTACAACGCGTTCAAGTACGTCGATCCGCAGACGCTACCCGACAGCGCACCCGCCACGGCGCTGTGCGCGGAAGCGCACTCGTTCTCGCGCGTTTTCACGGGCGCCTTCTACGAGATCCTCGCGGGGATGCTGCGCGTGCGCTCGAAGAGCCCCAAGGAACCGGACCTCGCCGCGGTGGCCACCGACTTCGCGCGCCTGCTCATGGATGCGACGGCCGCGGCACCCGTGCAGCCCAACTACTTCGCGCAGGTCGCCTCCCACGTGATCGATGCGGACACGGCGCGCTTCGCAGGCAGGTACCGCGCGGTGCTCGCGAACGTCTTCGTGAAGCGGCAAATCGTGCCCAAGGCGGCGGTCGAGGTGCTGGAGCGCGCGCCCGGCAAGGCCTCGTCGGCGCGCTACCGGAAGGCCGCCGCGCCCGAGCCGCCCGAGGCGAGCGTGCATCGCGTGGTGCTCGACGCGGCCGAGTTCGGCCTTGGAACCGAGAAGGTGCTGGTGGACGCGCCGCTCGAACGCAAGCCCGTGCTGAGCGTGGGCGCCGGGCTCGCGCACCGCCATGGGCCCGCCGAAATCGAGCACGCGGCGCGCCGCTTCGTGAAGATGCTGGTGGCGCACGATCGCATCGACGTGGAGTCGGGCCTTCGCCACATCACCGTCACCGATGCGACGCCGCGCCACGTGCTCAGGAAGACCCACGTGCTGCGCCCGACCCGGCAGGGCATGAAGCTCACCCGCCGCTGGTTCCACTGCCGTTGCGGCTTGCCGTTCCGGGACTAGAATCGGGGTGTCCACCGCTCCTTTTCCCCGGAATGACCGCCCGCAAGAAGCCGGCCACGCGCAAGGCGCGCGCCCCCAAGGCGCCCGCCGGCGTGGCCGCGCGCCTGCCGAAGCTCGCGGCCGTGGATATCGAGGCGGCGCGGCGCAAGTTCGAGCAGGGGATCATCGCGCGGGGTGAGGCCGGGCCCGCGGGCCAGCCCCTTCCCCCCGGCGCGACCCACGAGATCGCCGGCAAGCGAGAGGATGGCGCGCCGCTCCTGAAACGCCGCCGCTTCTCGACGCGCTGATCGACATGGCGAGCATCGCCCCCGCATTGGTTCCCCCGCACGTCGCGGCTCCCGAGCGGCGGCTGGGGCGCATGGCGTTCGTCGCGGCCATGGTGCGCAACCCGCTCGAGGTGCTGCCGCGCGCCGTGTACGAGGAAGACTTCGTGGTCGCGGGCAAGGCGGTGCGGCCCCGCGTGTGGGTGACCTCGCCCGCGCTCGTGAAATCGGTGCTGCTCGACCAGAAGGACAAGTTCCGCAAGCTCACCCAGATCCGGCTCCTGGGGCCGCTGCTCGGCAAGGGGCTGCTCACCAGCGAGGGCGCCGAGTGGAAATGGCAGCGCCAGGCGGCCGCGCCGATGTTCAGGCCCCAGGAGCTCGCCGCGTTCGTCCCCTCCTTCGTGCGTGCCGCCGAAGGCGCGCTCGCGCGCTGGCGCGTCTCCGCCCCCGGCTCCATCCACGCGGTGGACGAGGACATGACGCGCGTCACCTTCGACGTGATCGCGGACACGGTGCTGCCCTCGGCCGACGAGCGATTCGCGGCGACGGTGCGCGACTCGATCCGTTCCCTGCAGCGCTTCGGGGGCTGGGACATCCTCTACGCGCAGATGAACCTGCCCACGTGGCTGCCGCGCCCCGGGATGCTGACCGCGCGTTACGCGGTCACGACGCTGCGCAAGGCGGTGATGAAGGTGGCGCAGGAACGCCGCGGGGCGAAGCTGGGCGACGACCTCCTGGCACGGCTCATCGCGGCGCGCGACCCCGAAACCGGCCGCGCCATGGACGATTCGCAGATCGTGGACAACCTGCTCACGTTCTACCTCGCGGGGCACGAGACGACCGCGAAGGCGCTCACGTGGACGCTTTACTTGCTGGCGCGCTCGCCCGGGTGGTCGGCGCGGCTGCGCGAGGAGATCGCGGCGGTGACGGGCGGCGGCCCCGTGCAGGCGCAGCACCTCGACCAGCTGGTGCTCGTGCAGCAGGTGGTGAAGGAATCGATGCGCCTCTATCCGCCCGTGCCGATCATGAGCCGCCAGGCGGTGGCCGGCACGATGCTGGGCGAGCACCCGGTGGCGGCGGGCACCTCGGTGCTGATGCCGATCTACGCGATCCACCGCCATGCGGCGCGCTGGGAGCGGCCCGACGAGTTCGACCCGGAGCGCTTCGCGCCCTCGCGGGAAATCTCCATGCCGCGCTACCAGTACATGCCGTTCGGCGCCGGCCCGCGCATCTGCATCGGGATGCCGTTCGCGATGATGGAATCCACCGCGATCCTCGCGACGCTGCTCGCGGGAGCGCGCTTCGAGTGGGCGGGGCAGGAAGAACCGATGCCGATCGCGCGTGTCACGCTCATGCCGAAGGGCGGGATGCCGATGAAGATCGGCGCGATGGGGTAGCATTCGCCTCCATGGAAAAGCGGCTGCGCGAATTCGTGGACGAGGTCACCGCCCTGGTGGATGCGGGCAGCGACGAGCCACGCGTGCTGGCGGGCGTGCGCGCGGCCATGGGGCGGCTCGTCGCGCGCGACGACTGGCTGCCCGACGAGGTGGCGAGGCCCCATCCGCAGTACTACCAGCAATACCTGCTGTACCGCGAGCCTGCCGGGCGCTTCTCGGTGGTGAGCTTCGTCTGGGGGCCCGGGCAGAAGACGCCCGTGCATGACCACACCGTGTGGGGCGTGATCGGCATGCTGCGCGGCGGGGAAGTTTGCGCGCCCTATCGCATCGAGCCTTCGGGCGCCGTGGTGCAGGCCGGCCCCGAGGTGCGCTTGCAGCCCGGCGATGTCGAGGCCGTGTCGCCAACGATCGGCGACGTGCACCGCGTGAGCAACGCCTTCGCCGATCGCGTCTCCATCAGCATCCACGCCTACGGGGCGGACATCGGCAAGGTGCGCCGCCACGTCTTCGACACGGCGACGGGCGCGGTGAAGGAATTCGTCTCGGGCTACAGCAACGCCTGAGGCATCACGTCGTGCGCACCATCTTCACCTTGAACATCGTGGTCCAGGCGCCGTTGGCCTGCATCTCGCTCCACGCCTCGTAGTCGTCGCCCTGGAGCCGGCGTGTCAAAGGGCTAGAATCCGCCCCCATGAAGACACTCCCGTTTGTTACCGTTCTTGCCGCCGCCGCGTTCGCCGGCTGCGCCGCCCTCACGGGTACCCCGGACGAGCCGGTCACCGCCATCGTCGGCGCCACCGTCATCCATCCCGACCGCGATGCCGCGCACGCCGTGGTTCGCGACGAGACGATCGTCGTCGCGGGAAGCCGCATCCGCGCGGTGGGCCCGGCGGCGACGACCCCGGTGCCCTGGGGCGCGAAAGTGATCGACGCCAAGGGCAAGTGGGTGATCCCGGGCATGGTGGATGCGCACGTGCACTTCTTCCAGTCGGGCAACCTCTACACGCGGCCCGACGGCGCCGACTTCGGCCAGTGGATGCCCTATGCCAGAGAAGACGCGCGCAACCGTGCGAGGCTGCCGGCCACGTTCAAGGTGTGGCTCGCGAGCGGCGTCACGAGCGTGGTGGACATCGGCGGGCCCATGTGGAACTTCGACATGCGCGACAAGGCGCTCGCCACCGAGGCCGCGCCGCGCGTGGCGGTGGCCGGCCCGCTCGTCTCGATGGTGGAGGACAAGCCGCTCGACCTCGGCGACCCGCCCATCGTGATGACCTCCTCGCCGCAGGAGGCGAGGGCGCTGGTCGCGAAGGAGCTCGCCCGCAAGCCCGACTACATCAAGGTCTGGTTCATCTTCAAGACCAAGGAGGACCTGCCTCGCCAGGAAGTGATCGTGAAGGCGGCGGGTGATGCCGCGCACGCCGCCGGCGTGCCGCTCGCGGTGCATGCCACCGAGCTCGCCACCGCGAAGGCCGCGATGCGCGCGGGCGCCGACTACCTCGTCCACTCGGTGGACGACGAGCCCATCGACGACGAGTTCCTCGCGCTCGCGAGGAAGAACCACATCCTCTATTGCCCGACGCTCTTCGTGACCAACGGCTACGAGTACATGTATTCCGGCACGTGGAAGGCCACGGAGCCCGAGCGCCGGCTCGCGGATCCCCAGGTCCTCGCGATGATGGACGACCTCAGGAAGATCCCGCCGGAATACATCCCCGAGCGCCTCAGGAAGCGCATGGCGAATCCGAAGCCCGTGCAGCCCGGCCAGGTGATGCTCGACAACCTGCGCAGGGTGTGGGACGCCGGCATCCCCGTGGCCATGGGCACCGACGCCGGCAACGTGGGCACGCTGCACGGCCCCTCGGTCTTCCGCGAAATGGACTACATGCTTCGCGCGGGGCTCACGCCGCTGCAGGTGCTGCGTTCGGCCACCACCAACGGGGCGCTCGCCATGCGCATGGAGCGCGATTTGGGCGCCATCGAGGCCGGGCGCCTGGCCGACCTCGTGGTGCTCGATGCCGACCCGCTCGCCGACATCTGGAACGCGAGCCGCGCTTCCCTCGTGATGAAGGGCGGCACGGCGTTCATCCCTTCGGAGCTGATGAAGTCGCTCGACGCGCCAGGATCTGCTCCATCTCGTCCATGATGCGGTTCATGCGCTGGGCCACCGCGTCGTAGGGCGCGCGCGTGGCCATGTCGATGCCCGCGGCCTTGACGAGCTCGTAGGGGTAGTCGGAAGCGCCCGAGGAGAGGAGCTTCAGGTATTTCTCCTTCGCGCCCGCCTTGCCCTGCAGGATCCAGTCGGCGAAGAGCGACGAGGCCGAGACCGACGTCGCGTACTGGAAGACGTAGAAGTCGTAGTAGAAGTGCGGGACGTAGGCCCACTCGATGGTGTCCACGTCGTCGATCTTCACCGCGTCGCCGTGGTAGCGGCGCAGGATCTCGCCGTACATCTTCGTCATCTGCTCGCCGGTGAGCGGCTCGCCCTTGTCCACGGCCTCGTGGATCTTCTGCTCGAACTCGCCGAACATCGCCTGGCGGAAGAACGTGGCGCGCAGGTTCTCCAGCGCGTTGCCGAGGTAGAAGAGCTTCTCGTCGTCGTTCTTCGCGTGCTTCAGCACGTAATCGAGGAGGAGGGCCTCGTCGAGCGTGGAGGCGATCTCCGCCACGAAGGTCGCGTAGTTGGCGTTCGCGTAGGCCTGGTTCTTGTTGGAGTAGTACGAGTGCATCGCGTGGCCCCACTCGTGCGCCATCGCGGTGACCGACTCGTAGTTGTCCTGGTAGTTCATGAGGACGAACGGATGCACGTCATACGCGGTCCCCGCCATGTGCGCGCCGGGATCCTTGCGCGGGGCCGGGTAGGCGTCCATCCAGCGGCCGTAGAAGCCCTTGCGCATCGCGGCCACGTAGTCGTCGCCCAGCGGCTTCATGGCGGCGAGGATCGTCTCCTTGCCCTGGTCGATGGGGAATCTCAGGTCCGAATGCACGATCTGCGGGTAGATGTCGTAGTAGTGCATGTCGGTGATGCCGAGCATCCTCGCGCGCAGCCGGAAGTAGCGGTGCAGCGTGGGCAGGTTCTCGTTGGTGCTCTTGATGAGCGCGTCGTACACGCCGCGCGGCAGGTTGTTCGCGTCCAGCGCCGAGGTGATGGAATCCGGGTAGTTGCGCACCTTGGCGTAGACGTTGTGCTCCTTCAGCGTCGAGTAGAGGAGCGTGCCGTAGGTGGCCTCGAACTCCTTCCAGCGCGCGAAGAAGCTGTCCATGGCGAGCTTGCGGTCGGCCCGGTTGTCCGACTCGCGCCATTTCTGGAAGGCGGTGTTGGAGAGCTTCACTTCCTCGCCGGTGGAGAACTTCACGGTCGGCCACGGCATCTCGGCGTTGGCGAAGACCTTGTAGACGTTTTCCGGGTCGCCCTGCGTGAGCGAGAAGGTGGCGAGGATCTTCTCACCCTTGGCGTCCAGCGTGTGCGGCGCGGTGCGCAGCACGTCGTCGATGACGTGGCGGTACACGGCAAGCCTGGGGTCGGCCTTGAAGAAGCCGTCGAGCTTCGCCTTGCCGATGGCGAGGATCTCGGGGCTCACGAACGAGGTGCCTTCCGAGATCGCGGTTCCCAGGACGTTGGATTTCTGGTCGAGGGCCTGGCGCGAGGCGTCGCTCTGGTCCTCGGCGGAGCGCTCCGACGAATAGGTGTTGAGCTTCGCCGCGCGCTGCAGGATCGCGTACTGCAGGTCGAGGCACTCGCGCAAGCGCTGCGCCGAGGCGCCGAGCTTGCCCTTGCAGGCGCCGAACTTGCTGAGGTCCGCTTCGACCCTGGCGTAATCGGCGTTCCAGGTGGCCTCGTCGGGATAGATATCGGCGAGGTTCCAGCGGTCCTCCGGCCGCACGTCGGCGGCGAGCGCGTTACCGAATGTTGCGAGAACAAGGCCTGCAAGCGCAACGTGGAAAGGTTTTGTCATGAATGGGGTCCTCGAAGGGGCGGCCATTCTATGTGAAAGCGCGGCTGTTGCGGGGCTCACATGTTCCTGAAGAACGGCATGAACGTGAGGCTCACGGCGAGCGTCTCCGGGCGGTTCTTCAGCCGCAGCGTTCCTCGCCCCGATTCGTCGCGCGTCACGCCCGCGATGGCCCGCATGTTCACCACCGTCGAGCGGTGGATCTGCTTGAAGTTGGCCGGGTCGAGGACGTCGAGCAGCTCCTTGATGGGCTTGCGGATCAGCGCCTCGCCCTCCGCGGTGGCCACCACGGTGTACTTGTCCTCCGCCTTGAAGTACGCGATGTCCTCCACCATGATGAGGCGCGTTTCCTTGCCCACGCTCGCCGTGATCCACGCGAAGCCGGATTTCGCCGGCGTGGGCGGCAGCTTCGCGCGCAAGTCGTCCAGCACGGCCGCGAGCGCCGCGGTATCGGGCGTGGCGGACATGCGGGACTTCAGCCGCTGCACGGTCGCCTCCAGCCGCTCGGCGACGATGGGCTTGAGGAGATAGTCGACCGCGCCGCGCTCGAACGCGTCGATCGCGTACTGGTTGTACGCGGTGACGAACACGACCTGCGTCTTCGGGCTCGCCTCGCCGGCGGCCGCCGCGACCTCGAGCCCGGTGAGCCCGGGCATGCGGATGTCCAGGAACGCGACGTCGGGCTTGTGGGCGTCGATCGCTTCCAGCGCGCTCGCGCCGTCTTCGCACGCCGCCACGATCTCGAGCCCGGGCCACGCCCGGCCGAGCGCCGTGACGAGGTCGTTGCGCAGCAGCTCTTCGTCTTCCGCGATGACGCACTTAGCCATGGAGCGCCTGCGCGGGGCCGGCCTTGGGCACGGTGATCGTGGCGGCCACGCCCTTGGGGAAGTTGGCGGCGATGGTAAAGGAGGCCGCCTCGCCGTAGAGCAGGCGCAGCCGTTCGCGCACGTTCTTCAGTCCCACGCCCGTTCCCCCGCCGTCCTCGCTGAAGCCGCGGCCGTCGTCGGCCACGATCACCGAGACGTTGTCGCCGGACTCGCGCGCGAAGATCCACACGTGGCCGCCGCCCACCTGCGGCTCGAGGCCGTGCTTGATCGCGTTCTCCACCAGCGTCTGCAGCATCATCGGGGGCATGGGAACGGATTCGAGCGCCGCGGGCACCTGCACCTGGGGATCGAGCCGCTCGCCCATGCGGATCTTGAGGATCTCGAGGTAGGAGCGGGCGCGCGCGACCTCCTCGCCGAGCGTCGCGAGCGAATCCTCGGCGCGCGGCAGCGAGTTGCGCAGGTACACGATGAGGTGGCCCAGCATCTGGT
Source organism: Usitatibacter sp. (assembly GCA_035519515.1). GTDB lineage: Bacteria > Pseudomonadota > Gammaproteobacteria > Burkholderiales > Usitatibacteraceae > Usitatibacter. The sequence continues at coordinate 23,938 of DATIWC010000011.1, forward strand.
CGGCGCGCACCGGGTCGCTGCGCGTGAGCACCTGCGCGCTCGCGAGCGTGTTGTAGAGGAAGTGCGGCTCGACCTGCGCGTGCAGGAGGTTGAGCTTGGCGACCGTGAGCTCCTTCTGCGTCGCGGTTTCGCGCGCCTGCTCGGTTTCGTCCTTGCGGCGCTCGCCGATGCGCCGCGTGAGGGCGCGCGTGATGGCCTCCATGTTCTCGAGGTTCGACCCGTGGTCCCACATGAACCAGTCCATCCAGGCGGGCCCTTCGGGCTCGCATACGAGCGTGGCGCTCGCCGTCGCGTCGCGGGGGGAGATCACCGCGCGCACCTGGTCGCGGCGCGCGCCGGAGGCGCCCTCGCTCTTCTTGCGTCCCTTGGCGCCGCCCCCGTACGGGTCCATGCGCGTGATCCGGGCGTAGATCTGCAGGCTGTCGCGGGCGCTTTCCACCACCTCGACGTGCGGAAGCTCGCGCACCGCGGCCTCCACCATCTCGAAAGCTTCGCCTGCGGGCATCGGCATCTCCACCTGGCGGCGGTGGCGGCTGCCGAGCGTGTCGCCGTCGGTCCGCCCCGCGATGAGGCGCACGCGACGCACGTGCGAGATGGAGGTGAGCAGCGAATAGAGGAGCGCGGCGATCGCCATCGGGCCGAACACCCACGGGGGGTCGCGCTGGAAGAAGATCGACCAGAGGATGAGGGCGAAGAGGACCAGGCCCAGCCAGGCGAGGATGCTCCGGAAAACGTACGAGACGGCAGACATGCGGCGAAGGATAACAAGGCGGCCGCGGGGCCCGGGCGCCCATCCGACGAAACCGGGCGGGGCCGGGGTGAAGCGAGGAATCCGGGCGTGGAAAAGGGCGGCTGTGCGCCGCCCCCGGGTCGGACGACAGCTAGCTCACGCCGCGGGCCACAGCCACGCGAAGGCGAGCGCCGAGAGCGTGCCGTAGATGATCGCGTCGAGCGTTTCCTTCGCCACGGAGCCCCACGGCTTTCCCCACCAGATGCCGTCGATCACGCTGCCGCCCGCATAGGCGAGCAGCGTCATCACGCCCACCTCGCGGCACACGGAGAAGAAGCCCGCGCCCACCGGCAGCGTCTTCGAGGCGACATAGGCCACGAGCGCCGCCACCACCGCGCTGAAGCCGAACCATTGCCCGAGCATCGGGCCCATGCGCGGGGGGCCGTTGGGCCGCAGCGTGACGACCGCGATCGGGCCGTCGACGAATTTCTTCAGGACCTCGGGCCGGCCCATTTCCTTCATGTCGGTGACGTGCGGCGTCACGTACACGCCGGGCGAGGCGCCCGCCGCGCGCAGCGCGTCGCGCACCTGGTCCTCGTTGGCGAAGCTGCGGTAGTCGCCGTTGTGCCACTTGAAGACCATGTGGATGAGGCTGCTCGCGACGAAGACCAGCACGGCGGACAGCACGATGGGCATCCAGAGCTGCAGCGCGGACGTCATGGGTTCCTCCTCCTCGTTGTGTTTGTGGCGCCGATCATGGACCTCGCCCGCGGCGCTGGCAACGCGCCGCAACCAACCGTCAACTAGCGGGCGGCGCGGGAATGCAGGTGCTGGCGGATGAGGCCGCGGGCGTTCTTGCGCACGCCGTCGCGCGAGCCGTCGAGGAGGGCGAGGCGGAAGAGCCCCGCGAGGAAGATCGTGGTGTCGAGCGCCGCCACGCGCGGCTCGAGGCCCGCGGCGAGGTCGCCACGGCGCCGGGCGTCGGCGTAGGTCTGCTCGAGGGCGGCCACCAGCCGGTCGTTGTTGCGGCGCATGTCGGCGAGCTCGTGCGAGAGCTCGTCGGCATATTCGCACTTGAACTGCATCACGGTGAGCGCGCGGCGGGTGCGCGGGTGGTCGATCGCCTCCATCATGCCCTCGAGGAAGCGGCCGACGCGCTCGAGCGGCGGGCGCTCGGTGCTGTCCAGCAGGGTGCAGTCGGCCCGGTCCAGCAGCGGCAGCGACACCTGCCGGCGGATGGCCTGCAGGATCTCGTGCTTGCCGCGGAAATGGTGGTAGACGGCGCCCTTGGTGACCTTGGCCTGGGCGGCGATCTGCTCGAGCGTCGTGCTCGCGATACCATGGCGGTCGAAGCAGGCGAGCGCCGCCTCGACGATGGCCTCGCGGGTGCGTGCCGCCTCTTCCTTGGTCCTGCGCATAGGGACGCCATTTTACATACATTCTGGAACGTATATAATCTCCCCTGCCCACGCCTTCCTGCCGCCACTGCCGATGACAGCCCTCCGCGCCCGCGCGCGCCGCATCCTTTTCGCCTCCTCGCTCGCCCTGGCGCTCGCTCACCTCGCCGCCTGCGGCAACGCGGGGGGAGAGTCCAAGCAGGCCGCCGCGCCGGCCGCGCTGCCGGTGGCCGCCATGAAGGTCGCGACGCGCCGCGTCCCCATCTCCATGGAAGCGGTCGGGCAGGCCGAGGGCTCGCGCGAGGTGGAGATCCGCGCCCGCGTCACGGGCATCCTCCTGAAGCGCGTCTACGAGGAGGGGGCCCCGGTCACCGCGGGCACCCTGATGTTCGAGATCGACCCGGCGCCCTTCGCGCTCGCCGTGCAGGAGGCCAAGGCGGCGCTGCTGCAGGAGAAGGTGAAGCGCGACCTCGCCGCAACCGACGCCAGGCGCCTGGAGCCGCTGGTGAAGGAGAAGGCCATCAGCCAGCGCGACTACGACAACGCGGTCGCCGCCGAGCGCACGTCGGAGGCGGCGATCGCCTCCGCGGAAGCGAAGCTGCAGGATGCGGAGCTCAACCTCTCCTACACGCGCATCACCGCGCCCATTTCCGGCGTCACCGGGCGCGCCCAGCGCTCCGAGGGCAGCCTCATCTCGGCGGGCACCGACTCGGCGCTCCTCACCACGCTCACGCAGGTGAACCCCATCTGGGTGCGCTTCTCGCTCGCCGAGCCGGACTTCACGCGCATCCGCGGGGCGGAGCGCGGCGCCAGGGTGCAGCTCGTGGACGAGCAGAACCAGGTGATCGCCGAGAACGGCAAGCTCAATTTCGCCGCGAGCACCGTCGATACGAAGCTCGGCACCGTGCAGCTGCGCGCCGAGTTCCCGAACCCGAACGGCAAGTGGCTGCCCGGCCAGTTCGCCAAGGTGCGCATCCTGGCGGGCGAGCAGAACGCGATCCTCGTTCCCCAGAGCGCGATCCTGCAGAGCGAGCAGTCGCGCGTGGTGATGACCGTTGGGCCGGACGGCAAGGCGGTCCAGCGCCCGGTGAAGATCGCCAGCTGGATCGGCTCCGACACGGTGATCACCGCGGGCCTCAGTGACGGCGACGTGGTGATCCTCGACAACCTCGTGAAGGTGCGCCCCGGCACGCCGGTGCAGCCGCACGAGGCCGCCGCCGCGGCGAAAGACGGCGCGAAGCCCGACGCCACCAAGACCTCCGAGCGCTAGGAGGCCCCCATGGGCAACTTCTCGAGGTTCTTCATCGAGCGTCCCATCTTCGCGAGCGTGATCGCGATCCTGGTGACGCTCGCGGGCGTGATCGCCTCGTTCAACCTGCCCGTGTCCCAGTACCCGGAGATCTCCCCGCCCACGGTGACCATCACCACGGCGTACCCCGGCGCCAGCGCCGAGACGATCTCCAAGACCGTCGCCGCGCCCATCGAGCAGCAGCTCTCGGGTACCGAGGGCATGATCTACTACGTCTCGAGCGCCTCGCAGGACGGCTCGCTCACCATCGTCTGCACCTTCGAGGTCGGCACGGACCTCGACCGGGCGGTGGTGCAGCTGAACAACCGCGTGCAGGTGGCGCAGCCCACGCTTCCCGACGAGGTGAGGCGCAACGGCATCATCGTCGCCAAGCGCTCGCCCGACATCCTCGTGGTCGCGGCGATGTTCTCGCCGAAGGGCTCGGTCGCCACGACGACGATCGCCGACTACGCCAACACGAACATCGTGGACGAGATGAAGCGCATCCCCGGCGTGGGCGACCTCTTCGTCTTCGGCGCGGGCTCGTCGATGCGCGTGTGGCTCAAGCCCGACAAGATGGCGCAGCTCGGCGTCACCCCCACCGACGTCGCCAACGCGATCCGCGGGCAGAACTCGCAGTTCGCCGTGGGCAAGATCGGCGCGGAGCCGGCGCCGCCGGGCCAGGCGCTCACGTTCACGGTGACGGCGCGCGGGCGCCTCACGCGGGTCGACGAGTTCGAGAACATCGTGGTGCGCGCCAACGGCCCCAACGGCACGCTGCACGTGAAGGACGTGGCCACGGTGGGCCTGGACGCCCTCAACTACGACACGGCGCCCACCGTGGACGGCAAGCCCGCCATCGGCATGGCCGTGTTCCTCGCGCCCGGCGCCAACGCCCTCAACACCGCGACCGCGGTGAAGGCGCGCCTGGTGGAGCTCAGGAAGAGCTTCCCTGCGGACCTCGACTACATCATCCCGTTCGACACGACCATCGTCGTGAAGGCCTCGATCCACGAGGTGGAAGTCACGATCTTCGAGGCCGCGGTCCTGGTGCTCGCCGTCGTGTTCATCTTCCTGCAGTCGTGGCGCGCGACCATCATCCCGATGCTCGCGGTGCCGGTCTCGATCGTCGGCACGTTCGCGGGCCTCTTCATCCTGGGCCTGTCGATCAACGTGCTCACCCTCTTCGCCATGGTGCTCGCGATCGGCATCGTGGTGGACGACGCGATCGTGGTGCTGGAGAACGTCGAGCGGCTGATGCGGGTCGAGAAGATGAACTCGCTGGAGGCGTCCATCGAGGCGATGCGCGAGGTTTCGGGGGCGCTGATCGCGATCATCCTCGTGCTGTGCTCGGTGTTCATCCCCGTCGCGTTCCTCGGCGGCATCGCGGGCCAGCTCTACAAGCAGTTCGCCGTGACCGTGACGGTGGCCGTGGTCATCTCGGGCTTCGTGGCCCTCACGCTCACGCCCGCGCTCTGCGCGCTGCTGCTGAAGGCCGGCGACCACGAGTCGAGGCTCTTCCACCCGTTCAACGTCGCCTTCGAGAAGACCACGAGGTTCTTCCTGGGCGGCGTCGATTTCGCGCTCGCAAGGCGGCTCTTCTCGCTCGTCGCGACGGTGGTCGTGTTCGCCGTCGTGGCCCTGCTCTTCTGGCGGGTGCCCACGTCCTTCGTGCCCGCCGAGGACCAGGGATACCTCATCGGCTCCATCATCCTGCCGGACGCCGCGTCGCTGCAGCGCACGCAGAAGACCGGCGAGCAGCTCTGGGACATCCTCTCGAAGGACGATGCCGTCCAGCACGCGTTCGTGGTGCCGGGCCGCGACTTCATCGGCGGCGCGAACAAGTCGAGCGCGGGCACCACGTTCGTGCTCCTCAAGGATTGGGACGACCGCAAGCGCACCGCGCAGCAGGTCGCCGCCGACCTCAACAAGCGCGGCCAGGGCTTCACCGACGGCATGGCCATCATGTTCAACCCGCCGGCCATCCGCGGGCTGGGCAGCGCCGGCGGCTTCGAGTTCTACGTGCAGTCGCGTGCGGAGGGCGACACGAGGAAGCTCGGCACGGTGATCCAGGACCTGAACGCCGCCCTCGTGAAGGATCCCGAGCTCCAGGGCATCACGACGTTCTACCGGCCTACGACGCCGCAGCTGCACGTCGAGCTCAACCGCGAGCAGGCCCTGTCGCTCGGCGTGCCGATTTCCGACGTCTTCGACGCGATGCAGAGCACCTTCGGCGTGCTCTACGTGAACGACTTCAACATGGCGGGGCGCACCTACCGGGTGCAGGTGCAATCCGAGGGCCAGTTCCGGGCGCAGCCCCAGCAGATCGGCAACGTGTACGTGCGCTCGACCACCACGGGCTCGATGATTCCGCTCTCGGCGCTGCTCACCGTGACCGAAGACGTGGGTCCGGAGCAGGTGGACCGCTTCAACGGCTTCCTCGCGGCCAAGGTGCTCGGCTCGGGCAGGCAGGGCGTTTCCTCCGGCCAGGCGATCGAGGCGGTGGAACGCGTGGCCGCGCAGAGCCTTCCGCCCGGCTACACGCTCGCGTGGAGCGGCCAGGCATTCCAGGAGAAGCGCACCGGCAAGCAGTCGATCCTCGCCTTCGGCCTCGCGATCCTCATGGTCTACCTCATCCTCTCGGCGCTCTACGAGCGCTGGCGCCTGCCCTCGGCCGTCGTGCTCGCGGTGCCCTTCGCGGTGATGGGCGCGCTCATCCTCGTGTTCGTGCGCGGCATGGAGAACGACATCTACTTCCAGATCGGCCTCGTGGTGCTGATCGGCCTCGCGGCGAAGAACGCGATCCTGATCGTGGAGTTCGCGCAGCAGGGATTGCTCTCGGGGATGAGCGCGAAGGACGCCGCGGTGCAGGCCGCGCGGCTGCGCTTCCGGCCGATCGTGATGACCTCGCTCGCGTTCGTGTTCGGCGTGATGCCGCTCGCGGTGGCGAGCGGCGCGGGCGCGGCTTCGCGCCGTTCCATGGGCACGGGTGTCGTGGGCGGCATGCTGGCGGCCACGTTCATCGCGACGATCTTCGTGCCGCTCTTCTTCACCGTGTTCGCGCGGCGCCAGAAGATGGGCGGGCGCACGGAAGCGGCGACCCACGCGCCGCACGTCTCGCCGGGCCCGCAGGAGGCCGACTGATGCGCCGCGCCGTTGCATTCACGCTCCTCCTTGCCGCCGCCGGCTGCGCCATGGTGGGGCCGGACTACCAGCGTCCCGCGAGCCCGCTGCCTTCGGCCTACGGCGAGACCGCGCCCACTTCGGGCAGCCCCGTCGTGCCGCAGGATTGGTGGAAGCTCTACAAGGATCCGGTGCTGGACGAGCTCGTCGCCTCCGGCCTGCAGAACAACGTGGAGATCGGCATCGCCACGGCGCGCGTGGAAGAGGCCGAGGCGGCGCTTCGCGAGGCGCACGCGGTGCTCTTCTTCCCGCAGGTGGACCTCAACGCCTCGGCGGCTCGCGGGCGAACGTCCGCCACCAATTTCGTCACCGCGAACGGCTTCGGGGTGGGCCTTTCCACGTCGTTCGAGGTGGATGTGTGGGGGCGGCTGCGCCGCGGCGAGCGCTCGGTGCGCGACCAGCTGCTCGCGTCGCAGTACGGCCGCGACACGGTGGCCGTCACGCTCGCCGCCACCATCGCCCGCACCTACTTTGCGCTGCGCGCCTCCGACGCCGCGCTCATTGCCTCGCGCCAGACGCTCTCGGCGGCCAACGAGTCGCTCGCGCTCGCGAAGAAGCGCGCCGACGCGGGCGTCGCGCCCGAGCTCGACGTGTACCAGGCGGGCGGCCTCGCGACCGCGGCTTCGGCGCAGACCACGGAGCTCGAACGCCTGCGCTCGTTGACGTTGCACGAGCTCGCGGTGCTCACCGGCAAGCTCGACCTCACGCTGGCGCCCGGCACCATCGACACGCTGCCCATCCCGCCGCTCACGCCGCCGGGCCTGCCGTCCGAGCTCCTCGAGCGCCGTCCCGACGTGCGCCAGGCCGAAGCGGACCTCGCGGCGGCCACCGAGCGCATCGGGGTCGCCAAGGGCGCGCAGTTCCCGGCGCTCGTGCTCACCGGCACCTACGGCTCGGCGAGCGGCGACCTGGACAAGCTCTTCACCACGCCGGCGCGCACCTGGTCCATCGGCGCCGGGCTCGTGGGCCCGATCCTCGACGGCGGCCGCTACAAGGCGCGCACCGAGCAGGCGGAGGCGCAGGCGAAGCAGGTCGAGGGCGCCTACATCCGCACGGTGCAGAACGCGTTCCGCGACGTCTCGGACGCGCTGTCCAACGTGACGCGTTCGCAGCAAGCCGAGGTGGACCTCAAGGTCCACGTGGAGCAGGCCGCGAAGGCGTTCCACCTCGCGTCGCTGCGCTACGAGACCGGTTACTCGGCCTACCTCGAGGTGCTGGACGCGCAGCGCACGCTGAACGACGCGCAGCTGCTGCTGATCCGCAACCGCCAGAACTATCTCTCGTTTACCGTGGACCTCATGAACTCGCTGGGCGGCGGCTGGGGCCCGCCCGAGGCGCGCTCGGCGTCGAACTAGCCCTTCCCCATCTTCTTCAGGACGCCGTTCATCTCGTCCTTCGTGAAGGCCCGCATCACCTGCGTGCGTACGTTGCCGCCCGAGCCGAGGGTGAGCGCCATCGCGGTCACCGAAGCCTCGTCATCCGCCTCGAAGATGGCGACCACGTCGTAGCTCCCGAGAGTCCAGTAGATGTCCTTGGTGGTGATTCCGAGCTTCTTCGCGGCGTCGCGCACGCCGTCGGCGCGCTTGGTGGTGTCCCTGACGGTGCGGATGCCCTGGTCGGTGAAGGTGCTGAGGACGATGTAGGTTGCCATGGCGGGTCTCCAGTGGATGTGAGGCGGGTATACGATATTCCTTATGCGCGCCCCCCGTATCCCGATGCTTGTCGCGGCCGGCCTCGCTGCGTTCGCGGCCTGTGCCGCAGAGGTCCGCTACTTCGACGTCCCGCGCGGCTCGCATCCGCACGACGTGGCGCCCGCGCCCGACGGAACCGTGTGGTACACGGCGCAGATGAAGGGCGAGCTGGGCCGCCTCGATCCAAGGACCGGCAAGACGGAGCACATTCCCCTGGGCAAGGATTCGGCGCCGCACGGCGTGATCGTGGGTCCCGACGGCGCTGCGTGGGTCACGGATGGCGGGCAGAACGCGATCGTGCGCGTCGATCCCGCCACGCGCGCGGTGAAGCTTTTCCCGCTGCCCGCGGGCACGCCGTACACGAACCTCAACACCGCGGCCTTCGACCGCAACGGCATCCTCTGGTACACGGGCCAGTCGGGCTACTACGGGCGCGTCGATCCCGCCACGGGCGAGGTGAAGGTGTGGGAGTCGCCGCGCGGCCGCGGCACCTACGGCATCACGGCCACGCCTTCGGGCGACGTGTACTACGCGTCGCTCGCCGGCAACCACATCGCGCGCATCGACATCGCCACCGGCAAGGCCACGCCCATCGACCCGCCCACCAAGGACCAGGGCGCGCGCCGCGTATGGTCCGATTCGAAGGGGCGCATCTGGGTGAGCGAGTGGACCTCGGGCAACCTCTCGCGCTACGACCCGAAGGACGGCTCGTGGCAATCGTGGAAGGCGCCGGGACGCTACCCGCACACCTACGCGGTGTACGTGGACGAGAACGACACCCCGTGGATCTCGGAATGGAGCAGCAACAGCCTGCTGCGCTTCGATCCGGCCACCGGCAAGTTCGACCGCTTCGAGAGCAGCGAGCGCGGCGCCGCGGTCCGCCAGATCCTGGGCCGGCGCGGCGAGACGTGGGCCGCGGAATCGGGCAACGACCGGCTCGTGCTCATCACGCACTAGTCCGTACGCCCTGCGCTCAGCGCTCGATCACGCAGCGCCACTCCTGCACGTAGGCCACGCCGTCCACGGACTGGAAGCCGCGCAGCAGCAGCGAGGCTTCGCCGAGGGCCACCAGGTTCGGCGAGTAGAGCGGCGGCAGGAGCTCGCGGTCGTTGGAGCTGCGGTCGGCGCGATGGCACAGGCGCGCGACGCAGTGCAGCTCGGAGCCGTGCATCATCGAGTACATGCGCAGGTCGCCCGGGACGCCCTCGTTCGCCTCGGAACGCGGCGTGCGCCGGCCTCGCGATCGCAGGGTGAATACGCGCACCTTCATGCGGGCATCGTAGCGGCGCGCTGCTCGCGGGGATACGGGCGGGTGCGATTGGGGATAAGCGCCCCGCCGTGATGGCTCGACGGCGGGGTTTTCCACAATAACTAGCCGGGCGCGGAGGACATCAGGTCCGCGAAGCGGGCGAGCTCGCTGGGTGCGGCATCGCACGCGGCCCAGTAGCGCATCGAGCCGCGCGTCCAGGTGGCGAGCGAATAGCCCTTCAGGGTGCTCACCTTGGGCTGCGTGTCGGCCGTGCCCGCTTCGGGCCACACGAAGAGGCTCACCGTGTGCATGCGCCGCTTGTACGCGAGCGCCGCCACCGGATGGCCATCGACGTAGTCGAGGCGGCCTCCCACGAGCGGATAGCCGTCGGCGCTGAAATCGTGCACCGGCGGGGCGTAATCGAGCTTGCCCGCGAACCACGGCTTCACCGTGTGCTGGTCCGAAGATTCCACGTCCACGACGCGACCAGGCGCCATCAGCGAGCGCATGTGCGCCGAAAGCACGTCGTGCGCGGTATCGTCGGCGCGCGCGGCGACGTGGAGGAGCGCGAGGTTCCAGCTCACGAGCGCCACCGCGGCGAAAGCCGCCGCCATCAGGAAGCCGCGGCGCATCGCGGGGACGCGCTCCTGGCGGGCGAGCCCGCCGACCGAAGCCTCGATGCGCTGGCGCAGCGCATCGGGCGCGCGGTAGTAGGTCGCGTCGCGGGCGATCTCGGGTTCCATCGGGCCTCCGGGTTTCGAGCTCATGTCACGAAGCCCTCCGCAGCCGCACGTCGATCGCCCGGCGCAGCAGGTCGCGCCCGCGCGACAGGCGCGACATCACGGTGCCGATCGGGATGCCCGCCACCGAGGCGATCTCCTTGTAGCTCAGGTCCTCGAGCTCGCGCATCACCAGCACCTCGCGGAACCCCACGGGCAGGTCCTCGAGGGCCTGGTTCACGAGCTTGCGGTTGGCGCTTTGCAGCAGGATCACCTCCGGGTTCGTCTCGGCGGGCGACAGGTGTCCCGCCGTCTCGATGTCGTCGGGCAGCACGCCCGCGTCGTCGATGGGCACCACGTCCGCGGGCCGGTTCTTGCGCAGCCAGCTGTAAGCGGTATTGCGCACGATCGCCAGCACCCAGGGCCGCGCATCCGTCTCCTTGAGCGACTCGAGGAAGCGGTAGGCGCGCAGGAACGACTCCTGCACGACGTCCTCGGCATCGCTGTCGTTGCGCGTGATCCACCGGGCGAGGTTGTACGCCGCGTCCAGGTGGGGCATCACGCGCTGGTCGAATTGCGTCTGGCGGCCCATGGCTCCCTTCCGGATGCATAGACCCGGCACATCGGCATTTTATTCCCCGGGAATGGAAGGCGCCCCCGGCCGGTATAGGGGGGTGAGAGCCACCCTCCCAAGGAGTCCCCCATGAGCATCGATCGCCGCGATTTCCTCAAGCTCGCCGCCCTGGGCGGCGGTGCCGTGTTCGCCTCCAGCCTTCCCGGTTGCGCCTCCATGGGCTACGGCGGCCAGGAGGACTTCTACTTCGTGCAGCTCTCGGATACCCACTGGGGCTTCAACGGCCCCGTGGTGAACCCCGATCCACGCGGCACGTTGCCCAAGGCCATCGCGGCGGTGAACGCGCTGCCGGTGCAGCCCGACTTCATCATGTTCACGGGCGACCTCACGCACACCACGGACGACCCGGCCGAGCGGCGCAAGCGCATGCGGGAATTCCGCGAGGTGGCCGCGACGCTCAACGTGAGGAACGTGCACTACATGCCGGGCGAGCACGACGCGTCGCTCGACCGCGGCGAGGCCTTCCGCGAGTTCTGGGGCGACACGCACTACGCCTTCGACCACAAGGGCGTGCATTTCATCGTGGTGGACAACGTCTCGGACCCGGCGGCGCGCATCGGCGACGAGCAGCTCGCGTGGCTTGCGGCCGACCTCGCGAAGCAGCCCAAGGAGGCGCGCATCGTGGTGTTCACGCACCGCCCGCTCTTCGACCTCGCGCCCGCCTGGGACTGGGCCACGCGCGACGGCGACAAGGCGATCGAGATGCTCATGCCGTACCCGAACGTCACCGTGTTCTACGGGCACATCCACCAGGAGAACCACCACATGACGGGGCACATCGCCCATCACGCAGCCAAGGGCCTCATGTTCCCGCTGCCTGCGCCGATGTCGCAGCCGAAGCGCGATCCCATCAAGTGGGACGCGGAGCATCCCTATCGCGGCCTGGGTTTCCGCGAGGTGGAAGCCGAGGAGAAGAAGCCCTACGAGATCAACGAAATGCCCCTGGTGAAGGCCTAGGACATGGACAAGACACGACGCAACATCCTCGCGGGGAGCGCGGCGCTCGTCGCCGCGGGCCTGGGGCTTCGCGCCGCCGCCGAGGAGAGGGTCATCAAGGTGGTGGCGCGCAAGTTCGTGTTCCTGCCCGGCGAGATCGAGCTCAAGGTGGGCGAGCCCGTGGTGCTGGAATTCACCGCGCCGGAGGTCGTCATGGGCTTCAACCTGCCCGACTACAAGCTGCGCACCGACATCATCCCGGGGCAGGTCTCGCGCGTGAGGTTCACGCCCGATCGCAAGGGCACGTTCCCGTTCCTCTGCGACATCTTCTGCGGCGACGGCCACGAAGGCATGTCGGGGAAGATCGTGGTGACGTAGCGACCCTCAGCGCCGCCCGAAGAACCCGGGACGCCGGGCCGCTGCGTTCGGCCCACGCTCGTCCTTGTGCCGGAACGTGATGCGTCCCTTGCTCAAGTCGTAGGGCGTGAGCTCGATGTTCACCTTGTCGCCGGCGATGATCCGGATGCGGTGCTTGCGCATCTTGCCCGCGATGTACGCGATGACAACGTGTCCATTGTCCAGCGCCACGCGGAACCGCGTATCGGGCAGGACCTCGTTCACCACGCCCGCCATTTCGATCATGTCTTCCTTCGGCATCGAAGTGCCTCCTTTCGCATGTGTTGAGACTGACAAGCGAAAGCACTCGCTGCCGGATGGTCCCGCACCCACAATGTACGCGAATTGGCCCGCTTCGGGCGGAATATCGCGATTCCTCAGTACTTGACCGTCGTCACGTTGTCCTCGGGCCGGCGGTCGATCAGCTTGTTGATCGGGTCGATGCCGGCCTTGGCGGGCTTGCCCTTCACGCGGATCGCGTAGGTCGACTCGCCGCTCTTCACCTTCCGGCGCTCGAGCGACAGCGGGTTGTCGTCCGCGTCCAGCACGCCGATGTCCACCCAGTCGTCCATCGGCACCTCGTTCTGCACGCCCGTCTCGTCGGCGCGCAGCTTCTTGGCCGAGACCTTGAGCGTCACGTCCCACATGCCGTTGCCCGCGTCCTTGGCGCTCGCCTCGACAGCCCGGTTCTCGAAGAGCGTGATGGTCTCGAAGAGGTCGGTGATGAGGTACTGGTAGTCGGGCGGCGTCACCGCTCGGAACTCGGCCAGCAGCTCGCGCGAGGTGGTGTAGGGCGGCTCCTGGAACGCGACCTTCTTCAGGAACGAGGCGAGCGCACGGTTCACGTTTTCCTCGCCGATCGCATCCTGGAACTCGTACATCGCGAGGCTGCCCTTGCGATAGTGGATGTAGGGCTGGTTCTCGTTGCGGTAGAGCGGCAGCTCGCGCTGGCGTTCGGCCCCGCGCGAGCGCAGGTAGTTGTCCAGCTCGTAGCGCAGGAACCGCTTCATCTTCGCGTCGCCATACTTGTGCTTCATCACCATCAGCGCCGAGTACTGGGCGAGCGTCTCGGAGAGCATCGTCACGCCCTGCACGTCGGCGCCGATGGCCTGGTGCGCCCACCACTGGTGGCCCACTTCGTGCGCGGTGACGTAGTACGGGTAGTCGAGGTCCTTGGGATCCTTGTCGTCCACCTTGGCGATGAAGCCGATGCCCTCGGAGAACGGGATCGTGTTGGGAAACGACTGCGCGAAGGCCTGGTAGCGCGGGAATTCCAGGATCCTCACCTGGTGGTGCTGGTAGGGGCTGAAGTTCTTCGTGTAGTAGTCGAGCGAGTCCTTCACGCCGTCGACCATGCGCTGCAGGTCGTACTCGTGGCCCGGCTGGTAGTAGATCTCGATGGGCACGTTCTCCGCGCCCGGGTGCCACACGTCCTTCTTCACCGAGTAGCGCGCGGAGAGGAAGGCGTAGAAGTTGAGGATCGGGCGGTCCATCACGTAGTGGAAGTGGCGCCGGCCGCCCTCGGTCCACTCCTTCTGCAGGTAGCCGGGCGCCAGCGCGACCTGGTCGGCATCCGTGCTCACGGTCGTGTCGAAGTCGATCCAGTCGCCGTCGCTCGAGATGTAGTTGCGGTTGCGCGCGGCGGCGTCGTCCAGGTCGGGCATGCGTAGCCGCGGCTTGAGGCCATGCTTGGCGCGGTCGCGGTCCTGCTGGAGCTCGAAGAAGTCGATGTAGCCGATGCGCGGCATGAGGATGTTGTTCACGAACGTGCCGTTGTCCACCACGGTGGGGTCGGCGCCCCCGTTGGTGAAGCCGCGCGCTGCGTAATCCACGTCGAAATCCAGCGTCATCGCCGCCCCGGCCTCGAGCGGCTTGTCGAGCGCGAAGCGATGCCACGCGAGCTCGGGGCGCGACTCCACCTCCTTCCACGCGATGCTGGAGGCGAGCTTGGCGATGTGCGCCTGCTCCTGCACGTTCACGTAGACCTCGCGGATGGGCGAAGGCGTCTTGTTGACCAGCTTGTAGCGGCCCGAGAATCGCACGCGATGCTCGTGCGGGAAGATGTCCACGGCCACGGTCGTCGTGACGATCTTGGGCTGCGGCATGTTCTCCAGCGCCTTGTACGACTTCTCGTACTGCGCCTGCAGCTCCTGCTGCGCGAACTGCGTGCGGTAGGGATTGAGGACGTTGGTGTTGTAGAAGATGAACGCGCCGAGCGCGAAGATCGCGACGACGGCGATGGCCGCCACGGCGGTGCTCAAATGCGAGGCGCGAGAGACGGCGCCGCGCAGCCGGACGCGCCACTGCGTATCCACGCCTCGTACCCACAGTACCCGGGCGGCGGCGAGGAGCAGGATCGCCCATGCACCCCAGTACGCCTGGAACCAGCGCACCGCCGGGAGGAAGTGGCCGTAGCGGTTCATGTCCGAGTAGATGACCGTCGGCACGCTTCCGTAGAGGTACAGGTTGTGGTCGAAGCCGAAGCCCGCGGCGGTCGAGACCACGATGTAGTAGAGGACGACGAGGAAGTGCCCGAGGTACTTCTGGTTCACCGCGACGTGGATGAAGAAGGCGAGCGCGGCGACCATCCAGTATTCCGGCAGCTGCATCGCGAAAAGCCGGTACAGGTACTGGTCGATCTCGAAGTGCGTGTAGCCGTTGATGACCTGGACCAGCAGCCCGCACGCCATCACCACGACCTGGAGCAGCGCCTGGATCGCGAAGAGCGCCATGAGCTTGGCCGCGAACTCGAGCCAGGTGGGAGCGGGCAGGCTGTCGGTGAGCTGCGCCACGCGCGCGTCGCGCTCGCGCCAGACGAGCTCGCCCGCGTAGAAGGCGGTCACCACCAGCATGAAGAGCGCGAAGGTGCCCGACACGAAGTCGAGCACCTGGTAGGTCACGGGATAGGTGTTGGTGCCGAACATCGATCCCACGACCTTCGAGTTGCTGAGCACGAAGAGCGCGCCCGCGAGCACGATGACCATGAAGTACACGTTCTTCACGGTCTCGCGCACGTGGAGCAGCACGATGGCGGGCAGCTCGCGCAGGTATGCGCCGGTCGTGAGGTCCAGCCGCGAGGCGGGAATCGCGACCTCGCGAACCCGCTGGGTGGCCACCGCGTTGGCCGCGGCATCGCGCTTCGCGCGCTTGCCTTCCATCGCCTGGCTCATGGAGAAGCGCCAGTAGCAGAAGCCGAAGATGGCGAGGCCCACGGCGAGCCATACCGCGCGGTTCATCAGCAGGTCGCCGGCCAACGGGACGAAACGCGTGTTGCGGTCCGCAACCGTCCAGTAGCGCGCGACGAGGCCCGTGGCGACCTGCCCGACCGGATCGAGCAGCGCGGCGATGGTGCGGTTGTCGATGTCCGCGATGAGGCGCAGCGCCGTGAGGTAGCCGATGAGCACGATGACGCTGCCCACGTACACGGGCAGCATGCGCCGCGTGAGCGCCGCGAGCCCGAAGAAGGCCCCGCCCAGGATCAGCACGTTCGGCAGCAGCACGACCAGGTACGGCTGCGCGAAGGCGCGCAGCGACCAGGGGCCCACGCGCGAGGCATCCACGCCCGGCCAGTGCACGCCCACGAGGACGCCGAAGGCGATTCCCAGCACGACGTACACGAGCACCAGGAAGGCCCCCACGAAGCGGCCGAGGTAATAGTCGCGCTTGTGGATCGGGCTCGTGAAGAAGAAGTGGAAGCTCTGGTATTCGAAGTCCTGCTGGACCGCGCGCCCCATCACCGCCGCGATCACCGTCACCGCGAAGAAGCCCAGGATGCCGATGGTCTGGGAGAGCGCGTAGGGCGAGTTGATGTTGACCTTGTCGGCGCCGAACACGATGTTGGCCGAGGCGAACGCGCCGCCGGCCGCCGCCATCCAGAGCGCGGCGAGCGCGGCGAACACCAGGAAGTAGACGTGCGTCGAGATCCGCTTGAAGCGCTGGCGGAACTCGAAGCCGGCGATGCTCGCGAGCGCGCCCATCAGGCCGCCGCGCGCATGGGCACGGCGAGGTGGCCGGCGACCGCGCTGAAGTACACGTCCTCCAGGTCCGGCTCCACGGATTCGAAGCCCGGCTCCGGCGGCGCTTCGGCATAGGCGCGCACCACGGTCTCGCCCGATTGCAGGCGGGTCGAGATGATGGGCAAGCGTTCCTGCGCCGCTTCCAGCGTCTCGCGCGGGATGGCGCGGCGCCAGATGCGCCCGCGCAGGGCCTCGACCGCGCCGCGCGGCTCGCCCGCCAGCAGCACGCGACCCTTGGAGATCACCGCGAAGTTGGGGCAGAGGTCCGCCACGTCGTCCACGATATGCGTGGAGAGGATCACGATCGCGTCGCGGCCGATGCCGGCCAGCAGGTTGTGGAAACGCACGCGCTCCTCGGGATCGAGGCCCGCGGTGGGCTCGTCCACGATGATGAGCTTGGGATTGCCGATGAGCGCCTGCGCGATGCCGAAGCGCTGGCGCATGCCGCCGGAGAAGCCGCCCAGCTTCTGCTTTCGCACGCCCGAAAGGTTGGTGCGCTCGAGCAGCGCATCGACCACGGCCTTGCGCTCGCGGCCGTTCGAGATGCCCTTGAGCCTCGCGAAGTGGTCGAGCATGTCCTGCGCGGTAACTTTCGGATACACGCCGAAGTCCTGCGGCAGGTATCCCAGCATCCCCCGCACGCGGTCCTTCTCGCGCAGCACGTCGATGTCGTCCAGCCTGGCGCTCCCGCTGTCCGCCTCCTGCAGGGTGGCGAGCGTCCTCATGAGGGTGGACTTGCCCGCCCCGTTGGGCCCGAGCAGCCCGAACATGCCCTGCGAGACGGTGAGCGAGACATTGTCGAGCGCCTGGACGCCGTTGGCGTAGCGTTTGCACATGCCCTGGATGGTGAGCTGCATCGGCGGGGTCCTTGTGGGAGATGCGGCACCTTAAGGAATTCGGCCGCGCCCGGCTACCCCTTCGGCGACGAACTGCAGAAAACGCCCCCCGAGCGGTCGGAATGCCCGGCGGCCATGCGATGATTCCGGCATGAAGAGACGCGATTGGCGCCGGATTTACGAGGCGCTCGAGGTCCGCCCGAGCGCCATCGTGGGCAAGGGGCTCTACGCGGGCACGGCGATCCCCAAGGGCGCGAAGATCGGCGAGTTCGAGGGCGAGAAGGTGGGCTTGAGGGAATCGCGCCGCCGCGCCCAGGGGCGGCGGATCGTGGCGATCGTGGAGCTCGACCGCTGGGCGCTCGATGCCACGAAAAGCCGCCGGGGCTTTCGCTTCATCAACCACTCGTGCGACGCCAATACCTTCATGCGTTGCACGGCCACGCGCGCGGAGTTCTACGCGCGGCGCGCCATCAAGCGAGGCGAGGAGCTCACGACCGACTACGGGCGCTCGCACCACGAGGGGACGCTTGCCTGCCGGTGCGGGGCGAAGCGCTGCCGCGGGTACCTCTAGGCGGCTTTGGATTCCTTCGCGATCTGCCTGAGCGCCCGCTCATAGGCCTCGGGCGTCTGCGCGCCCTCGATGGCGTACTTGCCGTCGACCACGACGAACGGCACGCCGCTCACGCCCATCTCGAGCCAATGGCGCTCCCGCGCGCGGACGTCCGATTCGTACTCGTTTCCTTCGGCGATGGCTTTCGCGCGTGCCCGATCGAGCCCCACCTCGCCGGCGAGCTCCTCGAGGACCCTGGGATCGCCGGGGTTGCGGCCTTCGCCGTGATAGGCCTGCAGCAGCGCGGACTTGAGCGGCACGGCACGGCCCTCGAGCCCCGCCCAGTGCAGCATCCGGTGCGCGTTCAGGGTGTTCCACACGTGCTTGCGGGGGCCGAAGGTGAAACCCACTTCGGCGCCGCGCTCGCGGATCATCGCCTGCACCTGCGCGATCTGCTCGGGCGTGCGGCGGTACTTGCGCGAGATGTAGGACACGAGGTCCGAGCCCTCGGGACCCATGTCGGGATTCAATTCGAAGGGCTCCACGTGCACGGTCGTGTCGATCTCGCCCTTCACGCGGCCGAGCGCCTGCTGCAGCGAGGCGAGGCCGATCGCGCACCACGGGCAGGCGACGTCGGAAACGAAGGAGATGTCGAGGTGTTGCATGGGAATCATTGTCGCACTTGCGGCGGCCGGCAGGAATCGGCGACCACCCACGCGGCTGCCGTAAGCGTCACCGAGATGACGAACTCGCTCCACTGGAAGGCGTTGGGGCCCGCCCAGGCGATCGGCACCCACACGAGGAACGTGAAGAGCCCCATCTGCAGTGCCGAGAGCACGGCGGCGAGGCGCGCGAAGAAGCCCGTGAGCATGGCAACGCCCGCGGCGATGAAGGCGCAGCCCGTGAAGTACGCCCAGGCCGGGTGCCAGGGCAGCCAGCCGGGGACGAGCTGCGCCGTTTCCTTCGCATAGGAGAAGTGCGCCACGCCGAACGGGATCATCGCGAGCCCATAGAGGATCCTCGCCATGCGCGCGCCCTTCGCGCCCAGCAGCGCCCATGCGCCCGCCACGTACACCGCCATCTCCCCGGCGCCGGACCAGGCGTCCTGCGTGGCGGGTGCGCGGAAGATGTCCTGCACACGGAAGAGCAGCAGCCAGAGCAGCCACGCGGCGAGCAGCACGCGGGCGGCGATATCGGCCGTGCGCTGCCAAAGAAGGCCCAGCCCGCCGGCGAGCGTGACGAGCGCGCAGAGATACACGAGCAGCTCGCGCGCGGGAAGGGCCTTGGGCACGGGCTGCCAGATGGGCGCGAATTCGCCGGTGACGAAGCCCAGGACCCCGAGGGCGGTTAGGGTCGCGGCAAAGATCGCGCGGCTTACGTTCTCGATGCGTAAAGCCTGGGCCATGAGAGCAATGCCGCCGCCAGCAGGAATGCGGCGCCGAGCGCGAACCGGTGCGCGGCCCGGGCGCGGTTTCGCACTTCGCGCACCACGAACTCCTCGCCGCGGATCATCTCGTTGTACGACTTGAGGAACGAGGCGATGCGGCGCACCTCCTCGTCGGGAATCGGGCTGCCGTTCCAGCGGCTCTCGGACTCGCGCTTGCGCAGCGCCTCGGCTTCGCTGCGATAGCGCGCCGCGTATTGCCGCGCCTCGTTCGCGGTGGCGAGCGCCGTGTCGTCGATGTAGAGCGACCTGGCCGACGGAACGACGCGTTCGATCGCATCGAGGACCGGCTGGTCGGCGGCCGGTGACGCCACGATCCAGAGGCCGGAGACGGCGAGCAGCCCGGCCAGGAGAAGCCGCGCGCCGCGGCCCGCAGCCGCGAGCCGCGCTCGCGCCGCCCCGCGCAAGGCCCGCACGAGGCCGGCGATCATCAGCGCAACGCCGTACGCGCATACGAGCGTCGCCCCCGTGGAAAGGTCCGCGGCGTACGAAATGGCGAGGCCGACGAGCGAGGTCGCGGTTCCGGCGATCCAGGCGATCACGAGCTGGCGGCGAAACGTGTCCGCGTGCAGCACGCCGATCGCCGCCGGCACGATGAGGAACGCGAACACGAGCAACACGCCCGCGAGCGCCACCGAGCTCGTGACGACCAGGCCGAATGCCGCGTAGAACGCGAAGTCGGAGCGCCAGCTCGCGGGGTCGAGGCGGCGGGCGAGGACCGGATACACCGCGCCCACGATCGCGTAGAGCGCAATCGCCCAGCGCAGCTCGTCCCAGCCCACCGTGAGGATGTTGCCGGTGAGGATCTGGCGGATATGCTCCGCGCCCTGCGGCGCGCGATCGACGATGAGCAGCGCCGCGGCCGCGGCCACCACGTAGATCACGCCGATCTGCGCTTCCTGCGGCACGCGCGCCGACCACGATCGCGACGAGGCCAGCAGCGCCGCGGCTGCCAGCGTGAATCCCGCGGCGTAGGCATGCGCGGCGGCCCCTTGCGGCGCGTGCCCCACCAGGAACGCGACGGTCGCCCCGAGCGCGGCGACCTGCGCGAGCGCGAGGTCCACGAATACGACGTTGCGCCGAAGGACGTGCAGGCCGAAGTAGGCATGGATCGCCACGAGCGCCGCGCAGGCGAGCGCCGGGAGCGCCAGGAAGCTAACGGGATCCCACACGGGCGAGCGCCTGCACGTCGTAGTCGATGAGCGAGACGTAGTCGCGCGCCTGCGGCACCGCGCCCACGCCCGAGGCGAGGACGACCACCGTCGCGCCGCAGCGCTGCGCGATGAAGTCCGCGTCGCGCGCGGGTTCCCACGGCTCGCGCACGATCGCCTTCACGCCCGCCTCCTTGCCGGCGGCCACGAGCTGCGCGAGGTGCGCGGGGCTCGCCGCGACGCCGGGGCGCGTCTCCACGATGCCCACGAAGCGAAGGCGGAAGCGGCGCGCGAGATAAGGCCAGGTGTCGTGGTAGGCCATGAGCGGCGGCGCGTGCTCGAGGAGCCGTGTCCACTCGCGCACCTTCGCCTCGAGCTCGCCGAGGAAACGGGTGCGGTTGGCCTCGTAGCGCTTCGCATGGGCGGGATCGACACGAGCGAGCGCCTCGAGGATCGCACCGGTGATCATTTCGGCGTTGGCCGGGTCGAGCCAATAGTGCGGATTGCCGCGCCCGTGCGCATGGCCGTCGCCGGGACCCACGCCGCCGGCGCGCACGTCGAGCAGCGCGACGTATGTCGAGGCATCCACGTAGCCGGGCCCGCCACGTTCGACCGCGGCGTTTCCGGATTGCCGCAGCAGGGCGTCGAGCCACAGGTCGTAGTCCACGCCGACCCGCACGACGACGTTCGCCTCCGAGATGCGCGCCACGTCCTGGGCGCGCGGCTGGAACGTCTCGCCATCCTGGCCCGCGGGAATGAGGTGTGACGCGGCGATGCCGTCGCCGCCGACGGCGAGCACGAGCGACTCCAGCTCCGCGGTGCTCGCCACCACCCGCGGCGGCGCCGCGTGCGCGGCGAAGGCGCACGCGAGGGCCGCGAGGAAGAAGGCTAGCTGCGCCAGAGGCTCTTCGGGACCACGCAGTGCACGCGCCGCTCGGGGCCGCTCATGTCGCCGATGCGGCAGTCCATGGCCGCGCTCGCCAGGCCGTACGCGTCGAGGCGCGCGATGCCCTTCTTCTCCTCGAGGAACCTGATCATGCCGCGCGAGGCCGAATCCATCGCCTTGTTGAGGTCCGCGTCCTTGCCCACGCTCACGTAGAACGTGGCGTCCTCGGCGTCGGGCCGCTCGGGGATGCCGCGGGCGGCGACGTCCTTGGGCGTGAGGCAGTGGATTCCCTTCTTGATGTTCACCACCTGCGAGACGCGGCAATCGCTCACCGCGGGCATGAGCGCCGCGGCGGCGTCTTCCGAGATGCCGCGCTGCTCGGCGATGAACTTCGTGGTCTCGGAGAGCGCCTGGTTCCAGGCGAGGTTCAAGTCCGTGTTCATCCCGATGGTGATCCAGTGCGTGGGCGTCTCGATGCGCGGGAACGCGAGCTTCGTGTTCTTCATCAGCGTCACGTTGACCGCCATTTCCTTGTACGCGGTCTCGATGGCGGTGAGGTTCACCTCGCCGTTGCCCTGCGCGGCGTGGGAGTCGCCCGTCCAGAGCAGCGCGCCCGGCACCCACACGGGCACGTAGAGCGAGGCGCCCTCGCTGAAGTCGCGGATGTCCAGGTTGCCGGCGTACTCGCCCGGCGGCACCGAGCTGTAGCGGCCGGGCTCGGCGCGCGCCACGCCCGTCGTGCCGGGGAAGGGCTTGAGCGGTATGAAGATGCCGGGCAGGAACTCGGTCTCCATCTTGTCCATGTCGAGGTACAGGTACTTCACCTGCCCGTCCGGGTAGTCCTTCGGGAACTCGCCGAACATGCCGGGCACGTTGAAGTTGGTGGCGTAGGCGCGCGGCACGATCTTGAGGATCGTCACCTTGAGCACGTCGCCCGGCTGCGCGCCGTTCACGTACACGGGGCCGGTGAGCGTGTGCGGCCCGCGGCCCGGGAAGTCGGTGCGGCTCTTCTTGATCTCCTCGATGGTGCGCCCGGGCGTGACCAGGTTGTGCGCGTGCATCATCGTCTCGAAGATCACCGTGTCGCCCGAGTCGATCCTGAGCACGGGCGGCTGGGCATTGTCGAACCAGCCCCATTGCGTGGTCTCCAGGGTCGCGGGCAGCGCCCAGACCTTGCCGGGATACTTGCTGGTGGTGAGCTGCGACTGGGCGAGAGCGGCGCTCGAGGCAAGGGCAACCGCTGCGATGGCGGCAGCGCCCGTCAGGCGGGACGGCTTCATCACGGTTCTCCGGGAGGTGGCAGGGGCGAGGCCACCTTACCGCGAGGGTAAGGCGCGAGGCAAGGGGCGCGAGTCGCGAGAGGCAAGCTGCGGCGAATTGGTGCTTCGCCACACACGCGCGAAAAGACCTGCCAAAATCCGCGGCGTTCACCTCGCGGAAGAAACTCCATGCAAATCAGCATCCGATTCCTGCGCGCTTGCGCCTTCGCCCTGCCCGCGGCCGCCTGCCTCGCCGCCAACGCCGCCGACGGGGACCCCGCCATCGAGGCGATCGTGAAGTCCATCTCCGCGCAGCGCATCGAATCCACGATCCGCAAGCTCGCGTCCTTCGGCACCCGCAACACGTTGTCGGACACGGTTTCCGAGACGCGCGGCATCGGCGCCGCGCGCCGCTGGATCAAGGGCGAGCTCGACCGCTGCGCGGCCGCCTCGGGCGCCCGCCTCCAGGTGGCCTTCGACGGCCACCGGGTCGAGAGCGGCTCGCGCATCCCGAAGCCCGTGGACGTGGTGAACGTGGTCGCGACGCTTCCGGGCGAGCAGGCCGAAAGCCGCGGCCGCATCTACGTGGTGAGCGGCCATTACGACTCCATGCCCACCGATCCGGCCGATCCGGTGTCGGACGCGCCGGGCGCCAACGACGATGCGTCGGGGACGGCGCTCTCGATGGAGCTCGCGTGCGTGATGTCGCGCTACAAGTTCGACGCCACGCTCGTCTTCATGGCGGTGGCGGGCGAGGAGCAGGGGCTGTACGGCTCGGAGGGCTTCGCGAAGGACGCCAGGGCGAAGGGCCTGGACATCGCCGGCATGTTCACCGACGACATCGTCGGCAACTCCCGTGCGCCGGACGGCCACGTCGAGCGCGATCGCGTGCGCCTCTTCGCCGAGGGCGTACCGAACGAGAAGGAGCTGCCCGATGCGGTGCGCATGGCGCTGCGCACCGGCGGCGAGAACGACCTGCCCACGCGGCAGCTCGCGCGATTCGTGAAGGAAGCGGCCGCGCGCTACGTGCCGGACATGAAGGTGGACGTGATCTGGCGGCGCGACCGGTTCCTGCGCGGCGGCGACCACTTCCCGTTCCTCGAGGCGGGCTATCCCGCCGTGCGCTTCACGGAGCCCCACGAGAACTGGGACCACCAGCACCAGGACGTGCGCGTGGTGGACGGCGTGCAGAAGGGAGACCTGCCGGAGTTCGTGGACTTCGCCTACGTGGCCAGTGTCGCGCGCGTGAATGCCGCCGCGCTCGCCTCGCTGGCATCGGGCCCCTCGGTGCCGGCGGGAGCGGAGATCGAGGCGTTCCGGCTCGAGCCCGATACCACGATGCGCTGGAAGCCGAATCCCGAGCCCGACGTCGCGGGCTACCGCGTCGTATGGCGCGAGACGAGTGCCGCCGACTGGACGCATTCGCGCGACGTCGGCAACGTCACGCGCGTGAGCCTGCCCGGCGTCTCCAAGGACGATTTCCAGTTCGGCGTGCAGGCGTACGACCGCGACGGCCACCTGTCGGTGGCGGCCTATCCGCGTCCCGCGTACCGGCAGTGACCCCGCGCCGGCGCGCCTTCCGGCTGCGCGAGGCGCGGGCCGGCGACTACGGCTGGATCGTCTCCCGCCACGGAGCGCTCTACGCGCGCGAGCAGGGCTGGGACGCGCGCTTCGAGGCGGACGTGGCGCGGATCGTCCTGCAGTTCCTCGAGAAGCGCACCGCACGCAAGCGCTGCTGGATCGCCGAGGTGCGCGGCAAGCCCGTGGGCAGCGTGTTCGTGGTGGAACGCACGCCCACGCTGGCGCAGCTGCGCGTCCTGCTCGTGGAGCCCGAGGCGCGCGGGCTGGGCGTGGGGCGCGCGCTCGTCGAGCGCTCGATCGCGTTCGCGCGCAAGGCGCGTTTTCGCAAGCTGATGCTCGTCACCTACGCGCACCTGCAGGCCGCCGGCAACACGTACCGGCGCGCGGGGTTCCGCTTGGTGCGCGAGACGCCCGAGCGCGACTACGGCCGGCGCCTCACCGGGCAGCGCTGGGAGCTCGAGCTCAGAGGACCGGCGAGGTCAGGCGCGCGACCGACTCGAGCAACGCGGTGAGGCGCTCGGGCCGGCGCCGCGCGGGGAAGGTGCGGCTCTCGGCCCGGTCCTCCTCGAAGCGGCGCACCAGCCGCGCGATCACCTTGGCGTCGTAGAACGCCGCCGCGATCTCGAAGTTCAGCCGGAAGCTGCGGTTGTCCATGTTCGCGGTGCCGACGATGCCCACCGTGTCGTCGATCACCAGCGTCTTCGCGTGCAGCATCGGCGGGCCGAACTGGTACACCTTCACGCCGGCGCGCCGCATCGACTCGCAATAGGTGTGCGAGGCCGCCGTCACGATCCGGGAGTCGCCGCGCTTGGGCACGATCACCTCCACGTCCACGCCGCGCAGCACGGCGATGCGCAGCGCCGTCTCCAGCGGCTCGTCGGGCACGAGGTAGGGCGTCTGCAGGAGGATGCGCGAGCGCGCGGTCGAGAAGGCGGCGAGGAAGAACGCGTAGAGCGGCGCGGCCGGATCGTCGGGCCCGGAGGCGATCACCTGCATGGGCACGCCGGCGTGGGCGGCCGAGGACGGGAAGTATTTCTCGACGTTGTTCGCGGTGAGCCGCATGGCGCTCCCGCGGCAGTAGTTCCAGCTCTCGAGGAAGACGCGCTGCAGCCGGTGCGCGGGCTCGCCTTCGAAGCACACGTGCTGGTCGCGCCATGCGGCCTTGCCCGATTGCAAGGCGGAGATGGCGTCGTGGACGTTCATGCCGCCCAGGAAACCCACGAGGCCGTCCACGATGGCGATCTTGCGGTGCGTGCGGAAGTTGGCGAAGTGGATGCTCGCGATGGCCAGCCGCACGCGGTTGAATGCGCGCACCTGGCCGCCTTCCTGGCGAAGCGTTTCCCAGAAGGCGCGCTTGAGGCTGCCCGAGCCCACGTCGTCGTAGATCACTCGCACCTCGACGCCGCGCTGCGCGGCCTTCACCAGCGCATCGCGCAGCCGCGTGCCCGTCGCGTCGGGCTCCCAGATGTAGTACTCCATGTGGACGTGGTGCGCGGCCTCGGCGATCGCCTGCTCGAGCGCGCCGAGGTACTCGTCGCCGTCGTCGATCAGGCGCACCGACTTCGCGAAGAGGGGCTCGCCCTGGTCGAGGCGCTGCGCGACCCTCGCGAGCCCCGCGGCGCCGGGCTCGAGGGCGGGCTTCTCGCGCGCCGGCTCCGATTCGCGCGCCCGGCGCAGCGCGCGCCGTGCCCTGTCGTAGCGCACGCGCTTGCGGTCCATGCGCCGCGGCCCGAACACCATGTAGTAGAGGCCCGAGACCACGGGCAGGGCGATGAACGCGAAGATCCACGCGAGCGTCGCCGTCGGGGAACGTCGCTCGCCCAGCAGCGTGATGCAGGCGGCGACCACCCAGACCAGGTACGACGCCAGGAAAATCTCGAACCAGGGAAGCGACATGGCCACGAGCATACTAAAATGGGCGTCATGACCGCTCGACAACCCCCGCTTCCGTTCGATGCCGGCGCGCTCGCCGCGCGCATCGACCGCCACTGGGCCGACGACATCGTCGATCGCCTCGTCCAGTACGTCCGCGTCCCGGCCAAGTCGCCGCACTTCGATCCGCGCTGGCGCGAGAACGGCCACATCGAGGGCGTGGTCGCGCAGGCGCTCGCCTGGGTGCAGCGCCAGGGCGTGGCGGGCCTGAAGGCCGAGGTGATCCGCCTCGAGGGGCGCACGCCGGTGCTCTTCTTCGACGTGCCCGCGCGCGGTGCCGGCGCTTCCCAGCGCACGGTGGTGCTCTACGGTCACCTGGACAAGCAGCCGGAGATGACCGGCTGGCGAAGCGGCATGGGCCCCTGGACGCCGGTGATCGAGCAGGGGCGCCTCTATGGGCGCGGTGGCGCGGACGACGGCTATGCCGTGTTCGCCTCGCTCGCGGCGATCCGCGCGCTGGACGAGCAGGGCGTCGCCCGCCCGCGCTGCGTGGGGTTGATCGAGACGTGCGAGGAAAGCGGCAGCTACGACCTGCCCGCGTACCTCGATGCGCTCGCGCCGCGCATGGGCGACGTGGGGCTCGTGGTGGCGCTCGATTCGGGCGCCGGCAACTACGACCAGCTCTGGGTCACCACGTCGCTGCGCGGCCTCGTGAACGGGACGCTGCGCGTGGACATGCTGGAAGAGGGCGTGCATTCGGGCGACGCGGGCGGCGTGGTGCCTTCGTCGTTCCGCGTGGCGCGCGCGCTGCTCGACCGCATCGACGATTCCCGCACCGGCGTCGTGAAGCCGGGCGCGTTCTCGAGCGACATCCCGGCCGATCGCATCGCGCAGGCGAGGCAGGCCGCGCAGATCCTCGGCGACTCGCTGTGGCGGCGTTTTCCCTGGGCGGGCTGCTGCGACGACCAGGGCAGCGCGCGCCTCTTCGCGCAGCCCACGACGAAGGATCCGCTGGAGCTGGTGTTGAACCGCACGTGGCGCGCGGCGCTCGCGGTGACGGGCGCCGATGGGCTGCCGCCGCTGGAATCCGCCGGCAACGTGCAGAGGCCCTTCACGTCGTTGAAGCTCTCGCTTCGCCTGCCGCCGCTCGTCGAGGGCGAGCGCGCCGCGCGGGAGCTGAAGCGGCTGCTCGAGGCGGACCCGCCGAATTCGGCCTCGGTGCGCTTCGAGCACGACTCGGCGGCGACCGGCTGGAACGCGCCCGCGACGGCGCCGTGGCTCGCGCAATCGCTCGACCAGGCCTCGAGCGCGCTCTTCGGCAAGCCCGCCGCCTACATGGGCGAGGGCGGGACGATCCCGTTCATGAGCATGCTGAACAAGGCCTGGCCGGGCGCGCAGCTGCTCGTGACCGGCGTGCTGGGCCCCAGGTCCAACGCGCACGGGCCGAACGAGTTCCTCGACATCGCCTATGCGCGAAAGGTCACGACCGCGACGGCGATGGTGATCGCGGCGCTGCCCGCCTAAAGCCGCCTGGCGCCCGGGGCGCATACTTCCGCATCCCTGGCGCATGCGGATCCGCCGTGTTCGGCAGCCTCGTCGCAGTCCTGCAGCTCTTCTTCGCGCTCACGTGGATCGTCTACGTGATCTACCTGCCGGCGCTTGCCGCGCAGGCGGGGCTCGAGCGGCGCTACGTGCCGATGATCCTCATGATGGACCAGGTCATCTTCCTTGTTTGCGACTGGTATGCCGGCGTCTATGCGGATCGCGCCGCGCGCGTCGTCGGGCGCATCGGCGGGACGATGGCCGTTGCGACGGTCGTCTCGTGCGCCGCGTTCATCGCCCTTCCGTGGGTGGCGCCGGCGGCCGGCGCCTTCCCGTTCCTGCTGCTCACGGTGCTCTGGAGCATGACCTCATCGGCCCTGCGTGCGCCGCCCTTCGCGATCGTTGCGCGCCACGTGCCGGCGGGCCGGCAGCCGTGGACCACGAGCCTCTACCTCCTCGGTCTCGGCATCGCGAGCGCGCTCGCGCCGTATCTCGGCCTCCAGCTCGGGAAGACGGACCCGCGCATTCCCTTCGCGGCCGCATCGGCCGGCCTCGCGGCGTTCGTCTTCGCGCTCGCGGCGGC
Source organism: Usitatibacter sp. (assembly GCA_035519515.1). Lineage (GTDB taxonomy): Bacteria > Pseudomonadota > Gammaproteobacteria > Burkholderiales > Usitatibacteraceae > Usitatibacter. The sequence continues at coordinate 51,881 of DATIWC010000011.1, forward strand.
CGAGCGGCGCGTGCAAGCGGCGCCCGCGACGCCGCGACCCGCGTCCACGCCGGCCGCGTTCGCGACGATGGGACTCTTCGCCCTCGCGCTTTTCTTCCTCGCGCTCGGCTTCCAGGTGCACTCCGCGATCAACTCGGCGCCGTCCTACCTGCGCTTCGCGCGCCCCGAGGAGCTGCCGAAGCTCATGCCCGTCTTCTGGATCGGTTTCAACCTCGCGATCATTCCGGCGACGCTGCTGCGGCGATTCGGCGGCGCGGGCGTGATCGCGGCCGCGGGCTTCGTGGGGATCGCCGCGCTCGTCGCCGTCGCGCGTGCGCCGGCAATCGAGCCGCTCGTCGTAGCTGAGGCCGCGGCGGGTGCGGCCTGGGCCGTAGCTCTCACGAGCGCGTTCACGACCGCGCTCGAGGCGGGCCGGGCCGGCCACGAGGGACTTTTCACCGGCGTCCTCTTCTCGACGCTCGCCGCCGCCGCATTCCTGCGCATCGCCCTCGTCGCGGGCCAGGTTCCGGCCAACCCGACCTTCGGCGCGCGGCTCGTGGACCTTCCGGTTGCCGCGTGGATCGTCGGATCGCTGCTCGCGCTGTCCGTTGCGCGTCTTGCGAGACGCTAGAATCCGTCCCCATGAACAGCCTCTCCGTCAAAGCCATTCTCGGCGGCCGCGCGCCCGCCGGGGAGCCCGTCACCGTCAGGGGATGGGTCCGCACGCGCCGCGATTCCAAGGCCGGCCTGTCGTTCGTGCACGTGAGCGACGGCTCGGCATTCCATCCCGTGCAGGTCGTGGCCCCCTCGACGCTGCCGAACTACGCCTCCGAAGTGCAGAAGCTCACGGCGGGATGCGCCGTCGAGGCCACGGGCACCATCGTGCCCTCGCCCGCGAAGGGGCAGCCCTTCGAGATGCAGGCGAGCGAGATCCGCGTCGTAGGCTGGGTGGACGATCCCGACACCTACCCGATCCAGCCCAAGCCGCACACGATGGAATTCCTGCGCGAGGTGGCGCACCTGCGCCCGCGCACCAACGTGATCGGCGCGACCACGCGCGTGCGCCACTCGCTCGCGATGGCGATCCACCGCTTCTTCACCGAGGACGGCTTCGTGTGGGTGAACACGCCCATCATCACGGCCTCCGATGCCGAGGGCGCGGGCGAGCTCTTCCGCGTCTCCACGCTCGACCTCGCCAACCTGCCGCGCACGCCCGAGGGCAAGATCGACTTCGCGCAGGATTTCTTCGGGCGCGAGGCGTTCCTCACGGTGAGCGGGCAGCTCAATGTCGAGACCTATTGCATGGCGCTCTCGAAGGTGTACACGTTCGGCCCGACGTTCCGCGCCGAGAACTCGAACACGAGCCGCCACCTCGCCGAGTTCTGGATGATCGAGCCGGAGATCGCGTTCGCCGATCTTTCGGATGACGCCACGCTTGCCGAGCGCCTGCTCAAGTACGTCCTCGGAACCGTGCTCGACGAGCGCCCCGACGACATGGCCTTCTTCGAGGAGCGCATCGAGAAGGGCATCATCGGGAAGCTGCAGGGCATCGTCGACAAGCCCTTCGTGCGCATGGACTACACCGAGGCGATCAAGGTGCTCGAGTCCTCGAAGCAGAAGTTCGAGTTCCCCGTGAAGTGGGGCATGGACCTGCAGAGCGAGCACGAGCGCTTCCTCGCCGAGCGCCACGTGAACGGCCCGCTCATCCTCATGAACTACCCGAAGGAGATCAAGGCGTTCTACATGCGCCTGAACGACGACGGGAAGACGGTGGCCGCCATGGACGTGCTCGCGCCCGGCATCGGCGAGATCATCGGCGGCTCGCAGCGCGAGGAACGGCTGGACGTGCTGGATGCGCGCATCACCGAGTCCGGCCTCGATCCGCACTCCTACTCGTGGTATCGCGACCTGCGCCGCTACGGCACCGTGCCGCACGCGGGATTCGGCCTGGGCTTCGAGCGCACCGTGGCCTACGTGACGGGGCTCGCGAACGTGCGCGACGTGATCCCGTTCCCGAGGACGCCGGGGAACGCGCGCTACTGACGCTTCATTCCGCCGATCGAGCCGGTGTAGGTGCAGCCCGGAGCGGCGAGCGTGACGCTGCCGGTGAGGCCGTCCGGGCTTGCATGGATGCCCGCGATGCTCAACACGCCGAGCATGGCAACGGGATCGGGAATCGGCCCGCACTGCAAGGCGCCGCTGAGCGCGCCCGCGAGTCCCTGGTTGGTGTAGGTGGCATGGGACCGGCAGCCCGTGTCGATGCCGGTGCTCCAGGCGATGTCGTAGCCGTCGCCGTTTGCGGTGATCGAGAAGCCATTCGGCGCCTGCCACGGGATCGGGACGAAGCCGCACTGCGGCGTCACGTAGATGCTGCCGATGTAGTTGCCCGCGAGATCGTCCCGGTTGTCTGCCCACGCGAGCGGCTGGATCACCTTGCTCACCTGTGTCGCGCCGACCGAATAGGTGAGCGCGATGCGCAGCGTGGACGGATCGGGCGTCTGCAGGTAGGCAACCTGGATCGTCCCTACCTGTTCGACGCTGAGCCTCGTGGGATCTCCCGGCAAGGAGAACGCGGGACCGGTCGAGCGATAGAGCGGCCCGTTGAAGACCTGCGGTGTGAGGAAGTTTCCCTGCCCATGGTCGGACACGTTGCTCGCCACGTACCACGTCGGGTTGTGCTCGGCGTCGTAGACGAAAAGGGCGATGAACACGTTGCCGCCCTGCTGGGTGATCGACGCGCCCCAGCCGGGCTGCGCCGGATCGAACCACAACCCGGTCGGATCGGGCGACATGCCAGCCGCCCTGGCGCCTGAGGCGAGGAGCCCCAATACCAGTGCGGCCAGGGCCGCGGATCGTCGAAAAGTCTCCATGGAGTCCGCAGGTTACCGAATGTCGTTGTCATGCGTAAGCCACCTCCGCCCGGCGTCGTCCACGTACAATTCACGCCCTGATTCCTGCATTTCGTCACTAGGCGCTGGCCGGCGATCCCGGCAGGCTCCAAGATCGTCGCATCCAAAAGAAAACGACAACGAATGTCCACTCGTAACCTTTTGATTCTGCTGCTGTTCCCGGCTTCTTTGGCGCTGGTGGGGTGCCAGCGGCCGGACGCCCAGGCAGCCTCCAAGACCGCCACGCCGCCGTTGCTGCTCGCCTCGGAGGATGTGCTCACGGTCCATAGCAGCGCGCTCGCCTCCGGGCCGCCCGTCACGGGCACCATCCAGCCCGAGCGGCGCGCCGATTTGCGCGCCGAGGTGCAGGCCATCGTGATGAAGGTCCTGCGCGAGAACGGCGAGGTCGTGAAGCGCGGCGACCTCCTCGTGCAGCTGGACGACACCGCGATTCGCGATGCGCTCGCCTCGGCGATCGCCGCCGAGCGCGCCGCCGAGCAGGCGAACGAGCAGGCGCAGCGCCAGTTCGAGCGCATGAAGACGCTGCGCGCCTCCGGCATGGCTTCCGCGCAGGCGCTCGACGATGCCGAGGGCCGGCGCAACTCCACGCAGAGCGACCTGGAAGCGTCCAAGGCGCGCGTGGTGCTCGCGCGCCAGCAGATGACGCGCACCGAGGTGCGCGCGCCCTTCGACGGCGTGGTCACCGAGCGCAAGGTCTCCCCGGGCGACACCGCGCAGCTCGGCAAGGAGCTGCTCAAGGTCATCGATCCCAACAGCATGCGCTTCGAGGCGCTCGTCTCCGCCGAGAACATCGGCGACGTGCATCCGGGCCAGATGGTGCGCTTCCGCGTGAACGGCTATGGGGAGCAGGAGTTCATCGGCAAGGTGCGCCGCGTGAGCCCCGCGGCGAATCCCACCACGCGCCAGGTCGAGATGCTGGTGGATTTCGTGGGCGACAAGCAGCCCAAGCTCGCCGGCCTCTACGCCGAGGGGCGCGTGGAGACGGGAAGCCACTCGAGCCTCACGGTGCCCGCCAGTGCCGTGCTGCGCGACGGGGACAAGGCATTGGCCTTCCGCGTGCGCGACGCCAAGCTGCAGAAGGTCACGCTGGCCGTCGCCGACCGCGACGCCCGCACCGGCGACTACGTCCTGCGCGCGGGCCTCGCCGAAGGCGACACGGTGATCCGCAATCCCAGCACCTCGCTCAAGGACGGCCAGCCCGTGCAGCTCGCCGGCTCGCCCAAGAGCTCCATGGCCGCCTCGGCCGAGAAGACGGCGACCGACTGATGCTGCTCTCCGACTTCAGCATCAGCCGCCCGGTCTCGGCGGTCGTGATCGTGATCGGCCTCATGTGCATGGGGCTGCTCGCGCTGAACAAGCTGCGCGTGAACGAGATCCCCGACGTGCAGATGCCGCTCATCGTGGTCTCCATCCCCTACCCGGGCGCCTCTCCCGAGACGGTGGAGCGCGAGGTCGTGAACCGCATCGAGAAGGCGCTGCAGAGCATCCCGCAGGTCTACCAGATCCGCTCCACCTCGGCCGAGAGCCAGGCGACCATCGTCATCCAGTTCAACTTCAAGAAGAACATGGTCGAGGCCTCCGACGAGATCCGCAACGCGATCGCCTCGGTGCGCTACAAGCTGCCGGTGGAGATGCGCGAGCCGATCCTCGAGCGCATCGACCCGTCGGCCGACCCGATCATGCAGCTGTCGCTTTCCTCGGACACGCAGTCGCTCGCCGAGGTCTCGCGCCTCGCCGAGGACAAGCTCGCCGACAAGCTGCGCGGCATCGACGGCGTGGCCACCGTGGAAGTGACCGGGTCGCTGCGCCGCGAGCTCTCGGTGCTGCTGCGCGCCGAGAAGCTGCGCGAGTTCAACGTCTCGGTGACCGAGGTGGTGAACGCGCTGCGCATGCAGAACACCACGGCGCCCGTGGGCCGCGTGAAGGGCCCGCTCGAGGACAAGAGCATCCGCCTGGTGGGCCGCATCGACTCGCCCAGGGAGTTCAACGACATCGTGATCAAGCGCAACGGCTCGGAGGTCGTGCGCCTGGGCCAGATCGCGACGGTGGAGGACGGCTTCGCCGAGCTCTCCAGCTTCAGCCTGAGGAGCGGCCACGCCAACGTCGGCCTTTCGGTCACGCGCTCCCGCGACGCGAGCACGGTCACGGTCGCCAACAAGATCCGCGACATGATCGCCGAGATCAACAAGACGCTGCCCCAGGGCACGCGGCTGGAGGTCACGCGCGACGGCGGCAAGGACGCCGAGAGCAACCTGCGCAACGTGATCGAGGCGCTCATCTTCGGCGCGGGCCTCACGGTGTTCGTGGTCTATGCGTTCCTCAATTCGTGGCGCTCGACGCTCATCACGGCGCTCTCGCTGCCCACCTCCGTGATCGCCGCCTTCATCGCCGTGTGGGCGTGCGGGTTCACGCTCAACTTCATGACGCTGCTGGGGCTCTCGCTCGCCATCGGCGTGCTGATCGACGACGCCATCGTGGTGCGCGAGAACATCGTGCGCCACATGGAGCGCGGGGAAGAGCGCAAGACCGCCGCGCGCCGCGGGACGGCCGAGATCGGCCTCGCGGTGATGGCGACCACGTTCTCCATCATCGCCGTGTTCATCCCGGTGGCCTTCATGGGCGGCATGGCGGGCGAATGGTTCCGGCCCTTCGCGCTCACGGTGGCCTCTTCGGTGATGGTGAGCCTGTTCATCTCCTTCACCGTGGACCCGATGCTCTCGGCGTACTGGGGCGACCCGCCCGGCTACCAGCATGCCGAGCGCAAGGGGCTCTCGAGGTGGCTGCGCGGGTTCAACGAGTGGTTCGACCACCAGTGCGACCGCTACGGCTACGTGATCCAGTGGGCGCTGCACCACCGCAAATGGATGGCCGGCATCGCGGTCACCGCCTTCGTCGGCGCCATCGTGATCCAGGCGACCATCGGCGAGTCCACCTTCCTGCCGCCCACCGACGTCGGCGACATCGCCATCGACGTGCGCACGCCGTCCTCGTCGAGCCTCGAATACGACCGGCTCAAGGTGGAGCGCGCGGCCGAGCTCGCGCGCACGCTGCCCGAGACCAAGGCCACCAGCAGCTTCGTGCGCGCGGGCGGCGGGCGCGTCTGGGTGGACATCGGCAAGAGCACCGACCGCAAGCGCCGTGCGCCCGAGATCTCCGCGCAGCTGCGCACGCTGCTCTCCCAGATCGTGGGCGCCGAGTACACGGTCATGGACGACCTCAACAACGGCCCGCAGAAGCCCGTGCAGATCAACTTCTCGGGGCCGGATTCGCGCACGCTGCTCAAGATCACCGCCGACTACATGGAGCGGATGAAGAAGATCCCCGGGGCGGTGGACGTGGGCCTGTCGGAGCAGGAGCCGCAGGACGAGATCAGGATCGAGCTCGACCGCGGCCTCGCCAACAACCTGGGCATCTCGGTGGGCGACGCCGCGCAGGCGCTGCGGGTGGCCTTCGCCGGCCTCGAGGTGGGCGACTGGATCGACCCCACGGGCGAGACGCGCGACGTCGCCGTGCGCCTGCACCCCGACGACCGCGTGGACGCCTCCAGCATCGAGCGGCTGCCCATCACCGTGAGCGGGACCAACATGATGGTGCCGCTCGACCAGATCGCGCGCATCTCCATGGGCAAGAGCCCGGCCAAGATCCAGCACATGGACGGCAAGCGCATGGTGGCCGTGTCGGCCAACGTGCAGGGCCGCTCGTCGGGCGAGGTGACCGAGGACGCCATCAAGCTCGCCAAGTCGATCGACTTTCCCGAGGGCTACGGCCTCTCGCTGGGCGGGGCGTCGAGGGACCAGAAGGAAGTGTTCAGCGAGATGTTCATCGCGCTGATCATGGGCATCGCGCTCATGTACCTGGTGCTGGTGATGCAGTTCTCGTCGTTCACGGCGCCGCTGCCGGTGATGATGTCGCTGCCGCTCTCGCTCATCGGCGTGGTGCTCGCGCTGCGGGTCACGGGCGGGAGCCTCAACCTCATGAGCTTCATCGGCGTGATCATGCTGATGGGCCTGGTGGCGAAGAACGCGATCCTGCTGCTCGACTGCGCGCGCAAGGAGGAGGCGCAGGGCGTGGACCGCGAGGACGCGCTCATGCACGCCGGCCGCGTGCGCCTGCGCCCGATCCTCATGACCACCTTCGCGCTGATCGCCGGCATGATGCCGGTGGCGATCGGCATGGGCGACGGCGGCGAGTTCTACCGGCCCATGGCGGTGGCGATCATCGGCGGCACGATCACTTCCACGCTGCTCACGCTGCTGGTGGTGCCGACCTTCTACGACTCGATCGAGATCGCGCGGGACCGCGCCGTGGCGAAATTCCGCCGCCGCGCCGAGGCGTGGAACCCGTTCCTCGCTTTCGTCGCCACGTTCTTCGAGGCGATCGCCACGCTGCTCCTGCTGCGCTGGTTGTACCGCATGGCGAGGAAGCTCAGGGGCCGGCGCCCGGGCGCCGCCGCGCTGCCCGAGGCCGAGGTCCAGCCGGGGGATTGAGCTCGCCTAGTCGGCGAGCCGCAGCCACTCGAAGGTCTTCGCGTTCTCGCGGCGCCGCACCCACGAGGTGCCGCAGAACGCGCAGGCAAGCCGCACGTAGGAGCGGCCGCCGCCGTTCACCGTATGCGCCTGCTGCGCGAGGCCCGGGTGGCCCGAGGCGCCCTCGGGCTGCTCGTGGCAGAACTCGCACAGCGTGGTGGCGTGGGCGGCCCGGCTCACGAGCTTACCGAAGCACGACGTCCGCGCCCTTGCGGGAGGCCAGGCGCTCCATGCCCTTGCCGACGGCGATCACGAGGACGGCGCACGCGACCGGGGCGGCCGTGTGCAGGAAACGCGCGTTCGCGTCCACCCAGTCCTTGATGGCCGGGTCCGAGATGATCATCTCGCCGGCCACCCAGCCGATGAGCGCCGCGCCCACCATCACGAAGATCGGGAAGCGCTCCATCAGCTTCATGAGGAGGGCGCTGCCGAAGAGGATCACCGGCACCGTGATGACGAGGCCGACGATCAGCATCCACATGTGCCCCTTGGCCGCCGCGGCCATGGCGAGGACGTTGTCCAGGCTCATCACCATGTCGGCGATGATGATGGTGCGGATCGCGGCCACCAGCGTGTCCTTCTGCTCGACCGCGCCGTCTTCGCCCCCGTCCTCCGCCACCAGGAGCTTGATGCCGATCCAAAGGAGCAGGAGGCTGCCCACGATCTCGAGGTAGGGCAGGCTCAGCAGGTAGACGATGAACAACGTGAGGATCGCCATCAGGACCACCACCCCGGCGCTCCCCCAGATGAAGGCGAGCTTCTGGTGGCGCGGCGAGAGGCGCCGGCATGCGAGCGCGATCACCACTGCGTTGTCGCCGCTCAGCACCACGTTGATGACCATGATCTGCGTGAGCGCGACGATCGCTTCGGACATGCCGGGCATTTCGGACATGGATCCTCTCCGGGGGATCTTGCAGGCAGCCGTCATTGTATCGGCAAAGGTTGATGATCCGGCCGCAGCCGCCCGGAAATGCCTTGTTACCTCTGCGGGCCGCGGTGAGCGGCTAGAATGCCGAATTGCCCCATGAAACCGATTTCTTCCACGCACAGCCCGAGGCGTTGGCCCTGGGTCGCGGGCGTGGCCATCCTCGGCGCGGCGCTCGCCGCCTGGTGGTGGCTCGGCACCTCCCGTAACCAGGAAGCCAAGGGGGCCACGCGAGCCGCCGCGACCCTCATCGTGAGCGCGCGCGCCGAGACGCGCGACGTTCCCGTGCGCCTGCGCGCCAACGGCACCGTGACGGCGCTGCAGACCGTGGACCTGCGCGCGCAGGTGACGAGCACGATCGCCGGGATCCATTTCCGCGAAGGCCAGAACGTCGCCCGCGGCGACCTGCTCTTCTCGCTCGATGCGCGCGAGGCGGAGGCGAACCTGCGCAAGGCGATGGCGCAGATCGAGAAGGACAAGTTCGACCTCGCCACCAACAAGCGCAACCTCGAGCGCCAGCAGGACCTCTTCCGGCAGAAGTTCATCGCCCAGGCCGCGCTCGACGTGGCGCAGAACCAGGTCGACACGCTCGAGGGCCAGCTCGCCGTGGATACCGCGGCGGCCGAGGCCGCGCGGGTGGCCCGCGCCTACACCGAGATCCGGGCGCCCTTCGCCGGGCGCACCGGCGCGATCGGCGTGCGCGAGGGCAGCCTCGTTCAGCCGGGCACCGGCACCACGCCCGGCGCCGTGCTCGTCACCGTGACGCAGATCGATCCCATCTCGGTGGCCTTCACGCTGCCCGAGCGCGAGCTGCCCGGCCTGCAGGCGGCGCTGCGCGCCGGCAACGTGCCCGTGGCGGTCGCCACGCAGGACGGCCGCGAGAAGCTCACGGGCAAGGTGACTTTCGTGGACAACGCGGTGGATTCGGCCACCGGCACCATCAAGGTGAAGGCCGATTTCGCGAACCCGGCCGGGCGCCTGTGGCCCGGGCAGTTCGTGAACATCGAGCTTTCCCCCAGCACGCTGCGCAACGCGACCGTGGTGCCGGTGCAGGCGGTGCAGACCGGCCCCGACAACCGCTACGTGTACCTGGTCGGCGCGGACAACAAGGTCGTGCAGCGGCCGGTGAAGCTCTCGTATGTCGAGGAAACCTTCGCGGTGGTCGACGGCGTGGCGCCCGGCTCGCGCGTGGTGGTGGAGGGCGCCCAGAACCTGCGGCCCGGCAGCGCCGTGGCCGAGGCGCAGCGCGACAGCGCCAAGGGGGACCGCGGCCAGGGCGACGCCCGCAAGGACCGCCCGACGTGAACTTCTCGGAAGTCTTCATCCGCCGGCCCGTGATGACGATCCTGCTCTCGGCCTCGGCGGTGGTCGCGGGCGTGCTCGCCTACGGCGGCATCCCCATCGCGGCGCTGCCGCAGTTCGACACGCCGATCATCCAGGTGACGGCGCTGCTGCCCGGCGCGAGCCCGGAGACGATGGCCTCCTCGGTCGCGACCCAGCTCGAGAAGCAGTTCTCCACGATCTCGAGCCTCGACGTGATCAGCTCCACCTCGACGCAGGGCCAGACGCAGGTCACGCTCGAGTTCAACCAGGACCGCAACATCGACGACGCGGCGGTGGACGTGCAGGCCGCGCTCTTCCGCGCCTCGCGCTTCCTGCCCCCCGAGATGACGACGCCGCCTTCCTACCGGAAGGTGAACCCGGGCGAGTTCTCGATCATCTTCGTCACGCTCTCCTCGCCCTCGATGTCGCTCTCGGAGCTCGACGGCTACGCCGAGAACCTGCTCTCGCCCACGCTTTCCACGCTGCCCGGCGTGGCGCAGATCTCGGTGGCGGGCCAGAAGCGCTTCGCCGTGCGCGTGAAGGCCCGGCCCGAGGCGCTCGCCACCCGCAACCTCACGTTCGACGACATCGCCGCCTCGGTGAGGAACGCCAACGCGAACACGCCGGTCGGCACGCTCGACGGCCAGCGCCAGACGCTCACCATCCTCGCCAACCGCCAGCTCACGCGCGCGGCCGACTACAAGCCCCTGATCGTCGCCACGCTCGCCAACGGCAGCCTCGTCCGGCTGGAGGACGTGGCCACCGTCGAGGACAGCGTCGAGTCGGTGAAGACGGCGAGCTGGTCCAACGGGGAGCCGGCGATCGCGCTCTTCATCCAGCGCCAGCCGGGCGCCAACACCGTCGCGGCCATCGACGCGATCAAGGCGGCGCTGCCGAGCGTGCTCTCGCAGATGCCCAAGTCGGTGAACCTGCAGATCCAGCTCGACCGCTCGGTCTCGATCCGCGCGGCGATCCACGACGTGAAGATCACGCTGGGGATCACGGCCGCGCTGGTCGTGCTGGTGATCTACCTGTTCCTGCGCCGGCCGTCGGCGACCATCATCCCGGCGCTCTCGCTGCCGATCTCGCTGCTCGGCACGCTCGGGCTCATGCGGGCGCTGGGCCTTTCGATCGACAACGTGTCGCTGCTGGGCTTCACGCTCGCCGTGGGGCTCGTGGTGGACGACGCGATCGTGATGCTCGAGAACATCGTGCGCCACGTCGAGCAGGGCATGGACCCGTTCGAGGCGGCCATCACGGGCTCCCGCGAGATGTGGTTCACCATCGTGTCCATATCGGTGTCGCTGGTCGCGGTGTTCATCCCGATCTTCTTCATGCCGGGCGTGATCGGCGGGCTCTTCCACGAGTTCGCGATCGTGGTGTCGCTTTCGATCCTCGTGTCGGCGGGCGTCTCGCTCACGCTGGTGCCGATGCTCGCCTCGCGCTACATCCGCCACGAGCGCGAGGACGACCCGGTCCTCGCATGGACCGCCTGGTTCGAGCGCTTCTTCCAGTGGATGCTGCGCAACTACGAGCGCGCGCTCGACTGGTGCCTGGCCCGGCGCCCCGTGGTGCTCGCGATCGCCGTGGCCACGCTGGTGGCCACGATCCTGCTCGCCGTGCTCATGCCCAAGGGCTTCTTCCCGACCGAGGACATCGGGCAGGTCGCCGTGAACGTGGAGGCGGTCGAGGACATCTCGTACCCGGCCATGTTCGAGCTGCTGCAGCGCGTGGACCGGGTGATCCGCGAGGACCCGGCGGTCGACACCGTGCTCACGCGCAGCGACGACACCAACAACGCGGGGCGCCTCTTCATCAACCTGAAGCCGCGCGGCGAGCGGCCGAAGCTGCAGGAGGTGCTGGAGAACATGCGCCGCGAGGTGCGCACGATCCCGGGCGTCAACGCGTACTTCACGCCCATCCAGAACCTGCGCATCGGCGGGCGCGTCTCCAAGAGCCAGTTCCAGTACGTGATGCGCAGCGTCGAGTCCCCGCAGCTCTACGAGTACTCGCAGAAGCTGATGGCGCTCATGCGCGCCGACCCGGTCTTCCGCGACGTGACGAGCGATGCGCAGCTGAAGGGCCTGCAGGCGGAGCTCAAGATCGACCGCAACCGGGCGGAGGCGCTCGGCGTCAACATCCAGGACATCCGCAGCGCCCTCTACAGCGCGTTCGGCGACCGGCAGGTGTCCACGATCTATACCGCGGTGGATTCGTACCAGGTGATCCTGCAGGCGGCCGACGCCGACAAGCAGGACGAAAGCGCGTTTTCCAAGATCTACGTGCGCGGCAAGGGCGGGGCGCTGGTGCCGCTGTCGAGCGTCTCGAGCGTGACCCGCACGGTGGGGCCGGTCGCGATCAACCACACGGGCCAGCTCCAGTCGATCACGGTCTCTTTCAACCTCGCCCCGGGTCGCTCGCTCGGCCAGGCGGCGGGCAAGATCGAGGCCTGGCGCACCGAGATGCGCATGCCGCCTTCGCTCCTCACGACCTGGGGCGGCGACGCCGCCGCCTTCCAGGCCTCGCAATCGAGCCAGGTGTGGCTCGTCGTCTCGGCGCTGCTGGTGATCTACGTGCTGCTGGGCGTGCTCTACGAGAGCTACATCCACCCCCTCACGATCTTCGCGGGCCTGCCGTCGGCGGCCGTGGGCGCGCTGCTCACGCTCTGGATCTTCGGGCAGGACCTCTCCATCATCGCCACCATCGGCATCCTGATGCTGATCGGCATCGTGAAGAAGAACGCGATCATGATGATCGACTTCGCGCTCGGCGCGCAGCGCGAGCAGGGCATGACGCCGCCCGAGGCGATCCGCACGGCGTGCCTGCTGCGCTTCCGGCCCATCATGATGACCACCTTCGCGGCGATGTTCGGCGCGGTGCCCATCGCCGCGGGCCTGGGCACCGGCGCGGAGCTGCGCCAGCCGCTCGGGCTTGCCGTGGTGGGAGGGCTCCTCTTCTCGCAGGTGATCACGCTCTTCATCACGCCGGTGATCTACCTCTACCTCGACCGCTTCTCGGGCAAGGGTCCGGTCACGCGGCCCGTCGCCGAGCCGGTTCCCGCCGCTGCGGAATGACGCGGTGAGGATCTGCATCTTCGGCGCAGGCGCCATCGGCGGTTTCCTCGGCGCGAAGCTCGCGGCGGCCGGCGAGGCGAACGTGAGCGCGGTGGCGCGCGGCGCCACGCTGGATGCGCTCTCCCAGCATGGCTGGCGCCTCTTCGAGGGCGCGAAGCTCACGCAGGCGCCCGCGCGTGCCACCGACGATCCCCGCGAGCTGGGCGCCCAGGACCTGGTGATCATCGCGGTGAAGGGCCCCGCGCTCGCCGCGGTCGCGCGCGACCTCGCGCCGCTCGTGGGGCGGGAGACCGCGGTCATGCCCGCGATGAACGGCGTGCCATGGTGGTTCGGCCAGGGCGTGGCGGCGCTGGGCGATGCGCCGCTCGAAAGCATCGACCCGGGCGGCGCGATCGGCGCCGCGATCCCCATAGAGCGCGTGCTGGGCTGCGTCGTGCACGCCAACACCTCCACGCCGCAGCCGGGCGTGGTCTCGCACGCCATGGGGCGCGGGCTCATCGTCGGCGAGGCGCGCGGCGGGCGGAGCGATCGCGCGCAGCAAGTGGTGGACCTGCTTGCCCGCGCGGGCTTCGAATCCACGCATTCGCAGGCCATCCGCCGCGACATCTGGTACAAGCTCTGGGGCAACATGACCACCAACCCCATCTCGGCGATGACCGGCGCCACGGGCGACCGCATCCTCGGCGACCCGCTGGTGCTCAGGCTCTGCCACGAGGCGATGCGCGAGGCGGCCGCGATCGGCGCGCGCATCGGCTGCCCCATCGAGCAAAGCCCCGAGGACCGTTCGAAGATCACCGCGAAGCTGGGCGCCTTCCGGACCTCGATGCTGCAGGACGCGCAGGCCGGGCGGCCCATCGAGCTCGACGCCATCGTGGGGGTGGTGCACGAGCTGGGAGAGCGCCTCGGGGTGCCGACGCCGAGCGTGGACGCGATCTTCGGGCTCGCCCGCCTCTACGGGCGCGTGCACGGTCTCTATCCCGAGGGGCCGGGGATCGCGCACTGACACGTGTTTTGTTTGGTATTGTTGACGGCCGACAAGAGCCCCGCAGGGAGCCTAAGGAAGATCCGAAAAGTGCTTTCGCAAAGGAGGACTTACATGTTTCGCCGCATCGCCGCCGCCGCGCTGGTGGCTGCTCTCCCGCTCGTGCCCGCATTCGCGCAGTCTCCCATCGTCATCAAGTTCAGCCACGTCGTGGCCGAGGACACCCCGAAAGGCAAGGGCGCCCTCAAGTTCAAGCAGCTCGCCGAGGAGCGCACCAAGGGCAAGGTGAAGGTCGAGGTCTACGCCAACAGCACGCTCTACAAGGACAAGGAAGAGGTCGAGGCGCTCCAGCTGGGCTCGGTGCAGATGCTGGCCCCCTCGCTCGCCAAGTTCGGCCCGCTGGGCGTGAAGGAGTTCGAGGTCTTCGACCTGCCGTACCTCTTCGACAACTACGACGAGCTGCACAAGGTGACGCGCGGGCCGGTGGGCAAGTCGCTGCTCGCGAAGCTCGAGCCCAAGGGCATCATCGGGCTTGCCTACTGGGACAACGGCTTCAAGGACATGAGCGCCAACAAGCCGTTGCGGATGCCGGCCGACTTCCGGGGCCTGAAGATGCGCATCCAGTCCTCGAAGGTGCTCGATTCGCAGATGCGCGCCCTGGGCGCCGTGCCGCAGGTGATGGCGTTCTCCGAGGTCTACCAGGCGCTGCAGACGGGCGTGGTGGACGGAACCGAGAACCCGCCCTCGAACCTCTACACGCAGAAGATGCACGAGGTGCAGAAGTACCTCACGCTCTCGGACCACGGCTACCTGGGCTACGCGGTGATCGTGAACAAGAAGTTCTGGGACGGCCTTCCGCCCGACATCCGCAAGACGCTCGACGAGGCGATGGCGGACGCGACGAAATACGCCGACGACATCGCCAAGGAGGAGAACGACAAGGCGCTGGAAGCCGTGAAGAAGAGCGGACGCACGCAGATCATCACGCTCACGCCCGACGAGAAGAAGGCCTGGAAGAAGGCGCTCGTCAAGGTCCACCAGGAGAACGAGTCGCGCATCGGCAAGGACCTGATCCAGTCGATCTACAAGGAAACGGGCTTCGACCCCAACAAGCTCTGAGATCCCGCGCGTGGGCCGCGTCCTGCTGAAGCTGCTCGACCGCCTCGAGGAGATCCTCATCGCCTCGCTCATCGCGGGGGCGACGATCGTGATCTTCGTGGCGGTCGTGCATCGCTACGCGCTCGACGTGAGCGCGAAGTACCACTTCGACGCGGTCTACGACTACCTCTTCAAGATCAACCTGTCGTGGGCGCAGGAGCTTTGCATCTACATGTTCGTGTGGATGGCGAAGTTCGGCGCCGCCTACGGCGTGCGCACGGGCATCCACGTGGGCGTGGACGTCCTCATCAACATGCTGCCGCCCCCGTGGCGGCGCTTCTCGATCCTCTTCGGCCTGCTCGCCGGCGCCTTCTTCACCGGCACGATCGGCGGCCTCGGCGCGAACTTCGTCTGGGACATGGCGCACACCGACCAGACCTCGCCCGACCTCGAGTGGCCGATGTGGATCATCTACCTTGCGATCCCGCTGGGCTCCTCGCTCATGTGCTTCCGCTTCCTGCAGGTGGCCTGGGGGTTCTTCAGGACGGGCGAGCTGCCGCACCACGACGCGGCGCACGTGGAAGGCGTCGAGGAGGCCGTGCCGCTGCCGGGCGCGGTTCCCCAGGCGGTGGGCCGGTGAGCGCGGTCATGCACGGCGCGCCCATGACGCCGAACCGCGCGGCGATGACGCTCACGATCATCGCGATCGTGCTGCTCGCCATCGCGATGACCGGCAACGCCGGCATCATCTTCGCGATCCTCGTGGTGCTGATGCTGACCGGGATGCCGATCTCCATCGCGCTCGGCCTCACGGTGCTCACGTTCCTCTTCACGATGACGCAGGTGCCGGTCGCCTCGGTCGCGCTGAAGCTCTTCACCGGCATCGAGAAGTTCGAGATCATGGCGGTGCCGTTCTTCATCCTCGCCGGCAGCTTCCTCACCCACGGCGGCGTGGCGCGCAAGATGATCGACTTCGCCGCCTCCATGGTGGGGCACTTCCACGGCGGCCTCGCGCTCGCCGGCATCGTCGCCTGCGCCATGTTCGCGCTCGTCTGCGGCTCGAGCGTCGCGACCGTGGTGGCGATCGGCTCCATCGTGCTTCCCGAGATGGTGCGCGCGGGCTACCCGATGCGCTTCGGCGCGGGCGTGATCACCGTGGCGGGGTCGCTGGGCATCCTGATGCTCCCGTCGATCCCGAAGGTGATCTACGCGGTGGCGACCAACACCTCGATCGGGGCGCTTTTCGTGGCGGGCCTCTTCCCCGGGATCCTGCTCACGACGAT
Source organism: Usitatibacter sp. (assembly GCA_035519515.1). Taxonomy (GTDB): domain Bacteria; phylum Pseudomonadota; class Gammaproteobacteria; order Burkholderiales; family Usitatibacteraceae; genus Usitatibacter. The sequence goes on from DATIWC010000011.1 coordinate 67,980, forward strand.
GCTCTGCACGGTGACGTGGTGGATCGCCCGCAAGCGCGGCTACCCGCGCCTGCCGCGCCGCAGCTGGCTGGAGCGCTGGCGCGCGTTCCGCGCGAGCGTCTGGGGCCTCATGCTCGTGGTGATCATCATCGGCGGGATCTACTCGGGCCTGTTCACGGCGACCGAGGCGGCGGCCATGGCGGCCGTGTACTCGTTCTTCGTCTCGGTGTTCGTGTACAAGGCGCTCAAGATGAAGGACGTGCCGAAGGTGCTGCTGAACAGCGCCAACATGTCCGCGATGCTGCTCTACATCATCACCAACGCGGTGCTCTTCTCGTTCATCCTCACCAACGAGAACATCCCGAACGCGCTGGCGCAGTGGTTCCTCGGCAAGGAGCTGGGCTGGGTGGGGTTCCTGCTGATCGCCAACGTGCTGCTCCTCATCGCGGGCAACTTCATGGAGCCCTCGTCGATCATCCTCATCATGGCGCCGATCCTGTACCCGACGGCGGTGAGCCTGGGCATCAACCCGGTGCACCTGGGCATCCTCATCGACGCGAACATGGAGGTGGGCCTGTGCCACCCGCCGGTGGGATTGAACCTCTATGTCGCCTCGGGCATCTCGAGGCTGGGGATCACCGAGCTCACCAAGGCCGTGCTGCCGTGGCTCTTCACGATGCTGGTCTTCCTCGTGATCGTGACCTACTGGCCCGAGCTCTCGCTCTGGCTGCCGCGCGCCATGGGAATGTTGTAAGGGTAGAATTCCCCCTCCAAGAAAAGGAGGAGCTCCCGTGAAACCGTTGTCAATCGTTGCCGTGCTGGCCGCGTCGCTCGCGACCGCCGCGCTCTCCCAGGTTCCCGCCGGATACCCCGCCGATTACGCCCAGGTCGTCGCCGCCGCCAAGAAGGAAGGCAAGGTCGTGATCTACAGCGCGCTCGACACCAAGGCCGCGACGCCGCTCATCCGCGACTTCAACGCGCTCTATCCCGACATCAAGGTCGAGTACAACGACATGAACTCGACCGAGCTCTACAACCGCTTCATCGCCGAGGTGGCCGCGGGCCAGGGCGGGGCGGACGTGATGTGGAGCTCCGCCATGGACCTGCAGGTGAAGCTCGTCGACGACGGCAAGGCCATGGCCTACAAGTCGCCCGAGACGGCGAAGCTGCCCGCGTGGTCGGTGTACAAGGGCGAGGCGTACGGGACGACCTTCGAGCCCGCCGTCTTCATCTACAACAAGCGCCTGGTGACCGGCGACGAGATCCCGACCGACCACGCGTCGTTCGCGAAGATCATCAACAGCCACGCCGACAAGTACAAGGGCAAGGTCACCACCTACGACATCGAGAAGAGCGGCGTGGGCTTCATGTTCGTGGTGCAGGACTCCAAGTACTTCCCGGGGTTGAAGGACCTGGTGAAGGGCTTCGGCGCCACCGGCTACAAGGTCTACGCCAGCACCGGCAACATGCTCGAGAAGACCTCGTCGGGCGAGCACCTGCTGGGCTACAACGTGCTGGGCTCGTACGCGGCGGTGCGCGCGAAGAAGGACCCGGGCCTGGGCGTGGTGCTGCCCAAGGACTACACGCTGGTGCTCTCGCGCGTGATCTTCATCGGCAAGAACGCGAAGCAGCCCAACGCGGCCAAGCTCTGGGTGGACTACGTGCTCTCGCAGCGCGGCCAGAAGGTGATCGGCAGCGACGTGGAGCTCTACTCGATCCGCGACGACGTGGATGCGCCGTACACGGCCGCGAAGCTCAAGGCCGAGCTGGGCGCGAACGTGAAGCCCATCCCGGTGAGCTCCGAGATCACGCAGTACCTGGACCCGAAGAAGCGCCTGGACTTCCTGGCGGAATGGAAGGCCTGGCTGGGCGCCAGGTAGGCAGCATCGAGCGCAGGACCCGGTCCTTCCGGATGAAGTGGTGTTAGAGGCCGGCTGCCGCGTGGAACCCGGCGAGCCAGACGATGGCATCGCCGAGCCACGTGTGCAGCCAGGCCACCTGCGCGCCGAGCGCATGGGATTCCGCGATCCACGGCCCGACCCGCACGCCGCCCGGCAGCGTGAGCGGGTGGCCCTCGAGCCACGCGCCGGTGATGGCGGTGCACGGCACCAGGAAAAGCATCACGTAGAGGAGCGCGTGGCCGGCCTTGGCCGCGCGGCTCATCCACGCCGGCACCGGCACCTCCTCGGGCGCGCGGTCGTAGCCGCGCCACAGCAGGCGAACCAGGGCGAGCGCGAGGACGCACAGGCCCAGCGTTTCATGCCACGAGCGCGAAGAATCGCGCGCCGCGGAATAGACGCGCGTCTCGTTGCCGCCGGGCCCGAGCCAGAACGCGGCCAACACGAGGATCGCCACGATCCAATGCAGCGACTGGGCGACGGCGCCATAGCGGCTTGCGGTGTTGCGCAGCTCCATGGTGCTATCCTGCCCGAAAACAAGGTCAACCCGCGATCCGGCAGCCGACGGTGAGTTCCATTCCCCTGGCCTCGCGCCCGAGCCTCCCCGCCTGGCTTTCCTGGCGCGCGCTCACGATCCTCGTGACCGCCGCCGCGGTGCTGGGCCCGCTGGGCCTCATCGTCTACCAGAGCCTGCTGTCGGCGCCCTTCTTCGAAGAGAACAAGTCGATCGGGCTCGCGGCCTACGCGTTCATCTTCGCGGACTCGGATTTCTGGCACGCGGCGCTGAACTCGATCCTGATCGCGAGCGGCATGACGCTCATCGCGGTGCCGCTCGGCGGCCTGCTCGCCTTCATCATGGAGCGCACCGACCTGCCGGCCAAGCGCTGGCTCGAGCCCGTGATCCTGGTGCCTTCGTTCGTCTCGCCGATGGTGCTCTCGTTCGGCTACGTCGTGGCGGCGGGGCCGGTGGGCTTCTACACGGTGTGGGCGCAGGACCTCTTTGGCGTGGCGCCCTGGGGGATCTACAGCCTCGCCGCGATGACGGTGATCGCGGGGCTCACGCACGTGCCGAACGTGTATATCTACGCGACCTCGGCGCTGAAGAACCTGGGCTCCGACGTGGAGGAAGCGGCGCGCTCGGCGGGCGCATCGCCGCTGCGCGTGGCGCTCTCCGTGAGCCTGCCGCTCATCATGCCGTCGCTCCTCTTCTCGGCGGTGCTGGTGTTCTTCCTCGGCTTCGAGCTCTTCGGGCTGCCGCTCGTCCTCGGTGACCCCGAGGGCATCCTCGTCCTCTCGACCTACCTCTACAAGCTCACCAACAAGCTCGGGACGCCGTCCTACCACCTCATGGCGGCGGTGGCGATCTGCATCGTGGCGATCACCTTCCCGCTGGTGCTGCTGCAACGGCGGCTGCTGGTAGGCGCGCGCAAGTACGCCACCATCAAGGGCAAGGCCGGCCGCATGCGCCAGCTGCCGCTGGGCGTGTGGAAGTGGCCCGCGATGGCGCTGCTGGTGCTCTTCCTTCTCGTGACGGTCGTGGTGCCGCTCTCGGGCATCACGCTGCGCGCCTTCGTCTCGAGCTGGGGTTTCGGCATGAACCTCTCGGAGGTGTTGACGCTCGACGGCTTCCGCGAGGTCTTCGACGAGCCCACGCATACGCGCGCCATCTGGAACACGATCCTCATCGGCACGGTGGGCGGGGCGCTCACGGTCGCGTGCTATACGGCGATCGGCTTCGCCACGCACCGCCGCAACGACGGGTGGTCGCGCTTCGTCGATTACCTGGTGCTCGTTCCGCGCGCGGTGCCGGGGCTCCTCGCGGGCCTCGCGTTCCTCTGGGTGTTCCTCTTCTTCCCGCCGCTCACGCCGCTGCGCACGACCATCGCGAGCATGTGGATCGCCTACTCGGTCGTATGGCTCGCCTACGGCATGCGGCTCATATCGTCCTCGCTCATGCAGGTGAGCCCGGAGCTCGAGGAAGCGGGGCGGAGCGTCGGGGCTTCGCGCGGCGTGATCTCGCGCTCGATCACGCTGCCGTTGATCCGTCCGGGCCTGATCGGCTCGTGGCTGCTGGTGTTCATGATCTTCGAGCGGGAGTACTCGACGGGCGTGTACCTGCTCGCACCCGGCACCGAGGTGATCGGCGCCGAGCTCGTTTCGCTGTGGCAAGGCGGCGCCATCGACATCGTGGCGGCCCTGTCCCTCATCAACATCGTGCTGGTGGGCGTGGGGCTCGCCATCGCGCTGCGCTTCGGCGTGAAGCTGCGCGACTAGGAGAACCTGGGAAATGGCCGAGCTGACGGTCGAAAAGCTGCACCTCGCCTACGGCGACAACCCGATCCTGAAGGGCGTGTCGATGGAGTTGAATCGCGGCGAGGTCGTCTCGCTGCTCGGCCCGTCGGGCAGCGGGAAGACCACGCTGCTGCGCGCGGTGGCCGGGCTCGAGGCGCCGCAGCAAGGCGCGATCCGGATCGCGGAGAAGGTCGTGTTCGACGGCGCGGGGAACGTGGACATTCCCGCCGAGGGACGCAACCTGGGCCTGGTGTTCCAGTCGTACGCGCTCTGGCCGCACAAGACCGTGTTCGACAACGTGGCCTTCGGCCTGAAGCTTCGCAAGGTGGCGGCCTCCGAGATCGAAGCGCGCGTGAAGAAGGCGCTCTCGGAGCTCTCCCTGGGCCACCTCGGGGCGCGCTTCCCGCACCAGCTCTCGGGCGGCCAGCAGCAGCGCGTGGCGATCGCGCGCGCGCTGGTCTACAACCCGCCCGTGATCCTCATGGACGAGCCGCTCTCCAACCTCGACGCGAAGCTCCGCGAGGAAGCCCGCGCGTGGCTGCGCGGCCTCATCCTCGAGCTGCAGCTCTCGGCGCTCGTGGTCACGCACGACCAGGGCGAGTCCATGGCGATGTCGGACCGCATCCTGCTCCTGAACAACGGCGTGATCGAGCAGCAGGGCACGCCGCAGGACATGTACAACTCCCCGCGCACGCTCTTCACCGCCGACTTCATGGGCAGCAACAACCGCCTCGAGGGCCAGGTGGACGAGGTCGCCGGCGGCAAGGCGAGACTTTCGGGCGAGGGCTGGAGCCTCTGGGGACGTTCGCGCGACAGCACGAAGGCGGGCGCCAAGGGCACCGGCATGATCCGGCTGGAGCGCGTGCGCATCGCCCCGGGGCCGGGCGAAAACCGGATCAACCCGGAGCTCACCACCTCGATGTTCCTCGGCGACAAGTGGGAGCACCTCTTCAAGCTGGGCGGCACGCTGCTGCGCGCGCATGGCCCCGCGGCCCTGGAGCCCGGGCGCCACTGGGTCGAGCTCCCGCAGGACGATCTCTGGATTTTCTGAAGAGTAGGATGGCTCGCATGACACCGCGCATCCCTGCGACCCTCGTTCTCGCCGCGCTTTGCCTGCCCGCCGCCGCAGCGTGCGACATTTCCTTCGCGGACCCGTCGAAGTTCGCCGACATCGGCGCGGCCGACGAGGTGGATCCCAACGTGAAGGAGCTCCAGAAGTACTTCCAATCCCTGTGCGACAAGAAGCTTCCGCAGGGGGCCAGCCTGCAGCTCCAGGTTCTCGACGTGGACCTCGCGGGCGACCGAAGGCTGGGCGGTACGGGGAAGTGGTTGCGCGTGATGAACGGCAAGAACGACTGGCCGATCATCCGGGTGAAATACACGATCGAGCGGACCGGGCAGCCGCCGCACGAGGACACGGAGATGATCTCGGACCCGCTCTACCTGGACCGCGGGCGCTCGATCTCGGACGATCCGTTGCGCTACGAGAAGCGGATGCTCTCCGTGTGGTTCCAGAAGCGCATCGTCGAGGGCAAGGCGCCGCCGGCGCCGAAGAAGAGGAAGTAGATCGTCTAGAATCGCGGGCATGATCCTCATCGGCATGCTCGACTCACCCTACGTGCGGCGCTGCGCCGTGTCCTTCAAGCTGATGGGCGTGCCCTTCGAGCACCGCTCCGTGTCCGTCTTCCGGCAGTTCGACGAGTTCAGCAAGGTGAACCCGGTCGTGAAAGCGCCCACGCTCGTCTGCGACGACGGCACGGTGCTCATGGATTCCACGCTCATCCTCGACTACGTGGAATCGACGCTGCCGCTGGAACGCCGCCTCATGCCGCAGGAAGTCGAGCGCCGCAAGCACGCGCTTCGCATCACGGGGCTCGCGTTGGCGGCCATGGACAAGGGCGTGCAGATCGTCTACGAGAAGGAACGCCGCCCGCCCGAGAAGATGCACGCGCCGTGGATGGAGCGCGTGGTGGGGCAGGTGCATTCGGCCCTCGGGCAGCTGGAGCCCTTCGCCGCGAGGACCCGC
>DATIWC010000012.1:0-7100 GCA_035519515.1 Usitatibacter sp.
GAGATGTCCTTCGCCTCGAGCAGCTCGTTCCTCTGCGCGTAGATCACCTTGCGCTGGTCGTTGGCGACGTCGTCGAACTCGAGCAGGTTCTTGCGGATGTCGAAGTTGCGCGCCTCGACCTTGCGCTGCGCGTTCTCGATGGAGCGCGTGACCATGCGCGCCTCGATCGCCTCGCCCTCGGGGATCTTGAGCGAGCGCATGATGCCCTGCAGGCGCTCGCCGGCGAAGATCTTGAGCAGCGGATCCTCGAAGGAGAGGAAGAAGCGCGAGCTTCCCGGGTCGCCCTGGCGCCCGGAGCGGCCGCGCAGCTGGTTGTCGATGCGGCGCGACTCGTGGCGCTCGGAGCCGATGATGTGCAGGCCGCCCGAGGCGACGACGTCGTTGTGCAGCTTCTGCCACGTCTCGCGCATCTCCGCGATGCGGCGTTCCTTCTCGGCCGCGCCGAGCGTTTCGTCGGCCTTGAGCTTCTCGATCTCGGGCTCGGGATTGCCGCCGAGCACGATGTCGGTGCCGCGGCCGGCCATGTTGGTGGCGATCGTCACCTGCGCGGGGCGCCCGGCCTGGACGACGATCTCCGCCTCGCGCGCGTGCTGCTTGGCGTTGAGCACGTTGTGCGGGATCTTCTCCTTCTGCAGCATCGCCGAGAGGAGCTCGGAGTTCTCCACCGACGTGGTGCCCACCAGGATCGGCTGGCCCTTGGCGGTGCGCTCCTTCACGTCGTTGATGATCGCCTGGTACTTCTCCTTGGCGGTGATGAAGACCTGGTCGTTCAGGTCCCTGCGGATCATCGGGCGGTGCGTGGGGATGAGCACCGTCTCCAGGTTGTAGATGGTCGAGAACTCGAACGCCTCGGTGTCGGCCGTGCCGGTCATGCCGGCGAGCTTCTTGTAGAGGCGGAAGTAGTTCTGGAAGGTGATGGTGGCGAGCGTCTGGCTCTCGTTCTTGATGGAGACGCCTTCCTTGGCTTCCACCGCCTGGTGCAGGCCCTCGGACCAGCGCCGGCCCTGCATCATGCGGCCGGTGAACTCGTCCACGATCACCACCTCGTCGTTCTGCACCACGTACTGCTGGTCCCGGTGGTAGAGCGAGTGGGCGCGGATGCCCGCGTACAGGTGGTGCATCAGCACGATGTTGGCCGGGTCGTAGAGGCTCGCGCCCTCCGGCAGCAGCCCCGCGCGCGTCATGATCTCCTCGGCGTGCTCGTGGCCCGATTCCGACAGCGTCACGGTGTGCTGTTTCAGGTCCACCCAGTAGTCGCCCTCGGCCTTCTCCTCCTTCTGGGCGACGAGCTGCGGGATGAGCGCGTTGATGCGCCGGTAGAGCTCGGTGGAATCCTCGGCCTGGCCGGAGATGATGAGCGGGGTGCGCGCCTCGTCGATGAGGATGGAGTCCACCTCGTCGACGATCGCGAAGTTGAGGCCCCGCTGGAAGCGCTCGCCTACCTGCGTGGCCATGTTGTCGCGCAGGTAGTCGAAGCCGAACTCGTTGTTGGTGCCGTAAGTGATGTCGGACTGGTAGGAGCGCTGCTTCTCGCCCGGGTCCATCTGCGGCACCACCACGCCCACGGTGAGCCCGAGGAAGCGGTGGATGCGCCCCATCCACTCCGCGTCGCGCCGCGCGAGGTAGTCGTTCACCGTGACGATGTGCACGCCCTTGCCGCCCAGCGCGTTCAGGTACGACGGGAGCGTGGCCACCAGCGTCTTGCCCTCGCCGGTGCGCATCTCCGCGATCTTGCCCTGGTGCAGCGCGATGCCGCCCACCAGCTGCACGTCGAAGTGGCGCATGCCCAGCACGCGCTTGCCGGCCTCGCGCACCACGGCGAACGCCTCGGGCAGGATCGAGTCGAGCGAGGCGCCGGCCGCGACCTTGGCCCTGAGCTCGGGCGTCTTGGCGGCGAGCTGCTCGTCGGAGAGCTTCTGGACGGCCGGCTCGAGCGCGTTCACCTGCTCGACGATGCGTCGATACTGCTTGAGGAGTCGGTCGTTGCGGCTGCCGAAGATGGCCTTGAGAGCGGTGTTGAGCACGGGGGGGTTCTGCCGGGAGTCGGAAATGCGAAAACGGCCCTCGCGGGCCGGTCGTCAATTATACGGGAGATATGGGGCGCGCCCGGGCGGGGTGCAACCCCCGCCGCCTCAATGCTTCACGTTGTTCGACACGCTCAGGATCGAGGCGTTCTGGCCGATCGAGAGGAACTTGTTGGGATTGAGCGGGATGCCGTTCTCGCGCACCTCGAAGTGCAGGTGCGGGCCGGTCACGCGGCCGGTGGCGCCCACGATGGCGATCTTCTGGCCCTTCATCACCACGTCTCCCACCTTCACGAGGCTGCGGGTGAGGTGCGCATAGCGCGTCGTGAGGCCGTTGTCGTGGTCCACGTCGACGATGTTGCCGTACTCGGGAACGAACGCGACCTGGGAAACGACGCCGCCCGCGGCGGCCATCACCACCGTGCCCGCCGAGGCGATGATGTCCACGCCCGTGTGGAAGGTCATGCGGCCGGTGATCGGGTCCGGTCGATAGCCGTAGTTCGAGGAGTAGTAGCCGCCCTCGACGGGCATCGTGGTGGGCAGCGTCTTGCGCGCGAGGCGGTCGTCCATGAGGAGCGAATCGAGCACGCCCAGCTTGTCGCTGCGGTCGTCGAGCGTTTGCGAGATCTCGGCGAGCATCTGGTTGAATTCCGCGGCGGTCATGTCGCGGCCGCCGGGCGCGGGCCCGCCCTGGCCGGGCTTCTCGTCGAAGCGGAATTCCTCGCGCTTCACGCCCGCCGCCTTGGCAAGCCGCTCGCCGAACGCGTCCAGGCGCAGGATCCTCGCCTGCAGCTCGCCCACCTTCACGGCGAGCGCGTTGAGGTTGTCGCGCATCTCGGCTTCCGAGCGCTTCTGGTCGTCCTCGTGCAGCGAGGCGAGCAACGTGCGAAGGTAGGGATTGCGCAGGTCCACCGCGAAGCGCATGGTCACCACGTAGGTGGCGGTGGCCAGCAGGAACCCGGACAGCAGGATGCCGAAGGCGATGAGCAGCACCTGGCCCTGCGAGAGCGAGACCGAGCGGCTCTTCGCGAGGCTGTCCGAAACGAGAATAATGTTCAAGATTCGCTCCCTCTGTTGCCCATGCCTACCGATTCCGTCTCCCGCCTGCTCGACGAAAACACGGAACTCCGGCCGCTCGCCACGCGGCTTGCGTACATCCGGCGCCTGCAGCGCCGCTACCGAAGTCTCGCACCGCAAGGGCTCGCCGATGCGAGCCGGGTGTGCGCCATTGATGGATCGACGGTCGTAGTGTGCGCCGATAACGGGGCCGTCGCCGCGACCCTTCGCCACCTGGCGCCCCGCCTGCTCGAGGGACTGCGCGAAGCCGCGCGAAAATCCCAGAAACACGCAAGGGATCAGGAGCTTACTTCATTGCGAGTCGAAGTTCAAGTCGCGATTCCCAAGCCCCGGCGCGTGGTCACGCCGCGTGGCGAGGTGCCCGCCGGGAAGCTTGCCGAGGTGGCGCGGGGACTCGCCGAGTCGCCGCTTCGCAAGGCCCTGGAGGAAATCGCCGGCCGCGACGCGAAGGGCCGCACCCGCCCCAAGACGTAGGCGAGCCTACTGCAGCTGAAGGCGCGCGAACGCGCGCGGCAGCGCCTCGACCCGGTCGAAGGTGACCTCCTCCCACGCCGTCCGGTCGGCAAGGAGCTTGCGGGCGAGCACGTTGTTCAGCGCATGCCCGGACTTGTGGCCGTGGAACGCGCCGATCACGGGATGGCCCAGCATGTAGAGGTCGCCCATGGCGTCGAGCGCCTTGTGCATCACGAACTCGTCGTCCATGCGCAGGCCCTCGGCGTTCAGCACGCGGAAATCGTCGATCACCACGACGTTGTCGAGCGAGCCGCCGCGCCCCAGGCCCCTGGCGCGCAGCGCCTCGACTTCCTGCGTGAAGCCGAAGGTGCGCGCGCGCGAGACGTCGCGCACGAACGAGACGTCGGCGAAGTCGATCTCCACCGTCGAGCGCTCCGGGTCGAACACCGGGTGGCTGAACTCGATGGAGAACCCCACCTTGAATCCGTCGAAGGGCTCGAGCCACACGCGCTTGTCGCCCTGCTCCGCCTCGACGCGCTTGAGCACGCGGATGTATTTCTTGGGCGCCGGCTGCTCCTCGATCCCCGCCGACTGGATGAGGAACACGAACGTGCCCGCGCTGCCGTCCATGATCGGCACTTCCTCCGCCGACACATCGACGAACGCATTGTCGATCCCCAGCCCCGCGAACGCCGCCATCAGGTGCTCGACGGTGGAAACGCGCGCGCCGTCCTTCTCGATCACCGTCGCCATCACGGTGTTGCTCACGTTCATCGCGTGGGCCGGTATCGCCGGGTTGCCGGGCAGGTCCGAGCGGCAGAAGACGATGCCCGTGTCGATGGGCGCAGGGCGCAGCACCATGGCCACCTTCTGGCCGGTGTGCACGCCCACGCCCGTGGCGCGGACCAACGTCTTGAGCGTTCGTTGTTGGATCATTTCACCAATTTTATCAGACCCTTAACAAACTGTCCCGCGCCCGCGGCAGCCGCGTTCTAGAATCGCGCCACGGAGGATTTCGTGAAGACTGCCCTGCTGCTTTTCCTGCTGTCGGCCGCGAGCGCGCTGGCGCAGCCGAACGTGAGCGCGCCGGTGCCGCCGCGCCCGGGCTGCGGCGAATGCGGCGAGGTGCGTTCCATCCGTTCCGTCACCAAGCAGCTGGGTGAAGTGCCGTCCAACGAGTCGAAGCCTTCGGGCCTCGTGGCCACCGTGCCATTGGGCGGAGGCGGCAAGGCGAAGGTGGGCAGCTCCGAGCGCGTCGGCAGGGACGAGGTGAAGACCTCCACGACGTGGGAGCTCATCGTGCGCCTGGACGACGGGCGCTTCCGCATCTTCATCCTCGACAAGCAGCCCGACCTGCGCCAGGGCGACAAGGTGCGCATCGAGGACGGGCAAGTGGTCCTTCGCACCGACTGAGCCGCAGCGCGCCGCGAAAAGAAAACGGGCCCGCGACAGCGAGCCCGTGAGGGGTCGTGCATCCCCGGCCGCCGGGAGACGCGGCGGCGGGGCGGAAGCGCGAACGGACGCTAGTCCGCCTGCTTCCTGAGGAAAGCCGGGATGTCGAGCATGTCGACCCCCGAGTGCCGCATCGCTTCCACCGTCGAGTCGCGCCGGCGGCGCAGCGCCGTCGGCTGGTCGAGCTCCTCGTAGTTCACGCCCGAGGCCGCCGTCGCGTCGTCGGTGCCGGTGCGGGCCACCACCTGCATGACCGGGTTGCGCTGCGCGGCCGCCCCGCCCAGCCCCGTGGCCACGATCGTCACGCGCAGGGCGTCGCCGATCGCGTCGTCGATCACGCTGCCGTAGATCACGGTCGCGTCCTCGGCGGTGAACGAGCGGATCGTGTTCATCACCTCGTGCACCTCCTTCAGCTTCATACTGCGGCTCGCGGTGATGTTCACGAGCACGCCCCTCGCGCCGGAAAGATGGATGTCCTCGAGCAGCGGCGAATGGACGGCTTGTTCGGCCGCCATCTGCGCGCGTTCCGGTCCCGACGCGGTGGCCGAGCCCATCATCGCCACGCCGTTCTCGCTCATGACCGTGCGCACGTCGGCGAAGTCCACGTTCACCATGCCGGGGCAGTTGATGACCTCGGCGATGCCCGCCACGGCGCCGTTCAGCACGTCGTTCGAGGCGCGGAACGCGTCTTCGTAAGTCACGTCCTCCCCGAGGACCTGCATGAGGCGATCGTTGGGGATGATGATGAGCGAATCCACGTGCTGCTTGAGCTGGTCGATGCCGATCGCCGCCACCTTCTGGCGCTTGCCTTCGAAGGCGAAGGGCTTGGTCACCACCGCGACCGTGAGGATGCCCATGGAGCGCGCGATCTCCGCGACCACGGGTGCGGCGCCCGTGCCCGTGCCCCCGCCCATGCCCGCGGTGATGAAGAGCATGTCGGCGCCCGTGATGAGGTCGGTGATGCGCTCGCGGTCCTCCTCGGCCGCAAGGCGCCCGACCTCGGGGTTGGCGCCCGCGCCCAGGCCCTTGGTCACGCCCGTGCCCAGCTGCAGCGAGACCTTGGCGAGGTTGCGCTTGAGCGCCTGCGCGTCGGTGTTCATCGAGATGAACTCCACGCCGCTCACGCCGTTGTTGATCATGTGGTCGACCGCGTTGCCGCCGCAGCCCCCCACGCCCACCACCTTGATCACCGCTTCCGGTGTCGATGTTTCCAACAGCTCGATCATCATCGTCTCCTTTTGTTAGAAATTCCCCTTGAACCAGCCCTTCATCTTCTCCAGCAGCTCCTTGAACCCGGCCCCCTGCATCTTCGCGTGGCGGTCGCGCTTCACCTGGTCCAGCCCCGCCATCAGAAGTCCCATCCCCGTCGAGTAGCGCGGGTTGCGCACCACCTCGGCGAGGCTTCCGTTGTAGTTCGGCGCGCCCACGCGCACCGGCATGTGGAAGACCTCTTCGCCCAGCTCCACCATGCCGCGCATCTGCGCCGAGCCCCCCGTGATCACGATCCCGGAGGAGAGCAGCTCTTCCAGCCCGCAGGAGCGCAGCTCCCGCTGGATGAGCGAGTAGAGCTCCTCGACGCGCGGCTCGATCACCTCGGCGAGCGTCTGGCGCGAAAGCTCCCGCGGGCCGCGGTCGCCCACGCCCGGCACCTCGATCATCTCGGTGGTGCTCGCGAGCTGTCGCAGCGCCACGCCGTGCGCGATCTTCAGCTCCTCGGCGTCCTTGGTGGGCGTGCGAAGCGCCATCGCGATGTCGTTGGTGATCTGGTCGCCCGCGATGGGGATCACCGAGGTGTGCTTGATCGCGCCGTCGGTGAACACCGCGATGTCCGTGGTGCCGCCGCCGATGTCCACCAGGCACACGCCCAGGTCGCGCTCGTCGTCGAGCAGCACCGCGTCGGCGCTCGCGAGCGGCTGCAGCATGAGGTCGCGCACTTCCAGGCCGCAGCGGCGCACGCACTTCATGATGTTCTGCGCGGCCGACACCGCCCCGGTCACGATGTGGACCTTCACCTCCAGGCGCATGCCGCTCATGCCCAGCGGCTGGCGCACGCCGCCCTGCCCGTCGATGATGAATTCCTGCTCGAGGATGTGC
>DATIWC010000013.1:0-58456 GCA_035519515.1 Usitatibacter sp.
GACCTCCGGGGGCGGAGGAATGTAGGGGAGTGCCACCGCAAGCAGGAGCGCGGCAGGGTCCATGGCAAAACCATGGTACTCCTCGCTCTCGCCGGGCGGATGAGGCTAGACTTCACATGCCGCCGGTCACGGATCCGGTCCGCCCTGGAGGAATGATGAATCGACGAGTGCTCACCGCCGCCATCCTGGCCTTCGCGTTGGCGGCTGCCGCCGCGCCCGCCAAGACATTCCGCTGGGCCTCCCAGGGCGACGCCGCCTCGCTCGATCCCCACGCGCAGAACGAGGGCCTCACGAACCAGATCTCGGCCCTCGCCTACGAGGCGCTGCTGCAGTACGACAAGCACATGAAGTTGAGGCCCATGCTCGCCGTCTCGTGGGAGAACCCGCAGCCGACGCGCTGGGTGTTCCACCTGCGGCCCAACGTGAAGTTCCACGACGGCACGCCCTTCACCGCCGACGACGTGGTGTTCTCGTTCAACCGGGCGCGCACCACCACCGGCTCCTTCAAGCTCTATTCCACCGACGTGGGCAACGCGCGCAAGGTCGACGACCTCACGGTGGAATTCACGAGCGACAAGCCCAACCCCGTCGAGCTGGGCAACATCGCCAACATCTTCATCATGAGCAAGGCCTGGTGCGAGAAGAACAAGGCCGAGCGCGCACAGGACATCTCGGCACGGGAAGAGACGTTCTCGGCGCGCAACGCCAACGGCACGGGGCCCTACATCCTGGTGCTGCGCGAGCCGGGCGTGAAGACGCTCTACAGGAAGAATCCCGACTGGTGGGGCATCCGCGAGGGCCTCTTCGAGGGCAACGTGGACACGGTCGAGTACCGCCAGGTCACCAACGCCTCCACGCGCACCGCGGCGCTGCAGTCGGGCGAGCTCGACTTCGTGCTCGACCCGCCCGTGCAGGACATCCCCCGCGCCAAGGAAGACGCCGCGCTCAAGGTCTGGGAAGGCCCCGAGAACCGCATCATCTTCCTGCAGATGGACCAGGCGCGCGACGAGCTCGCCTACTCGACGGTGAAGGGCAGGAACCCCTTCAAGGACGTGCGCGTGAGGAAGGCGCTCTACCAGGCGATCGACATCGAGGCGATCCGCACGCAGGTGATGCGCGGCCTTTCGCTGCCGACGGGCCTGCTGCAGCCGTCCTTCGAAGGCTCCGGCGTGCCCGAGTCGTTCGAGAAGCGCCTGCCATTCGACCCGGCCGCCTCGCGCAAGCTGCTCGCCGACGCGGGCTATCCCAACGGCTTCGGGTTCACCCTCACCTGCCCCAACAACCGCTACATCAACGACGAGAAGATCTGCACGGCGATAGCCGCCATGTGGGCGCGCGTGGGCCTGGACGTGAAGGTGGACTCCGTTCCCCGCGCCATCTTCTTCCCGCGCGCGCTCAAGCTCGACATCACCGCCTGCATCTACGGCTGGGGCAGCGATTCCGGCGACGCCGTCGATACGCTGAAGCCCGTGCTGCACAGCCGCGACGACAAGGGGGCGGGCACCAACAACGTGGGCAACTACAAGGTCCCCGAGCTGGACGCCCTGATCGAGGCGGCCGCCGTGGAGATGAACCGCGCGAAGCGCCAGGAGCTCATCGACCGCGCGATGGCGATGGTGCGCGACGAGGTGCTGATGATCCCGCTGCACCGCCAGGTCATCCCGTGGCTCTCGCGCGCCGGCGTGACGGTGGTGCACCGCCCCAACAACCAGCTCTACTTGCCCTGGGTGAGGATGCCCTGATGAGGAAGACGCCATGAACCTGCATCCCGTGATCCTCGCCGGCGGCAGCGGAACGCGGCTCTGGCCCCTCTCGCGAGAAGCCCGTCCCAAGCAGTTCCTCGAGCTGCTGGACGGCGCGAGCCCGTTCCAGCGCACGCTCGCGCGGCTCGAGGCCATCGCGTCCGTGCAGCCCGCGACCGTGGTGGTGAACAAGGAGCATCGCTTCCTCGTCGCCGCCCAGGCCCGCGAGCAGGGCGCGCGCCTTCGCCGAATCTACCTGGAGCCCTTCGGGCGCAGCACCGCGCCCGCGCTCTCGGTGGTCGCCAACGACCTCCTCGCGCAGGATCCCGAGGCGGTGATGCTGGTGCTGCCGGCCGACCACGACGTGCCCGACGAGGCCGAGTTCGCGCAGGCCGTGGCCGCGGGGCAGGCCGCGGCGGCGCAGGGCCGCCTCGTGGTGTTCGGCGTCGCGGCGCGCTGGCCCGAGACGGGCTACGGCTACATCGAGCGCGGCGAGCCGCTCGCGGCCGCGCCCGGCTGCTTCGACGTGGTGACCTTCGTCGAGAAGCCCGAGCTCGAGATCGCCACGCGGCTTGCCGTGAGCGGCCGCCACTTCTGGAACGCGGGGATCTTCCTCTTCGGCGCAAGGGCGTGGCTCGACGAGCTCGAGCGCCTGGAGCCCGCCATCGCCCAAGCCTGCCGCGACACCGCCGCGGCCGGCACGAGCGAGGGCGCGTTCAACACCATCGACGCGACGGCCTTCGAGGCCTGCCGCTCCATCTCGATCGACCACGCGGTGCTCGAGCGCACGCGCCTCGCGGCCATGGTGCCCGCGGGCTTCCGTTGGTCGGATATCGGCTCGTGGGATGCGCTCTACGAGCGCGCCGGCAAGGACGAGCGCGGCAACGCGATGCACGGCGACGTGCAGGCGGCCGATGCGCGCAACTGCTTCATCCACTCCGAACGCCGGCTGGTGGTGGGCATCGGCCTCGAGGACACCATGGTGATCGACACGCCCGATGCGCTGCTGGTCGCGCGCCGCGGCGAGACCCAGCGCGTGCGCGACGCGGTCGAGCAGCTGCGCACCCAGGGCCGCGACGAGTATCGCCACCACCGCGTCGTCCACCGGCCGTGGGGCTTCTACGAGGACGTGGACAAGGGCGAGCGCTTCCGCGTGAAGCGCATCACCGTCGCGCCCGGCGAGAAGCTCTCGCTCCAATACCACCACCACCGCGCCGAGCACTGGGTCGTGGTGAGCGGCACCGCCCGCGTCACCAAGGGCGAGCAGGTGTCGATCCTTTCCGAGAACCAGTCCATCTACATCGAGGTGGGCGAGCTGCACCGCCTCGAGAACCCCGGCAGGGTGCCGCTGCAGATCGTGGAAGTGCAGACGGGCACGTACCTGGGCGAAGACGACATCGTGCGCGTCGACGACGCCTACCACCGCGCGAAGAAGGACAAGGCGAAGTAAGGCGGGCGCCCGTGCGCTCCGCTACGGTGGCGCAGGCGGCTCGCGCGAGAGCCACCGCGAGACCGCGGCCATGGAGGCCGCGACGAGGCCCAGGAACGCCCAGAACCACGAGTAGCCCTGCGTGTCGGAGGCCACCTTGGCGTCCGTGATCTCGCGCAACGCGATGAACCCGCTGGCCGCCCAGGCGAAGCACAGGACCGACATCACGGCGGCCGCCCAGAACGTCACGCGCAGCGAGAATCTCATCAGCCGTCCAGTTCATCCTGCAGGAATTGGAGCACCGCGACCTCGTCGCGGCGCAGCGCCGCCGCGGCGACCGTGCGCCGCGGCCCCGGCATGGCGCCGGTCGGCGCCACGATGCGGCCCTCGAGATACGCGTCGATGAGGGCCGGGTGCACATAGTACTTGCGGCACACCGCGCGCGTGTTGCCCAGGCGCTCGGCCACCTCGTCGATGGCCGCCACGATGTTGCGGTCGGCCTCGCGGCGCGTGCCCGCGGGCCCCGCCGAGCGCAGCGCGAGCGCCGCGTGCATGGTGGCGCCCCACGTGCGGAAGTCCTTCGCCGTCACGTCGCGGCCCGTGATCTCGCGAAGGCGCGCGTTCACGTCGTCGGAGGCGATGGCCTGGCGCCTGCCGTCGCCGTCCACGTACTGGAAGATCTCGGTGCCCGGCAAGTCGTGGCAGCGCTGGATGATTCGGGCAAGCCGCCGGTCGGCGATGGAGACGTCGTGCTCCACGCCGCTCTTGCCGCGGAAGAGGAAGCGCACCGAAGTGCCGTTCACCTTCACGTGGCGACGGCGCAGCGTCGTGAGGCCGAAGGAGCGGTTCTCGCGCGCGTACTCGTCGTTGCCCACGCGGATCAGCGTCTTGTCGAGGAGGCGGATCACGGTGGCGAGGATCTGCCGGCGCGAGAGGTCGGGGGACGCGAGGTCGCGCTCGATGCGCTCGCGCAGCAGCGGAAGGATCTCGCTGAACTCGAGCATGCGGCGGAACTTGCTGCGGTCGCACGCCTCGCGGTAGGAGGCGTGGTAGCGGTACTGCTTGCGCCCGCGCGCATCGCGCGCCGTGGCCTGGATGTGGCCCTGGCCGTCGGGGCAGATCCACACGTCGGTCCAGGCGGGTGGGATCGCGAGCGAGCCAATGCGCCGGCGCTGCGCGGCATCGCGGATCAGCTCGCCCCCGGCCGAGTAGTAGGACCAGCCCGTCCCGGAGCGCTTGCGCGTGATCCCCGGCACGCCATCGGTCACGTAGTGCAGGCCGGCCTTCGCGGCCCTCCTGCGGTGCTCGTGCGTTTTCGGCGTCCCCATGCGCCCCTGGCACGCCCTACATCGTCTTGAACTCGCCGCCTCGTTCGACGGCGCGTTGGTAGGCCGGACGCGCGTGGATGCGCGCGAGGAAGTCCATGAGGCGCGGCCGGCTGTCGTTCAGTCCGCCGCGCGAAGCCGCCGCCTCGAGGGGAAAGCTCATCTGGATGTCGGCCGCGGTGAGCTCGCTGCCGGCGAACCACGGGCCGCGCCCCAGCTCCGACTCCATCCAGTCCAGGTGCAGGTTGATCTGCGGCAGGACGAACCCGTCCTTCGCCTTCGCCGCGATGCCCCGCATGACGGGTCTCACGAAGAACGGGGCCCGCGCCTTCTCGAGGCGGTCGAAGACGAGCTTGAGGAGCAGCGGCGGCATCGCCGAGCCCTCGGCGTAGTGCATCCAGTAGCGGTAACGCCGCCACTCGGGCGTTCCCGGCGGCGGCGCGAGGCGGCCATGCTTCTCGACGAAGTACTCGATGATGGCGCCGGACTCCGCAAGCACCTCGCCGCCGTCCACGACGACCGGCGCCTTGCCCAGCGGATGGATCTTGCGCAATTCGGGCGGCGCGAGGAGCGTGACGGGATCGCGCTGGTACTTGCGCACCTCGTACGGCACGCCCAGCTCCTCGAGCAGCCACAACACGCGCTGCGAGCGCGAGTTGTTCAGGTGATGGACGACGATCACAGCGCCTGCAGCTTGTCGTAAACGTCTTTCGGCCAGGTCGCGTCCGGGCCGTTGTGCAGCTTCACGGTCGCGTCGCGGAAGGGCTTGCGGTCCACCTTCACCACCGTCTTGCCGCGCTTCTCGAACTCGGCCGCCATCTTCTTCTCGGTGTCCACGATCTCGCCCGTGGCCTTCGCCGCCGCTTCGCGCAGGACCGCGTCGAAGGTCTTCTTGTCCTCGTCGGAGAGCTTGTTCCAGGTCTGGCCCGAGACGATCGTGAGCAGCGCGTCCGTGATGTGCCCGGTGAGCACGATGTACTTCTGCACCTCGTAGAACTTCTTCGCGTCGATGGTGGGCAGCGGGTTCTCCTGCGCGTCCACGGTGCCGTTCTGCAGCGCGAGGTACACCTCGGCGAAGGCGATCGGCGTGGGATTGGCGCCGACCGCGCGCGGGAACATCGTGTAGAGCGGCGCGTCCGGCACGCGGATCTTGAGCCCCTTCATGTCCTCGGGCCGGTTGATCGGCTTGTTGGAGGTGACGTGGCGCTCGCCGTAGTAGGTGATCGCCGAAACGTGGTTGCCTCCCGCCCTCTGGTATCCCTCGCAGAGCTGGGCGAAGAGCGGGCTCGTCGAGAAGCGCTTCCAGTGCTCGAAGTCGCGGAACATGTACGGCGCGCCGCCGATGGCGATGGGCCCGTAGGTGCGGCCGGCGAAGAGCTGGCCCGTATAGATGATGTCCACGGTGCCCAGCGTGAGGCCCTGGTTGATGTCGGTTTCCTTGCCCAGCGTGGAGGCCGGGAACACTTCGATCTCGTAGCGGCCATGGGTGCGCTTCTTGATCTCGCCCGCGGCCCACACCGCCGCCGTGTGATACGCCTCGGTCTGCTCGTACACGTGCGCCCACTTGAGCTTCGTCTGCGCCAGGGCCGACGTGGCCAGGGCCAGCGCCATGGCGCCCAGCACGATCTTCATCACGTTCTTCATCTCCCCTCCCGTTTGTATTGGCTGGACCCCCGTCTCCACGGGGGCGACGATCATCCCTACATCACCGCCCCGAGGTACCAGGGCACGAACTCATCCTCCCCGAATCCCTGCATCTCGCTCTTGCTCGGCTGCCCCGAAGCCGTGGCGAGCACGAGCTCGAAGATCTTGCGCCCCGCCTCCTGCACCGAGAGCGAGCCCTCGAGGATCTCGCCGCAATTGAAATCCATGTCCTCGGACATGCGCTCGTACATCGCCGAGTTGGTGGCGAGCTTGAGCGACGGCGAGGGCTTGCAGCCGTACACCGAGCCGCGGCCCGTCGTGAAGACGATCATGTTCGCGCCGCCGGCGACCTGGCCGGTGGCCGACACCGGGTCGTAGCCCGGCGTGTCCATGAACACGAAGCCCTTGGCGGTGACGGGTTGCGCGTACTCGTAGACGTCCATGAGCCCCGTGGTCCCGCCCTTGGCGACCGCGCCCAGCGACTTCTCGAGGATCGTCGTGAGCCCGCCCGCCTTGTTGCCTGGCGACGGGTTGTTGTTCATCTCGCCCTTGTTGCGCGCGGTGTACTCCTCCCACCACTTGATGCGCTTCACGATCTTCTCGCCCACCTCGCGGCTTCGCGCGCGGCGCGTGAGGAGGTGCTCGGCGCCGTAGATCTCGGGCGTCTCGGAAAGGATCGCCGTGCCGCCGTTCTCGACCAGCAGGTCCACCGCGGCGCCCAGGGCCGGGTTCGCGGTGATGCCCGAGTAGCCGTCGGAGCCGCCGCACTGCAGGCCGACCACGATGCCGCTCGCCGGCACCGTCGAGCGGATCACGTCGTTGGCCACGGGCAGCATCTCCTTCACCATCGCGATGCCGTCGGCCACCGTCTTCGCCGTGCCGCCCTTGTCCTGGATCGCCATGGCGCGCAGGAGCGGGCCCTGCGCGAGGCCCTGCGTGAAGAAGAGCGCGTCCAGCTGGTTCGCCTCGCAGCCCAGGCCGATGACGAGCACGCCCGCGAAGTTGGCGTGGCGCGCGTAGCCCGCGAGCGTGCGGCGCAGCACGTCCATGCCCTCGCCCGCCGAGTCCATGCCGCAGCCCGCGGTGTGCGTGAGCGCCACCACGCCATCCACGTTCGGGTGCGAAGCGAGCGCTTCCGGCGTGAACGCCGCGGCGACGCGCTTGGCCACGTGCGCCGAGCAGTTCACCGTGGAGAGGATGCCGATGTAGTTGCGCGTGGCGACGCGCCCGTCCGGGCGCACGATGCCCTGGAACGTCGCGGGCTCGGCCACGAACTTCGTGGGCTTGTACGCCTCGCCGAACGCGTAGTCGCGCGCGAAGTCGCGCACCTCGAGGTTGTGCACGTGCACGTGGGCGCCCGCGGCGATCGGCCGGGTGGCGAACCCGATGATCTGGTTGTAGCGCCGCACGGGCTCCCCGGCCGCCACCGCGCGGGTGGCCACCTTGTGCCCCGCGGGGATGCGCTCCCGGCACACGACGTTTTCCTGGAGCAGGTTGGTGCCCGCCTCCAGCTCGCGGCAGGCGATCACTACGTCGTCGGCGGGGTTCAGGCGCAGGTAGAGCGGCGTTTCGCGCAGCATGGGGCGACTCCTACTTCACCAGGTTCGGGAGCCACAGGCTCACCTGGGGAATATACGTCACTATCACGAGGCTGATGAGCAGCGGCACGAGCCACGGCAATATCGCGATCGTGGTGCGCTCCACCGAGAGCTTGGCCACCCGCGCAAGCACGAACAGCACCAGGCCCATGGGCGGGTGCAGCAGGCCGATCATGAGGTTCAGCACCATCACGAGCCCGAAGTGCACGGGGTCGATGCCGAGCTTCCTCACGATGGGCAGCAGGATCGGCACGAGGATGGTGATCGCCGCGGTGGGCTCGAGGAAGCAGCCCACGAAGAGCATCAGCAGGTTGGCGAGCAGCAGGAACCCCGCGGGCGTGGAGGTGACGGAGAGCACCCAGGTCGCGATGAGCTCGGTCGTGCGCGTCGCAGTGAGCATCCAGCCGAAGATGGACGCGGCCGCCACGATCATCAGCACCGCGGCAGTGGTCTCGATCGTGTCCATGGAGACCTTGATGAGCCGCCTCCAGGAAAGCGTCCGGTACCACACGAGGCCGAGGAAGAGCGCCCAGACGCACGCGGCGATCGCGCCCTCGGTGGCGGTGAAGATGCCGGTGGTCATCCCCCCGATCAGCAGCACCGGCGTCATGATCGGAAGCACCGCCTGGAACCCGAACTTCCAGTCGGCCGCGAAGAGCAGCACGAGGCCCAGCAGCACGGTCCACTGGGCGTCGAGCCCGCCGTAGTCGTCGGACGCGAGGAAGTAGATCGCCGCGGGCCAGCCCAGCACGATGCCGAGCTCGCCCAGCGCGCGCAGCACCCGCGCCCACTGGAACGGCACGTCGGCGCCCCACTTGTTCTTGTGCGCGAAGAAGGCGACGGTGAGCATCATGAGGATCGCCATCACGCCGCCCGGCAGGATCCCCGCGAGGAAGAGCGCGCCTACCGAGACGTTGGCGAAGAGCGCGTAGATCACGAACGGGAGCGACGGCGGGATGATGGGCCCCAGCGTGGCGGAAGCCGCGGTGACTCCCACGGAGAATTCCGTCGAGTAGCCGTGGTCTTGCATCGCCTTGATCTCGATGGTGCCCAGCCCCGCCGCGTCGGCGATCGCGGTGCCCGACATGCCGGCGAAGATCACCGAGCCCACCACGTTCACGTGGCCCAGGCCCCCCTTCATCCAGCCCACGAGCGCCAGCGCGAAGTTGTAGATGCGGTTGGTGATGCCCGCCGAGTTCATGAGGTTGCCGGCGAGGATGAAGAACGGCACCGCGAGCAGCGGGAACGAATCCAGCCCGCCCACCATGCGGTGCACGATCACCATCTGCGGCACGTCGCCCGAGACCATCACGTACACGAGGGACGCGCCCGCCATGGCGATGGCCACCGGAAGGCCCGAGGCCATCAGCGAGAGGAAGAGCAGCTTGAAGGATCCCGGCCCCATCAGCGGGCCTCGTCCGCGAGCTCGGGCCGCTCCAATACCGAGGCGCCGCGCTTCCAGTTGGCGATCGCCACGCCGATGGCGCGCCAGGACATCAGCGCGAAGCCGGCAGCGACGAACCCGTAGAGGATGCCGATCGGCCAATCGATGATCGCCATGCGTTGCGCGCCGATCTTGGTCATCAGCTCGATGGTGAGGCCGCAGCAATACACGAGGAAGAGGATCCTCAGGCCGTCCACCAGCACCGACATGGGCCGCGAGAACCAACGCGGCAGGAGGCGATAGAAGAAGTCCACCTGGATGTGGTTGTTCTTGCGCGTGTTGATCGCGGCGCCGATGAAGGCCGTGGCGATGAGGAGGTAGCGCGCGATCTCCTCCGTCCATGACGCCGAATCGTTGAGCGCGTAGCGCGTGAAGAACTGGTAGAAGATGACGAGCGCCAGCGTCCAGAAGATCACGAACGCCGTCCAGTCTTCGAACCGGTAAGGCGAGAGGTCGATCGCCTCGTCGTGGATCTCGAACTCGCCCTTCTCGTTCAGCACGTGTTCCTGCTCGTCCACTGGCCCTCCTCCTTCTTCTTTGTCACCCCCGCGGAGGAATGACTTATCGCTTCTTCTTCTTCCCCCAGCTCCCGCTGAAGCGCTTGGCCGCCTGGTCCATGTGCCTTCGCATGGCCGCGCGCGCCCCGGGCGCGTCGTGCCGCGCGATGGCCGTGGACACCTCGCGATGCTCCTTGATGGCGACCGTCCAGAGCTCCGGCGTGTCGAAGTGGTGCTCGAGGCGCAGGAAGAGCGGGCCGGTGCGCTGGTCCCAGAGCGTGCGCACGACGAGCGCGAGCGCGCTGTTGCCGCTCGCCTCGGCGATGCGCAGGTGGAAGAGCCGGTCGGCGGCAAGCGGCATCACGCCGCGATCGCAGTCGGCGGCCATCTGCTCCAGCGCCTCCTCCATCGCGCGCACCTGCGCGCGCGTCGCGTGCTTCGCGGCGAGCGCGGCGCACTCCGATTCGATCAGCCAGCGCGCGCGGATCAGCTCGAAGGGGCCCGACTCGGCATCGGCCGGCGAAGTTTGCGCCGCGGGCGGCGGACCGGTCACGTAGACCCCCGAGCCCACCCGCACCTCGACATAGCCTTCGACCTCGAGCGCGATCAGCGCTTCGCGCACCGACGGGCGGCTCACGCCCAGCTGGCGCGCGAGGTCGCGCTCGGGCGGCAGCCTCTTGCCCGCGCCGTACTCGCCCTTGTCGATGAGCGCCGCGATCTGGTCGGCGATCTGGCGATAGAGGCGCCGTGTCTCGACGGCCTGGAGGGGCGGCATCTGGTAAAGTGGTCAGACCAATTTCGAAGCACAATAGCACGGAGGCCGCGCATGGCCAATCGACTCAAGGGCAAGAAGGCGCTCGTCACCGCGGCGGGCCAGGGCATGGGCCGCGCGGCGGTCCTCGCGTTCGTTCGCGAGGGCGCGACGGTCCTCGCCACCGACATCGACCCGAAGCTGCTCGCCGCCTACGACAAGGTCGCCGGCGTCACCGCCTCGCGCCTGGACGCCACCGACGAGAAGGAAGTCGCGGCGTTCGTCGAGGCCACCGGCGCCGTGGACATCCTCTTCAACTGCGCGGGCTGGGTGCACCAGGGCAGCCTCCTCGAATGCACGCACGCGGACTGGGACCGCAGCTTCGCCATCAACGTGCGCAGCCAGTTCACGATGTGCAAGAGCATGGTGCCGAAGATGATCGCCGCCGGCGGCGGCGTGATCCTCAACATGGCGAGCGTGCTGGGCGCCGAGAAGGCCGCGCCCAACCGCCTCGCCTACGCGGCGAGCAAGGCCGCGGTGGCGGGCTTCACGCGCGCGCTCGCCATCGACCACGTGAAGCAGAAGATCCGCGTGAACTGCGTGTGCCCCGGCACCGTGGACACCCCGTCGCTGGGCGAGCGCATCAACGCCTTCGCCGATCCCGCGCAGGCGCGCAGGGACTTCGTGGCGCGCCAGGCCATGGGGCGTCTCGCCACCGCCGAGGAGATCGCCGAGTCGTTCGTCTACCTGGTCTCCGACGAGTCGTCGTTCATGACGGGGCAAGCGGTATTTGTCGATGGAGGCATGAGCCTGTAATCTGACACCCCCTTCCGCGGGAACAACAAGGGAACAAGATGAAACTCCTGCGCTACGGCCCTGCGGGCCGCGAAAAACCCGGCCTCGCGGACAGGGACGGCAACATCCGCGACCTCTCGAAGGTGATCACGCAGATCGACGACGCGATGCTCGCTCCGCGCAACCTCGCGCGCCTGGCGCGCGTGAAGCCGGAGACGCTGCCCATCGTGCGCGGCAACCCGCGTTTGGGCGTGCCCTACGCGGGCATCAGCAAGTTCGTGGCCGTGGGGCTCAACTATCGCGACCACGCCGAAGAGTCCGGCATGCCGATCCCGAAGGAGCCGATCCTCTTCATGAAGGCCACCACGTGCCTCACCGGGCCCAACGACGACGTGATCCAGCCGCGCGGGTCCAGCAAGCTCGACTGGGAAGTGGAGCTGGGCATCGTGATCGGCACCAAGGCGCAATACGTGCCCGAGTCCAAGGCGCTCGACCACGTGGCGGGCTACTGCGTGGTGAACGACGTCTCCGAGCGCGACTTCCAGCTCGAGCGCGGCAGCCAGTGGGACCGCGGCAAGGGCTGCGACACCTTCGGCCCCGTGGGCCCGTGGCTCGTCACCACCGACGAGATTGCCGATCCGCAGACGCTCGACCTCTGGCTCGACGTGAACGGCGAGAAGCGACAGCGCGGCAACACGCGCACCATGATCTTCGGCTGCGCGCACCTGGTCTCGTACATCTCGCAGTTCATGACGCTGCTGCCCGGCGACATCATCACCACGGGCACGCCGCCCGGCGTGGGGCTCGCCATGAAGCCGCCGGCGTACCTGAAACCCGGCGACGTGGTGAGCCTCGGCATCACGGGCCTGGGCGAGCAACGCCAGAAGGTCGTCGCCTACCCGGGCAAGTAGGGATCAGCCGCCGAAGCTGAAGTAGGCCGCGACGGCGAGCGCGACCAGCGCGAGCGCGATCACGGCGACCACGGCCGGGAAACCGCCGCCGCGCGGCTGCTCGCCGGGCGAAAGCCCCGGGCGCCGCTCGGGCCCCACGTGCGCGGGCGCCTTGTACGCCATGCGCACCGTCGGGGCGGTCTTCACGTTCACGTTCACCTTCACGTTGCCGCCGCTCGCCTTCGCCTGCTTCTGCAGCGCCTCGACCATGCCCTTCGCCTCGGCAAGGCCGAGGTTCTTCTGCTGGCGCAGCAGCTTGATCGCCTCGATGAGGTTGCCCTTCTCGAGCGCGGCGGCGATTTCGGGCGGGACCTGGGGATCGGCCATGGCGCATAGCTTACCCAATTCACCCGGTGACGGAACGCAGGCCCCCGGCGGTCGTCGAGTCGACCTGCGTGGCAGCGCGGATGGCAGGCGCGAGGCGGCGGCTCGGGCTCCAATGGGCCGGATCGACGCGATACAGCCGGCGAAGCTCCTGGTAGAGGGACGCGTGCAGCACCGCCATCGAGCCGGGATCCTCGAAGAACGCCTCGGACTCGGCAGGCCCGGTTCCGAGATGGCCCGCGAATTCGTGGATGACGGGGTTGAGTCCCGGAAGCCGATGGGCGACCTGGCTCCAGCCCACGGCGACGCTTCCTCGCGAGGTCTCCCGCAACGGCCGGTCCGGGTAGATGAGGATGCGGCGCACCTTCGGGAACACTTCGGATCCGCGGTTGAGCGCGAGCAGGCACGCGTTCGCCGCGATCACGACGCGCATCTCGTCGGTCACCTCCAGGCCGTCCACGCCGACGAATCGCTTCTCGGCGACGAAGACCCGCACGTGCATCTCGAGCTGCCATCGCAGGTCGCGCGGCATTCTCCCGACGTGGGGCACGCGCTGGTCGATGAGATCCCGCCACGATTGCGGCAGGGGAAGCGCGCGCAGTCTCGCCCGGCGCCTTTCAAGGATCATCGCGAGCATGAGCGCGCCCGTCCCTAGGCGATCACCAGGATGAGGAGCGCAAGCGCCGCGAGCCCGAGCCCGATCAGGGCCATGTGGCCATCGCTTCGCTCGCTCACGAGGTGCCCTCCCACCCTCCGCCCAGCGCGCGCACGAGTCCCACGGTCGCCTGGTATTGGGCCGAGCGCACCTGCAGCGCCTGGCGCCGGTTCGCGAGCTCGCTGCGGCGCGCATCGAGGAGGTCGAGCTGGCTCACGAGGCCGTTGCGATAGCGCGCGTCGGAAAGCGACGTGCTGCGCGATGCGGCGGCGACCGCCCTCGCCTGCGCGTCGGCCTGGTCGGCGAGGATTCGCAGGGCCGAGAGCTGGTCCTCGACATCCTGGAACGCCACGAGAACCTGCTCGCGATAGCGCGCGAGCGCTTCATCCAGCTGCCCGTTCGCGTTCTCGATGCCGGCGCTGCGACGCCCGCCGTCGAAGATCGGCGTGGCGAGCAGCGCGCTCACGCCCCAGGCGCGCGCCGGCCACTTGAGGAGGTCGCCGAGGTCGGTCGACGCGTAGCCGCCCGTCGCCGTGAGGGCGAAGTCGGGGAACCATGCGGCCTTCGCGACGCCGACGCGCTGCTGCGCGGCAAGCATGCCGCTCTCGGCCGCCGCGACGTCCGGGCGGCGCTCGAGCACCCGGCTCGGCACCCCCGGGGGAATCACGGGCAGCGCCGTCTTCCATTCGCCCACCGGAAGCTCGAAGCGCGAAGAGGCATCGCCCACCAGCACGGCGAGCGCGTGCTCGAGCTGCGAGCGGCGCAGGTCGAGCGCGTAGGCCTCGGACTCCGTCGACGCGACTTCCGTCCGCGCGCGCGCCACGTCGAGCTCGGCCACGTCGCCGGCGCGGTAGCGGCGCTCGGTGAGGTCGAGCGTCTCGCGATAGGCGGCGACCGTTCCGCGCACCAGCGCCCGCTCGTCGTCGAGCGCCCGCAAGCCGAGGTAGGCCTGCGCGACTTCCGCCTGCACGAGCAGGTGCGTGGCGCGCAGCAGCTCCTCGCGCGAGCGCGTGTCGAGCCGCGCCGCCTCGCTCGCGCGCGCGAGCTTGCCGAAGAGGTCGACCTCGTAGGACAGGTTCGCGCCGGCGCTCGAGAACGTGCGCGCCGGGCCGGACGTGTTGTCGACGATGCCGCCCAGGCGCGCGACGCCCGCGGCGGCATTCAGCTGCGGCGCGCGATCGGCGTCGGTGGCGCGAGCGAGCGCCCGCGCCTGCCGCAGCCGCGCCGCGGCGGCCTCGATGCTCGTGTTGTTGCGGTCGGCGCGCGCCACCAGGTCGTCGAGCACCGGGTCGTTGAACGCCTTCCACCACTCGCCGCCGGCTTGCACGGCGGCCGACGGCGTGGTCGCCGCGCGGGCTTCCTTGAATTGCGCGGGCGCTTCCGGGACGCGCGACGTGTCGATCGCGGGAACGCTCACGCATCCCGGGAGGACGAGCGCCGCGACAAGGAGGTTCAGTCTCATGATCGTCAATCCGAAGAGCCGGCGAAGGCCTCGATGCGAGGCGTCTCGCCGTGTTGGGTGAGGGGCCGGTTGCCCGACACGCCGCGCAGCAGCACGTAGAACACCGGGGTGAGGAAGAGGCCGAAGGCGGTGACGCCGATCATTCCCGAGAACACCGCCACGCCCATCGCCTGGCGCATCTCGGCGCCCGCGCCCGTGGCGAAGGCGAGCGGCAGCACGCCCATCACGAAGGCGGCCGAGGTCATCAGGATCGGGCGCAGCCGCAGCCGCGCCGCCTCGACCGCGGCGTGAACCGGCGCGTGGCCCGCGAACTCGAGCTCGCGCGCGAACTCCACGATGAGGATCGCGTTCTTCGCCGAGAGGCCGACCAGCACCATCAACCCGATCTGCGTGAAGATGTTGTTGTCGCCGTGCGTGAGCCACACGCCGGTGAGCGCGGCGAAGAGCGCCGTGGGCACGATGAGGATGATGGACAGCGGCAGCGCGAGGCTCTCGTAGAGCGCGGCCAGCACCAGCAACACGAGCAGGATCGAGAGCGGGAAGATCCACACCGCCGAATTGCCGGCGAGGATCTCCTGGTACGTGAGCTCGGTCCACTCGAAGCGCATGCCGGGCGGCAGCGTCTCGGCGGCGATGCGCTCGACCGCGGCCTGCGCCTGCCCCGAGGAGAATCCCGGCGCGGCACGCCCGCTCACGTCCGCGGTGAGGAAGCCGTTGTAGCGCATGGCGCGCTCGGGCCCCGCCGCCGGCTTCACGTTGAGCAGCGCCGCGAGCGGCACCATCTCGCCGGAGTCGGAGCGCACCTTGAGCAGCCCCACGTCCTCGGCCTTGGCGCGGAACGGGGCGTCGGCCTGCACGCGCACCGAGTACGTGCGCCCGAACTTGTTGAAGTCGTTCACGTAGAGGCTGCCGAGGTAGATCTGCATCGTGTCGAAGACCTCGGTCACCGGGACGCCCAGCTGGCGCGCCTTGGTGCGGTCGATGTCGGCGAAGAGCTGCGGCACGTTCACCTGGAAGCCGGAGAACACGCCGGCGAGCTCGGGCGCCTGGTAGGCCTTCGTGAGGAACGCCTTCAGCGCCGCGTCGAGCGCGCCGTAGCCGAGCGATGCGCGATCCTCGATCTGCAGCTTGAAGCCGCCCGTGGTCCCGAGCCCCTGCACCGGCGGCGGCGGGAACATGGCGATGAAGGCATCCGGGATCGCCGCGTACTTCTGGTTCAGCTGCTGCGCGATCGCCGCGCCCGAAAGCTCCTTGCCGCGCCGCTCCTCGAAGGGCTTCAACGTCGCGAACACGATCCCCGCGTTCGAGCTGTTGGTGAAGCCGTTGATGGAAAGGCCGGGGAAGGCGACTGCGGCCTCCACGCCGGGCTGCTTCAACGTGATCTCGCCCATGCGGCGGATCACGTCTTCCGTGCGGTCGAGCGTGGCGCCGTCGGGAAGCTGGGCGAAGCCGATGAGGTACTGCTTGTCCTGCGTCGGCACGAAGCCGCCCGGCACGACCTTGAAGAGGCCGAAGGTGAGCGCGGCCAGCACGAGGTACACGCCCATGGCCGCGGCCTTTCGCGTGAGCACGCCGCCGAGGCGCCCGGTGTACGCATTTGCGCCGCGCTTGAAGAGGCGGTCGAACCCGTGGAAGAGCCAGCCGAGCCAGCGATCCATGACGCGGGTGAGCGCATCCGGCGGCGCGTCGCGGCCCCTGAGCAGCAGCGCCGCGAGCGCGGGCGAGAGCGTGAGCGAGTTCACCATCGAGATCACGGTCGAGATGGCGATCGTGAGCGCGAACTGCTTGTAGAACTGGCCCGACAGGCCGCTGATGAAGGCCATCGGCACGAACACGGCCACCAGCACGAGCGCGATCGCGATGATCGGGCCCGACACCTCGCGCATCGCGCGATAGGTCGCGTCGCGCGGCGTGAGCCCCGACTCGATGTTGCGCTCGACGTTCTCCACCACCACGATCGCGTCGTCGACCACGATGCCGATGGCGAGCACCAGGCCGAAGAGCGACAGCGCGTTGATGGAGAAGCCGAAGAGGTGCAGCACGGCGAAGGTGCCGATCACCGACACCGGCACCGCGATGAGCGGAATGACCGACGCGCGCCACGTCTGCAGGAAGAGGATCACCACCAGCACCACGAGCGCGATGGCCTCGAGCAGCGTCTCGACCACCGCCTTGATGGAGGCGCGCACGAACTGCGTGGGGTCGTAGACGATCTGGTAGTCCACGCCCTCGGGCATGCTTTCCTTGATCTCGGCCATGGTGGCGCGCACGTTGTCCGAGATCTGGATCGCGTTCGAGTTGGGCGCAGCGAAGATCGGTATCGCGACGGCGGGCTTGTTGTTGAGCAGCGAGCGCAGCGCGTATTCGGACGCGCCCAGCTCGATGCGCGCCACGTCGCGAAGGCGCGTGACCGCCCCGCCGGCGTCGGTCTTCACGATGATGTCGCCGAACTCCTCCTCGTTCGCAAGCCGCCCCTGCGCGTTGATCGAGAGCTGCAGGTCGGCGTTCGGCAGGCCGGGCGAGGCGCCGATCACTCCCGCGGCGGCCTGCACGTTCTGCTCGCGGATCGCGCGCACCACGTCGCCCGCGGAAAGCCCGCGCTCGGCCACCTTGCGCGGGTCCAGCCACACGCGCATCGAGTAGTCGCCCGAGCCGAACAGGAGGACCTGCCCCACGCCGTCGATGCGCGCGAGGCGGTCCTTCACGTTCAGCACCGCGTAGTTGCGCAGGTACGTCATGTCGTAGCGCTCGTTGGGCGAGACGAGGTGCACCACCATCGTGAGGTCGGTGGCGCCCTTGGCCGTCGTGATGCCCAGGCGGCGCACCTCCTCGGGCAGCCGCGCCTCAGCCTGCGAGACGCGGTTCTGCACGAGCTGCTGCGCCTTGTCGGGATCGGTGCCCAGCTTGAAGGTGACCGTGAGCGCGAGGTTGCCGTCGGCGGTCGCCTGGCTGCCCATGTAGAGCATGTTCTCGACGCCGTTGATGGCTTCCTCGAGGGGCATCGCCACCGTCTCGGCGATCACCTTCGGGTTGGCACCGGGGTATTGCGCGTGCACCACCACCGCCGGCGGCACGACCTCCGGGTACTCGGCGATGGGCAGCACGCGCATCGCGATGAGGCCCGCGATGAGGATCAGGAGCGAGAGGACGCCGGCGAAGATCGGCCGATCGATGAAGAATTTGGAAAGGTTCATGTGAAATTGGGTATCGGGGCGATCATTGGAGCGGACGACAGGTCGCCGCTCAATTCCGCGAGCAGCTCATCGCGAAGCGGTTTTCGTCAGTTGCGGGGCGAGCAGCGCGCCGGGCCGCACGCGCTGCAGGCCGTTCACCACGACGAGGTCGTTGGGCTGCAGGCCGGAGCTCACGATGCGCTGGCCGTCGACCGTGGGCCCCAACGTCACTTCGCGGTACGCCGCCTTGTTCTGGCCGTCCACCACGAAGACGAACTTCTTGCCCTGGTCGGTGCCCACGACGCGCTCGTTGATGAGGAGCGCGCTCTCGGGATGCGCGTGGCCGAGCTTCAGCTGCGCGAACTGGCCCGGGATGAGCGTGCCGTGCGGGTTGTCGAACACCGCGCGCACGCGCACCGTGCCGCTCTTCGCGTTCACCTGGTTGTCGACCAGCTGCAGCTTGCCGCGCAGCGGCGTCTCGCCCGTGCCCCCCACGCCCATCAGCACCGGGATGCCGGCGAGGCCCGCGGGGCTGCCCCCGGCCTCCTGCAGGGCGCGCGTCACCGCCTGCTCGTCGGCATCGAAGCTCGCGTAGATCGGGTTGACCGAGACCAGCGTCGTCAGCACCGGCGCGCCGGGGCCCGCGGGCACCAGGTTGCCGATCGTGACCTCGAGCTTGCCCACGCGGCCCGCGACCGGCGCCCTCACCTGCGTGTAGCCCAGGTTCAGGCGCGCCGATTGCAGCGCCGCCTCCGCGGCACGCACGTTGGCCTCGGCCTCGCGGCGCGCGTTCACGCGCTCGTCGAGCTCGCGCTTGGCGATCGCGCTCTCGTCCCACAGGCGCTGCGCCCGGTCGAGCTCGCTCTTCGCGTTGTCCAGGCGCGCCTGAGCGGCGAGGAGCTGCGCGGCGGCGCGGTCGGCCTCGGCCGCGTAGGGCGCGGGGTCGATGGTGACGAGGAGGTCGCCTTCTTTCACCAGCGCGCCCTCGCGGAAGTGGATCGCCTGCACGGCGCCCGCCACGCGCGAGCGGACATCCACGCGGTCGACGGCTTCGAGGCGCCCGGAGAATTCGTCCCACGTCGTGACCTGCGTGGGCGTGACCGCGGCCACCATGACGGGCATCGCCTGCGGGGCGTCCTGCGGCGCGGCCGCGCTCGAGGTGCGGTGCGGCAGCAACGCGGCGCTCAACGCGGTGACGGCGAGTGCCACGCCGACGGCGATGGCGACGGGATTGCGGGAAATGGCTTTGGCTGGCATGCGGGACTCCTGGCGATGTGTTATTTAGCGATCGTTACATAACGAAGCGAGACTCTATTCGGCCCGCCCAGCCCATGTCAAGCACTTTTTTATCGATCGCTATAGAATAACTAGGACACAACGAGGGCGGCGGGCCCCGAGCGGCAGTCTGGAACGCGTGCGCCGCGATTCGTTAGCCCGAAACGCTGCGCTTCTTGCCCGATCCTCCGCGCGGGCGGAAGAACGCTTGTGATGGGCAAGAACCGCGGAGTAAGGTGCAAGCCATGACGACACAGGACCTTAGGCTCGATTACGCGCTCGCCGAGCTGGCGGGCCTCATCACCCGATTCACCGCGCAGGGCGGCGACGGCTCCCACGCCACGCCCATCCCCGGGCTCACGGTTCACCGGGCCTCGGAGCCCAGCCCGATGCGCATGTTCGGCGTGCAGAACCCGTGCATCTGCGTGATCGCGCAGGGCGCCAAGCGCGTGATGCTGGGCGACGACATCTATATGTACGACCGCGCGCAGTTCCTCGCGGCCTCGGTGGACCTGCCGGTCTCGGGGCAGATCGTGCAGGCGAGCGAGGAGTCGCCGTTCCTTTCCCTAAAGCTCGACGTGGATCCCAAGGAAGTCGCCGCCCTCCTCCTCGAGGCGCCCGACCGGCTCAACGGCGAAGCGCCTCCCGCGCGCGGCCTCTACGTGAGCCGCAGCGACCCGGAGATGGTGGAATCCTTCGTGCGGCTGCTGCGCCTGCTGGAAAGCCGCGACGACATCGCGGTCCTGGCGCCCCTCGCCCGCCGCGAGATCCTCTATCGCGTGCTCAAGGGCGAGCAGGGACATCGCCTGCGCCAGATCGCGAGCGTCTCCGGCCACGCCAAGCGCATCGCCAAGGCGATCGAGTGGCTGCGCGCGAACTACCGCCAGGCCTTGCGCGTCGAGGAGCTCGCGGCCCAGGCGAGCATGAGCACCTCGTCGTTCCACGAGCACTTCCGCGCGGTCACCGCCATGAGCCCGCTGCAGTTCCAGAAGCAGCTGAGGCTGCAGGAGGCGCGGCAGCTGCTGCTCGCCGAGGCCATCGATGCGGCCACCGCCGGGCACCGCGTGGGTTACGAGAGCCCCAGCCAGTTCAGCCGCGAGTACAGCCGGCTCTTCGGCGCGCCGCCCGCCACCGACATGAAGCGCATGCGCGGCGCGGGAGCGCCGGCTTGACGGGCCACGCCGGCTGACTTAATATTATAGCAATCACTATGAAACAGTCCGCCGCCTCGAGCCCCGCCAAACCGCGCAAGCCGCGCGGCCGGCCCCGCTCGTTCGACCGGGACGCCGCGCTTGCCGCCGCCATCGAAGTGTTCTGGACGAAGGGCTTCGAGGGGACCTCCATCAGCGACCTCACCGAGGCGATGGGCATCAACCCGCCGAGCCTGTATGCCGCGTTCGGCGACAAGGAGCGGCTCTTCCTCGAGGCGATCGAGAGCTACGAGCGCTCGCGCGGGGACGACTGCCCCTACACCACCGAGCCCACGGCGCGCGCCTCCATCGAGCGCCTGCTCACCTACATGGCGCAGGAGGTCACGGGGCCCGACCACCCGCGCGGCTGCATGATGATGATGGCGGAGGCCACCAGCGCCAACGCCTCGCCGAAGCTGAGGAAGGCGTTGGCGGACAAGCGCGTCTCGGCGCGCGAGCACTTGCGCTCTCGCATCAAGCGCGGCATCGAGGAAGGCGACGTGCCCCGCGATGCCGATCCCACCGCGCTCGCGGACTTCTTCTCCACGGTGATGAACGGAATGGCGATGATGGGCCGCGACGGCGTGAGCCGCAGGAGCCTGATGGCGACCGTCGAGCGCGCGATGCAGCTTTTCCCCGAGGTTCCCGCCGCCCACAAGCGGCGCGTGGCGGCCGCGGCCTGAATCCCCAGTAGAATCGCCGGCAGACTCCACGGAGGTTGCCGGACCCCATGCAGCGCGTACCCCGCGAGCGGCTCGAATCCTGGGCCGTCGCCTGCCTCGAGAAGGCCGGCGTTCCTCCCCCCGAAGCCCGGTTGGTCGGCAGCTCGCTCGTGCAGACGAGCGCATGGGGCATCGACTCGCACGGCGTGCTGCGCCTCACGCACTACCTCAACCGCCTTTCGCGCGGCTCCATCTCCGCGAGCGCCGCGCCCGTCGTGATGCGCACCGGCCCCGCCACGGCGCAGGTGCACGGCGAGGACGGCCTGGGCATCATCCACGCGACGCTCGGCATGGAAGTCGCCATCGAGATGGCCAAGGAATGCGGCGCGGGCGTGGTGGGCGTGGGCCACTCGTCG
Source organism: Usitatibacter sp. (assembly GCA_035519515.1). Taxonomy (GTDB): domain Bacteria; phylum Pseudomonadota; class Gammaproteobacteria; order Burkholderiales; family Usitatibacteraceae; genus Usitatibacter. The sequence continues at coordinate 21,333 of DATIWC010000013.1, forward strand.
CATTGCGGCGCCATGGGACTCTATACGCGCATGGCGGCGCGCGAGCGCCTGATCGGCATCGCGATGACACACTCGAGCTCGGTCGTCGTGCCCCATGGCGGCAAGCACAAATATTTCGGCACCAATCCCATCTCGTTCGCCTTCGCGCGACGCAACGGCGAGCCGCTCTGCCTCGACATGGCCACATCCCAGGTGGCCTGGAACAAGGTGCTCAACGCGCGCCTGGAGGGAAAGCCGCTCGACCCGGGCATCGCGGTCGATGCCGACGGCGTGCCCACCACCGACGCGCACAAGGCCACGGCGGGCATCGCGCTGGGCGGCCCCGTCTACGGCTACAAGGGCTACGGCCTCGCCTTCGTGATCGACCTGCTGTGCGGCGCGATGAACGGCATGACGTTCGGGCGCCACATCAACTCGATGTACGAGGACCTCGACCAGCCCCGCAAGATCGGCCACCTGCTCGTCGCCATCGACCCCGCGCGCTTCGCAGGCGGCGAGAGCCTCGAGCAGACGGTCGACGCGGTGATCGACGACCTGCGCACGCAAGGCGAGATCCTCTTCCCCGGCGAGCCGGAGCTCATCGCCGAGCGGGAACGCAAGCGCGAAGGAATTCCCATCGACGACGAGGCGCTCAAGGACATGCGCAACTGGTCCGCGAAGCTCGGCGTCAAGCCACCGGACGACAAGCCATGAAGAACGAAGTGCTCATCGCAGGTCCCATGTATCCGCCCACCATCGAGGCGCTGGACAACACCTACACGACGTACAAGCTCTATGCGGCACCGAACCGCGAAGCGCTGCTCGACCAGGTGGCCGATCGCATCACCGCCATCGCGAGCTCCGTCGGCGGCGTGGACGCCAAGCTCATCGCGCGGCTTCCGAAGCTCAAGGTGATCGCGCATTTCGGCGTGGGCTACGACGCCGTCGACGTGGAGGCGGCCAGCGCGCGCGGCGTGAAGGTGACCAACACGCCCGACGTGCTGACCGAAGAGGTGGCCGACCTCGCCATGGCGCTCGTGCTGGGCACCGTGCGGCGCATCGCGATGGGCGATCGCTGGGTGCGCGGGGGCTTCTGGCTGAAGGGCTCGATGCCGCTCTCGGAGAGCCTGCAGGGCAAGACGCTCGGCATCCTGGGCCTGGGCCGCATCGGGCGCGCGATCGCCAGGCGCGCCGAGGCGTTCAACCTGAAGATCGCGTACCAGGGCCCGAACCGCAAGGCCGACGTGGCGTGGCCCTACTTCGCCGACGCGGTGGAGCTCGCGAAGAACTGCGACATCCTGATGGTCACGTGCCCGGGCGGGGCGGCCACCCGGGGCCTCGTCTCGCGCACGGTCCTCGAGGCGCTCGGCCCCGCCGGATACCTCGTGAACATCTCGCGCGGCTCCGTGGTGGACGAGCCGGCGCTGGTCGAGGCGCTGCAGCAGAAGAAGATCGCCGGCGCGGGCCTCGACGTCTTCGCCGACGAGCCGCGCGTGCCGCAGGGCCTGCTCATGCTCGACAGCGTCCTGCTCCAGCCGCACGTGGGCAGCGCCACGCACAAGACGCGCCGCGCCATGGGCCAGCTCATGATGGACAACATCGCCGCGCACTTCGCGGGCAAGCCGTTGCTCACGGCGGTGAATTGAGGGGCCGGTAGACTTCCCGCATGGCAGCTCCCGGCAAGGCCGTCTTCCTGAGCTACGCATCCGACGACGCGGATGCGGCGCAGCGCATCCGCGATGCGCTGCAGGCCGCCGGGATCGAGGTCTGGTTCGACAAGAGCGAGCTGCGCGGCGGCGACGCGTGGGATGCCTCGATCCGCAAGCAGATCCGCGATTGCGCGCTCTTCGTTCCCGTGGTCTCCGCCAACACCGACGCGCGCGCCGAGGGCTACTTCCGCCTCGAATGGAAGCTCGCGGTGGACCGCTCGCACCTCATGGCCGACGACCAGGCTTTCCTGCTGCCCGTCGCGATCGACGAAACCGCGGAGGCTACCGCCCGGGTGCCCGATCGCTTCCGCGAGCTGCAGTGGTCGCGGCCCTTCGGCGCCGAGACGCTCGCCGCTTTCGCCGACCGCACGCTGCGCCTGCTGACGGGGCGCAGCACCACGCCGGCGCCGGCCTCGCCCCCGCGCACGGCGGCGACCCCGGCATCGGGCGAGGGGCCCTCGATCGCCGTTCTCCCCTTCGTCAACATGAGCCGCGACGAGGAGAACGAGTACTTCGCCGACGGGCTCTCGGAGGAGCTCCTCAACCTGCTCGCGAAGATCGGCGGGCTGCGCGTGGCCTCGCGCACGTCGGCCTTCTACTTCAAGGGCAAGGACATCGACATCCCCGCGGTCGCGAAGAAGCTCAACGTCGCGACCATCCTCGAGGGCAGCGTGCGCAAGTCCGGCAAGCGCGTGAGGATCACCGCGCAGCTGATCGACGTCGCGACCGACTCGCACCTCTGGTCCGACACCTATGACCGCGAGCTGGAGGATGTCTTCGCCGTGCAGGACGACATCGCGCAGGCCGTAGTCACGGAGCTGCGCGCAGCGTTGATGGGTGCGCGCGGGCGCGGCGCGGCGAGTGCCGAGGCGAAAGCGAGCGTGGAAGCCGCCGCGACGGGGCGCACCGAGAACTCGCAAGCACACGCGCTGGTGCTGCAGGGCCGCTTCTACCTCGAGCGCATGACGCAGGCCGACGTCGCGCGCGCGTTGAAGCTGTTCGAGCAGGCGGTCGCGCTCGATGCGCGCTACGCGATGGCCTGGGTGGGCATTTCGCACGCCTATTGGGTCGAAGCCGGATACGGCTGGCGCCCGGTCGAATCCGGCTTCGAGCAAGCGCGCGAGGCCGCCCGCCGCGCCCTTGCGCTCGCCCCCGACCTGCCCGAGGCCCATGTGGCATTGGCCCACGTGCTGCAGTCGTACGACTGGGATTGGCAGGGCGCCATGGCGGAATTCGAGCGCGGGCTGGTACTCGCCCCGGCGAGCGTCGAGGCGATCCGCGGCTACTCCGGGACACTAGGCATGCTCGGACGGCAGGACGAGGCGCTCGAGCTGCTGCGCAAGGCGATCGCCCTCGATCCCTTGAACTGGACCAGCCATCGACTGCTCGGCCTGCGCTGCGCGATCTACGGTCATCTCGAAGAAGGCGAGAAGGCCCTGCGGGCGGCGCTCGACCTGAATCCCACGCAGGGCCTCGCCAACTGCTTCATGGCCACCATCCGCCTCTTCCAGGGCGAAGCGGCGGATGCGCACGAATGGGCGAATCGCGAGGTGCTGCCGGACTTCAAGCTGCTCGCAATCGCGATGACGGAGCACGCCCTGGGACACCGCGAGGCCTCCGACCGCGCGCTCGAGGCGCTCATCGCCGGCTACGGCGGCTCCGCCGCCTACCAGGTCGCCGAGGCCTACGCGTGGCGCGGCGAGCCCGAGCGCGCGTTCGAGTGGCTCGAGCGCGCCTACGTGCAGCGCGACCCGGGGCTTGCCCACGTGAAGACCGACCCGCACTTCAAGGCCATGCACGCCGACGCGCGCTGGCACCCGTTCCTGGAGAAGATGCGCTTCGCCTGAGCGGGCGAAGGCCCACTCGCTAGCGCAGCTTCGATACGTCGATCTCGAACACCTGCGGGAAATGCGTGGCCCAGTCCATGTACTTGCGCGAGCCCGACTCCGACAATCCCCACAGGCGGCCGGCGGAATCGAACTCGATGTCCTCGAGGCCCGCCACCATCTCGAACTTCTCGAGGACGTAGCCTCGCCGATCGAGGTGGTAGAGGCGGCCGAAGGTGCCGTTGCTCGCCGACACCCAGGGGTCGCCGTGCTTGTCGAACGAAAGGCCCTGCACCTCGGGCGGGATCGCCATCGATTCGACGGAGCCCACCATGTGATCGACGCTGCGGCCGTCGTACAGGTCGAAGAGGTGGTCGTCCAGCCGGTACATGCGCGCTCGCGATACGTCCTTCGTCCACGTGCCGATCCAGGCGTGGAGGCCGTCGAAGCCCGCGAAGGAGCCGCGCAGCTCGCCCGCGAGCTTCACCGACTGCATCGCGCCTTCGGCCTGGCCCGATGCGAGCGCCTTCGCCACGTCGATGCGGAAGATCTGCCGCGTGTCGGCGAGGAGCAGGCGCCCGCTGCCCAGCCACGCGAGGCCGCCCGAATGCGTGCAGGCGGCCGGCGGCAGGTCGAACTGGCCCATGATGCGGCCCGTTTCCATCTCGAGGCGGAACACGCGGCACGGCCCCGTGTTCACCTTGGGATCGGCGCTGCGATAGCTGCTTACCCAGATCGAGCCGTCGCCGATGGTAAGGCCCTGCGGCACGTAGCCTTCGTCGAGCGCCGGAACCCACATGCGGCGGCCGAGCGCCTCCATGTTGGGAACTTTCGCGGTGGCCTCCTCGAGGTACGCGGGCTTCACGCCGGCCACTTGAACGGCCGGAGTGCTGGCGCATGCGGCGAGGAGCGCCGCCAGGAAGACCGGCAAGGCCCGCATCATTTCACCTCGACCGCGAAAACGTCCACGGGCACCGTCTTTCCCTTGACCGCCGCGGGCCCCAGGGATTCGACGGCCACGCCGGCGCCGAGCGCCGAGCGCGTGGCGCCGTCGATGAGGATCGAGCGCCCGGCATCCTTGGTCCGCGCTTCCAGGCGCGCGGCGAGGTTCACGGTGTCGCCCACGCACGTGTAGGTCGCGCGCTGCTGGGTGCCTGTGTAGCCGGCCACCACGTCGCCGGTCGCGATGCCGATGCCGATGCGGATCTCCGGCTTTCCGCCCGCGGCCTGCTCGCGGTTGAAGAGGCCCACGAGGTCCATCATCTCCTTCGCTGCGGCCACCGCGCTCCCCGCGGGATCGGCAAGCGGCAACGGCGCGCCGAAGATCGCCATGAGGCCGTCGCCCACCATCTGGTTCACGACGCCGCCCTGTCCCGAGATGGCGTCGAACATGAGCGTGTAATAGGTGTTGAGGAGCTCGATCACCTCTTCGGGCGGGCGCGACTCCACGAGGGTGGTGAAGCCGCGGATGTCGGAGAACATCACGGAGGCGTGCACCTTGCGCCCGCCGAGGGCAAAGCCCGATTGCTGCAGGTCCTGCGCGACTTCCGAGGTGGCGAAGCGGCGCACCAGCTCCTTCTGCTGGTCGCGCAGCCGCTTCTTCTCGAGGCTCGCGTCGATGCGCGCCTTCAGCAGCACCGGGTTCACCGGCTTGGCGAGGTAGTCCTCGGCGCCCAGCTCGATGCAGCGCACCACCGACTCGACGCCTTCCAGCGACGAGGTCACGATCACCGGCAGGTCGCGCAGCTGCACGTCGGCCGCGAGCTGCTCGAGGACCTGGAAGCCGTCCAGCTCCGGCATCTCGATGTCGAGCAGCATGAGGTCGAAGGGCCCGGCGCGCAGCATCTCGAGCGCGGCGCGCCCGTTGGCCGCCGTGGCGACCGCATGGCCCTGCAGCTCGAGGCTTCGCGTGAGCAGCAGCCGGTTCACCTTGTTGTCGTCGGCCACCAGCAAGCGGGCGGGTGCCTGCCTCGCGTCACGCACGGGCACGCTCCTGCAGGTCGTGGGCCACGTCGGCGTAGTCCCTCGCGAGTCGCTCGACAGCCGCGCGGTCCGCATGGGCGACGCGCTCGGCCGCCGAGAGCTCGAGCTCCCGCGAGGACTTCGCGAGCCCCAGCGCGCCGAACGTGGCGCTGTTGCTCTTGAGCGAATGGGCCGCGCGGCGGAACGTTTCCGCGTCGCCCGCGGCGAGCGCCGCGTTCATCTGCTCGATCATGCGCGGCGCCTCTTCGAGGAAGGTGCGCGCGAGCTGTGCCACGAACTCGGCGCCCGCGGCCTCCTCCAGCGCCTTGTAGGTACCCTCGTCGATCACCGCGCTCATGCGCTTCCCTCCATCGCGCGCGCGAGGCCCAGGGCCTCGACCAGGCGCTCGACGCGAATCGGCTTGGTGATGTAGTCGTCCATGCCGGCCGCGAGGCATTGCTCGCGGTCGCCCTGCATCGCGTTGGCGGTCATCGCGATGATGCGCGGGCGCGCGCCCGCGGGCCAGCGGGCGCAGATCCTGCGCGTGGCTTCCATTCCGTCCATCTCCGGCATTTGCACGTCCATCAGGATCACGTCGTACGACTGGCGCTGCACCGACTCGATCGCCTCGATCCCGTTGGAGGCGAGGTCGGCCCGGTAGCCCATGCGCTCGAGCAGGCGCAGGGCGAGCTTCTGGTTCACCACGTTGTCCTCGGCGATCAGGATGCGCAGCGGATGCCGCGCGGCCATCGCCGCGTCGATCGACGGCGCCGCCACCGGCACCACCGAGGCGGACGTCTCCACGGCGAGGATGCCGGCGAGCGTGTCGAAGAGGCCCGACTGGTGGATCGGCTTCGCGAGGTAGCCGTCGAAGAGCGAAGCATCGTCGCCCACTTCGCGCCGGCCCAGCGAGCTGAAGAGCACGAGCGGCAGGTTGGGCGCGGCGGCACGCAGCTTCCGTGCGAGGGCCACGCCGTCGAGCTCCGGCATGTGCATGTCCACGATCGCCACGTCGAAGGCCTCGCCCTGCCCCACCCACGCCAGCGCTTCCAGCGGCGAGCCCGTGGCGCGCGCCTGCAGGCCCCACTTGGCCGACTGCAGCACGAGCACGCGGCGGTTCGTGGCATTGTCGTCCACGACGAGCACGCGCCGGCCCTTGAGCTGCGGCTGCACGCCGATGAACTCGCGGCTACGGGTCGTCGGCGCTTCCGCGACCGGCACCTGGATGGTGAAGAAGAAGGACGCGCCCTTGCCCGCGCCGCCGCTCTCGGCCCACATGCGCCCGCCCATCAGCTCCGCGAGTCGCTTGCTGATGGCAAGCCCCAGGCCGGTGCCGCCGTACTTGCGCGTGGTGGAAGAATCGGCCTGCGAGAACGACTGGAAGAGGCGCGGCATCTCCTCGGCCGAGATGCCGATGCCCGTGTCGCTCACGCAGAACATGAGCTCGGCCTTGCCGGCGCCCAGGTCCTTGGAGGTCGCGGTGAGCACCACCTCGCCCGCCTCGGTGAACTTCACCGCGTTGGCGAGCAGGTTCAGCACCACCTGGCGAAGGCGTGTCACGTCGCCCTTGACCGCGACCGGCACGTCGCCTTCGAACACGTAGGCGAGCTCGAGCCCCTTCTCCACCGCCTTCGTGCTCACCAGGTCCATGGCGGACTCGATGCACTCGCGCAGGTCGAAGGGCTGCGACTCGATGTCCATGCGGCCGGCCTCGATCTTCGAGAAGTCGAGGATGTCGTTGATGATGGTGAGGAGCGCGTCGCCCGAATCGCGGATCGTGCCCGCGTATTCCTTCTGCTCGCCGTCGAGCTTCGTGTCCAGCAGCAGCCCGCTCATGCCGATCACGGCGTTCATCGGCGTGCGGATCTCGTGGCTCATGGTGGCGAGGAAGGAGCTCTTCGCCTCGTTGGCGGCCTCGGCCGCGGCGCGCGCGGCCTGCGCCTCGTTGAAGAGCCGCGCGTTCTGGATCGCGATCACGGCCTGGTTCGCGAAGGTCTGCAGCAGCGCCTGCTCCTTCTCGCTGAAGGGCCCGGGCGGCTGGCGGAAAATGCAGATCGCGCCGATGCCCTGGCCTTCCCACATCATGGGGCTGTAGATGGCCGAGTAGTTGCCGTGAGCCTGCACCGCCCTGCGCGCACTTTCCATTTCGTGCGCGGCCGCCAGGGCGTCGGGCACGTGGAGGGTGCGCCGCTCGCGGATCGCCTTCCCGGTGTACGAACCCTCCAGCGGCATCTTGCCGATGCCGCGCAGGGTTTCCAACGCGGAGCCGCGCCACTGCCCCACGCTCACCAGCCCCTCGTCGTCCACGAGGAAGATGCCCAGCTGCTCGCTCGAGAAGAGGCGCTGGCAGCTGTCGAGGATCTTGTCGAACACCGGCGTGGTGTCGGCGATCGAGCTGCTGATCACCTGCAGCACCTCGCTCGTGGCCGTCTGCCGCTCGAGCGCCTCCCGGGTTTCGTTGAAAAGGCGCACGTTCTCCAGTGCGATCACGGCCTGGTCGGCGAACGTCCGCAGCAGCGCCACCTGCTTGTCGGGAAAGAGGCCCGTCTTCCTGCGGGCGAGGCCCAGGGCGCCGACCACCTTGCCCTCGCGGATCATCGGCACGCCCAGGAGGCTCCTGTAGTCGGCGCGCTTCGCGCCCTGCTTCGAGCCGTACTCCGGATCGGCGAGGACGTCGGCGATCTGCACGGGCTTCGCGTCGCGCACCGCGCGCGACGTGACGGTGGCCGGGCCGGGCCTGAGCGGATACAGGGCGTTGATCTCCTTCATGGCCTCCGGGCTGGCGCCATGGAAGGCCGCCACGTGGATCATCTCGCCGTCATAGCGCGCCACCATGCCGATGTTCGCGTCGCACAGCATCATCGCGCGCTGGGCGATCGCGTCGAACACCGGCTGCACGTCGGTGGGCGAGCTCGAGATCACACGCAGCACCTCGGCGGTAGCGGTTTGCTGCTCGAGCGCTTCCCTCGTCTCGTTGAAGAGCCTCGCGTTCTTGAGCGCAATGCCGACGTTGGCGGCGACCGTGGCGAGCAGCCTCTGGTCGTCGACGTCGTAGCGGCCCTCCTGGCGCGTGCTCTGCACGCTCAGCACGCCCTGCGCCTTGCCGTCCACGAGGATCGGCACGCCGAGGTACGAGAGCGACTTGGTGCCGATGATGCGCGCGCCCAGCTCGCTGCTGCGCCGGTCCACGTCCTCGTTGAGGATGAGCGGCTCGCCCGTCTGGATGATCCGGCTGGTGAGTCCCTCGCCCAGCGGCCGCGGCTGCACTTCCTCGCCGTACTGGTAGGGGAAGTTGATCATGCCGGTGGCCGCGTCGAGCAGCGCCACGTACGCGATGTCGGCCTTGAAGAGGCCGCGCACCTCGTCGCCGACGCCTTCGATCAGCGCGTCGAGGTCGAGCTTGCCGGCCACCTGCTGCGACACCGTGTTGACGGCGTCCAGCTCGGCGGCGCGGCGCTGCGATTCGGCGAAGAGCCGTGCGTTCTCGATGGCCACCGCCGCCTGGCGCGAAAGCCCCACGAGGAACTCGAGATCGTCGTCGTCGAAGGGCTTGCCGCCCGTTCGCCAAACCGCCATCGCGCCCTTCACCTCGTCGCCGGCGAGCAGCGGCGCGACCATCAGGCGTTCATCATCCTTCTTCTCCGTGCCCGCGATCTGGATGCCGCGCGGATCGGCGCCGGTGTCGTTCACCAGCTCGGCGCGGCCCACCTTGAGGATCGAGCCGATGATGCCGCTGCCCGGCTCGACGACCGTGTTGCGGATCGCCTCGGCCACCTCCCCCAGCGCCACGATCGCGCGATAGGGCGATCCGCCTTCGTCGGGAAGGAAGATCGCGGTGTTGTCGACGCCGAGCAGGTCCTTGGCGTGGCGCGCGATGCGGTCCATCACCGTGGAAAGCTCGAGGGTGGAGGAGATGTCGCGGCCCACTTCGGCGAGCGCGGCGGTTTCCTTCGCGCGCCGCTGGCGCTCGGCGAAGAGCCGCGCGTTCTCGAGGGCCACGCCGAGGCTGGCGGCGATCGTGGTGAGCAAGCGCACCTGCGCCTCGCCGAACGCGTTCTCCTTCTCGTAGTCCTCCATCGCGATCACGCCGATCACGCCGTCGGCCCCGACGATCGGGATCGCCATGAAGGAATACGAGGAGGCCGTGCCCTCTATCTGCCTCAGGCCCCACTCGCGCATCTCGGCGCGGTTGTTCAGGACCACCGGCTGGCGTGCGAGGGTCGCCTGCACGGCGCGCGACTCCCGGCGCAGCCGGATGGGCGCGATCTGGATGCGCCGGCCCATTTCCGTCTCGTAGATGCAGTGGACGAGGTCCGTCTTGCGGTCGATCATCCGTATCCCGAGGTCGGCGCCCTTGAACACCTCGCGCAGCTTGTCGCCCACCAGCTCGATGATCGCGTCGAAGTCGAGCTCGGCGGCGATGCCCTGCTGGATGCTGTTGATCACCGCGAGCTCGGCCGCGCGCTGCTCGCTTTCCTTGTAGAGGCGCTGCGTCTCGTCGAAGAGGCGCGCGTTCTCCAGCGCCACGCTCATGCTCCCCGCCAGCGTCTCGAGCAGCCTCACGTCCGAGTCGCTGAACGCGTGCTCGCGGTGCATGTCCACCATGTTGATGAGGCCCCTCACCTTCCCGGCGGCCACGAGCGGCACGTAAACCGAGGACTTCTCCATCTCGGTGCCCGGGTTCACCACGCTGCCGAACTTCACCACCTGGCCGGCCATGTCCTCGTTGATCACGAGGGTCTGCCCGGTCCTGCGGATGTGCGCGCTGAAGCCGGTGTTCGCAAGGCGCCCCGAGGGAACCTCGAGGCGCTTGCCGTGCTCGACGGTGTACGGGTAGTGGACCTCGCCCGCCGCCTCGTCGAAGATGCGGATGCCCACGTCGGCCTGGTGGAAGATCTCGCGGACCTTGTCGCCCACGGCCTCGTAGATGCCCTGGATGTTGAGCTCGGCGGCGAGCGCCTGCTGCACGCTGTTGATGATCGCGAGCTCGGCGGCGCGCTGGCGCTCGGCCTGGAAGCTCTGCGCGTTCTGCAGGGCGAGGCTCAGGCTCGCCGCCACCGTCGTGATGAGGCTCACGTCGGATGCGGAAAAGGCGTGCTCGGCCTGCTTGCCGATCACGATGAGGCCGGTCGCCTGGTCGCCGCTTACCAGCGGCGCGAACACGAACGAGTTGTCGGCCGCTTCGCTGCTTGGCGGGATGGTCGAGCCTGTCTCGATCGTGAGGCGATCCAGCTCCTCCGCCGTGCCGATGACGATCGCGCGCCGGGTCTCCAGGACCCGGCCGGAAACGCCGCTGCGCGGCCTCTGGCCAGGGTCGTGCCGCTTCCCGTGGTCGACAAGGTAGCCCGACACGATGCGGTCGTTCGCGCGGTCATACAACGCGATGCCGGTAATGTCCGCCTTGAACACCTCGCGCAGCTTCTCGCCCACCATCTCGATGATCTTGTGCAGGTCGAGCTCGGCTGCGAGGCCCTGCTGGATGCTGTTGATGACCGCGAGCTCGGCGTTGCGCCGTTCGGTCTCGCGAAGGAGCTTCTGCGTCTCGTCGAACAGGCGCGCGTTCTCCAGGGCCACGCTCATCGCACCGGCGAGCGTCTCGAGCAGCCGCACGTCGGACTCGCCGAAGGCGTGGGTGCGTTCGGCGTCGGTGATCTGGATCACGCCGCGCACTTCGCCGCCCGTGGCGAGCGGCACGTAGACGCCCGACCTCTCGAGGCCGACGGTGCCGGGCATCACCCCGCTGTTGTATTTCGCGAGGGATTCGGCGCCCACTTCCTCGACCACCACTGTCTCGCGGGTGCGGAAGACGTGGCCGCCGACGCCCCTGTCCGGATCGAAGCCGACCGTCCCCACATGGACGCGCCGGCCACCATCCTGCATGTAGGGAACGTGCGAGACGCCCGCCCTGGCGTCGAAGATGCGAATGCCCACGTCGGCGCGCGGGAAGATTTCCTTGATCTTGTCGCCCACCGCGTCGTAGATGCCCTGGATGTTGAGCTCGGCGGCGAGCGCCTGCTGCACGCTGTTGATGATCGCCAGCTCCGCGGCCCGCTGCTCGCTCTGCTTGTAGAGGCGCTGCGTCTCGCCGAAGAGGCGCGCGTTCTCGAGCGCCACGCTCATCGCGTTGGCGAGCGTGGTGAGCAGCTTCAGGTCGCCCTCGGAGTAGGCGTGGGCCTGGTAGCTCTGCACGCTCACGCAACCGTAGGCCTTGCCCATGCGGAAGAGCGGCACGCCGAGGAACGACTGGTTCAGGTCCTCCTGGGCGCCCGGCGAGCTCACCAGGAAGCTGCCGAGGCGCGCCGACTCCTCGGCCGTGCCCAGCAGCAGCGGCTTGCCCGACTCGATCATCACCTCGGTGAGCCCCTGCCCGTAGGGCCGGTGGCGCCGCAGCTCCTTCAGCAGGTCGGGCGTCTCGCCGGCGTCCACGTAGTACGGGAACACCACCGTGTTGTCGGAGGTCTCGTGGTAGCCGATGTAGGTCGTGTCGGCGGAGAAGATCTCGCGGATCTTCGCGCCTACCAGCGCGTAGATGCCGTCGATGTCCAGGCGCGAGGCGAGCCCCTCCTGGACGCTGTTGATGATGGCGAGCTCGTTGGCACGCTGCGCGAGCTGCGCGTTCGAGTGGCGAAGCTCCTTCGTGCGCTGCTCGACCTGGGACTCGAGGCCCTCCGACCAGCGGGCATTGACGAGCGCCACCGCGCCCTGGCTCGCGAGAAGCGCCAGCAGGTCGCGGTCGGAGTCGCGGAAACGCCCGAAGAGCCCGTCGATGTCGGCGTAGAGGAAACCCACGATGTCGTGCCGGGCAATGAGGGGCGCGACGATGCGCGAGCGCTGCTCGATCGCCGGCGCGCCCTTCGGCCCGTGGACGAGCATCGCCGCGCGCGTGAAGCGCACCTCCTCGAGGGCGGACCCGATCGATGCGAGCAGCTCCTGTGCGTCCTCGCCTTGCGGCACCAGGGAACCGGCGATCGCCGGACCGCCCGCGGCCTCGAGCACGAGCATGACGCGCTCGGCGCCCGATACCTCGGTGGCCTCCTCGATCAGGAACTCGTGCAGCTCCTTCTCGCCGCGAATCCCGTTGAGCCTCAGGCCCGTGTCGGCGAGCCGCTCGAACGGCTCGCGCAAGCTCGCCTTGCCCGCCAGGTGCGCCGTGCGCTTCTTCGCGGGCAGGCGCGCCGTCGCCGGATCCTCCATCCACGCGCGCACGATCTTGCGATGCCAGGGGACGTGGCAAAGGACGCTGCGCCGCAGCCCTTCGTCGCCCAGCTGCGAGATCCCCTGCACCACCAGCTCGTAGGCGGTCTCCAGGGCCTTGCGTGCATCGCCGACGCGGCCGTTGGCGCGCAGCGCCTCGTAGTGCGCCCACCAGATGTGGTCGCCGCCCTCGATGCCCGCGAAGGACATCAGGGTCTTGCGCCGGTGCAGGCTCGCCGCGCGCCTGCTCGCTTCGAGTGCTCCCCGCGCATCGCCGGCGGCAAGCCGCGCCTGCGAGAGGTACGGCAGCACCACCGTCTCGTAGTGCGTGCCGGGCATCCTGGCCATGAGCTGCACGGAACGCTCGAAGCTGAGCGCCGCCGCGGCGGCTTCGCCGGCGTGGAGCTCGAGCTCGCCCACCATGTAGGGCATGAAGCCCTTCAGCAGCGCGTTTTGCCCTTCCTGCGCGAAATGCAGCGCCTCGTCGGCGGCCGCACGTGCGGCCTGCCCGTGGCCCATCTCGATCTCGATCTTCGACAGGACGAAGTCGCTGTTCCAGACCCCGTCGCGGCTGCCGGTGCTCCTGTAGAGCTCGATGGCCCGCTTCGTGAGGCGCCGCGCGCGGCGCCACAGGCCCATGCGCGCGTAGAGGATGCCCAGGTTCGCGATGGAGACCGCCTGGCGCTCCACGTAGCCGGACGCCTCGAAAGCCGCGAGGCACTCCTTGCGCAGGCGCAGCATCACGGCGAGGTCGGACTCGTTGAAGGTGAGGATGTTGAGCGCGTTGCCCAGCGCGTAGAGGTCGCCCGCGCGGCGCGCGAGCGCGACCGACTCGCGAGCCGCGGCCCGCCACTTCGACACTTCCCCGGTATCGTTGTACGACGAGGCCAACGCCCAGAGCGCGCGGCTGCGCCCCGCATCGTCGCCGAGCGACCGGTACAGGCGCTCGGCCTGCTGGGCGCTGCGGATCGCCTTGCGGGAGAGGCTGCGCATGCGGAACTGAACCTCGGCGAGCCTCGCGTACGCGAGGGCGAGGAGCGGCTCGTCGCCCGTCCGCTTCGCCGCAGCGAGCGCGGCTTGCGCCGCGGCCAACGCGCCCTTCATCTCGCCAGCACGCATCGCCACCATCGAGGCCCGGCACGAGGACAGCCCGGCGTGGGCCGCCGCGCCCGAATCGCGGGCGATGCCCTCCATGGCGAGCGAATCGTCCTGCGCGCCCTTGAGGTCGCCCACCGCGAGGCGGCTTTCGCTGCGCAGGTCGAGCAGCCGCAGGCGCGCCGTCTCGTCGAGGCGCGAGGCGCCCAGCGACCGGGTGGCCCGCTCGATGGCTTCTGCGTGCTTGCCGGCCCAGGCCAGGTCGAAGACGGCTCGGGCGGCGTCGGCCATCACTTTCCCGGCGCCGTTCCGGCGCCCGGCTTATCGGCGTCGTCCACCGTCTTGCTGCGCACGTCGTAGGCCTTTTGCAGCTCCTTCGAACGTGCGGCACCTTGCGGCACGTCCCCGGCCTCCTGGGCCGGATTCGCGACGGGCCGCGGCGCCCCCGTCGGGGCGGTGGTCGCGGCCGACGCGGCATTGCGTGCCTCGAGGATGCGCGAGGCGGGCAACGCCACGATCAGTCCCTCGCCGTAGGCGTGGGGCGAAGTGACGATGCCCGCGAGCTGCGCCTGCGAATCGAATACCGGCGTGCCGTTGGGCAGCGGCACCGCCGAGCGGACCTGCATCATCGTGCCCTTGGGATCGTCGATGAACCCGGAGATGCTCGCCTGGCGCACCTGCGGCTTGCCGGAGCCGTCGATCACGACGGCATGCATCTCTTCGCGCGAGGCGGGCAGGCCCTGGCGCAGCTTCACGGCGGTCCCCATGCTCGGCACCGCCAGCACGCACACGTCGAGCGTCTCGTCCACGCGCGCAAGCGAGGCCTGCGTCGAGTAGTCGCCGACTTTCATGGTGAGGGTGGCGCCCGGCATGAAGCCCTTGCACGTGGTGGCCATCTGGTCCTCGGCCACCACGACCGCCTCGCCGATCGGGCGGACCTCGCCCGACATGAGCGCGCCCTTGAGCTCGCCCACGTACGGACCCACGGCCTGCAGGACCTCCTCGCGGGCGAGCGGCTTCGGCGCGGCGGCGCCGTGGCGCCCCGCGAACCAGTAGCCGCCGGCGGCCAGCACGACCACCGCCGCGGCGATGCCGCCCGCGAGCGGGGCGCGCGACTTGCGGCTCGCCGTGCGGGCGCGCAGCGTCGCGTCGTAGGCATCGCGCCTGGCCGGATCGGACAGCGTCTCGATGGCGACCTTGAACTGGGCCTCGAATCGCGGGTCGGGGATCCAGTCCTCCCGCCGCATCGTGGCCTGGATGCGGCTCGCCGCGTGGCCGATGTCCGTCGCCTTGGCGTCGCGGGACACGCCCAGGACGTCGTAGAGCGTCTTCTGGATTTCGGGCATGGCGCATGATAGCGCGCGAGAACCTTCCGGGAGGCCTCATGCGACCCACCGTCCTGCTCCTCGCCGCCCTCGCGGCGCCGCCCGCCTTCGCACAGCCGGCGGACCCGGCCCCCGAGACCAACCTCGCCTCCTATGCGATGGGCGGCTGGATCGTGAAGCACCCGCGCGCCTACGACGAGTCGTGGGGCGCGCACTGGCTGCTCGACGAGCGCCCGGACTCGGGCTGGGCATCGCCGCGCGGCGTGGTCACGCCCGACGAGATCGTCGTGCAGCTCGCGCAAAGCTCGATGATCCGCGCCGTGGAGTTCGACACCGCGTCCACCGACGGCGACGCCGAAGGCAGCCGCGCGGCGCAGGACATCGCGGTCGAGATCTCGGATCGCTCCGCCACCGAGGGCTTCGAGCCCGCCGTCGAGGCGAAGCTCGCGGCACGCAAGGACCACCAGCGCTTCGCGCTCGCCACGCCGCGCCAGGGCCGATGGATCCGGCTGCGCGTGAAATCGAACCACGGCTCGAAGGAATACATCGAGCTCTTCGAGTTCCGCGCCTTCGGCGACGCCGTGGGCAAGCCCGCGCCCTACCCCTCGTTCACCGGCGCCTACCGGACCAACTGGGGCACGTTCCACTTCGTGCAGCAGGGAGCGACCATCACGGGCTGCTACGAGTTCAAGCACGGCCTGGTGGAGAACGGCGGGCTGGAGGGGCGCATGGCGCGCTTCACCTGGGTGCAGGACTCGAGCGCGGGCCCGGTGCCGCGCGGGCCGGCCTTCTTCGTCTTCGCGCCCGACGGCAAGGAGTTCCTCGGCCTCTGGTGGTACGAGCAGCTCACCAACCGGCGCGGCGAGCTGTGGAACGGCACGCGCGTGAGCGACACGCCCGGCAACTGCGCCCATTGGAAGGGACCGGAAGGCGCCTCGAAGCAGCTCGCGGCCCAGCTCGACAAGGGTGGCCACGCGCGCATCTACGGAATCCTCTTCGACCTCGACTCGGATCGCCTGAGGGACGACTCGGTGCCGGCGCTGCAGTCGATCGCGCAGCTCGCGCGCGAGAATCCCTCGTGGCGCTTCGTGATCGAAGGGCACACCGATTCCACCGGCGGCGACGCGCACAACCAGCCGCTTTCGGAGCGCCGGGCGGCTGCGGTGAAGGCGTGGCTCGTGAAGGCGGGAATCGCCGCCCAGCGCCTCGAGCCGAAGGGATTCGGCGCGACCCGGCCCGTCGCGAGCAACGACACGGGCATGGGGCGCTCCCAGAACCGGCGCGTGGAGCTCGTGCGCGCCCCGTGAGGGACTATTCCTTCACGGCCCCGGTCATCCCCGAGACGTAGTACTCGACGAAGAACGAGTACATCACCGCGACGGGCAGCGAGCCCAGCAGGGCGCCCGCCATCAGCGCGCCCCAGTGATAGACGTCGCCCTCCACGAGCTCCGTCACCACGCCCACGGGCACCGTCTTCACCTCCGAGGACGAGACGAAGGTGAGCGCGTAGATGAACTCGTTCCACGACAGCGTGAAGGCGAAGATGCCCGCCGAGATGAGGCCGGGCACGGCGAGCGGCAGCACGATCTTCACGAGGATCTGCCAGCGCGTGGCGCCGTCGATGAGCGCGCATTCCTCCAGCTCGAACGGGATCGAGCGGAAGTAGCCCATCAGCAGCCACGTGCAGAACGGGATGAGGAACGTGGGGTACGTGAGGATCAGCGCCCAGCGCGTGTCGAAGATGCCGAGCTTGAAGACGATGGCGGCGAGCGGGATGAAGAGGATCGACGGCGGCACCAGGTAGGCGAGGAAGATCGCGAGGCCCACCTGCTTCGAGCCGCGGAAACGCAGCCGCTCGATGGCATAGGCCGCGAAGACGCTCGCCGCAAGCGAGGTGAACGTCGAGACCACCGACACGATGATCGTGTTCCACATCCAGTCCGGGTACGGCGTCTCGAAGACGAGGTGCCTGAAATGCTCGAACGTGGGATGCGCGACCCAGAACGGATTGCCCTCGTGGGACAGGAGCTCTTCGTTCGACTTGATCGACGTGGTCGCCATCCAGTAGAAGGGGAAGAGCAGCACGAAGACGAACGTCGCCAGCGGCATGTAGAGCGTCACCACCCGCCGGGGCACCGATTCCAGGTATCCCATGCCCTCGGCCGGCTGCCGTTCGGCGCTCACGCGTCAGTCCCTGGCACCTTGCTGCCACTTGCGGCGCTGCAGGCCGAAGTAGCTGAAGAGGATGGCGGCCAGCAGGAACGGCACCATCGCCGTGGCCACCGCCGCTCCCTCGCCCAGCGAGCCGCCGGAAATGGCGCGCTGGAAGGAGAGTGTCGCCATGAGGTGGGTCGCATTCAAGGGCCCGCCGCGCGTGAGCACGTAGATCAGCTGGAAGTCCGTGAACGTGAACAGCACCGAGAAGGTCATGACCACCGCGATGATCGGCGTAAGAAGCGGCAGCGTGACGAAGCGGAAGCGCTGCCACGGCGTCGCGCCGTCCAGCGCCGCGGCCTCGTAGAGCGAAACGGGAATCGTCTGCAGCCCCGCGAGCAGGCAGATCGCCACGAACGGCACGCCGCGCCAGATGTTGGCCGCAATGGTGGAGTAGCGGGCGAGCCAGGGATCGCCGAGGAAGTCGATGTACTGGTGGATGAGGCCCATCTTCATCAGGGTCCAGCTCACGATCGAGAACTGGGCGTCGTAGATCCACCAGAACGCCAGCGCGGAGAGCGCGGTCGGCACGATGAAGGGCAGCAGCACCACGGCGCGGAAGAACGACTTGAACGGCAGGTTGCGGTTGAGCAGCAGCGCGAGCCACAGGCCGAGTGCGAACTTGATGACGCTCGCCACCGCGGTATAGAAGAGCGTATTGAAAAGGGCGAGGCGGGTGACCGAGTCGCCCCACAGGAACTGGAAATTCTCCAGGCCCACGAAATGCCCGGCGCGGCCCACCTTCGCGTCGGTGAAGCCCAGCCACGTGCCGAGCCCGAGCGGATAGGTGAGGAAGACGAGCAGCAGCAGCCCCGCGGGCAGCATGAAGAGCAGCCCGAGGACATGACGATTGTTCAGGAGACGATGCATGGGCCGGAGGACCCGGTTGAGCGGCTCCAGGTCCGCTCCAACCGGGTCACGTGAATGCGGCAGTCAGCTGTCCGCGCTCACACCTTGTAGTACCGCTCCGCACGAGCCTTCGCCCGCTCCATCGCCTCCTTCGGCGTCTTCGCGCCGGAGGCCGCTTCGGCCACCATGTTGACCATGATGAAGTCCGCCATGGTGGCGGCCGACGCGTAGCCCATGGGACCGGCGTAGCCGTTCGGCAGCATGACCTTCATCGAGTTGCTGTACGGCGCGTTCTTCGGATCCGAGGCCCAGAGCGGATTCTTCTCGTACGCCACGAGCGGATGCGACACGTAGCCGATGGCCGCCTGCTGCCAGGGCTCGTATTGCTCCTTCTCCATCATGAAGGCGAGGTAGGCCTTGGCCGCCTTCGGGTACTTGGAGTACTTGAAGAGCATCATCGGGAAGAAGAGGTTCAGCTCCGTCGTCTTTCCGATCGGCCCCACGGGGAAGTTGGCGTGGCCGATGTCGTCCGCCATCGCCTTGAGCTTCGGGTCCTGCGAGGTCTTGGCCGCGTAGTAGATCGAGATCCCGTTGGCGGTCATGCCGATCTGCCCGTCGAGGAACGCCTTGTTGTTGTTCGGGTCGAGCCACGAGAGCGTCCCGGGGATGAACGTGTCGTAGAGCTGCTTGCCGTAGTTGAGCGCGGCTTCGGTCTCCGGGCTCGCGATGACGACGTTGCCCTTCTCGTCGACCATCTTCCCGCCGTGCGCCCAGACCAGCCAATGGCACCACACGTTGCCGTCACCGGTCGCATTGCCCAGCGCGAAGCCCGGGGGCAGCCCCTTGGCCTTGTAGGCCTGCGCGAGCTTGAGGAATCCGGCCAGGTCCTTCGGGAATTCGCTGAAGCCCGCCTCCTTCATGACCGAGATGCGGTGGACGATGGCATTGCCGGCGCAGCCCATGGGCACCGCGATCCACTTGCCCTTCTCGGTGCAGTACGACTTGCACACGTCGTACCAGCCGCCGTACTTCCCGCCGAGGTAGTTGCAGACGTCGGAGACGTCGACGAGCTTGTCGGGGTACTGGTGCGCGTCCTCGAAGGTCGAGATGATGACATCGGGCCCGCTGCCGACGTTGGCGGCGACCGCCGCCTTGGGCCGCACGTCCTCCCAGCCCTCGCTGTCGACGCGCACCTCGATGCCCGTCTTCTCCGTGAACTTCTTCGTGTTGGCGAGCCACATGTCCTCGTCGCCCTGCACGAAGCGTTTCCAGCGCAGCACCCGCAGCTTGGCGCCCTTCTCCGGCGCCCATTGCGACTGGGCGAGCGCCTCGCCCGACCACATCGTGCTTCCCACTCCCAGCGTTCCCGCGGCCGCGGCGCCCGCGGTGGTCTTCAGGAAATCGCGTCTCGAAAACTTGGACATCTGTGTCTCCTCCTTGGGATTTGACTATGTATGGCCCTGCTAAGGCCTCAACGACTTGCCCGTTTGCGCATCGAAAAGGTGCGTGCGCTCCGCGTCGGGGACGAGGTGGATCACTTCCCCCGGCCTGAAATCGTGCCGCTCGCGGAACACCGCCGCGAGCTCGTGCTTGCCGAACTTGGCGAAGACTTGCGTGTCGGCCCCGGTGGGCTCGACCACCGCGACGGCCGCCGCCAGCCCCTGCCCGCCGCTTCCCAGCGAGAGGTGCTCGGGCCGCGCGCCGAAGACGACCTCCTGGCCGTCGTCGCCCTTCACGTCGCGCGGCGCGGCGAGGCTCGCACCGCCGCCGAATTCGACGCGGGCCGCACCATTGGCGCGGCGCAGCCGCCCGTTCACCAGGTTCATCGCGGGCGACCCGATGAAGCCGGCGACGAAGATGTTGGCGGGATGGTCGTAGAGCTCGAGCGGCTTGCCTCGCTGCTCGACCAGGCCGTCGCGCATCACCACGATCTGGTCGGCCATCGTCATCGCCTCGATCTGGTCGTGCGTCACGTAGATCGAGGTGGTCTCGAGGCGCAGGTGCAGCTCCTTCAGCTCCGTGCGCATCGCCACGCGCAGCTTCGCGTCGAGGTTGGAGAGCGGCTCGTCGAAGAGGAAGACCTGCGGATCGCGCACGATCGCGCGCCCCATCGCGACGCGCTGGCGCTGGCCGCCGGACAGCTGGCGCGGAAAGCGGTCGAGGAGCTCCGAGAGGCCCAGGATCGCCGCCGCCTTGCCCACCCGCTCGTCGATCTCCGCGCGCGGGCGCTTGGCGAGCAGCATGCTGAAGGCCATGTTGTCGCGCACCTTCATGTGCGGGTAGAGCGCGTAGTTCTGGAACACCATCGCGATGTCGCGCTCCTTGGGCGGCATGCCGTTCACGACCTTGCCGCCGATCTCGATGGTGCCCGAGGTGATCTCCTCGAGCCCCGCGATCATGCGCAGCAGCGTGGACTTGCCGCAGCCCGAGGGGCCGACCAGCACGGCGAACTCGCCCTCGGCGATGTCGACGTCGACGCCGCGGATCACCTGCGTGCCGCCGAATTGCTTGTGGACGTTGCGGATGTGGACTGCTGCCATGCCTATCCTCGGGGGGCCCGCGCGCTCGCCGCGGGAGACGCGGATCCCGCCGACACGACGTACGTCGGCTTCCCGGTCTGCGCCCAGTCTATGAGATTCTGCGCCGCCTTGCGCCGCAGCTCCTTCTCCGCCTCGATCGAGTAGAACGCGGCATGCGGCGTGAGCAGCACCCGCGGATGGCCGAGCAGCGCGTGGCCCGGCGGCGGCGGCTCCTGGGGCAGCACGTCGAGCGCGGCGCCCTCGAGGAGGCCCGCATCGAGCGCCGCGAGCAGGTCGTCCACGTTCGCGACGGCCCCGCGCGCGGTGTTCACGAGGAACGAGCCGCGCTTCATGAGCGCGAAGCGGCCGGCGTGGGCCAGGTTGCGCGTCTCGTCGTTGAGCGGCACGTGCAGCGACACCACGTCGGCCTCGCGGAAGGCCGTTTCAAGGTCGCAGCGCTTCACGTCGGCCGGGAAGTCGGTATCGGGAATGTAGGGATCGCAGGCGAGGATGCGGCCGAACACGCGCTCGGAAAGGTGCGCCATGCGCTTGCCGATGCGCCCCAGCCCCACGATGCCCAGGGTGAGGTTCGCCACGCGCCGCAGCGTGCCCGCCGAGGTGTAGTGCCAGTTGTTCGCGCGGACGTCGCGATCGTAGAGCGGCAGGTGGCGCACCAGCGAGATCGCCATGCCGAGGGCGTGCGTGGCGACTTCGCCCACGCCGTAGTCGGGCGAGTTGGCGACCCACACGCCGTGGCGTTTCGCATCGGCGACGTTCACGGTGTCGAAGCCCGCGCCCAGGCGGCTCACCACGCGCACTTCCGGCAACGCCGCGAAGACGCGGGCGTTCATCGGCGCGTACTGCGCAAGCAGGCCGAAGCAGCCTTGCGCCGCCGCGATGACGTCGTCTTCCGTGCGGCATTGCGCCTCCGCCACCTCGACGCCCGCCGCCCGGAAGAGCTGCTTCTCGAGCTCGATGTCCGGGAAGTCATAGTCGGTGATGAGGACCTTCAATGGTTGTCCCGCGGTACCGCCGCGCCGCTCTTGCCCACCAGGAAGTCCAGGTCCGCGCCCTCGCTCGCCGGGTTCACGTGGTCCACGTAGAGCTTCCAGTAACCGCGCGTGAGGTGCGCCTTGGGCGGCCTCCAGGCCTTGCGCCGGCGCGCGAGCTCCTTCTCGCTCACGTGAAGCTGGAGCTTGCGCCTCGCCACGTCGAGCTCGATGAGGTCGCCGTCCTCGACCAGCGCGAGCGGCCCGCCCGCGGCGGCCTCCGGGCACGTGTGCAGGACCACCGTGCCGTAGGCCGTGCCGCTCATGCGCGCATCCGAGATGCGCACCATGTCGGTCACGCCTTTTTTGAGCAGCTTCTGCGGCAGCGGCATGTTGCCCACCTCGGCCATGCCCGGATAGCCCTTGGGCCCGCAGTACTTGAGCACCATCACCGAGCTCTCGTCGATGTCGAGCTTCGGATCGTCGACGCGCGCGTGGAAATCCTCGATGCTCTCGAATACCACCGCGCGGCCCTTGTGCTTCATGAGCTTCGGGGTGGCCGCCGAGGGCTTGATGATGGCGCCGCCGGGACAAAGATTGCCGCGCAGGACGGCGATGCCGGTGTCGCGCTTGAAGGGCCTGGCGAACGGCATGATGACTTCCGGGTTGTCGTTGCGCGCGTCCCTGTTGTTCTCCCAGATCGTCCTGCCGTTGGCGGTGAGCGCATCCTTGTCGAGCAGTCCGCGCGCGCCCAGCTCACGGATCACCACCGGCAGCCCGCCCGCGTAGCAGAAGTCCTCCATCAGGTACTTGCCGTTGGGCATGAGGTTCACCAGGGTGTGCACGCCGCGCCCGAGCTCGTCCCAGTCCTCGAGGTCGAGCTTCACGCCGATGCGCCGCGCGATGGCGGTGAGGTGGATCACCGCGTTGGTGGAGCCGCCGATCGCGGCGTTCACGCGGATCGCGTTCTCGAAGGCGGCGCGCGTGAGGATGCGCGAGAGCTTCACGTCCTGGTCCACCATCTCCACGATGCGGCGCCCCGCCATGCGCGCGATCACGTTGCGCCGCGCATCGACCGCGGGATAGGCCGCGTTGCCGGGCAGCCCCACGCCGAGCGCCTCGACCATCGAGGCCATGGTGGAGGCGGTGCCCATGGTCATGCAATGGCCGTGGGAGCGGTGCATGCAGCTCTCGGCCTCGTGGAACTCGTCCAACGTGATCTGTCCCGCGCGCAGCTCCTCGGAAAGCGACCAGGTGTTGGTGCCCGAGCCGATGCGCTCGCCGCGGTACCAGCCCGAGAGCATGGGCCCGCCGGAAACGCCGATGGTGGGCAGGTCGCAGGACGAGGCGCCCATCAGCAGCGACGGGGTCGTCTTGTCGCAGCCCATCAACAGCACCACGCCGTCGATCGGGTTGCCGCGGATCGACTCCTCCACGTCCATGGACGCGAGGTTGCGGTAGAGCATGGCCGTGGGCCTGAGCAACGTCTCGCCGAGCGACATCACCGGGAACTCGAGGGGAAACCCGCCCGCATCCAGCACGCCCGCCTTCACGTGCTCCGCAAGCGTGCGGAAATGCGAGTTGCACGGGGTGAGCTCGGAATAGGTGTTGCAGATGCCGATGACGGGCCGGCCGTCGAACTGGTCCTGGGGGATGCCGCGGTTCTTCACCCACGAGCGGTAGATGAAGCCCATCTTGCCTTCGCGCCCGAACCATTCCTGGCTGCGCCGGCGCTTTCGCGATGCCATCCGGGGAGACTCCTCCTGGGCGGGCGCCTCGCCGGCACGCTCCGCAATTGTTCCGGGAGCGTATCACGCTGCGGCCGCTGTTGGTCAAGTGGTCAGGCCAATTGCGATATATCATTCCCGCGGAGGGAGGACCATGAACCAACTCGACCTGAAGAACCGCAACGCCATCGTGACCGGCGGCGCGGCCGGAATCGGCTTCGCCATCGCGCAACGCCTCATCGCCTCGGGCGCACGCGTGAGCCTCTGGGACCGCGACGAGGGCGCGCTCGCCGCGGCCGCCGCGTCGCTCGGCGCCTCGACGCACACGCTGCGCGTGGACGTGAGCGACGAGACCGACGTGTGCCTCGCGCGCGACGAGACCGTGCGCGAGCTGGGCCGCGTGGACGCGCTGGTGTGCAGCGCAGGGATCACCGGCCCCAACCTCGCAACGTGGGACTACCCTGTCGCCGATTGGAAACAGGTCCTCGACATCAACCTCACCGGCGTCTTCCTGTGCAACAAGGCGCTCGCGGTGCCCATGCGCGAATGGGACTACGGGCGCATCGTGAACATCGCCTCCATCGCCGGCAAGGAAGGCAACCCCAACGCTTCGGCCTACAGCGCCTCCAAGGCGGGCGTGATCTCGCTCACCAAGTCGCTCGGCAAGGAGCTCGCCAGGACGGGCGTCCGTGTCAATTGCGTGACGCCGGCCGCGGTGAAGACGGGCATGTTCAGCCAGATGACACAGGCGCACATCGATTTCATGCTCTCGAAGATTCCCATGGGGCGCTTCGGCCAGGTCGAGGAGGTCGCGGCGCTGGTGGCGTGGCTGTGCACCGAGGATTGCTCGTTCTCCACCGGGGCTGTCTTCGACCTTTCGGGCGGGCGCGCGGTGTATTGAAGGCGCCGCGAGAATCGGAGTAGAGTCGCCAACACACCCCCCGCTTCACAAGACCGCCCCATCCTTTCGCCCCGAAGGAGTCGTCGATGAAGATTTCCGTCTCCCTGACGGTCAACGGCAAGCCCGTCAGCGCCGAAGTCGAATCCCGCATGCTGCTGGTCGAGTTCCTGCGCGACAACCTCCACCTCACCGGCACCCACGTGGGCTGCGACACCGCCCAATGCGGCGCGTGCACGATCCTGGTGAACGACAAGGCCGTGAAGAGCTGCAACATGCTCGCGGTGCAGGCGCAGGGCGCCCGCGTCACCACCATCGAAGGGCTCGCCAGCAACGGGAGCCTGCACCCGATGCAGGAGGCCTTCCGCAAGCACCACGGCCTGCAGTGCGGTTTCTGCACGCCCGGCATGGTGCTGAACGCGGTGAGCCTCGCCGCGCAGACGAAATCGCCCACCGAAGCGCAGATCCGCGACGCGCTCGACGGCAACTTCTGCCGCTGCACCGGCTACCACAACATCGTGAAGGCGGTCCGCGAAGGCCTCGCCCAGATGGCCTGAAGCGGACCGTCCCCGTGACGACGGGGACCCAGACCTGGAGAACAAGTCATGACCGATACCACTGTTCGCGAAAAATCCACCACCGCCGCGCCCGCCGCGGCCAAGGCCACGGGGCCGATCGGCGCGCGCATGGAGCGCAAGGAAGACGCCCGCTTCCTCACCGGCGCCGGCCAGTACACCGACGACGTCCAGCTCGCCAACCAGAGCTACGCGTGCTTCCTGCGCTCGCCGCACGCGCACGCGCGCATCCGCTCCATCAAGACGGACGAGGCGAAGCGCTCGCGCGGCGTGCTCGCCGTGTACACCGGCGCCGACATCCCGGCCACGGTGGGGGGGCTGCCGTGCGGCTGGCTCATCACCGGCAGCGACGGCAAGCCGATGAAGGAGCCGAAGCATGCGATCCTCGCGCAGGGCAAGGTGCGCCACGTGGGCGACCCCGTCGCCATCGTGATCGCCGAGACCTGCGAGCAGGCGAAGAGCGCCTCGGAGAAGATCGAGGTGGACTACGAGGAGCTCCCGGCGGTCGTGGACGTGCGCGACGCCATGAAGAAGGGCGCCCCCGCCGTGCACGACGAGGCGCCGGACAACATCTGCTACGTGTGGGCGCTGGGCGACAAGGCCGCCGTCGACGCGGCCTTCTCCAAGGCGGCCCACGTGACCACGCTCGAGTTCGTGAACAACCGCCTCATCCCCAACGCGATCGAGCCGCGCGCGTGCAACGCCTCGTTCAACCGCGCGGACGATTCATACACCCTCTACGTCGCCAACCAGAACCCGCACGTGGAGCGCCTCCTGATGACGGCCTTCGTGCTGGGCCTGCCGGAGCACAAGGTGCGCGTGATCGCGCCCGACGTGGGCGGCGGCTTCGGCTCCAAGATCTACCTGTACGCCGAGGAAACCGTCTGCGTGTGGGCCTCGAAGGCCGTCGGCCGCCCCATCAAGTGGACGGCGGAGCGCTCCGAGTCGTTCGTCTCCGACGCGCACGGCCGCGACCACGTGACCAAGGCCGAGCTCGCCCTCGACAAGGACGGCAAGTTCCTCGCCATGCGCGTGAAGACCGCCGCGTCGATGGGCGCGTACCTTTCCACCTTCGCCTCGTGCATCCCGACGATCCTCTACGCGACGCTGCTCGCGGGCCAGTACACGACGCCCGTGATCCACTGCGAGGTGACGGCCGTCTTCACCAACACGGCGCCGGTCGATGCCTACCGCGGTGCCGGGCGCCCCGAGGCCACGTACGTGGTCGAGCGCCTCGTCGCGACCGCCGCCACCGAGATGAAGATCGCGCAGGACGAGCTGCGCCGGCGCAACTTCATCCGCACGTTCCCCTACCAGACGCCGGTCGCCCTCACCTACGACATCGGCGACTACGATGCGTGCCTGAACGGCGCCATGGAGCTCGCCGACGTGAAGGGCTTCGCCCAGCGCAAGGCCGAGTCGGCCAAGCGCGGCATGCTGCGCGGCCTGGGCTACTCGTCTTACATCGAGGCCTGCGGGCTCGCGCCCTCCAACGTCGCCGGCTCGCTCGGCGCGCGCGCGGGCCTGTTCGAGGCGGGCGAGGTGCGCGTGCATCCCACCGGCAAGGTGACGGTGTTCACCGGCTCGCACAGCCACGGCCAGGGGCACGAGACCACGTTCGCGCAGGTGGTCGCAGGGCGGCTGGGCATCGGCATCGAGGACATCGACGTCGTGCACGGCGACACCGGGCGCATCCCGTTCGGCATGGGCACCTACGGCTCGCGCTCCATCGCCGTGGGCGGCACCGCGATCATGAAGGCGGTGGACAAGATCGTCGCCAAGGGCCGCAAGATCGCCGCGCACCTGATGGAGGTGAGCGACACCGACGTGGAGTTCAAGGACGGCAAGTTCACCGTCAAGGGCACGGACAAGAACGTGCCGTTCGCGCAGGTCGCCCTCACCGCCTACGTCCCGCACAACTACCCGCTCGACAAGCTCGAGCCGGGCCTGGACGAGACGGCGTTCTACGATCCCACCAACTTCACCTATCCCGCGGGCACGCACATCTGCGAGGTCGAGATCGATCCGCAGACGGGCGAGACGCGCATCGCGTCCTTCACTGCGGTGGACGACTTCGGCAACATCATCAACCCGATGATCGTCGAGGGGCAGGTGCACGGCGGGCTCGCGCAGGGCATCGGCCAGGCGCTGCTCGAGGAGTGCGTCTATGACCGCGAATCCGGCCAGCTCGTGACCGGCAGCTACATGGACTACGCGATGCCGCGCGCGGCGGACCTGCCGAGCTTCAAGGTGGGCACGCGCGTGACGCCCTGCACGCACAACCCGCTCGGCGTGAAGGGCTGCGGGGAAGCAGGCGCCATCGGTGCCCCGGCGGCGGTGATGAACGCGATCTGCGACGCCATCGGCGTGAAGGACCTGCAGATGCCCGCGACTTCCGAACGCGTGTGGCGCGCGATCCGCGCGAAGGCTTGAGGAGACGACCATGAATTCATTTGGCTTCTACGAGCCCACCTCGGTGGGCAAGGCGGTGGGCATCGCGGCCGACCGGCCGGACGGCAAGTACCTCGCCGGGGGGCAGTCGCTGCTCGCCGCGATGAAGTTGAGGCTTACCGCGCCCTCGGACCTGATCGACCTCGCCAACATGCCGGAGCTCGGCAAGATCGAGCTCGACTCGAAGGCCAACGCGCTCGTGATCGGCGCCATGGCACGGCACTCGGAAGTTGCCGGCTCCGCGGAGGTCGGCGCGCGCATCCGTGCGCTCGCGAGCCTCGCCGCCGCCATCGGCGACCGCCAGGTGCGCAACCGCGGCACGCTGGGCGGATCCATCGCCAACAACGATCCGGCGGCCGACTACCCGGCCGGCGTGCTGGGCCTGGGCGCGACGATCGTGACGGACCGCCGCAAGATCGCCGCCGACGATTACTTCAAGGGGCTCTTCCAGACGGCGCTCGAGCCCGGCGAGCTCATCACATCGGTGGTCTTCCCGGTTCCCAAGAAGGCCGCGTACATGAAGTTCCGCAACCCGGCCTCGCGCTTCGCCGTGGTCGGCGTCTTCGTGGCGCAGATGGGCTCGGGCGTGCGCGTGGCGGTCACGGGCGCGGGCGCGGCCGGCGTCTTCCGCGTGAAGGCGATGGAGGATGCGCTCGCCAAGAACTGGTCGGCCGACGCGGTGAAATCCATCGCGGTGCCGCCGGCCCACCTCGCCTCCGACATCCACGCGAGCGCCGAATACCGGTCGCACCTCATCACGGTCATGGCCCAGCGCGCCGTCGCGTCGGCTTGAACTCGATCGAGCAAACTGAAGAGTCGCTCGCCGCCGCGGGCTACGTCGCCGACCGCCGTCTCGCGACGGCGGTTTTTCTTTCGCTCAAGCTCGGGCGCCCGCTCTTCCTCGAGGGGGAGGCGGGCGTGGGCAAGACCGAGCTCGCCAAGGCGCTCGCGCAGGCGCTCGGCCGCCCGCTCATCCGCCTGCAGTGCTACGAGGGGCTCGACATCGCGGGCGCCGTGTACGAGTGGAACGTGCAGAAGCAGATGACCGCGATCCGCATCGCCGAGGCGGCCGGGGAAGCGAACCGCGAGGCGCTCGAGCACGACCTCTTCAGCGCCGAATACCTCATCCGCCGCCCGATCCTGCAGGCGCTGCAATCGCCCACGCCCGCCGTGCTCCTCATCGACGAGCTCGACCGCGCCGACGAGCCGTTCGAGGCGTACCTGCTCGAGGTGCTCTCCGATTTCCAGGTGACGATTCCCGAGCTGGGCGCGATCGGCGCGATCGAAACACCGGCCGTGGTGCTCACCTCCAACCGCACGCGCGAGATCCACGACGCCATCAAGCGCCGCTGCCTCTACCACTGGGTGGACTACCCCGGCGCCGAGCGCGAGCTCGAGATCCTTCGCGTGAAGGCGCCCGGCGCCGCGCAGGCGCTCTCGCGGGAGGTGGTGGCGTTCGTGCAGCGGCTGCGCGCCATGGACCTCTACAAGGCGCCCGGCGTGGCCGAGACGATCGACTGGACGCGCGCGCTCATGGTGCTCGACACCGTGTCGCTCGACCCGGCATCGGTGGGCTCCACCCTGGGCGTGCTGCTCAAGTACCAGGACGACATCGCGCGTTTCGGCGAAGAGGAAGTGGCGCAGCTGCTGCGCGAGTCGAAATCGCTGGCGGCATGAGGCTCGCACAGAACGTCGTGCTCTTCGCACGGGTGCTGCGCGCCTCCGGCATTCCCATCGGCGCCGACAAGACCGTGGACGCCGTGCGGGCGATGCCGCTCACGGGGCTGGAGCGCCGCGAGGATTGGCACGCGACGCTTTGCGCCCTCTTCCTCACGCGCCACGAGCAGCAGGCGATCTTCGACGAGGCCTTCGACCGCTTCTGGCGCGACCCGGGGCTGGAGGAGCGCATGCGCGCGGCGCTCCTGCCGAAAGTGGAAGGGCGCACGCCGCGCTCGGAGGCCGGCGGGCGGCTCGCCGAGGCGCTCGCGCCTTCGCGGGCCACGCCACCGCCGCGCGAGTCCCCGCCCGAGGTGACGGTCGACACCACGCTCACGTTCAGCGCGTCCGAGCGGCTGCGGGGGGTGGATTTCGAGAAGATGACGAGCCAGGAGTGGGACCAGGCGCGCGAGCTCGTCGCGAGGCTTCGCCTGCCGGTGGAAGACGTGCGCACGCGCCGCATGCGCGCGGCGCGCCACGGCGGGACCGTGGACCTGCTCGCCACGCTGCGCGCGATGGGACGCTCCGGAGGCGAGGTGACGCGCATCGAGCGGCGCGAACGCAGCCTCCGCGCCCCGCCGCTCGTGATCCTGTGCGACATTTCCGGCTCCATGCACCGCTACACGCGCATGTTCCTGCACTTCGCCCATGCCCTCGAGCGTTCGCGGCCGCGCGTCTCCACGCTGCTCTTCGGGACGCGGCTCACCAACGTCACGCGTCCCCTGCGTGACCGCGACGTGGACGAGGCGCTCGCCCGCGTGGCGGCCTGCGTGCCCGACTGGGCCGGCGGCACGCGCATCGCCGAGTGCCTGCGCGAATTCAACCGCCGCTGGGCGCGGCGCCTGCTCGCGCAGAACGCCACCGTGCTGCTGGTGACCGACGGCCTCGAGCGCGACGACGTGGGGCTGCTTGCGGCCGAGATGCGGCACCTCGAGCGAAGCGCCCACCGCGTCGTGTGGTTGAACCCGCTCCTGCGCTACGCGGGCTTCACGCCGGTCGCCTCGGGCATCGCCGCCATGCGGCCGCATGTGGATGCCTTCCTGCCGATGCACAATGTCGCGAGCCTCGCCGACCTCGCGAAGGAGCTTTCCTGATGGAGATGACGGGCCAGCGCACGCTCGCGGTCGAACGCCGCGTCGCGTGGACTGCCTTGAACGACCCCGAGACGATCCGCCAGTCGATTCCCGGCTGCGAATCCATGGAGCGCCACGCCGAGGGGCATTTCGTGCTTGCGATGAAGGTGTCGTTGGGCCCCGTGAACGCGAAGTTCCGCGGCAGGATCTGGCTCGAGGACGTGGTCGAGCTGCAGAGCTACACGCTCAACTTCAGCGGCGACGGCGTCACCGCGGGATTCGCCAACGGCAGCGCGCGCGTCACGCTCGCCGACGACGGCACCGTCACCGTGCTCGCCTACGAGGTGACGGCCAGGATCGGCGGGCGCCTCGCGCAGATCGGCAGCCGGCTGGTCGACTCGGCGGCGCGCAAGATGGCCGACGATTTCTTCGCGCGCTTCGAGAAGGTCGTCACGGCGTGAGGCTCGTCCCGGGAAGCCTCACGCTCGAGGCGCTGGAGGCGTACGCCCGCGAAGGCGGCGAGGTCTCGCTCGATGCCGGCGCGCGCGCGAAGCTGCAAGCCGGTGCCGCCGCGGTGCGGCGCATCGTGGCGCGCGGGGCACCGGCCTACGGCATCAACACGGGCTTCGGCAAGCTCGCCAACACGCACATCCCCGACGACGCCCTGGAGCTGCTGCAGAGGAACCTCGTGCTCTCGCACAGCGTGGGCGTGGGACCGCTCCTCGACGACGGCGCGGTGCGCCTCGTCATGCTCCTGAAGGTAGCGAGCCTTGCGCGCGGCTACTCGGGCGTTCGCGCGGAAGTCGTCGATGCCCTCCTCGCGCTCCTCGCCGCGCGCGTGTACCCCTGCATTCCCTCGAAGGGCTCGGTAGGCGCCTCGGGCGACCTCGCGCCGCTCGCGCACATGAGCGCGGTGCTGCTGGGCCTGGGCCAGGTGCGCCACGAAGGCCGCCTGCTGGGCGCCGTGGACGGGCTGCGCATCGCGGGCCTGCAGCCGCTGAGGCTCGCGCCCAAGGAAGGGCTCGCGCTCCTGAACGGCACGCAGGTTTCGACGGCGCTGGCCCTCCAGGGCCTCTTCGCCGCGGAGAACATGTTCGCCGCCGCGGTCGTCGCCGGCGCGATGAGCGTCGATGCCGCCATGGGCAGCGACACGCCGTTCGATCCGCGCATCCACGAGCTGCGCGGGCACGCCGGGCAGATCCGGGCGGCCACGCTCTACCGGCGCTTGCTCGAGGGAAGCCGCATCCGGGCCTCGCACCTCACCGGCGACGACAAGGTGCAGGATCCGTACAGCCTGCGCTGCCAGCCGCAGGTGATGGGCGCCTGCCGCGACGTGATCGACGCCGCCGCGCGCACGCTCGCCATCGAGGCGAACGGCGTCACCGACAATCCGCTCGTATTTCCCGACCGCGACGAGACGCTCTCGGGCGGCAACTTCCACGCCGAGCCGGTCGCCTTCGCCGCCGACCAGCTCGCGCTCGCCATCGCGGAGATCGGCGCGCTGTCGGAGCGGCGCATCGCGCTGCTCATCGACGCGAGCCTCTCGGGGCTGCCGCCTTTCCTTACCGCCGCCTCCGGCGTGAACTCGGGCTTCATGATCGCGCACGTCACCGCCGCCGCCCTCGCCTCCGAGAACAAGTCCCTCGCGCACCCGGCGAGCGTCGATTCGCTTCCCACCTCGGCGAACCAGGAAGACCACGTGTCCATGGCGACCTTCGCCGCGCGCCGGCTCGCGGACATGGCGGCCAACACCTCCGCGATCGTCGCCATCGAGCTGCTCGCGGCCGCGCAGGGCATCGACTTCCGCCGGCCGCTCGAATCCTCGCGCCCCCTCGAGGAAGCGCACGCCATCATCCGGCGGGTGGCGCCCCACCTCGACGGCGACCGCTACCTCGCGCTCGACATCGAGGCCGCGACACCGCTCGTGCGCGACGGGACCTTCAGGACGCTGCTGGAGCGCATGGCGTAGCTCAAGGCTCTTCCACGATGACCTTCGCCCCGTGTTCCTCGAAGAGTCCTCCCAGCAGCGAACGGTGGCAGCGCGAGGAGTCCTCGCAGTAGCAGCCCACCGCGAAGTCGGTGGAACCGGAGAGCCTGGCCAGGGCCTCGAGCAACCGCCGCTTGTCGGGCTTGTTCATCTCGGCCCGGTAGGAGCGGGCGAAACGCCGCCAGCGCGCTTCGTCCATCGGCCGTGACATGCCGAAGCTCACGAGCTTCGCGCTCGGCGCGAGCTCCGGCAGCCACGCGTCGAAGTAGTCGAGCTTCGCGTAGTCGGACTTGCGCACGATATGGATCGCCATGGACCTATGCTAGCGCGAAACCTTCTCGGCCTCGATCGCCGCGGCCGCCTTGGCGCGCAGCACTTCGCCGGGCGGCACGCGCAGGCCGAACACTTCCTCGAGGAGCCCCAGCAGCTCGTCGGCCTGCTCGATGAAGCGCCGCTCGGTGCGGCCATCGGCGTGGTGCACCGCGTAGCGCGCGCTGCGCAGCGCGTGGCGAAGGCCCGGCGCCGTGCGCGCCGCGACGATGCCCTTCACGAAGTGGGAGTCCGGATGGTTGGCGAGGTACCAGTTGCTGATCTCGTAGTCCACGACCTCGTGCTCGCGCAGGTCGAATGCGTAGAGCGCGCGCCACTCGCCCTCGAGGCGCGCTTCCATGAGCCAGCCGTCGGCGCCGTGGCGCCTCAGGCGGAAGGGCTCGTGCGGCGTGGCCTGCTCCTCGTCCGCGGCGAGGCGAAGCGGTGCGGTGAGCACCTGGCCGCCGAAGCCCACGTCCACGATGCGCTCTTCGCCTTGCGCCTCGACATGGAGCAGGCAGTGGCTGCGCGACGTGACCACGCCTTCGGGAACGTTCCAGCGCACGCGCGCGGCGAGCTTGCGGACGCGAAAGCCCAGCGACTCGAGCACGCCGGCGAAAAGGAGGTTCTGCTCGAAGCACCAGCCCCCTCGCCCGCCGCGCACCAGCTTCGCCTGCAGCGAGGCGGGATCGAGCGCGGGCGCTTCGCCCATGAAGGCTGCGAGGTTCTCGAAGGCGATCGCGGCGGGGTGCAGCTCGTGCAGCGATGCCAGCGTTGCAAGGCTCGCACTCGCCGGCCCCGTGTAGCCGATGCGGCCGAAGTAGGCGTCGAGATCGAGGGGCGCAGCGTCCATGCCTAGCGCGGCGGCAACGCCTCGTAGACCAGCGCCTTCGAGCCGCGCAGCTCCACTTCGCCCGCGAGCTTCGAGCCGAGGCGCTCGGCGACACGAATCGAGCGCTCGTTGGCGGGCCGAATGAGGCTGATCACGCGGTCGCGATCGAGCTCTTCGAAGGCGAAGCGCAGCGCCTCGCGCGCCGCCTCGATCGCGTAGCCGCGGCCCCAATGGGGCCTCGCGAGCACCCAGCCCAGCTCGAAGCCCGGCCAGTCGGGCGGATGCAGGAAGCCCGCGCGCCCGACGAACTCGCCCGTCTGCTTCGCTTCGAGCGCCCACATGCCGTAGCCCTTGAGCTGCCAGTGCCCGAGGAAGACCGCCAGCGAGCGCCAGGCTTCGTCGCGGCCGATGGTCACGCCCGTGCCGAGGTAGCGCATCACCTGCGGATCTGCGCACATGGCGGCATAGGGATCCCAGTCGGACTCGCGGAACTTGCGCAGCCGCAGGCGTTCGGTCTCGAGCTCGATCGCCACCTTCGGCTACTTCCACTCCTCGCGCGGCAGCACGACGTACTGCGCGACGCCGTTGCCGAACGACCAGTCCTCGCGCGTGTTCTCGACGAGCGTGATGGTCACGTCCTCGCGGCGCGT
This sequence comes from Usitatibacter sp., assembly GCA_035519515.1. GTDB lineage: Bacteria > Pseudomonadota > Gammaproteobacteria > Burkholderiales > Usitatibacteraceae > Usitatibacter. The sequence continues at coordinate 55,212 of DATIWC010000013.1, forward strand.
GCCCGCCGCTTCGAGGTGGCGGGCGAGCGCGGCGTAGAACGCCTGCTTCTGCTCGGTGGTGCGGCCCTTGCTGAGGAAGACCTGCACGATGACGATGCGGTCGCTGCGCTTCACGCCGAGGTAGGCCTCGTTGAAGACGAGTCGCCCCGGCGCGTGCTCGCTGATCACCTGGAAGCGGTCGCGCTCGGGGACGTTGAGCGTCTCCACCATGGCGCGCTGCACGGCCGAGCCGATGGCCACGACCTCGGCGTCCGAGCGGCCCTTCACCATGTCGATGCGAACGAGCGGCATGCGCGACATAATAGCGGATCGCAAGGAAGGACATGGCCATGACGCACCGCCAAATCGGAACCGGATCGCGCGTCGTGCGCGCGCCGCGCGGCACGGAGCTTGCCTGCCGCAGCTGGCTCACCGAGGCGCCGTACCGCATGATCCAGAACAACCTCGACCCCGACGTGGCCGAGAATCCCTCGCAGCTCGTGGTTTACGGCGGCATCGGCAAGGCCGCGCGCAACTGGGAATGCTTCGACGCCATCCTCGCGGCGTTGAAGCGCCTGGGCGACGACGAGTCGCTGCTGGTGCAATCGGGCAAGCCCGTCGCCGTCTTCAAGACCCACGCGGATGCGCCGCGCGTGCTCATCGCCAACTCGAACCTCGTGCCGCGCTGGGCCACGTGGGAGCATTTCAACGAGCTCGACCGCAAGGGCCTCATGATGTTCGGCCAGATGACCGCGGGCTCGTGGATCTACATCGGCTCGCAGGGCATCGTGCAGGGCACCTACGAGACTTTCGCCGAGGCGCTGCGCCAGCACTACGGTGGGAACGCCGCGGGACGATGGATCCTGACCGCGGGGCTCGGGGGGATGGGCGGCGCGCAGCCGCTCGCGGCGACCATGGCCGGCGCTTCCATGCTGGCGATCGAGTGCCGCCAGTCCCGCATCGACATGCGCCTTCGCACGGGCTATCTCGATCGCCAGGCCGCCTCCCTCGACGAGGCGCTTGCGATGCTCGCGCAATCGAAAACGCCGGTGTCGATCGGCTTGCTCGGCAACGCGGCCGACCTCGTGCCCGAGATCGCCCGGCGCGGCGTGCGTCCCGATCTCGTCACCGACCAGACCTCGGCGCACGACCTCGTGAACGGCTACCTGCCCTCGGGCTGGAGCGTGGAGCGCTGGGAGGCGGCGCAGAAGTCGGACCCGAAATCGGTTGAAGCCGCCGCGCGCGAATCGATCACGCGTCACGTGCGTGCAATGCTCGAGCTGCATGCTCGCGGCATCCCGACCGTGGACTACGGCAACAACATCCGGCAGGTCGCCAAGGACGAAGGCGTGGAGGACGCGTTCGCCTTCCCGGGCTTCGTCCCCGCGTACATCCGCCCGCTCTTCTGCGAGGGCAAGGGGCCGTTCCGCTGGGTCGCGCTCTCCGGCGACCCCGAGGACATCTACAAGACCGACGCGAAGGTGAAGTCGCTCTTTCCGGAAGACGCGCACCTGCACCGCTGGCTCGACATGGCGCGCTCGCGCATCCACTTCCAGGGGCTGCCCGCGCGCATCTGCTGGCTGGGCTTGGGGCAGAGGCACGTCGCGGGCCTCGCCTTCAACGAGATGGTGGCGCGCGGCGAGTTGAAGGCGCCCATCGTGATCGGGCGCGACCACCTGGACACGGGCTCGGTGGCGAGCCCCAACCGCGAGACCGAAGCGATGCTGGACGGCAGCGACGCCGTGAGCGACTGGCCGCTGCTGAACGCGCTGCTCTCGACCGCGGGCGGCGCCACCTGGGTCTCCATCCATCACGGCGGCGGCGTCGGCATGGGTTATTCGCAGCACGCGGGCGTGGTGATCGTCTGCGACGGCACGCCCGCGGCGGCCAGGCGCATCGAGCGCGTGCTGTGGAACGACCCGGCCCTGGGCGTCGTGCGCCACGCCGATGCGGGCTACGCAAGCGCGATCGAGCAGGTGAAGCGGCACGGGCTCGATGTTCCTCTCTGAGGGGACGGTCTGGCCGTACCGGTATCGCCGCGGCTCGAGTCCCCTGGTCGTCTCGATGCCCCACGTGGGCACGTTCGTGCCGCATCGCGTGGGGCGCGCCTTCGACGATTGCGCCGCGCAGCGCGCCGACACCGACTGGCACCTCGAGCGCCTCTACGATTTCCTCGACGAGATCGGCGCGACCGTCGTCGCCGCGACGTTCTCACGCTACGTGGTGGACGCGAATCGCCCGCCCGATGGGGCGAACCTCTATCCGGGACGCGATACCCCCAAGCTCTGCCCCACGGACACGTTCGACAGCCGGCCGTTGTATCGGGGCGCGCAGCCCGATGCGGCGGAGATCGCGCGGCGCGTCGATAGCGTGTGGCGCCCGTACCATGCGCGCCTCGAGCGCGAGATCGAGCGCGTGCGCGAGGCGCATGGCGCGGCCGTCCTGTGGGACGCGCACTCGATCGTGCCCATCGCGCCGCGCCTCTTCGAAGGGCGGCTCCCCGACTTCAACCTCGGCACGGCCGGCGGCACCTCGTGCGACCCGGCCCTCGCGCAATCGCTTCTCGTCGCCTTGCAGCGACACGCGCCCTACCGCTCGGTGCTCGACGGCCGCTTCAAGGGCGGGCACATCACGCGCCGCTTCGGCAATCCCGCGGGCGGCGTGCACGCGGTGCAGATGGAAATGGCGTGGGATACCTACATGCGCTTCGATTGTCCCTACACGTTCGACGAAGATCGCGCGGCGCCGGTGCGCGCGATCCTGCGCGAGCAGCTCGCCATTGCCCAGTCCTACGCGGTCAACGCGGCGGGGCGATCGCGCGTTATGGCGGCAGGACTTCCACCAATGAAAGGCACTTGATGAAGAAGACCCTCACCGCGACCCTCCTGGCACTCGGCGCGACCTCGGCTCCCGCCTTCGCGCAATCGTTCACCGACTGGGCTCGCGTGGAATCCGTCCAACCCGTCACCGAGCGAACGCCCGTGAACCGCCAGGAATGCTGGAACGAGCAGCGCCGCGGCTACGAGGACCGGCAGGTCACCCGCCAGGACAACGGCGCGGTCATCGGTCCCGGCACGGTGATCGGCGCCATCGCCGGCGGCGTGCTCGGCCACCAGTTCGGCTCCAGCAGCGGCGGGCGCGATCGCGGCACGGCCGCGGGCGCCATCGTCGGCGGCCTGGTGGGCCATGAGGTGGACAAGCAGAACGGCGCGGTGGGCGGCGGTGGAGAGACGACCGACGTCGAGCGCGTTCCCGTGACGCGCGAG
>DATIWC010000014.1:0-29747 GCA_035519515.1 Usitatibacter sp.
CGGCCTTCACCTTCTCCACGACGTCCGCATCGCCGGCATTGAACGCATGCGTGGCACCCAGCGACTTCGCGAGATCGAGCTTGTCGGCCGAAAGATCGACCGCGACCACCATCCGCGCTCCGCAGGCGATCGCGCCCAGCACCGCGGCGAGGCCCACGCCGCCCAGCCCCACGACCGCGGCCGTAGTACCCGCGCGGACCTGTGCGGTGTTCACCGCAGCCCCTACGCCGGTGAGCACCGCGCATCCGAACAGCGCGGCCTCGTCGAGCGGCAGCTCGGGATCGATCTTCACGGCCGAACGGCGCGAGACTACCGCGAAGTCGGCGAACGCGGAGCAGCCCATGTGGTGGTTCACCAGCGCGCCGCCTTCGCGGAACAGGCGGCGCTGGCCCGAGAGCAGCGTCCCCGCCGTGTTCGACGCGGCGCCGGGTTCGCACAACGCGGGGCGGCCTTCCGCGCAGGGCCCGCAATGGCCGCAGCTCGGCACGAACACGAGCACGACGTGGTCGCCCTTCTTCAGGTCGGCCACGCCCTGGCCCACTTCTTCCACGACACCGGCCGCCTCGTGGCCCAGCGCCATCGGGGTGGGCCGCGGCCGGTCGCCGTTGATCACCGAGAGGTCCGAGTGGCAGAGGCCCGCCGCGGCCATGCGCACCAGGATCTCGCCGGGGCCGGGCGGGGCCAGCTCGAGCGTCTCGATGGTCAATGGCCGGGTGCGAGCGTACGGCGTGCCCGCGCCCATCGCGTTGAGGACGGCGGCTCGGGTTTTCATGTCAGGTGTTGGGCAGCGCGCCGGCGTTGGACCGGCCGATGATGGCGAGGAACTCGCGGCGCGTCGAAGGATCTTCGCGGAAGGCGCCCACCATGCGGCTCGTGACGAGCGAAACGCCGGGCTTGTGGACGCCGCGCGTCGTCATGCACTGGTGCGCGGCCTCGATGATCACGCCCACGCCCTTCGGGCGCAGCACTTCCTGCAGCGCGTCGGCGATCTGGGCCGTCATCTTCTCCTGCACCTGCAGGCGTTTCGCGAAGATGTCCACCAGGCGCGCGAGCTTCGAGATGCCGACCACGCGCTTGTCGGGAAGGTAGCCGATATGCGCCTTGCCGATGATGGGCACCATGTGGTGCTCGCAATGGCTCTCGAAGCGGATGTCGTTCATCACGATCATCTCGTCGTAGCCGTCCACCTCGGTGAAGGTCTTGGCGAGGACCTGCCGCGGATCCTGCCCGTAGCCGTCGAAGAACTCCTCGTACGCCCGCACGACGCGGCCCGGCGTCTCGAGCAATCCTTCGCGCCGGGGATCGTCGCCCGCCCACCGGATCAGCGTGCGGACGGCCTCCTCGGCCTGTGCGCGGGTGGGCCGCGGCGTTTGGTTCGGCTTGCGGGTCGCCATGCGCGCATCGTAGCCGAATTGCCCGCCGGCGTTCAGAGCTTGGGGATGCGCAGCGTCTTGCTGATCATGAGGCTGCCGGAAAGGGCGAAGAGGACTGCCAGCGGATGGAGGAGCCAGGGCCCCAGGCGCCACGCCCCGCCCCACAGGCCGTCTCCCGGGTTGCGCTGCCACGCGCACGCGGCGAGGATCCCCACCAGCACGACGCTCGTGGGAATCGGCGTGCCCTCGAAGTACTTCACCTTCCCTTCGGCGCCGGAAAGCTGTTCGGCCGTCACGTTGTAGCGCGCAAGCCGGCTCACGCCGCAGCAGACGAAGTAGCCGAGGACCACGGCATCCCATCCGCCGCGCAGCCCGGCCGCGAACGCGAGCGCCGCCGGCATCACGCCGAACGAGATCACGTCGGCGAGCGAATCGAGCTCGCGGCCCAGCGCCGAGTTTTCGTGGCGCATGCGGGCGATGCGGCCGTCCAGCACGTCGAAGACCAACGCGAGCGGCGCCATGGCCGCGGCCACATAGAAGTGGCGGGCGTCCGAATGCTCCACGTAGAGCATCGCGAGCAGGATGCCCGCGGTGCCGCAGGCCGCATTGCCGAGCGTGAAGAAGTCCGCGACGTGGAATTCGCGGATCATCGAAAAATGCTTCGGCTTGGTACTCATTCGTCCTCCCGGAAACCGGCGATCGCGTTGGACTGTCCCAACAAAGGTAAAATTCTGCCGTTTCGCACCGCAATCCTTCCCCGATGAAATACGACGAGCAGTCCATCAAGGTCCTGAAGGGCCTCGAGCCCGTGCGCGCGCGCCCCGGCATGTATACGCGCACGGACAGTCCCCTGCACATCATCCAGGAAATGATCGACAACGCGGCCGACGAGGCGCTCGCCGGCTTCGCGAAGCACGTGGACGTCACGATGCACGCCGACGGGTCCGTGAGCGTGGCCGACGACGGGCGCGGCATCCCGGTCGGCCCGCACCCCGTCGAGAAGGCGCCCACGGTCGAGATCGTGTTCACGCGCCTGCACGCGGGCGGCAAGTTCGACAAGAAAGGCGGCGGCGCCTACGCGTTCTCCGGCGGCCTGCACGGCGTCGGGGTCTCCGTCACCAACGCGCTTTCCAAGCGCCTCGAGGTGAAGGTGAAACGCGAGGGCGAGGTGCACGAGATCGCGTTCGCCGGCGGCGAGACGGTCTCCAAGCTGAAGCGCACCGGCAAGGCTTCGCCGCGCGACTCGGGAACGATCGTGCGCGCGTGGCCCGATCCCAAGTACTTCGATACGCCCAAGGTCAAGCGCTCGGATCTCGAGCTGCTGCTGCGCGCCAAGGCCGTGCTGCTGCCCGGCCTCGAGGTCTCCCTCACCGATGAAACGGGCAAGGACAAGAAGATCGCCTGGAAGTACGAAGGCGGCTTGAGCGCGTACCTGCAGGAGCGGCTCGAGGGCCTGGACGGCTACGTGAGCCCGGTCTTCGCCTCCGAGTCCTACGTGGGCGCGGAGGACGCCCAATATGCCGAGGGCGAAGGCGCCTCGTGGGCCTTCGCGTGGGCCGAGGCGGGCGGCGAAGGCGAATCGTTCGTGAACCTGATTCCCACGGCGCTCGGCGGCACCCACGAGGCGGGGTTGCGCCAGGCGGTGTACGAGTCGGTGAAGGAGTTCTGCGAGCACCACGAGCTCACCACGCGCGGCGTGACGCTGCAGTCGGAAGACGTGTGGAAGCCGCTTCGCTACGTGCTCTCCGCGCGGATGCTCGATCCGCAGTTCCAGGGCCAGACCAAGGAGCGGCTCTCGTCGCGCGAAGCCGTGAAGCTCATCGCCTCGCGCGTGAAGGATCCCCTCGATGCCTGGCTCAACCAGAACCCCGAGGAAGGCAAGAAGATCGCGCAGCTCGCCATCAGCGCGGCCGCCGCGCGGCAAAAGGCCTCGAAGATCGTCGAGAAGCGCAAGACCTCGGGCGTGGCCGTGCTGCCCGGCAAGCTCACCGACTGCGAGTCGCAGGACACCTCGCGCAACGAGGTCTTCCTGGTCGAGGGCGATTCGGCGGGCGGCTCGGCCAAGCAGGGCCGCGACCGCCAGTACCAGGCGATCCTCCCGCTGAAGGGCAAGGTGCTGAACACCTTCGAAGTCGCCGCCACCGAGCTCTACGCGAACACCGAGGTGCACGACATCGCGGTGGCGTTGGGCATCGACCCGCACGAGCCCGGCGCCGCCGACGCCGTGCTCGAGAACCTGCGCTACGGCAAGGTGATCGTCATGGCGGATGCGGACGTGGACGGCGCCCACATCCAGACGCTCCTCCTCACGCTCTTCTACCGGCACTTCCCCAAGCTGATCGAGAAGGGCCACGTGTTCATCGCGCAGGCACCGCTCTACTCCATTCGCGTGGCTCCCCACGGCAAGGTGAAGGCGGAGCGCCGCCACTATGCGCTGGACGACGTGGAGCGCGAGCAGATCCTCGAGAGGCTGCGCGACGAAGGCGTGCGCGAGAACCTCGTCCACATCGGCCGCTTCAAGGGCCTGGGCGAGATGAACCCGGAGCAGCTGCGCGAGACCACGATGAACCCCGACACCCGGCGGCTCATCGAGATGCGCCTGGACGACGCCGAGCGTCCCAGGGCGCAGGAGACGTTCAGGCTGCTGATGGGCAAGTCGGAGGCGGCGGGACGGCGCGCATGGATGGAGAAGGAAGGCCACACGATCGAGGCCGACCTGTGAGCGCCGCCCGCTCGAAGAAGGGCGGATCGGGCCGCGCCGAAGACCTGTCCGGCGACCTGTTCGCGCAACCTCCTCCGCCGCCGCCGACGCGCCCGCCCGACAATCCGTCGCTTGCGCAATTCGCGAGCGGAGCCTACCTCGCCTACGCGATGAGCGTGGTGAAGGGGCGCGCGCTGCCTGCCTCCGAGGACGGGCAGAAGCCGGTCCAGCGCCGCATCCTTTACGCTATGCGCGAGCTGGGCAACCGCGCCGACGCCCCGTTCAAGAAGTCCGCGCGCATCGTAGGTGACGTGATCGGCAAGTACCACCCGCACGGCGATACGGCGGTGTACGAAGCCGCGGTGCGCATGGCGCAGGACTTCACGTTGCGCTATCCGCTCATCGAGGGCCAGGGAAATTTCGGCTCGCGCGACGGCGACGCGCCGGCGGCGATGCGCTACACGGAAGTGCGCCTCACGCCGTTCGCCGAGCACGTCCTGCTCTCCGAGCTGGACCGCGGAACCGTCGATTTCATCGACAACTACGACGGCTCCTTCCAGGAGCCCCGCCTGCTGCCCGCGCGCCTGCCGGTGGGACTGCTCAACGGCGCCTCCGGCATCGCGGTGGGCATGGCCACCGAGATCCCGCCGCACAATCTGAAGGAAGTCGCCGAAGCGTGCGTGCAGACGCTCGAGGGCGATCCCGGCGCCAAGCCCGTCACGCGGCCCATCAAGGGACCGGACTTCCCGGGCGGCGGGCAGATCATCTCCTCGCGCGAGGAGATCAGGCGCGCCTACGAGACCGGGCGGGGCAGCATCCGCGTGCGGGCGCGCTGGAGCGTCGAGAAGCTCGCGCGCGGCCAGTATCGCGTGGCGGTGACCGAGCTTCCGCCGGGCACATCGGCCGCCAAGGTGCTCGCCGAGATCGACGAGCTGGTGAACCCGAAGCCCAAGTCGGGCAAGAAGTCGCTCACGCCGGACCAGCAGAGCCTCAAGTCCGCCACGCTGGCACTCCTCGAGAGCCAGCGCGACGATTCCGATGCCGAGCATCCGGTGCGCATCGTCTTCGAGCCGCGCACCGCGAAGGTGGAGCCCGACGAGCTGATGAACTTCCTGCTCGCGCACACCACCATGGAATCCAACGTCGCGATGAACCTGGTCGCGATCGGCACCGACGGGCGGCCGCGGCTGATGCCGCTCGCCGAAGCGGTGGGCGAATGGGCCAAGTTCCGCCTCGAGGTGCTCGAGCGGCGCCTGAAGCACCGCGCCACCGAGGTGGCCGACCGGCTGCACATCCTCGAAGGCCGCATGATCGCCTTCCTCAACATCGACAAGGTGATCAAGCTCATCCGCGCCTCCGACGAGCCCAAGCCCGAGCTGATGGAGAGGTTCTCGCTCTCCGAGCGCCAGGCCGAGGACATCCTCGAGATCCGGCTGCGCCAGCTCGCGCGGCTCGAGGGCATCAAGATCGAGAAGGAAGCGGCCGACCTCAAGAAGGAGCAGGCGTCGCTGAGGAAGCTGCTCGCTTCGCCCGCCGAGCGCCGCAAGCTCGCCGCGCAGGAAGTGCGGCAGGACGCGGAAAAGTACGGCGACAAGCGCCGCACCGTGATCGAGGAAGCCGAGCGCATCACGATCTCGATGGTGGAAACGGTCGCCGACGAGCCGGTCACCGTGATCCTGTCGAGGAACGGGTTCCTGCGCTCGCGCTCGGGCCACGGCATCGACCGCACCGCGCTCACGTGGAAGGAAGGCGACGCGGGGCTCGCCATCGTCGAGACGCGCACGGTGCTGCCCATCGTCCTCTTCGGCGCCAACGGCCGCGTCTTCAACGTGCGCGCGTCCGAATTGCCCGGCGGCAAGGGCGACGGCGTGCCGGTGAGCTCGCTCGCGGAAACGGCCGGAACCGCGATCGTGGGCCTCATCTCCGGGCCGCCCGAGACCGCGGTGCTGCTATCGAGCAGCGGCGGCTACGCGCTGCGCGCGAAGATCGAGGCCTTCGTGACGGACCGGCGCGCGGGCAAGCAATTCGTGAACGTCGGCGAAGGCGAGTCGCTGTTGAGGCCCTCGATCCTCGCCGCGGAAGCGGGGGAAGTGGCGGCGCTCTCGCGCGACAAGCGGCTGCTCGTCTTCCCGGTGGAAGAGGTGAACGAGCTCCCCAATGGCGGGCGCGGCGTGATGGCGATCAAGCTGCATGAGGGCGAGCCGATGGTGGGCTTCAAGCCGGTGGGCGAATCCCTTTCCATCGCCACCATCCTGCGCGGCGACAAGCCCGGCACGTACACGGTGAAGGCGGGCGACCTCGCTCACTACCGCGGCGCGCGGGCCCGCACCGGGCGTGCGCTGCCGGGCACCTTCAGGAAGGTCGAAGGCTTCGAGGACTGATACGCGAGCAGCTCGCGCGCGATTCGCACGATCTCGTCTCGCAGCGCCTCGGGCTTGCGCACCTCGAAGCGGAACGGCAGGCGCATGAGCTCGCGGGCATACCATTCGATCTCGTCGAACGAGCCGGTGAGCTTGATGCCCTTGCCTTCCGGCTCCACGATCCCCACCGAATGGCACACGTCGCGGCACGCGGCGATGTCATCCGTGTGGAGGAAAATCTCGGCGGCCACCGTGCGCGGCAGCGAAGCCATGGCGTGATCGAGGTATTCCGAGGCGTCGAAACCCTCGGGCTTCACGAACGTCGCGGCGGCGATCTCGGCGTGCGCGACGCGATCGAGGCGCAGCGTGCGCAAGCCCTGCCGCAGCCGGCAGAAGCCCACCACGTACCAGCGCCCGCCGCGGTACACGAGGCCGTAGACGTCGAAATCACGCGAGGTGAGGCCGCCCTGCGCGGCGCGGTAGCGAAGCGAGGCCGTGCGCCGCGACTGCGCACCCTCGCTCAGGATGCGCAGCAGCTTGGCATCCGCATGGGCGCGGGGGTTCCCCGTCTGCAGCGCGACGCTTTCGCGCAGCGCCGTGAGCGTCTTGCGCGGCGCGCTGGGCAGCACGCGGTCGAGCTTCGCCTGCACGCTCTCGATCGCGGGCGCCGCATCCGCAAGGCCCAGGCCGCGCGCGGCGATGAGGCCCAGCGAGAGGGCCTGCGCCTCGTCCTCCGTGAACATCATCGGCGGCAGCTTGTAGCCGGGAACCAGGCGATAGCCGCCGTAGCGGCCCTGCTCGGTGGTGATGGGCACGCCCATCTCCTCGAGGGTGGCGATGTAGCGGCGCAGCGTGCGGCGGTCCACCTCGAGGCGGCGCGCGAGCTCCGCGCCGCCGATCTGGCCGTGGGACTGCAGGAGCTCGAGCGCCGCGAGGACGCGGGTGGTCGGATGGGGCATAGCGCGACTTTATAGAGAAACTAGGGCGGAAGCTGCCCTATTATGCCGGTATCGTGGCCGCCATGAGATTCGAGCTTCGCCTCATCGCCATCGCGCTCCTCGTGGCCGTCATCGTCCTCCTCGCCTGCCGCCTGCAGGCGATCGCCGCGATCGCCTAGCGCAAACCACGCCCTCCGACGCCGCGCACGTATAATTTCGCGGGTGAGCTTCTTCTCGTTGCACCGCCAGGGATTCGTGCGCGTGGCCGCCTGCACGCCGCGAGTGCACGTGGCCGATCCCGGCGCCAATGCCGACGAGACGCTCGCGCTGATGCGCGAAGGTGACGCGCGCGGCGTTGACCTCATGGTGTTCCCCGAGCTGGGCCTCTCGGCCTACGCCATCGACGACCTTCATTTGCAGGACGCGCTCCTCGAGGCCGTCGAGGCGGCGATCGCGCGGCTCGCCGAAGCCTCGCGCGACCTGCGGCCCGCCTGCATCGTGGGGGCGCCGCTTCGCCACAACCAGCGCCTCTACAACTGCGCCGTGGTCGTCGCGCGTGGGACCGTGCTGGGGGTGGTGCCCAAGTCCTTCCTTCCCAACTATCGCGAGTACTACGAGAACCGCTGGTTCGCGCCCGGCGCCGGCGTGACGGGGCTCGAGATCGCCGTGGCCGGGCATGCCGCGCCCTTCGGCACCGATCTCGTGTTCGCGGCGAGCGACCTGCCCGATTTCACGTTCCATGCGGAAATCTGCGAGGACTTCTGGGTCGCGACGCCGCCCTCGACGCGCGCAGCGCTCGCCGGCGCGCTCATCCTCTGCAACCTTTCGGCCTCCAACGTCCTCATCGGCAAGGCCGACGAGCGCGCGATGCTGTGCTCGTCGCAGTCGGCGCGCTGCCTCGCCGCCTACGTGTTCGCCGCGGCGGGGCCCGGGGAGAGCACCACGGACCTCGCGTGGGACGGGCAGGCGACGATCCACGAGCTGGGGGCGCTTCTCGCGCAAAGCGGGCGATTCCCTTCCGCGAGCGGCTTCGTGGTCGCCGACGTGGACGTGGAGCGCCTGAGGCTCGAGCGCATGCGCACCGTCACGTTCAACGCCGCCGCGGCCGCCGCGGGCCATCCCGAGCGATCGACCCGGCGCGTTGCGTTCACGCACCGCTCGTCATTCGACGACGTGGGCCTCGAGCGCCGCGTGGACCGCTTCCCCTTCGTGCCCGACGATCCGGCGCGCCTCGACCGCGATTGCTACGAGGCCTTCAACATCCAGGTGCAGGGCCTCGCGCGCAGGCTCCAGGCCACCGGCACGAAGCGCGTGGTGATCGGCGTCTCCGGCGGGCTCGATTCCACCCATGCGCTGCTCGTCATCGCGCGGGCGTTCGACATGCTGAAGGTGCCGCGCTCCGACATCCTCGCCTTCACCCTGCCCGGCTTCGCGACCACGGACCACACGAAGTCGAACGCGTGGGCGCTGATGCAGGCGCTCGGCGTGACCGCGCAGGAGATCGACATCAAGCCCGCGGCGCGCAAGATGCTCGAGGACATCGGCCATCCGTACGCGAAGGGCGAGGCGGTCTACGACGTCACCTTCGAGAACGTGCAGGCGGGCCTGCGCACCGATTACCTCTTCCGGCTCGCCAACCAGAACCACGCCCTCGTCGTCGGCACGGGCGACCTCTCGGAGCTTTCGCTGGGCTGGGCCACCTACGGCGTGGGCGACCACATGAGCCACTACAACGTGAACGGCTCGGTGGCGAAGACGCTCATCCAGTACCTGGTGCGGTGGGTGATGAACTCCGGCCACGTGGACCACGGCACGGCGGCGACGCTTCAATCCATCCTCGATACCGAGATCTCGCCGGAGCTCGTGCCGCCCGACAGCGGCAAGATCCAGAGCACGCAGGAGAAGATCGGCCCCTACGAGCTGCAGGACTTCAACCTCTATTACCTCACCCGCTTCGGCATGCGGCCCTCGAAGATCGCCTTCCTCGCGTGGCATGCCTGGAAGGATGCGTCGCGCGGCGAGTGGCCGCCGCAGTTCCCCGAGAGCCTGCGGCACTCGTACACACTGCCCGAAACCAAGAAGTGGCTGGCACTCTTCCTGCAGCGCTTCTTCGCGAACCAGTACAAGCGCTCGGCGCTGCCCAACTCACCGAAGGTCGTTTCGGGCGGAAGCCTTTCGCCGCGGGGCGACTGGCGGATGCCTTCGGATGCGAGCGGGCGGGCGTGGCTGGACGAGCTCAAGCGCAACGTGCCGGACTAGCCCGTCAGGAGGGCCTTGATCCCGGTCAAAGCCGACGCTTTCCCGGCCCGTGACAATGGGGGCACGATGCATCCCTATCCGCACACCTACGTCGTGGAAGCCTCGGGCGGTCCCGCCGGCGATCTCGCCGTTTCCTCCGAAAAGCTTCCGGACCTCGTGGCCGCCCCGCCGGCGCAGTTCGACGGCCCGGGCGATCGATGGTCGCCGGAGACGCTTCTTTGCGCCGCGGCAGCGAACTGCTTCATCCTCACGTTTCGCGCGTACGCGCGCGCCGCGAAGTTCGAATGGAAGGCCCTCAGGTGCCGCACGCAGTCCGTGCTCGACAACGTCGGCGGCGTCGCGCAATTCACGCGCTTCGTCACGCACGCGACGCTCCAGGTCCCGGCGGGAACCGACCTGGAGAAAGCCCGCGCGCTGATGCAGAAGGCGGAAGACCGCTGCCTTGTGGCCAATTCGCTGAAGGGCGAGCGCCACCTGGAGCCGGTCATCGAGCAGGTCGGCTGAGTTTCACCGCCGGCGCCAGTCGCGCGCCAGCAGCCCGTAGTACGCCGTATCGGACGTCTCCCCTGCGACGACCCATCTCTCGCGCAGGACCCCTTCCTTCACGAAGCCCAGGCGCTCGAGGCTCTTCGCGGAGCTCGCGTTGCGCGGGTCGATGTCGGCCTCGAGGCGGTTGAGACCCAGCGCGCCGAACGAGTAGTCGATGAGCGCCCCCAGCGACTCGTGCATGTAGCCGCGGCCCCAGTACGCACGGGCGAGCGAGTAGCCAACCTCGGCGCGGCGGCTCTCGTCGTGGAAGCGGAAGAGCATGCAGTTGCCCACCACTTCGCCCGAGGCGCGCAGCTCGCACGCGAAATTCACGCTGCTGCCGTCGGCATATCCGGCGAGCGCGTTGGCCACCAGCTTCTCGGCCTGGATGCGTTCCCTGAATGCGGGACGCGAAAGGTAGCGGCTCACCACCGGGTCCGAGTAAAGGGTCCACATCGCTTCCACGTCGCCGGGCGTGATCCACCGCAGGCGCAGGCGCTCGGTCTCGAGGACCGCGGGCTCGAAGCGCGCCGGCATCGCTACCAGAAGTAGATCTGCAGCGAAGGCTCCTTCGCCTTCGGCGGGATGTTCTCCAGGACCTCGCGCTGGTCGCGGAAGTTCATGAGGCTGCGCGACAGGAGGTTGTCGATCTCCTCCATGTTGTACGGCGAGCCCTTCCCGTTGGGCTTGCGCAGCCGCTCGCCCTCCGGAAAGATCCCCATGCCCGCGAGGATGCAGTACCACGAGAAGATCGGATAACCCTTGCCCAGCTTCTGCGAGCCCACCGCGGGCGCGATGCTCTTGCCCGACATCCAGAGGGCATAGAGCTCCTGGAGCGCGCCCGAGATCTTCGGGTTCTCGGCGTTGGCGCGCCAGTACTCCGTGTCCTTGCGGGTGTTGGTCTTGTAGTGCGTGACGATGTAGTCGCGCGTGTCCTCGAAGTGCTCGTTGATCTTCGCGTTGTAGCGGGTGCGCACGGCCTCCCCCATGTCGCCGCCTTCCACCGCGTCCACGAAATTCTGCACGGCGCGCTGGATGAAGAGGAGCGCCGTGGCCTCCAGCGGCTCGATGAAACCCTGCGAGAGGCCCACGGCGAGGCAGTTGCGGTTCCAATGGTCGGTCACGCGCCCGATCCTCATCTTGAGGTGCCGCGCCTCGACCGGGGATTCGAGCATGCCGATCGCCTCGCGCAGCTCCTTCTCCGCCTCGTCCGGCGAGCAGAACGACGAGCTGTACACGTAGCCGTTGCCGTAGCGGTTGGTGAGCGGGATCTCCCAGCGCCATCCGCTCTTCATGGCCGCCGAGATCGTCTGCGAGCCGATCTTCTCGCCCATGGGCGTGGGCATCGCCACCGCGGAGTCGTTGAAAAGGTTGTCGGAGAAGCTCACGAACGGCGTCTTGAGCGCCTTCTGGATCAGCAACCCCGCGAAGCCCGTGCAATCGACGAAGAAATCGAACTCGAGCTCGCCCAGCTCCTTCGTGGTCACGGACTTGATGTCGCCGTTTTCCTTCATGTTGACGTTCGTCACGTGGCAGCTCACGTACTTCACGCCGCGCTCGACCGCCTTCTTGTGGAGGTACTTCCCGACCAGCGCCGCGTCGAAGTGGTAGCCGTACCAGACGTCGAAAGGGAAGTTGCGGTTCGGCTTGGGCGCCATGCGGTTCTTCGCGAGGTAGGAGGCGATGAAGAACCGGTCGGGCCGCGCTTCCACGTCGAGCCCGTTCACGCGCGCCTGGGCGTTGTGCGTGAATTGCGTGAGCGTGAGGTTGTCGAGCATCGAGGCGAACGGGTGGAAGTAGCTCTCGAAGCCCGGCCGGGTGCTCCACCCGGAGAAGGTGATGCCGCACTTGTAGGTTGCGTTGCACTCGGGCATCCATTCCGATTCCTCGATGCCCAGCATGTCGAAGAAGCCGCGCAGCCACGGCGTGGAGCCCTCGCCCACGCCGATGATGGAAACGGCGGGCGACTCGAGCACGGAGATCTCGGCGCCGCGCGGCCCCAGCTTGTGCGCGAGGATCATCGCGGCCATCCAGCCGGCCGTGCCGCCGCCCACGATGGCGATCCGTTTCAGGGCCGGTGGTATGCGTGCCGGCGAGTCGGGAACGCCGCACTGGTATGTGTAGTTGAAAACGGTCGCGGTGGGCGCGGCGGTGGCAGTCACTTTTCGTCTTCTCCCCGTTACAGGCCGCAACTTTACTATGGCCGCGGCAGAGCATCATGCGGCACGGAGGAGGACAAAACCATGAGGGAGTGGGCCAGCACGCTCGCCGCCGCGATGGCGGTGCTTTCGATCGATTCCTACGGCCAGGCGCCCCGCCCGGTGCCCTGCAGCGCGCCCGAGGCGCACCAGTTCGACTTCTGGATCGGCGACTGGGACGTCTTCGAGCCCGACGGCAAGCTCTCGGGAACCAACCGCATCGAGCGCCTGTACGGCTGCGCGCTGCACGAGTCGTGGAAGTCGAAGGAGCTCCAGGGACAAAGCTTCAACGTGTTCGACGCGCGGCGCGGCCTGTGGCACCAGACGTGGGTGGACTCCAACAGCTCGCTCCTCGTGCTCGAGGGCGGCATGCGCGGCGGCTCGCTCACGATGTCCGACGCGACGCTCCCCGGCCGCAAGGACGCGGCGCGCGTGAACGAGATCACCTGGACGCCCAATGCCGACGGATCGGTCCGCCAGCACTGGCGCGTCACGAAGGACGGCGGCAAGACGTGGGAAACCGCCTTCGACGGGAAGTACGTGCGCTCGAAGCGGCAGCAGCCGCCCAAGTAGCGCGGCAACGAACCGGGCGCGCCGCCCGGCCGGGTCATCCCGAGTTGCGCAGCCCCGCCGCGAGCCCGTTGATGGAGAGGTGGATGCCGCTCCTCACCCGGTCCACGGCGCCGCCCGCGCGGTAGCGCCTCAGGAGCTCCAGCTGCAGGTGGTTGAGCGGATCGAGGTAGGGAAAGCGGTTGCGGATCGAGCGGGCGAGCGCCGGGTTGGCCGCGAGGAACGCGCTCGCCCCCGTGATGCGCAAGAGCGCCTGGGTCGTGGCCTCGTACTCCGCGCGGATGCGGCCGAAGATCCAGTCGGCCCGCTTGCGGTCGGCGTGCAGGTCCTTGTATCGCGATGCGACCGAAAGGTCGGCCTTGGCGAGCAGCATGTCCATGTTCGAGAGCATCGCGCGGAAGAACGGCCAGTCGCGGTACATGCGGGCAAGCAGCTTCTCGCCTTCCGCCCCGCGCCGGGCGCGCAGGGCCTGCGCGGCGCTGCCGAAGCCGAACCAGCCCGGCAGCATCACGCGGCATTGCGCCCACGAGAACACCCACGGGATCGCGCGCAGGTCCTCGATGCGGCCCGAGGCCTTGCGGGATGCCGGCCGCGAGCCGATGTTCAAGTCGCCGATCTCGCCCAGCGGCGTCGTGGCGCGGAAATACTCGGCGAACCCGTCGGTCTCGTAGACGAGGTTGCGATAGGCGGCCATGGCGTCGCGCGAGAGCTCCTCCATCGCCGCGACGAACTCGTCGTGCCCTGCGGGCTGCGCGCTCCCGGTGGTGGCCCGCGCCGTGGCGGCGAAGAGCGCCTCCAGGTTGGGGCGCCCGATCTCGTGGTTGGCGTACTTGCCCGCGATCACCTCGCCCTGCTCCGTGAGGCGCAGCTCGCCCTGCACGCTGCCCGCCGGCTGCGCGAGGATCGCCTCGTAGCTGGGGCCGCCGCCGCGGCCGACGGTGCCTCCACGCCCGTGGAAGAAACGCAGCCGCACGCCCGCTTCCGCGAACACACGCACCAGCGCCGACTCCGCCTTGTAGAGCTCCCAGTTGGAGGTGACGTAGCCGCCGTCCTTGTTGCTGTCCGAGTAACCGAGCATCACCTCCTGCAGGTCGCCCAGCGAGGCCACCAGCGAGCGCGCGGGCGGCAGCGCGAACCACTCGCGCATGGTGCGCGGCGCCGCGCGCAGGTCGGCGATGGTCTCGAAGAGGGGCACGATCTGCAGCGACGAGGCGGGCCGGGCGCCGGGCCTCACGAGCCCGACCTCCTTCAGCAGCACGGCGACTTCAAGGAGGTCGGAGACGCTGTCGGTCTTCGAGATGATGTACTGGCGGATGCAGGCGGCGCCGAAGCGCCGGTGGGCGCGCGCCGCGCTTTCGAACACCGCGAGCTCCGAAGCGGCAACGTCCGAATACTTCGCGAACGCGGAGCGAAGCGGTCGCGGCGATGCGAGCTCGGCGATGAGGATGCGCTGCCGGTGCGTCTCGGCGAGCTCGCGATACCCGGCCTCCACGCCCGCCTCGCGCAGCAGCTCCTCGATCACGATCTCGTGCACGTCCGAGTTTTGCCGCAGGTCGATGGGCGCCAGGTGGAAGCCGAAGGCGACGACCGACTTGCGCAGCAGGCGCAGCCGCCCTTCGGCGAGCAGCGCGTTGCCGCTCGCGTGCAGGCTCGCGTCGATCACGTCGAGCGCCGCCGAGAAATCCGCGACGCCCTCGTAGGGCGGCGCCCTGCCCACGGCGCCGCGCGGCGTGTGCCGCAGCCCCAATGCCTCGGCCGTGGCGATGAGCCGCGCATAGACGCCGGTCAGCGCGCGGCGGTAGGGCTCGTCCTTGCGATGGGGCGAAGGATCCGGCGACTGCTCCGCGAGCGCCTGCAGCTCGTGCGTGCTGTGCGTCAGCAACGCCGAGAGCGGGAGCTCCCCGCCGAGCGCATGCACCTCGGCGAGGTAATGGTCGAACGCCACTTCCGCGTGGCGCCGCGCCGCCTGGTCGAGCATCTCCGCGGTGACGAACGGGTTGCCGTCGCGGTCGCCTCCCACCCAGCTGCCCACCGAAACCAGCGCCGGCAAGGGCGGCGGGGGCTTGCCCGAGAGGCGCGCGATGGCATCTTCCACGTCCACCACGATCGCGGGCACGGCCTCGATGAAGGTGTAGTTGAAGTACGCGAGCGCGTTCTCGATCTCGTCGGGGACCCCCAGCTTCACCGGCCGCACCATCCGCGTCTGCCAGAGGATCGCGATGAGGCGCCTCAAGTCCGTCACGGCGGCCTCGGCCTCGCCCGGCAGCGTTTCCACCGAATCGAGGCGCGCGAGGCAGCCGGCGATGGCGAGCTGGCAATCGAGCGTGCTCTTGCGCTGGACTTCCGTGGGGTGGGCGGTGAGGACCGCCTGCACGCGGATCGCCTGCAGCGCCTCGAGCTTTTCGGCGCCCCAAGCCGCGGCCTTCGCCTCCTCGAAGAGGCCGCGCAGCGTGGAGGCCGGCGCCGGCGCGCCTTCGCGCAGGTCCTCGCGGCGGCGGCGGATCTGGTGGCGGTCCTCGGCGATGTTGGCGAGCA
Organism: Usitatibacter sp.; assembly: GCA_035519515.1. Classification (GTDB taxonomy): domain Bacteria; phylum Pseudomonadota; class Gammaproteobacteria; order Burkholderiales; family Usitatibacteraceae; genus Usitatibacter. The sequence goes on from DATIWC010000014.1 coordinate 15,463, forward strand.
GCGAGAAGTAGCTGAACGCGCGGATCACCATGACGGCCTGGTCGGCGGTGAGGGCGTCGAGCACGCGCGAGAGCCGCTCGCGGGACGCGGTGTCCTCCTGGCGGCGGCTTTCCACGGCGAGCTGGCGGATCTCCTCGACCAGCGCGAAGGTCGCCTCGCCTTCGTAGGCACGCAGGGTCTCGCCGAGGATGCGCCCGAGCAGGCGGATGTCCTCGCCCAGGCGCGATTCGATTTCCGGGCGATCGTTCAAGGGGCGGGCGCGGAGGCGTTTTTCGCTACCATAGCGGAAGTCGCCCAAAGTACGAAACCTACAAGAACCCGAGGAGGCCCCACGTGCTTCGTGCCATCCGCATCATCGCCGCGCTGTTGCTCGCCGTCGCGGGATCCGCGACCGCCTGGGCGGTCGACTATCCGACCCGCCCCGTGAAGTTCGTGGTTCCCTACCCGCCCGCCGGCACCACGGACGTGCTCGCCCGCATCATCGGCAAGTGGCTCTCGGACCACATGGGCCAGCAGTTCGTCATCGAGAACAAGCCCGGCGGCGGCAACAACATCGGCACCGACTACGTGGTCACCTCGCCGCCCGACGGCTACACGATGCTGCTCGTGAACCCGGCCAACGGCATCAACGCGACGCTGTACAAGAACCTCTCCTTCAACTTCGTGCGCGACATCGCGCCGGTGGCGGGCCTCGTGCGCACGCCCAACGTGATGGAGGTGAATCCCTCGGTGCCCGCGAAGACCGTGGCCGAGTTCATCGCGTGGTGCAAGGCCAACCCCGGCAAGGTGAACATGGCTTCGTCGGGCAGCGGCACCTCGGTGCATCTCTCGGGCGAGCTCTTCAAGACGATGACCGGCTGCGACATGCTGCACGTGCCCTACAAGGGCGCGGGCCCCGCGCTCACCGACCTCATGGCCGGCCAGGTGCACGTGATGTTCGACAACCTGCCCTCCTCGGCGGGATACATCCGCAACGGGCGCCTGCGTGCGCTCGGCATGACCTCCGCCACGCGCGACGCGGGCTTCCCGGACGTGCCCACCATCGGCGAGACCGTGCCGGGCTACGAGGCCACCGCGTGGTTCGGCATCGGCATGCCCAAGGGCACGCCCAAGGAGATCATCGAGAAAGTGAACGCCGAGGTGAACCGCGCGCTCGCCGATCCCGGCATGCAGAAGAAGCTCGCCGAGCTGGGCGGCACGCCGATTCCCGGCACGCCCGAGGACTTCGGCCGCACCGTCGCGGCCGAGACGGAGAAGTGGTCGAAAGTGGTGATCTCGTCGGGCGCGAAAGTCGAGTAGACGTCCGCGAGGAACGCGGCGTCCGCTACCTGCACCTGGGCAGCGAGTGGGTGCAGGGCGCGATGCGCATCGCGCGCCCGTGGGCGCTCGAGCTCGAGTACACGCGCGACCTCATGTTCCCGCTGCTGCTGCGGCCCGCGCCCTCGTGGCCGGCGAGCGTGCTGCAGGTGGGCCTCGGCGCCGCCTCGGTCACGCGGTTCCTCTACAGGTACCGGCCGCGCTCGCGCCTCACGGTGGTCGAGATCGCTCCGGCGGTGGTCGCCGCCGCCCGGCATTTCTTCAAGCTGCCCGAGGACCGCTCGCGCCTGCGCATCGAGATCGGCGATGGCCACGAGCACGTCGCCACCCACGAGCGCCGCTACGATCTCATCATCGTGGATGGCTACGACGAGGGCGGGCGCACCGGAATGCTCGAGACGCTTCCCTTCTACGCGAATTGCCGCGCGCGGCTCGAGCCCGGGGGATTGCTTGCGACGAACCTGGTGGAGCGGCGCAGCGGCGGCCTCGTCTCGAGCGCGAGCCGCCTCGCACTGGCCTTCGACGACCGCATGCTCGTCCTGCCGCGCGGGATCGACGGCAACACGATCGCGCTCGCCGCGGCCGACCGCCGGCGCGCGGTAAGCCTCGAGTCGCTTCGCAAGCGCGCGAAGAAGCTGCGCGAGGCGACCGGCCTCGACCTGGATCCCACGCTCGAGCGCCTTGCGCGCTCGCTCGGCGAGGACGCGACGCTAGCGCTTTGAGGCGCGCGCCTTGTCGCGCAGCGTCACCACGAGCACGTCGCGAAATGCCGGCCGCGAGGGATCGAGCGGGCGCACGGCCGTGACGCCGTGCATGCAGCGGTAGTCGTCCACCAGCGCGGTGTCCAGCGGCGTCGCGAGCGTGAAGCTGCCCAACGTCTGCCCCTGCATGTCGTGCACGGTGGTGGTGCCGCTTTCGATGTTCTCACGGCTCACCAGCAGCACCAGCACGTAGTCCACGCCGTCGCGGTGCACGCCTTCGGGCGTCGGCAGGCCGGCGGCATCGCGCCGCGCCTCGATGCGGAACTGGTGGCACTCGATGTGCCAGTCGGCCGTGGGCCGCAGCGGCCCGTAGAGCTCGAGCACGAAGCCCACGACGCGCGCGAACGTGTCGCTTTCGAGGACTGCCGGCTCGATGGGCTCGAACCATCGCTCGATGCCCCCCACGAGGCGGTTGTAGTCGCGGCTCTGGTAGTGCGGCTGGTGCGGTTCCACCTGGAAGGTGTGCTCGCCGTGGCGCGCGGAGAGCGTCGCGTAGCGGCGGCGCCGGTAGCGGTGGCCGTCGGGCAGCTGCTTGTCGAGCGGCATGTCGTACCAGCTCGCGGCGAAGCGGTTCCAGTCGACGAGCAGGCCCAGCGCATCGGCCATGGAGCCGCCCGGCACGAACGCGTAGCCGCGCGCGGCGACCTCGTCGCGGAGCCGGTCGACGACGCTCACTCGGGCAGCTGCCCGCCCTGCTCGCGCAGGTATCGCTTCACGTCCTCGAAGCTCACGGCGCCGGCGCGGCGGGCATCGATGGCGTCGAAGTGCTCGGTGACGTAGCCCAGCCCCGCGGCGCGCGCGCCCTCGCGCGTGATCGTCCCCGCGCTTCCCGCGGCCTTGTCGAAAGGCGCGCGCACGCGCTCTTCCACTTGCTTCGCGAAGGCCGCGCCGCTCGTGGGCGGCACGGGCGTGATCGAACGCAGCGCTTCGGGCAGGAAGGGATCGCGCAGCTTCGTCTCGAAGACCGCCGGCGGCATGGCGGCGCGGCTGGGCGGCGTCTCCAGGACGACGCGCGGCACCGACGGCACGGCAGGCGCCTCGGACTTGGCGGCCGCGGCCTGGTAGAACGCCGCGAGGTCGGCCTTCTCCTGCACGCGAGCTACGTCGTCGAGGTAGGTCATGTGCCCGCCCTGGTAGAAGCGCACGGTGATGTTGGGATTGCCGCCCAGGCGCGCGAGGTCGTTCTCGGTGGTGAAGAACGGCGTCACCATGTCGTGGTAGCCGTTGGCCGAGAAGACCCTCAGCCTCGGGTTGTGCACCATCGCCGCCGCGAGGTCCGGCACCGTGTCCGGCAGCTGCATGCCCGCGTGGCTGTAGTTCCAGAGGTTGTTGGCGTTCGAAAGCACGGTGTAGGTGGACGGATTCGTGTAGTGCAGGTCGTTGGCGAGATAGCTCACGATCGTCGAGGCGAAGGATGCGTCGTAGAAGGTGCTCGACGGATCGCCCTCGGAAGCGAGGAAGGTGCCGGCCGGCGCGACCATGCGCCCGTCGTAGAAGCCCGTCACCGAGCCGGGGACCACGTTATCGTGGAAGAAGGTGGGATCCATGTTGAGGTGCAGCGTCCATTGCGAGGCCGCGAGGCCCGTGTCCGCGGCGAGCTGGCCGGTGAGCGTCGCGTCGGGTGGCGCATGGGTCTGCAGCCACGCGCGCGCGGCCGGATCGTAGGTCCCGGAGGCGAACGTGCGCATCTGCGCCATGTACGCGGGCAGCTGCGCCACGGGCTGCGGCGGCTGCACGAGCGAGAGCCACGCGCCGATCGCCGCGTAGCTCGGCAGCATTCCGTAGCAGCTGATGACCGCCGGCAGGAAGATCCCGCAGTTGGTGTTGTAGTTGAGGATCGAGGACTGCAGCACCACGCCCTTCAGCGACGTGCCGCCGCTTTCGAGGAAGCTGGCGAGCACGGCGCTGCGCGTGGTGCCGTACGACTCGCCGAACAGGAACTTGGGCGAGGCCGTGCGGCCGTTGGCGGCGGCGTAGCGGTTCACGAAATCGCGGAAGACGGCCGCGTCGGCATCGACGCTCCAGAACGTGCGGTTGTTGTTCGGCGCGATCGCCTCGGAGAACCCGGTGCCGACGGCGTCCACGAAGACGAGGTCGCTGCGGTCGAGCAGCGTCTGCGCGTTATCGACGAACGCGAAGGGAACCGGCGTGGTGGTCGAGGGCGCGTTGGTGGCAAGGCGCTTGGGCCCGAAGGAGCCCAGGTGCAGCCATATCGTGGCCGAGCCCGGGCCGCCGTTATAGAAGAACGTGACGGGCCGCGTGCCGGGATCGGCGCCGTCCAGCGTATAGGCGATATAGAAGAACGAGGCCTCCGGCGCCGCGGCAAGGTCCAGCGCCGTGAGGTGCCCGGCGGTGGCCGTGTAGTTGAGCGTCGCCCCGTCCACCACGACCTGGTGCTTGGTGACAGCGGTGATCTCGGCCGCGCTGGCGAGCGACGCCGTCGCAGCCGGCGAGTAGGCGACCGAGTCCGTGAACCCCGCATCGGGCGGCGGTGCAGGAATCGTCCCACCGCCATTGTTGTTGCTGCTGCTGCCGCCTCCTCCGCCGCCGCCGCAAGCGGCGAGGACGGCGGCCACGAGAACCGGAAGATATCGCCGCATCCCGCGATGATGCCAACTTTTTCCCGCCCTGCGCACGGGGAAACATTGTGTGACAGAGGCCGGACGCAGCGTATCGCCGCGCGCTCTCAGCGCGGGCAGCGCCTGGCGAAGGCTTCGTTGAGCCAGCCCGCGAGGCGCAGCCCGGCGCGAGCGAGCTGCCGATCGAGTACCGGCAGCGCCTTCGCATAGTAGGCATCGCCCACCACCCCGCCCGGGGGAAGCGCCGCGCGCATATCGCGCGCCGCGGCGTGCGCCTCCTCGGCCCAGCGCGTGGGATCACCCGCCCGAACCTCGCGCGCCTCGTCCGAATCGAGGAAGCCCTCCTCGAGCCGCGCGACGTATGCGCCCCAGCTTCGCGCGGTTGCCGCGATGAGCGTGCTGTCCCAGAGCGCGTGAAGGTTGTCGCGGCCGCGCCTCGCGCCGCAGCGCGGGCAACGCGCAGGATGGAGCATCACCTCGACCCTCACCTCGTTGCCGCCGCGATCGTCCTGCACGGTGTGGAAGGGCTGGTGGACGTCGGCGACCAGGTGCACGACGTAGCGCAGCGCCTCGCGGCGCACGGCGGGTTTGGCGGAGCAACCGAGCTGCGCCCGCAGGCGGCCCAGTGCGCCCACGATGCACTCGCCTTTCGCGGGTGCCGGGCAATCGCGCGCCGCATCGTACCGCGTCTCGGCGAGCGGGATGTCCACGAAGTGCCAGTTGAACGTTTCGGGACGGGAATCGCGCACCTCGTCCGCCCACATCGAGACCGAGGCAAGCGAGGCGCCGCGGCCGAGGAGCGCTTCGACTTCGCGAACGGCCGCCGGCGTGAGACGCCGCTGCGCGACCTCGGCCACGATGGCGTGGCCGTCCGGGCCCCATGCGGCGGCATCGAACGCGGCCAGGAATGCCAACGCGAAGGACGCAAGCTGCGGGAAGCGGCGCATGCCCGATCAACGGGCCATGCGTCCCTCGCGCCGACTTGCGACCGCGAAAGCTAGCTGACCGTGGAGGGCTCGCCCAACCGGGAGGTGAGCAAGGCCATGCTGATGCGGTGGCGCGTCACTTGAGCGGTAAGGAACGTGGCGTACTTGTCGTGGAGCGAAGGGTCCGCGAGCGATCGCGAAAGCTTCTCCACTTGCTGCGCATGATCGCGCAGGCTGGCCCGCCACTGTTCGCGTTCTGCGTCCTGCATCTGGCACTCCCCGTGAGGCTTGGCTGCGTCACGTTAACAGCACTCTGCTACCGGAGCTTGTGCAACGTCAAACCGGCATCTGGTCCACGATATCACCCATTGGAACAAGCCCCAACGTGCCATTGACCGTGCGGCGGGCGGGGCTCAAGGTGGGTTGTTCAACGACTGGCGGAGGAAGCCATGAAGGCCCCCAACGGAATTTGCCGGACGCTGCGCATCGCGGCGGCCGCCGCTGCATGCGCACTGCTTGCCGCTTGCGAAACGGGCCCCCAGGTCCGGATGGACTACGACCACAACGCGTCGTTCCAGGACTACAAGACGTACGGGTTCGCGAGCCCGCTGGGAACCGACCGCAACGGATATGAAGGCGCGATCTCGCGCTACCTCAAGGTGGCGGCGCGGCGCGAGCTCGATGCGCGCGGGCTGCGCTACGAGGAATCCAATCCCGACCTCATCGTGAACTTCAACGGCCGGCTGAGCGACAAGCTGCGCACCACGCCCGCCACGCTCTATCCGCCGCCGGGTTACTACGGCTACCGGCGCGGCTACTACGGCGCGTGGCCCGGATACGCGATGGTGGACACCGTCGAGCCCTACACCGAGGGAACGCTCAACATCGACATCGTCGACATGAAGCGCAAGCAGCTCGTGTGGGAAGGCGTGGTGACCGACAGCGTGACCGACAAGACGCTCGCCGATCCGCAGCCGGCCATCGAGGCGGCGGTGAAGGCCGCGCTCGCCAAATATCCGCCGACGGCTCCCGCGGCCTACAAGTGATCGCGTGAGCGGCACCATGGTGCAATAGCGGAGGCCATCGCCGAAGGACATCCTTTGGAGACAACCGGCGCGTCGTGCGAAGCCGCGCGTCCGGATCGAATTCCCAAGGAGACCGCGATGGCAACCAGCGCCAAACCCGAGGCCCGCAAGGGACTCTCCAGCTATTTTTCCATGTCGCAAGGGCGCGTCGATCGTTGGCGCACCGTGCACCGCCTCGCAAGATCGCTGGCCGCCGGGGCCGCGAACGCGGATGCCTTGCGCACCCAGGCCGCCGACGAGATCAACGCGCTCGCGCCGCTCGAGGACCTGTGCGCCTATCCGGGCCCGGGCCTTCTGGCCGTCCTGAAGGAGCGGCTGCAGACCTCCGACTGGAACGGCTTCGCGAGGCTCGCGCAGCGCATCAGCGTGTCGCTGCTGTCCAACAGCTATCGCGACGATCCCGAGGCGTGGAGGACCGAGGAAGACGCCGAGGCCCACGCGCCCGACGTGCTGCCGCCGGGCATCGGCCATGGCCAGGCGCGCAAGCCCTATTTCGAAGTGCTCATCGTGAGCCCCGGCGATCGCTCGACCTGGGGCGCCACTCGCGAGGCCCTGCGCCGCCTGCGCCGCGACACCGACAGCTTCATCTACGAGCCCGTCGTGGTCGGCAGCTTCGAGGATGCGGCGCTCGCGGCGATCCTCAACTACAACCTGCAGGCCGTGGTGATCTTCGACGGCTTCCCGTATCCGTCGCAATACGCCGTGGCCGACCTGCGCGAGATCCTTACCGCGCAGGTGCACGCGGAACCCAGCGTCGACGGGGACCTGGGCACGGTGCTCGCCCGCGCGTTGCGCGCCTATCGCCCCGAGCTCGACGTGTACCTCTGCACCGACCGCGACGTGGGAGCGCTGGCCGGCTCCGACGAGGCCGCGTGCGTGCGCCGCGTCTTCTACGGCGTCGAGGAGATGCTCGAGATCCATCTCTCGATCCTCGACGGCGTCGCCGACCGCTACGCCACGCCTTACTTCGACAACCTGAAGAAATACGCGCAGCGCCCGATCGGCACGTTCCACGCGCTGCCGGTGGCGCGCGGCAAGTCGATCTTCAAGTCCAACTGGATCCGCGACATGGGCGAGTTCTACGGCGCCAACCTGTTCCTCGCGGAATCGTCGGCCACCACGGGCGGGCTGGACAGCCTCCTCGAGCCCACCGGCAACATCAAGGTGGCGCAGGACAAGGCGGCGCGCGCCCTGGGCGGCGACCGCTCGTTCTTCGTGACCAACGGCACGTCCACCTCCAACAAGATCGTGCACATGGCGCTGCTCTCCCCGGGCGACATCGTGCTGATCGACCGCGACTGCCACAAGTCGCACCACTACGGCCTGGTGCTCGCGGGCGCGCAACCGTACTACATCGACGCCTTCCCGCTCACGCAGTACTCGATGTACGGCAGCCTCGCGATCCGCCCCATCAAGCAGGCGCTCCTCGCGCTCAAGGCCGAGGGCAAGCTCGACCGCGCCAAGATGATCGTGCTCACCAACTGCACGTTCGACGGCCACGTGGCCAACGTGAAGCAGACGATGCTCGAGTGCCTGGCCATCAAGCCGGACTTGATCTTCCTGTGGGACGAGGCCTGGTTCGGCTTCGCGCGCTTCTCGCCCTTCCTTCGCAGGCGCACCGCCATGGGCGCGGCCGCGCGAATCCGCGAGATGATGAAGGACCCCGCCTACCGCGAGCACTACAACGCGTTCAGGGCCAAGGTGGGCGAGATCGACCCGAAGAACAAGGCGCTGCTCGACACGCCGCTCCTGCCCGACCCCGACAAGGTGCGGGTGCGCGTGTACGAGACGGACTCGGTCCACAAGTCCATGTCGTCGCTGCGGCAAGGCTCCATCGTCGTGGTGGCCGACCAGGACTTCCACAAGGTCGAGCCGATGTTCAAGGAGTCCTACTTCACCCACACCTCGACCTCGCCCAACCTGCAGATCATCGCCACGCTCGACCTCGCGCGCCGGCAGATGGAGCTGGAAGGCTACGAGCTGGTGCAGCGCGCGATCCAGCTCGCGATCGAGCTGCGGCATGACATCAACTCGCACCCGCTCATCTCGAAGTACTTCAAGGCCGCCACGCCGGCCGAGATGATCCCCGCCGAGTACCGCAAGTCGGGCATGACCGACTACGGCCTGCCGGGCTGGAACATGGCCAAGACGCTCAACGCGCTCGAGACCGACGAGTTCTTCCTGGATCCGACCCGGGTCACCGTGCTGTGCGGCAACGCCGCCATGGACGGCTCGCAGTTCAAGGCGCTGCTCGCCAACGAGTACGACATCCAGATCAACAAGACCTCGCGCAACAGCGTGCTGGTGCAGATCAACATCAACAACACCCGCAGCGACGTGGCCCACCTCATGAAGGCGCTCGCCGACATGTCGCGCGCCATCGACAAGCGCCTGGCCGAGGGCGGCGACAAGGAGAAGGCGATCTTCAACGAGCGCGTGAAGTCGCTGGTGACCGACGTACCGGACCTGCCGGACTTCTCGCGCTTCCACGACGTCTTCCGCGAGAACCCGAAGAGCGCCGCCAACGAGGGCAACATGCGCGCGGCGTTCTACCTCGCGGCCAACCCGGCGGCATGCGAGTACCTCAAGCTCAACAGCAAGGAGCTCGACGAGCGCATCAAGAACGGGCCCGAGGTCGTGTCGGCGAAGTTCGTGATCCCGTACCCGCCCGGCTTCCCGATCCTGGTGCCGGGCCAGGTGATCACGGAGAGCACCATCACGTTCATGCGCAAGCTCGACGTGAAGGAGATCCACGGCTACAACGGCGCCATGGGCCTGGAGTGCCTCAAGCCCGAGGCGCTCGCGCAGTTGAAGGGCAAGGTGTCCGCCACGGAGCGCCCCATCGCCAAGCAACCCGTAGGCGCCGACTAGTGCAACCGTTGCTCCAGTGGCTCGCGGCGAACTCGTACATGCTGCTGTTCGCCGTGGTCCTGGGCGCGGTATTGCTGGGCAAGGTCACCATCAAGGGCTACGGCCTGGGCATGGTGGCCTCGGCGATCGTCGTGGGCGCGGCCGTCTCGGCCGCCGCCTCCACGATGGGCATCCGGATGAGCATCGACAACTACACGAAGTCGATCTTCTATTACCTGTTCATGTACGGCGTGGGGCTTCGCGTGGGGCCGTCCTTCGTGAACAGCCTCAAGGGCGACGGGCTCAAGTTCACCGTCCTCGCGGTCATCTGCTCGGTGCTGGGGTTGCTCGCGTGCGTGGCCTTCGTGAAGATGTGGGAGCTGCCCGCGGGCACCGCGGGCGGCATCCTCGCCGGGTCCATGACCATGTCCGCGGCCATCGGCTCGGCGGAAGAAGCCGTGAAGCAAGGCGCCTTCCCGCTGCCCGCGGGTGCGAAGTTCGAGGACGTGAGCGGCATGATCGCGTTGTCCTATGGCCTCACCTACATCTGGGGCACGGTGGGCATCATCCTCATCTGCAAGTACCTGCCGCGCTGGTGGGGCATCGACGCGCGCGCCGAGGCGAGGAAGTACGAAGAGCAGTTCGGCGTGCCGAACGTCGATGACGCCGGCCTCACGGGCTTCCGCCCGCTCGGCGTCCGCGCCTACCGCCTCACCAACGAGGCGGTCACGGGCTGGACGGTGCACCAGTTCATCGAGAAGTATCCCCAGTACAAGATCCTGAACGTGCTGCGCATCGCGCCCGCCAAGTGCGGCCCGGTGGTCCCCGCAAGGTCTGCGTTCGCGTTCGCGGAGGAGCCGATGGCGCTCGCCGCCGCCGGCGTGCCCAGCACCACGCGCGTGCGGGAATCCGAGACCACGCCCGCCGCGCAGGTCCGCAAGGACCGCGGCGCGCTGCCGGCCTCGTCGTACTCCAGGCTGGGAGCCGGCGACGACCTCATCCTGCGGCAGGGCGACATCGTCACGGTGGGCGGCCGCATCGAGGAGCTCACCTCCAACATGGGGCTCATCGGGCCCGAGGTCGCGGACGCGGCGGCGCTCGCCGTGCCGCTCGATGCCGCCGAGATCCTCGTCACCAACAAGGACGTGGAAGGCACGGAGCTCGTCGCGCTGCGCACGCCGGACCTCATGGGCCAGGTGGCGCTGCACCACATCGAGCGCGGCGGCGTGCCGATCCCGCTGGGGCTGCACCTCAGGATCCAGCGTTTCGACGTGCTGTTCGTCGCCGGCTTCAAGAGTGCCGTCGACAAGCTGGCGGCGAAGCTGGGCAGGATCGCGCGTCCCAGCACGTCCACGGACCTGATGACGCTCTCCATCGGCATGATCCTGGGCCTCGCCATCGGCACGATCTCCTTCCCGCTCGCCGGCGCGAAGGTGGGCCTCGGCAACGCGGGGGGGCTGCTCGTCTCCGGCGTGATCGTCTCGTCGGCGGCCTCGCGGCTGCGCTTCTTCGGCAACACGCCGAACGCCGCGCGCAACATCCTCGAGGACCTGGGGCTCGTCGTCTTCATCGCCATCGTGGGCATCAACGCCGGCGCGAGCCTCGTCACCCAGCTCTCGGGCGAGCTCGCCGCGAAGATCCTCGTCGCGGGATTCTTCACGTGCACGGTCCCGCCGATCGTCTGCTGGGCCATCGGCCTGCACCTGATGAAGATCAACCCGGCGATCCTGATGGGCGGCATCGCCGGCGCCCGCTCGCACTCGGGCCCGGCGCGCGAGGCGGCCAAGGAGATCGGCAGCTCCGTGCCATGGATCGGCTTCCCGGTGGGCTATGCGGTTTCTGGCATCCTGCTCACCGTGTTCGGGTACGTCGCGATGGTCATGTCGAAGTAAGGGGCACCCGCCATGCATTGGCTGGCGCAGGTTCTGCAGAAGTACCCCGAGCTCGCGGTGCTCCTGTCCGTGGGCCTTGGCTACTGGGTCGGGGCGATCAAGTACAAGGGCTTCGGCCTCGGTCCCGTCACGGGATCGCTTCTCGTGGGACTCGCCCTGGGCTACCTCGTGGAGATTCCCGTCTCCTCGACGGCGAAGTCGCTCCTCTTCCTGCTCTTCCTCTTCAGCATCGGATACTCCGTGGGCCCCAGCTTCTTCGCGGCGATGAAGGGCGGCGGGTGGCGCTGGCCCGTGCTCGCGACCGTCCAATGCGTCGTGGGGCTGCTCGCGGCGTTCGCGGTGGCGAAGTTCCTCGGGCTCGATGTCGGGTTCGCCGCCGGCTTGCTGTCGGGGGCACTCACGGAGTCGCCCGCCATCGGCACGGCGGCCGAGGCGATCCATTCGCTCGCCATCGCGCCCGAGGAGCAGGACCGGTTGGTTGCCCACATCGCGGTGGCCGATGCCGTCTGCTACGTCTTCGGCACCCTCGGCACGATCCTCTTCTGCAGCCACGTGGGCCCCTGGCTGCTGCGCGCGGACCTGAAACGCGACGCGCGCGAGGTCGAGGACGCGCTGGGCTTCGAGCGCGACCGCCCCGGCATCTCCTCGGCCTGGCGCCCCTTCGAGATGCGCGCGTATCGCCTGCCCGAGGGCGGCCAGGCGGTGGGCAAGACCGTCGCCGAGGCCGAGAAGGTCGCCCTGGACGCGCGGCTCTTCATCGAACGCATTCGCCGCGGCGCCGCGCTCGTGACGCCCGAGCCCGGCACCGTGCTGCAGGCCGGGGACGTGGTGGTCGCCTCCGGAAGCCGCGAATCGCTCGTCTCGATCCTCGGTAACCGTGCCGCCGCGGAGGTCGAGGACCGTGAGCTGCTCGACATCCCCGTCGCGACCTACGACATCTTCGTGGCGAGCGAGGCCGTCATCGGGAAGAGGCTGGGCGACCTGGCGGTCAACCTGCCCGAGGCGCGCGGCATCTTCCTGCGCACGATCCGGCGCGGCGGCGAGAAGCTGCCGGTGGCGCGCAACACGGTGATCGAGCGCGGCGACGTGCTGCAGGTGACGGGCCCCGAGCCCGCGGTCGTGCGCGCCGAGAAAGTCATCGGGCGCACGGTTCTGCCGTCGGAGGCCACGGACTTCGTGACCCTCGGCCTCGCGATCTGCGCCGGCGCATTGATCGGCATCCTCGTGGTGATCCCCGTCGGCGCGATGCGCATCGCGCTGGGCACGAGCGTGGGCACGCTGCTCGCGGGCCTCGCGGTCGGCTACCTGCATTCGATCCGCCCTCTCTTCGGCCGCATCCCGGAGGGCGCCGTCTCGCTGATGAGCGCACTGGGCCTCGCGAGCTTCTGCGCGATGGTGGGGATCGGCGCCGGGCCGCACTTCATGCAGGCGATCCGGGAAGCGGGCATCGGGCTGTTCTTCGGCGGCATGGTGGTCACCACGGTGCCGCTGCTGGTCGCCCTCTTCTTCGGGCGCTACCTGCTGGGCTTGAACCCGGTGCTCCTGCTGGGCGGCATCGCCGGCGCGCAGACGGTGACTGCCGGGATGGCCGCGGTCCAGGAGCGTTCGCAGAGCCCGGTCGCCGTGCTGGGCTATTCGGGAACCGTGGCGATCGGCCACATCCTGCTCACCACCTGGGGCACGGTCATCGTGCACTTGATGGCCTGACCGCGTGCCCGAATTCCCGCACCTGAGCGGCGCGCTCGTCTTCACCCTCTTCGAGACGACGGCGGTGATCGCCGCCGCGGTGGCGGGCATGATCCTCGCCGCGAACAAGTCCATGGACATCATCGGCGCCTACGCGCTCGCGTGCATCAATGCCTTCGCCGGCGGGACGGTGCGCGACCTGCTGCTGGACAACCGGCCTTTCTACTGGATGGAGCATTACCTGCTGTTGGTCGTGATCCTCGCGTTGTGCATCCCGTTCGTCTACAGCGCGCGCATCTTCCATCTCGCCTCCGAGATGCACCGCCGGTCGGTGGTGATCGACGCCATCGGGCTCGCGCTCTTCACGATGACCGGGACCGGCATCGCCCTGCACCAGGGCCGTCCGCTCATCGTGGCGGCGCTGATGGGCGTGGTGACCGGGACCATGGGCGGGGTGGTGCGCGACGTGGTCGTGAACGAGGTCCCGGACCTCTTCCGGCCTGGAGGCCTCTACGCGACCGCCTCGTTCACCGGGGCGATCGTGCTCATCGCGGGGATCCAGTACGGCATGCAATATCCCGAGGCCTCCGCCCTCGGGATCGTGGTCGTGGTCGCCCTGCGGCTGCTCTCCCTGCGGCTGGGCGTGACCGTTCCCGCCCCACAATGGGCGGCCAGGGACCGCGCAGGCGAGCCCTGAGCCGCCGGCGGCACTTTGGTGCCATTTGAAAGCGGGCCCCACGGGCGCATCGTATTGGATATCCCCCAACAGGACGGAAATGCCATGAACATTCGCTCCCTGCTCGCGGTATCGGGCCTCGCGTTGACCCTCGGTGCGGTTCCTGCGATCGCCGCCGACAAGGCCGCCCAACAGGCCGAGGTCCAGAAGGCCACGGCGGCCTCCCTCCAGAAGTTCTACAAGGCCAACCCGAAGCTCAAGGAAGACGTCGCCAAGGCGCCCGGCTACGCGGTGTTCACCACCTACGGCATGAGCTTCCTGGTGGGCGGCGCGGGCGGCTCCGGCCTCGCCCACGACAACGCGACCCAGCATGTGACCTACATGAACATGGCCCAGGCGAGTGCGGGCCCGCAGGTGGGCATCGCGCAGCAGGATCTCCTGCTCGTCTTCAAGTCGAAGAAGGCGTTCGACGATTTCGTCGACAAGGGCTGGGAGGCGAGCGGTGGCGCGGCC
>DATIWC010000015.1:0-3154 GCA_035519515.1 Usitatibacter sp.
GCGAAGCGGCTTGGCAATTTCCTGCGCGCGGAGATTCGCAGCGTCGGCCGCTCGCGCTAGCGCCCGACCCTAGAGCAGGGCGGAAGCCTCGTCCACGAGGTACGCCACGGCATAGGCGGCGAAGATCGCCACGACGAACACCACCAGGCCGCGGGTGAGCGTCTTGGGGATGCCGATGCCTTCCAGGTACCGGCGCATGAAGAAGCCGGCGACGAAGAAGGTGACGGAAGAGAGCAGGAAGCTCAGCATGGCGCTGATGCCAGCTTAGCACCGAGGGAGCGGCGCGATGGGCGGTACAGGTTGGACGGACGGGGTACGCGTCGTGCGGGGCGCCACGCTTTCGGAGGCGATGCGCGCCGGCAACGGCCGCGCCACCGCATTCGACTTCACGGGCGAGGGCGGCTCGAAGACCTGGATCGGCACCGTCGCCATGAAGCCCGCGGCGTGCACCGGCGGGCACCACCACGGGCGTCACGAGGCGATGATCTACGTGGTGCGCGGCAGCGTCGAGATCCGCTGGGGCGAGAAGCTCGAGCACGCGGCGAACGTGGGGCCCGGCGACTTCATCTATTTCTCGCCGAACGTGCCGCACCAGGAGCGCAACCTGAGCGACACGGACAACGCCGACTTCGTCGTGGTGCGCAGCGACAACGAGCGGATCGTGGTGGGCCTCGATGCCATACACCCTGCGACATGACACCGAGCTCGGGATGGTGGAGATCACCTACCGAGGCCTCATACCCGCCGAACAATTGAGGCGCGTGCTCGAGGAGTTCGTGGCGCTTCAATCCGCCGCGGGCGTGCTGCGCGTCCTGCTCGACTCGCGCGAGCACGAGGTGGCCTCCAGTCGTGGCGAGATCGTCAACTTTCCGCAGGCTTACGAGGCGCTCGGCCTGGACCGCCGCACCCGCATTGCGGTCATCCCGCCGGCTTCGCCCGATGGCAGGAAGGCAGCCACGTTCTACGAGACAGCCTGCCGCAACCGCGGATGGAACGTGCGCGTCCATCCCGATCGAGACAGCGCGATCGCCTGGCTGTGTTCCACCGGAGGCGACTAGGCGACCCGCCGCAACAATGCGTTTGCGCCGAGGACCAGGACTGCCCCGATCAGGGTCGCAACGAGACGATCGGCGAGCAGCGCATAGCCCTGCGGCGCGCCGGCGTCCAGGATCACGAGGATGAG
This sequence comes from Usitatibacter sp., assembly GCA_035519515.1. GTDB lineage: Bacteria > Pseudomonadota > Gammaproteobacteria > Burkholderiales > Usitatibacteraceae > Usitatibacter. Next base: position 1,184 of record DATIWC010000015.1, read on the forward strand.
CGGCGTCGTGACGATGGTGTAGGCGAGGTAGTTGCCGGTGCGAAGCGGCGGGCGGAGGGTGGCCAGCACCGCGATCGCCGCCACGAGGATCCACTCGGTCGGCTGCCACCAATAAACCAGCGCGGCGATGAGCACGCCGATCACCGTTCCCACCGCGCGCTGCGTGATCTTCACGGGCAGAGGCTCGAGGCTGCGGTCGGTGAGGAGAGCCACCGTCACCGCGATCCAGTGGAAATGCTTGTCCGCCCAGTGGTCGCGGATCACCAGCGCGATCGCGAGGCAGGCGGTGAGGCGGATCGCGTATTGCCAACCGGCGAGATGGCGCAGCGATCTTCTCCAGCGCGCCAGGCGCTGGCCGTGCGTGTGGTCCTCGGCCGGTTTCGCAGCAGCACGGTGCGGCGCGAACGCGCTGAACGCGACATTCACGGCCGCGGCCCACGCGATGCCCGCCACGATCATCGCCGCGCCATGCCAGGCCTCGGAGCGCTGCACGATCACGGAGACCGCGAGCACCATGAAGAGCACGAAGCGCATGGAGAGGATCGCGGCGAAGCGGCTCAGGCTCCCGAGGAGCGCCGCGGCGGCGACCAACGCGACGACGATCGCCGCTTCGTAGCGGGTGCCGGCGAGTAGCGCCGCGAGCGCGACCGCCGCGAGCGCAACCAGGACCACCTCGCCGATCTCGCGCAGGTGTTCCCAGGCGCGCGCCGGAGAGCCCACGCCGCTGAGCATGAATCCGCCCATGGAGGCCGCGAGCCCCAGCTCCACGCGGCCGGCGAGCGCCGCGGCGAGCACGGGCCCCGCGATCGCGAGGCAGCCCACCGCCATCTGCGCGCCGTTCATGCGCGTGCCGGGGGTCCAGCGCGTGGCCGCGGCGAGATGCTCGCGGTGATCCATCGATCGGCGCGCTAGGCGGGCATCTGGAGCCCGGGCCGTGCCTTCTGCAGCACGCGGCGAAACTCCTCGCGGATGCGCTTCAGCGCCGCATCGGAATCCGCCTCGAAGCGCAGCACGATCACCGGGGTGGTGTTGGAAGCGCGCATGAGCCCGAAGCCGTCCGGGTACTCCACGCGCAGGCCGTCGATGGTGATGACCTCCGTGGCGTCCTCGAAGCGCGCGCTCTTCTGCAGCTCGGCGATGAGGGCGTGGTTCTCGCCTTCCTTCGCGAGCGCGATGTTGAGCTCGGGAGTGGAGATTGAATCGGGGAGCGACTCGAGGACGCGCGAGGCGTCCTTCTCCTTCGACACGATCTCGAGCAAGCGCGCGCCGGCGTAGAGCCCGTCGTCGAAGCCGTACCAGCGGTCCTTGAAGAAGAGGTGGCCGCTCATCTCGCCCGCGAGCGGCGCGCCCGTCTCCTTCAGCTTCGACTTGATGAGCGAGTGCCCCGTTTTCCAGAGCAAGGGCTTGCCGCCATGCTCGCGGATCCAGGGGAAGAGATTTCGCGTGCACTTCACGTCGAAGATGATCTCGGCGCCCGGGTTGCGGCCCAGCACTTCGGCGGCGAAGAGCATGAGCTGGCGGTCGGGATAGACGATCTTGCCGCTCTTGGTGACGACACCCAGGCGGTCGCCGTCGCCGTCGAACGCGAGCCCCAGCTCCGCATCGCTCGCCTTGAGCTTCTCGATGAGGTCCTTCAGGTTCTCGGGCTTCGACGGATCGGGATGGTGGTTCGGAAAATTCCCGTCCACCTCGCAGAAGAGCGGGATCACCTTGCAGCCCAGGCGCTCGAAGAGCTTCGGCGCCACCGCGCCCGGCGAGCCGTTGCCGCAATCGACGGCGATCGTCATCGGACGGGAGAGCTTCACGTCGGAGGTGATGCGGGTGATGTACGCGTCTTCCACGGTTTGTACGGAGACGCTTCCGCGCTTAGGCTGGACCCCCGTCTCCACGGGGGTGACGAGCGTCTCAATCAACCTGCGCAAATCCTGTATCGCCTCCGCCGCCAGCGTATCGCCCGCCACCATCATCTTG
>DATIWC010000016.1:0-72293 GCA_035519515.1 Usitatibacter sp.
ATCGGCCGGCGGCAGGCGCGAAGGCTGGCCTTCGGCTTCCATCTGCTCGAGGCGCCGGTTGGCCACCCAGAGCTGGCCGATGATCTCGGAGACGGCGAGGTCGCGGTTGAAGCCCTGGCGCCCGGTCGAGCAGAACTTGCAATCGAGCGCGCAGCCCACCTGCGAGGAGACGCACAGCGTGCCGCGATCGTCCTCCGGGATGAACACGGTCTCGATGCCGTTGCCCACGCCCACGTCGAAGAGCCACTTCACGGTGCCGTCGGCGGAGCGGTGCTCGGAGAGAATCGCGGGCGCGCGCACTTCGGCGCTGACCTTCAGCTTCTCGCGCAGCGATTTCGCGAGGTCGGTCATCGCGTCGAAGTCCGCCACGCCGCGCTGGTGGATCCACTGGAAGACCTGGCGCGCGCGAAACGGCTTCTCGCCCTGCGCCACCAGCCATTCGGTGAGGCGCGGCAGCGTGAAGTCGAGGAGGTTGGCGCGCTCGCTCATGGGCGCACTAGCGCGAGAAGACCTGGCTCGAGGGGAAGAAGTAGGCGATCTCGGTCTTCGCGGTCTCCACGGCGTCGGAGCCGTGCACCGCGTTCGCGTCGATCGATTGGGCGAAATCCGCGCGGATCGTGCCCTTGTCGGCCTTCTTCGGGTCGGTGGCGCCCATCAGGTCGCGGTTCTTGAGGATCGCGTTGTCGCCCTCGAGGACCTGGATCATCACCGGGCCCGAGATCATGAATTGCACGAGGTCGTTGAAGAACGGGCGGCCCTTGTGGACGGCATAGAAGCCCTCGGCCTCGGCGCGCGACAGGTGCGCCATGCGCGCGGCGACGATCTTGAGCCCGGCCTTTTCGAATCGTGCGTAGATCTCGCCGATCACGTTCTTGGCCACTGCATCGGGCTTGATGATCGAAAGGGTACGTTCCACGGCCATGAAATCCCCTCCTTGGGGCGCAAAACTATTGGCTAAATTGATGAAAACTTTAGCTTTTCATTCTAGCACAGCGCGGCCCGGCCCGCCACCTTCCAGCTCGGGGAAAGGCCCTCGCCCGCGCCCCGGCAGGCATAGCCGGCGGCGATTCCCACCCCCGGGACCCACACCAGCTCATTGTCGTGGAACAGCAACGGCAAATGGTCGCGTTGCCAGGCGGGCATCGCATGCTCCTGGAGAAGGTTCTTCAGGGTCCGTGTGCGTCCGCGGTCGGCCACGCGGATCTTCTCGCCGCCCGCGCGGGGCCTGAAGCACCATTCGCCCTGCGCGAGCGCGCTTTGCGCGATTCCCGCGCCGTGCGCGCGCTCGAAATGCACGCGGCCGCGTCCCTTGCCCAGGTCGAGGTCCGGCTCGCCGTGCCACGCGATGCGCCAATCGCGATCGCCGCGCGGCAGCTCGCGCTCGACGAGGATCTCGCCGCGATGGCGCACGAGGACCGCTCCGCCGTGCTCGATGCGCACGCGCGCATCGGGGCGCGCGCCGTGGAGCTGCTTCACCATCTCCGCGAGCCGCGCCTCGCTGGGCATCGGCAAGCCGCTCGAGGCAAGCAACGCCCGCAACGCATGGGCCTGCATGGCTCGCTCGCCTCCCGCCTCGCGCCTCACGCCTCGCGCCCCCAGGAGCGCCTCGGCCTGCGCGGCGTGGCGCGCGAACCGCGCCACCGATTCGCGCCAGGCGGGAAAGCGCAGGTCGAGCTTCGGCGCGATCTCGTGGCGCAGGTAGTTGCGATCCTGCGTGATGGCGGCATTGGACTCGTCGTCGATCCACTCGAGCCCCGCGCGGCGCGCGTAGTCGAGGATGGATGCGCGCGAGACCGCGAGCAGCGGCCGCAGCAGCGTGACGTTCGACCCGGGCAGCGTGCGGGCAAGCGGCATCGCGGCCACGCCCTTCAGGCCCGTGCCGCGCATGAGCTGCAGCAGCACGGTCTCCACCTGGTCGTCCAGGTGGTGCGCGAGCGCGACGTAGGGCTCGCGGCGCTTCGCATACGCCGCATAGCGCGCCGCGCGCGCCGCCGCCTCGAGGCCCTCGCCCTTGTCGCGCCGCACGGACACCCGTTCCACGTCGAGCGGCACGCCCCGCGCCTTGCAGAATCGCTCGCAGAAGCGGGCCCAGGCGTCGGCGTTGGGGCTCAGGCCATGGTGGACGTGGAGCGCGCGAACGTCGCGCCCGTCGCGCGCGAGGAGATCGAGCAGCACGGCCGAATCGACGCCGCCGGAGAAACCCACGCAGACCGCGCTGCCGCGCGGCACCGCGGCCGCCACGCTACTCGGCCAGTTCCTTGAACTTCCCATAGTTGACCCAGCGCTCCTGGCGCCGCTCGAGCAGCTGCTCGGCCGACAGGTCCTGCAGGTTGCGCAGGCTCTCCTGGATCGCCTTCTTGAGGCCCTTGGCGGCCTCGGCGGGATCGCGGTGGGCCCCGCCCAGCGGCTCGGCGATCACCTTGTCGATCATGCCGAGGGTCTTGAGCCTCTGCGCGGTGATGCCCAGGCTCTCGGCCGCGTCGCCCGCGTTCTCCGCGCTCTTCCAGAGGATCGCCGCGCACCCCTCGGGCGAGATCACCGAGTAGGTCGAGTACTGCATCATGAGCGTGACGTCGCCCACCGCGATGGCGAGCGCGCCGCCCGAGCCGCCCTCGCCGATCACGCTCACCACCACCGGCACGCGCAGGCCCGCCATGGCGTAGAGGTTCTTGCCGATCGCCTCCGACTGCCCGCGCTCCTCGGCGCCGATGCCCGGATAGGCGCCGGGCGTATCGACGAACGTGAGCAGCGGGATGCCGAATTTCTCCGCGAGCTTCATGAGGCGCAGCGCCTTGCGGTAGCCCTCGGGGCGCGGCATGCCGAAGTTGCGGAAGATCTTGTCGTTGGTGTCGCGGCCCTTCTGGTGCCCGATCACCATCACGCTCTGGCCGTTGAAGCGCGCGAGGCCGCCCACGATGGCCGGATCGTCGGCGAAGGCGCGGTCGCCGTGGATCTCCTCGAAATCCGTGCAGAGGGCCTGCACATAGTCCAGGGTATACGGGCGCTGCGGGTGCCGGGCCACCTTGGAGATCTGCCACGCCGAGAGCTTGGAGTAGATGTCCTTGGTGAGCTCGCGGCTCTTCTTCGAGAGGCGCTCGATCTCCTGCGAGATGTCGACCGCGGAGTCGTCCTGCACGAAGCGCAGCTCCTCGATCTTCTGCTCGAGCTCGGCGATGGGCTGCTCGAAGTCCAGGAACGCGGTTTTCACGCAGCGGATTGTACAATGGCCGCCCATGGCAAAACGGCTCACGAAGATCGTCACGCGCACCGGCGACGACGGGACCACGGGGCTGGGCGACGGCACGCGCGTCGGCAAGGACACCGCCCGCATCCGCGCCATGGGCGACATCGACGAGCTGAACAGCGCCCTCGGAGTCGTGCTCGCCGAGCCCCTTCCCGACGAAGTCGCCGCCGCGCTGCTCGCCGTGCAGAACGACCTCTTCGACCTGGGCGGCGAGGTGGCCATTCCCGGCCGCTCCGCGTTGTGGGACGCGCACATCCAGGAGATCGAGAAGCGCATCGAGGACTTCCGCGGGCCGCTGCCCACGCTCGCCGAGTTCATCCTGCCGGGCGGCACGCGCGCGGCGGCCACCTGCCATCTCGCGCGCGCCATCTGCCGGCGCGCCGAGCGCTCCCTGGTGGCGCTCGGGCGCAGCGAGGGGATCTCCGCGCTCAGCATCCAGTACCTGAACCGCCTGTCGGACCTGCTCTTCCTCGCGGCGCGCACCATCAATGCCGCCGCCGGCGCCGCGGAGCCCCAGTGGAAGCCCGGGCGCGAGGGCAAGCCGCAATGAGCGACGAGGGCGTCCTCGAGCCGCTGCTCGCCCGCACCGCCCTGGGCGACCGGGCCGCCTTCGCCGAGCTCTACCGCGCCACCAGCCCGAAACTGTTTGCCGTCTCGCTGCGTATAGTCCGTGAGAGGCCGCTCGCGGAGGAGGCGTTGCAGGACAGTTTCGTGAACATCTGGAGGCGCGCGTCGGACTACACGGCGGCGAAGAGCTCGCCGCTCACGTGGATGACGGCGATCGTGCGCAACCGCAGCCTCGACATCGTGCGCCGCGCCCGCGAGGAGCCCGACGTGGACGACGAGCTCGCCGCGAACCTGGTGGACGAGTCGGCCGCCCCCGCCCGCGAGGCCGAGGCCCGCGCCGAGGCGCACGCGATCCGCGAATGCCTCGAGGAGCTCGACGCCGAGCAGCGCCAGACGATCGCGCTCGCGTTCTTCCACGGCCTCACCCACAGCGAGCTCGCGCGGCACCTGCGCCGCCCGCTGGGCACCGTGAAGACCCACGTGCGCCGCGGCCTCATGAAGCTGCGCGATTGCCTGATGGCCCAGGGCGCCTCGCCGTGAAGCTCTCGCCCGAAGCCCGCAACGCGCTCGCGGCCGAGTACGCGCTCGGCACGCTGCGCGGCCGCGCGCGCAGCCGTTTCGAGGCCCTCATGGCGGGCGATCGCGAGCTGCGCGAGGCGGTGGACCGCTGGAACGCCGCGTTCATGCCGCTCACCGAGCGCGTGGCGCCCCAGAAGCCGCCGGCGCGCGTCTGGCACACCATCGAGGCCCGCCTCGCGCCGCGCGCGAGCGCCGCGTCGGGTTGGTGGCGCCCCTTCGCGCTCGTCGCGGGCGGCGTGGCCTCGGTGCTGCTCGCGTTCTTCATCTGGACGGGGGGCACGGTCGCGCCCGGCTCCGAGCCCAAGTTCGTCGCGGTGCTGATGGCGCCCGATTCGGCGCCGCGCATGGTCGTGTCCATGCACGAGCCCGACATGGTCAAGGTGCGCATGGTGAAGCCCTGGAAGAACCCGCAGGGCATGGGCCTCGAGCTCTGGGCGCTCGCGAAGGACGGCAAGCCGCGCTCGCTCGGCATGGTGAAGAACGAGATGGGCGAGACGATGATCCACGTGGCCGCGAACGACCCGCGCATGCGCGACGTCGTGGCGCTCGCCGTGAGCATGGAGCCCATGACGGGCTCGCCCACCGGGGCGCCCACCGGGCCGGTGCTCTGCTCGGGCGCTATCGCGCCGGTATAGCGGGCCTCACGCGGTCGAGCGCCGCGCAAAGCGATGCCACGCCGTCGGGCGTGCGCGCCGTGAGCCGCTGCAGCCGGTCGGCATCGGCGAATACGAGGTGGCCCGAGGCGACGGCGCGCAATGCGGCCCGGTCGCTCCACTGCGAGTGAAAATCGGCCTCGGTCGGCGCCGAGCCGATGCCCACGATCACGTCCGGGTCGCGCCGGAACACTTCTTCCCACGAGACCACCGGCGCCACGCCCGGCAGGTCGCTGAACACGTTCGCCGCGCCGCATATCGCAAGGGCCTCGTTCATGAAGTGCCTTCCCGCGATGGTGGTGAGCGGCGAGTGCCAGATCTCGAGGAACGCGCTCACGCGAGGACGCGCGGCGTAACGCGCGCGCAGGGCCTCCAGGCGCGATTCGAATGCCTGCACCGCCGGGCCCGCATCGGTGCCCGTGAGCGTGCCGATCGCGCGCAAGGCGCGCGTCACGTCCTCGAAGTTGCGCTCGCGCACGACGTAGACGGCAGTGCCGAACGCTTCGATCCGGTCCACGTCCTCGATGCGCATGCTGTCGGCCCAGACGAGGGCGAGGTCGGGATGCAGCGCGGCGATCGACTCGATGGAGAAGCCCGCCGCATCGGCCACGCGCGGCAGCGCGCGCGCTTCGGGCGGGTAGTCGCTGTAGGCGCTCGCCGCGACCACGCGCGGCCCCGCGCCCACGGTGAAGGCGAGCTCGGTAAGCGCGGGCGCGAGCGTCACGATGCGCTCTGCGGGTTGCTTCAGCACGACCTGCCGGCCGAGGTCGTCCTTCAGCGAGATCCCGCCGGCCGCCGGCGAAGTGACGAGAAGAGCGGCGAGAACGCCGATGAACGCCGATGAACGCCGGGGCTTCAGGGGGATGCCTTCCCCCGACGCTTGAGGTACGCCTCCCGCGAGATCGCACAGTCCTCGAGGAACGCGGGCAATTCCTCGAGCGTGAGCGCCTGCCCCGCATCCACCAGCGCCTTGCGCGGCTCGGGGTGGATGTCGGTGAGCACGAGGTTGGCGCCCGCGATGATGCCCTGCGCGCAGGCGTGGAAGATGTCCTGCAGCCCGTCGGGCGCCGTGGCGCGCACGCCCACGGAGTGCGAGGGATCGACGCACACGGGCATGCGCGTGAGCCGCTTGACGACCGGCACGTGCGCGAAGTCCACCAGGTTGCGGTGCGGGTCGCCGAAGTGGGTCTTCATGCCGCGCAGGCAGAAGACGATGTCGCGGTTGCCGGAGCTCGCCACGTATTCGGCCGCGAGCAGCGACTCGTGCAGCGTGATGCCGAAGCCGCGCTTCAACATGATCGGGAATTCGCGCTGGCTGCCCACGGTCTTCAGCAGCTCGAAGTTCTGCGTGTTGCGCGTCCCGATCTGCAGCATGACGCCGGTCGCATCGCCCGTCTCGCGCAGCGCCGTGCGGATCTCGTCCAGGTGCTCGTCGCGCGTGACCTCCATGGAGATCACGCGGATGCCGTACTTGCCGGCCAGCTCGAACACGTAGGGCAGGCACTGCTTGCCGAAGCCCTGGAACGAATAGGGGCTCGTGCGCGGCTTGTAGGCGCCCATGCGCGCGCACACCTGGCCCGCATCCTGCAGCGCCTTGAACGTGCGCTCCGTGTACTCGCGCGTGTCCACGGCGTTCAGCCCCGCGACGACGTGGAAGCAATCCTGGTCGAAGGCGACGCCCTTGTACTCGAAGCGGATCGACTCCTCGTTGCCGGGCCGGCGGCCCAGGATCCGGAACTCGTCAGCCTTGCTCATCGGCCGCCAATCGCCTCTTCCTCACTCCATCGGCCAGCGTCTCCAGCAGCGCCGCCGTGTCGTCCCACCCGAGGCACGGGTCGGTGATGGACACGCCGTAGGCGAGCGGCTTGCCCGGCACCAGGTCCTGCCTGCCGGGATTCAGGTGGCTTTCGACCATCACGCCCACGATGCGCTCGTCGCCCGCGGCGAGCTGCCCCGCGACGTTCGCGCCCACCTCCAGCTGCTTCTGGTATTGCTTCGACGCGTTGGCGTGCGAGAAATCCACCATGAGGTGCGGCGCGAGGCCCGCGGCCGCGAGCTCCCGGGCCGCCGCATCGACGCTTGCCGCGTCGTAGTTGGGCACCTTGCCGCCGCGCAGGATCACGTGGCAGTCCTCGTTGCCGATGGTCTCGTAGATCGCGGCCTGCCCCGTCTTCGTCATCCCCATGAACGCGTGGGGCGCCGCGGCCGCGCGCAGCGCATCCACCGCGACACGGATGGAGCCGTCCGTGCCGTTCTTGAATCCCACCGGGCACGACAGGCCCGAGGCGAGCTGGCGGTGCGTCTGCGATTCGGTCGTGCGCGCGCCGATCGCGCCCCAGGCGATGAGGTCCGAGATGTACTGCGGCGAGAGCAGGTCCAGGAACTCCGTGCCGCAGGGCACGCCCAGGCGGTTGATCTCGAGCAGCAGCTTCCTCGCCTGGCGCAGGCCCTCGTTGATGGCGAAGCTGCCGTCCAGCCGCGGATCGTTGATGAAGCCCTTCCAGCCGACGGTGGTGCGCGGCTTCTCGAAATAGACGCGCATCACCACGAGGAGATCGGGCGCGTGGCGGGAGGCGGCCTTGCGCAGCTGCTCGGCGTATTCGAGCGCGGCCCTGGCGTCGTGGATCGAGCACGGGCCCACCACGGCGAGCAGCCGGTCGTCGGCGCCGTGCAGCACGCGGTGGATCGCCTGGCGCGCGTTGGTCACGGTCGCGAGCGCCGCGGCATCCACCGGAAGCTCCTCGAGCAGCAGCTGCGGCGCGATGAGCGCGCGTATCGCGCCGATGCGCAGGTCGTCGGTGCGGCCCAGCACGGGCATGGGTTTCTTGTCCGGGTTCATCGTCATTCCTCCGTCGCTACGCGGCGCGCCTGCACCGCCTGGGCCAGGGTTTCCAGCACGCCCACGGTCTCCTGCCACCCGAGGCACGCGTCGGTGATCGACACGCCGTACTCGAGCGGCTTGCCGGGCGCGAGGTCCTGCCGCCCGGGATTGATGTGGCTTTCGATCATCACGCCGACGATGCGGCGCTCGCCCGCCGAGAGCTGGCGCGCCACGTCGGCGGCGACCTCCACCTGCCGGCGATAGTCGCGCGAGGCGTTGGCGTGCGAGAAATCCACCATCACGCGCTGCGCGAGGCCCGCGGCCGCGAGCTCGCGGCAGGCCGCCTCCACGCTCGCCGCGTCGTAGTTGGGCGTCTTGCCGCCGCGCAGGATCACGTGGCAGTCCTCGTTGCCCGCGGTCTTGAACACCGCCACGTGCCCCGACTTGGTGACCGAGATGAAGTGGTGGCGCGCCGCCGCGGCCTTGATCGCGTCCACGGCGATCCGGATGTTGCCGTCGGTGCCGTTCTTGAATCCCACCGGGCAGGAAAGGCCCGAGGCGAGCTGGCGGTGCGTCTGCGATTCGGTGGTGCGCGCGCCGATGGCGCCCCAGGCGATGAGGTCGGCGATGTACTGCGGCGAGATGAGGTCGAGGAACTCGGTGCCGCACGGCACGCCGATCTCGTTGATCTCGAGCAGCAGCTTCCTCGCGAGCCGGATCCCCTCGTTCATGTCGAAGGTCTCGTCGAGGCGCGGGTCGTTGATGAAGCCCTTCCAGCCCACGGTAGTGCGCGGCTTCTCGAAGTACACGCGCATCACGATGGCGAGGTCATGCGCATGGCGGCGGCGCTCGGCCTCCAGGCGGCGCGCGTAGTCGAGGGCGGCCGCGTAGTCGTGGATCGAGCACGGGCCCACAACGGCGAGCAGGCGGTCGTCGGCGCCGCGCAGGATGTCGTGCACGGCCTTGCGGCCCTCGAAGGTCGCCTGCTCCGAGCGCTCCGTCGCGGCGAGCTCGCGCATCACCTGCATGGGGGCGAGGAGCTCGTCTCCCTGCTCGATGCGGACGTCGTCGGTGCGGTAATGCGTCATCGGCCTTCCAGAAACAAAAACCGCCAGTTTTCGGCTGGCGGTTTTCGTGGATTCTTGGGCTTTCCCCGGCTCAGATCCTCTCGGCCGCCTGCGGCGTGAGATAGGAGAACCAGGAAAAGTACGCGGACCAGCGATTCATGCGACGAATGCTAGCATAAACCGGTGAACGCCCGCGCCCTTGTCGCCCTCCTGCCCGCCCTCGCGCTGCCCGCCGCGGCGGCGCCCGAGGTGGACGGCGAAGGACAAGCCGGCGAAGCTCGAGGGCCGGGTCGCGCCGTAGCGAGCGTTACGCGGGGATGAACTTCAGCGCCACCCCGTTGTTGCAGTAACGCTTGCCCGTCGGCTTCGGCCCGTCGTCGAACACGTGCCCCTGGTGGCCCTCGCACCGCGCGCAGTGGTATTCCGTGCGCGGGATGATCATCAGGAAATCGGACTTCATCTCGATGTGCCCGGGAATGAAGGTGAAGAAGCTGGGCCACCCCGTGCCGCTCTCGTACTTGGCCTCGGAGTTGAAGAGCGGCAGGTCGCACCCGGCGCACACGAACACGCCCTTGCGGTGCTCGCCGTTCAACGGGCTCGATCCCGCGCGTTCGGTGGCCTCGTGGCGCAGCACGGCATACGCCTCGGGCGGCAGGCGCTTCTTCCACTCCTCGTCGGAGAGCTTGAGCTTCTCGACGGCGCCGGGGGTTTTCGGATCGGCGGCCGACGCCATGCGGTACGTGGCGAAGAGGCCGGCCAGGGCTGCTGCGAATCGTCTGCGGTTCATGTCCATGTTCCTGTTACGGTCATGCCCGTCGGTCGGATTCAGGGCGGGCGCAATTACGCGGTGCCCCCGACCGTGAGGCCCTCGATGCGGATGGTGGGCTGCCCTACGCCAACAGGGACGCTCTGCCCATCCTTCCCGCACATGCCCACGCCCGGGTCGAGGCACATGTCGTTGCCGATCATGCTCACGCGCGTGAGCGCGTCGGGCCCGTTCCCGATGAGGGTTGCCCCTTTGACCGGGTACTGGATGCGTCCGTTCTCGACCCAGTAGGCCTCGGAGGCCGAGAAGACGAACTTGCCGTTGGTGATGTCCACCTCGCCGCCGCCAAAGTTCACGGCGTAGAGGCCGCGCTCCAGCGAGGCGATGATCTCGCCGGGATCCTTGTCGCCGCCCAGCATGAAGGTGTTGGTCATGCGCGGCATCGGCATCGCGGCGTACGACTCGCGCCGGCCGTTGCCGGTGGGCGCGACGCGCATGAGGCGCGCGTTGAGGCGGTCCTGCAGGTAGCCGCGCAATACGCCGTCCTCGATCAGCACGCTGCGGCTGGTGGGATGGCCCTCGTCGTCGATGGAGAGCGAGCCGCGGCGCTCGGGCAGCGTGCCGTCGTCCACCACGGTCACGCCGGGCGCGGCCACGCGCTCGCCGACGCGCCCGCTGAATGCCGACGTGCCCTTGCGGTTGAAATCGCCTTCGAGCCCGTGCCCGATCGCCTCGTGCAGCAGCACGCCGGGCCAGCCCGGCCCGAGCACGACCCCCATCACGCCGGCGGGCGCGGGACGCGACTCCAGGTTCACCAGGGCCTGGCGCACGGTGTCGCGGGCGAGCTTCTCGAGCAGCTCGTCGGTGTAGAACGCGTAGCCGAAACGCCCGCCCGCGCCCTGGTGCCCCTGCTCGCGCCGCCCGTCCTGCTCGGCGATCACGGTCACCGACAGATGCACGAGGGGGCGCACGTCGGCGGCGAGGCCGCCGTCGGCGCGCGCGACCAGCACCACGTCGTATTCGCCCGAGAGCCGCGCCATCACCTGCTTCACGCGCGGATCGATCTTGCGCGCGAAGCCCTCGAGCGCCTGCAGGATGCGCACCTTGGCCGCGTCCTCGAACTGGGCCAGCGGATCGATGGGGGCATAGAGGGCGTGGCCGGCGCGAACCACCACCCGGCCGGGCCGGGCGCTTCCGCCGTCGGCCGCGATGGCCCGGGTAACCCGGGCCGCCGCCTCGAGGGCCTCCGGATTGATGTCGTCGGCGTAGGCAAAGGCGGTCTTCTCGCCGGAGACGACCCGCACGCCCACGCCCTGGTCGATGGAGAAGCTCCCCGACTTGACCTCGCCCTCTTCCAGCGCCCAGCTCTCGGCGCGGTTGTACTGGAAGAAGAGGTCCGCATCGTCGGCCTTGTGCGCGAGGATGGTCCCGAAGACGCGTTCGGTCGCCACCTCGTCGACCCCGAAAGGAGCCAGCAAAGTGGCCTTGGCGATCTCCAGGGTGCTCGGTTCGGGGCCGGTCATATGCTCTTATCTGCCTTGATCTGCGTCTATCTGCGCTTGTTTGCCGATAACTTCAGGTGAGTCACCACTGACGGACCGTACGGTGCGTCAGGGCCGGCAACGACCGCCGGATCTTCGCCTGGTAGGTGGGGTTCACCCCCGCCACCACAACCCCGGAGCCGCGCGGCAGGCGGTCCAGCACGACGCCCCAGGGGTCCACGATCATCGTATGACCGTGGGTCTCGCGGCCGTTCACGTGGTAGCCGCCCTGGGCCGGGGCGACCACGTAGGCCAGGTTCTCGATGGCCCGGGCGCGGATCAGGGTGTCCCAGTGCGCCTTGCCCGTGGTCTCGGTGAAGGCCGAGGGCACGAAGATGAGGTCCACGTCGCCCATGGCCCGGTAGAGCTCGGGGAAGCGCAGGTCATAGCACACCGAGATGCCGAGCTTGCCGTAGGGCGAGTCGAGGGTGCAGACCTGGTTGCCCGGCTCGATGGTGCGCTCTTCGCTATAGCGTTCCTGCCCCATCTCGAAGCCGAACAGGTGGATCTTGTCGTAGCGCCCGACGCGAACGCCTTCCTGGTTGTAGACCAGGCACGAGTTGCGCACCTTGTCCGGGGTGCTCGCCTCGAGCGGCACCGAGCCGCCCACGATCCACACGCGGTGGCGCCTGGCCTGCTCCGAGAGGAACTGCTGGATGGGGCCGCTGCCGTCGCGCTCGCGCACGGCCACCTTGTCCGTGTCCTTCATGCCCATGATGGCGAAGTACTCGGGCAGCGAGATGATGCGCGCGCCCGTGGCCGCCGCGAGCTCGATGAGGCGCCCGGCTTCCTGGAGGTTCGCCGCCACGTGGGGGCCCGAGGCCATCTGGATCGCCGCCACGCGAAACATCGACTGCGTCGAGGACATCGTCTCGCGCAGCGCGTCGGGCGTGGTGGTTCGGGTGATGATCATTCTTGCTGGGGGTTACGTGCCGCCGCGGGCTGCGGATTCGCGGCGGTCCTGGAGGGAGGCGGCGCCGACAGTCGCGTGACCTGCGGATTATCCCACGACCCCGTCACCTGGTACTCGTACGCGACCACCTTGCCGAGCGGATTGTTGAGCAGCTTCGTCACGAGCAGCGTGGACAGGCCCAGCACCGGCGTGCCGATCACGGCCGCGGCCACCGCCACGCCCTCGCCCACCTCGGGAATGATGTGCAGGTTCAGGTCCTGCGTCTCGCGCGACAGCGACACCTCGCCGCGCATGCTCACGTAGGCCGAGGGCCCGCTGATCTCGAAGCCCTTCGTGGTGAGCACCCCGTTGCCGAGCTTCATGTCGCCCAGGATGCGCTCGAAGGCGAAGCCCTCGCTGAACACGTCTTGGAAGTCGAATGTCGCCCGGGAGGGCAGCGACTGCAGCGACACGAGGGCCAGGAGCTTGCCCGCGCCCGGGTCGATCTTCGCGAACTGCCCCTTGTGCGCCTCGACCTTGAAGGAGCCGGTCACGTTGGCGATCGCGAAATCGTAGGGATACCCGGGCCACACGAGGCTGCCCTCGAGCTTGCCGTTGCCGCGCTTCACGAAATCGCCGTAGCCGAACTGCGCGAGCAGCTCGTTCAGGTTTTCCGTCTCGAGCTTCAGGTCGAGGTTGGTGAGCGAGCCCGTGCCGGTGCGGTGCCAGCGGCCCGTCGAGGCGAACTTCGCGTGGCCGCTCGCGATGTCGAGCCGGTCGATGCGCCAGTCGCTGCCGTCGGGCTCGGCCTTGAGGTCGAGCTTGCCGAGCGAGCGGCCCTTGAAGTCGAAGCGCTCGGCGGTGACGTCGATGGCCGGCAAGTCCGTGTCCGCATGCACGGCCGTGGATTCCGACCCCGAGAGCGTGGGATCGCGCACCGAGAGCCTCGCGAAGCGCCCCTGCACCCGGCCCTTGCCCTGCCACGTCCAGCGCACGTCGCCCGAGACGAGCGGGCTTTCGATGTGGCCGGACCACTGCGAGCCATCGCGCTCGAGGCGCGCCCGGGTGTCGAGGAAGTCGCGCCCCCAGAAATGCGCGCGCGCGGCCTTGAGGTCGAAGCCGCGCAGCGCGAGCGCGTGCTCGCCCGCGGCCTGCGCGCCCTGCGCGGGCGCGACGAAGAGCGACTGCCACGCATCGACGTCGACGAACCCGAGCTCGCCATAGAGCCACAACCCCTCGTGCAGCGGCTCGGCCGAGACCGGCGCGCCGAACTTCACCGCCGCGTTCCATTGCTCGCCCTCGGCGCGCGCGAAGCGGCCGAACACCGCCTTGTCGAGCGCGAACGTGAACACTTCGCCTTCCGCGCCGAGGTTGGCGGCGGTGAGCGCGAAATCGCGTTGCGCGTCGGCGGGCTTGGCGAGCGGCTCGGGCAGCGTGGCCGAAAGCCCCTTCAGGTCGGAGGTCACGACGAGCTCGCGGCCCTTGGCGCCCGCGGTGAGCTGCGCGCGCCAGTCCGCGCCCCCCTCGAGCTTCGCGGCGATCGCCGCCGGAAGGTAGGGCTGCATCGCCTCGGCGTCGAGGTGCCCCTCGATCTGCGCGACGAGCGGGCCGTCGGGCTGCGTGGCGAGCGACACCGTGACCGGCTTGTCGAAGAGCGTGCCCGTGATCTGCGGCGCCGCGACGCTGCGCTCGGTGAACGAGAGCTTGCCGCGCACGTCGCGCATCGCGAGGGCCTTGCCGACCGTGGCGGTAGCGCCGGCGAACGTGTAGTCGCCGTTCACGCGCAGGTTCCTGCCGTCGAGCGGGATCACGAGCTGGAGCTTGAGCTTCGCGGGCCCCTCCACGGCGACCGCGCGCGTGAACGCGCCCGGGCCGTTCACGAGCGGGGATTCGCGCAGGAAGCGCATGCCGTCCGCGCCGGTGGTGTCGACGTCCCCGTTGACGACGAGCGTGGCGGGCTTCGCGCCCAGGTCGTCGATCACGGCGGAGACGCCGCTCGCGCGGCTCGCGAAGATGCTCGCGCGATCGGCGCGGATCTCCATGCCGCGATTCTCGAACTTGAAGGTGCCGCGGATGGCGTCGATCGAAGGCCAGTCCGGGATGTACTTGAGCTGGCCGTCGCGCAGGGTGCCCGCCACCAGGAAATGCCCCGGCCGGTCGCCGCCGAACGGGAACTGGTGCAAGTCGCCCTTCAGCTCGAAATCCGCGTGGTCCGTGCTGCCCGCGAGGATGGCGCGGTCGAGCCAGTCGCGAGCCCCCGAGGAGGCGTTGGGGAGATAGCTCGCGACGCGGTTGGCCTGGGCCCGCGATACCGTGCCCTTGAGGTCCACGTATCCCGGCGATGGCTCCTTCGCCTCGGGCAGGGCGTGCCAGGTGCCGGCGACGTGGCCCTCGGCATCGGCGTTGGCGAAATGCGCATCCTCGATGGACACGTTGAGCACGCCCGCCTCGCGGCGCCACGTGGCCTTCGTCTCCAGGCGGTCGAAGGCGAGCGGCGCGCGGAACACATTGGCCAGATCGAGGGCCACGTGCTTGCCGTCGATCTCGAGCATGCCGCCATCCTGCGTGCCCTCGATGCGCCCGCTCAGCCCCGACACCCCCGGCAGCGCCTCAACCGCGTTCACGCCCAGCTCCTCGAAGCGGCCCTTCACCGACCACGAGCGCGCCGGCTGGCGTTCCGACCACGAAAGGGCGGCCTCGTTGATGCGCCCGCGCGGGGCGAAGCGAAGCACCTGGCCCTTCACGTCGCGCGGCACCGGGAAGTAGTCGAGCAGCGTGGCGGCGATCTTGAGGTCGATGCCGTCGGCATGCAGGTCCACGTGCGAGGGCTTGCCGTGCTCGCTGCGCCGCGAGAGCGCGAAGCTGCCGAGCTGCGCGCCCACGCCGTTGGCCATCTGGAAGCGCAGCTTCTCGGTGGCGAAGGTGAAACCGTCGATCTCGTCGCGATAGATCGCGCGGCCCGAGACCGCGGCGAGGTCCAGCGGCACCGTGTCGGCGGCGAGCTGCGCGCGCGCATCGCGCATGTTCAGGTCCGCCACCACCTCCTTCACGCCTTCCGGGTTGAAGTGGACCCACACGCGCACGTTGCCCGCGCCGCTGCGCAGCGAATCCGGGACCGGCATGTGGGTGCGCAGCACGCCCAGGTCGGCATCGCGCGTCTCGAGGTAGGCGTCGCCGTCGGCGAGCCAGCGCGTTCCTTCCCGCTTGACCTTCATCTCGGCGCGCAGGTCGATGCTGCGCGCGATGTTCGCGGGCGGAATCGCCGTGAGCGCCGCATGGTGATGGCCGTGGCGCATCACCAGGGCGATCTCGACCCGTTCCAGCCGCACCTCGGGCGCCTGCGCCTTCTCGTCGCGCCACACGAGGGTCGCCTCGTGGATGCCCAGGCGCGGCTGGGAGAGGAGCCAGTCGGTGAAGCGGGCGTCGTCGGGCTCGCCCCGGTTGAGGGGCTTGTCGCCGAGGTAGACCAGGCCGTCGGTGCCGCGCCGCAGGAAGAGCGCCGGGCGGTAGAAATCGACGTCGTAGAAACGCACGTCGCCCAGGAAGAGCGTCCACCAGGAGAGCGTGGCCTCGGCGCGCTCGAAGCCGAGCGCCACCTTCCCGCGGCGATCGTTGATCGCGAAGCCTTCCAGCGAGATGTAGGGCCGCAGGCCCTCCCACCCGCCGCGGATCGCGCGCGCGGATACCGACATGCCCGTGGCGCGCGAAAGCGACTCCACCACGCGGTCGCGATAGTCGTCCACGTGGGGAAGGGCCGCGTAGCGCAGCCACAGGACCAGGGAGGCGAAGGCGAGGACGAGGAACGCGGCGAGCCAGCCGGCCAGGCGCAGGCAGATGCGGGGTAGAGCCTTGATGCGACTTTCCTCGGGCGGTTTGCCCGCTATCTTACTTCCAGAGGGTCAGTTGAGTCCCGCCTGCATACGGGAACTCGCCAGTGCTGTTTGCCCCCACATGTTAATCACTATTTGTCTCCGCAATTAACATTTGCAATACTGGGCCAGGGACTGCCATGGGGCTTTCCCGATCACCCAAAGGAGACACAGATGGAAAAACTCACCTTTACACGCGCGCCCGCTCTAATCCAGGAAATCAGCAAGGACGTGTCGCCCAACGAGGACTCGAACGGCTTGCGCTCGCTCACTGACCAGGAGTTAAGGCTGGCCGGTGGCGGTGACGGTGTTCCCGTCTGGGGACACTAAAAGCGGGACCATCGCGGCGCCGCGTGTCGGGTGGCGCCGCGGTTCTCAGCGCGACTGCGCCGGCACCCGGCGAACCGCAGGCGGCTTTGCGGATTTCGCCGGGGGAGGCGGCAGAGAGGAGCTCCGCTGGAATGCCCTTTCCCCCATGGCGAGAAGGTGCTGGTGGCAGGCCTCGGCTTCGCCCCAGAGCGCGTTGGCCACCTGCCTCGCCCTGTCGAGGTCGCCCTGCGCGGCGTAGACGTGGAACAACGCGGCCATGGCAATGTGGCGCGCCGGATCGGCGGACGATCCCGACGCCAGCCCATTTAACCAAGCGATGGATTCGCTCTTGCCCGAGCTGACGGCATCGCGAAGCACCGGGAGGAGCTCGTACTCGTTGGCGGAGAGGGCGGAACGCCTCCTGCGGCGCAGGTCCTCGATCACCCTATCGGCGTTCGAGTATCCGCCCAGCAACAACAGGACGGCAGCCTGCAATGCGTCCGAGGGCGCATCGGCCAGCAGCGCCGTGACGCGGCCACTGTCGTAGAGCGCCTTCGCATGGGCGAAATCGCCCCGTAGCAGCGCTTCCCAAAGCGATCGCGACATCCTGCGCCGCTGCAGGACCGCGGCGTCGATGCGCGTTCCCTTGAGGCGCGCGGCGACATACCAAAGCTTCCCGTACGCGCCGAGCAGCATGCTCATGGCGCCCAGGGCCGTGAGCAGGTCAGTGCGCACGGCCATGTCGCCTACGGTCTCCTCGATCGGGCCTTCGCTCGCTGCGGCGGAGTCCGGCCATACGGGCGGCGCCGGAATCTTGAAGTGATTGAAGTACCACGCGGCGGCGGCCGTCCGGTTCGCGACGCCGAGCTTCCGATAGAGATCGTGCAGGTACACGCGCGTGGTGCCGGGCCGATAGCCCAGGCGCTTCGCGATTTCCTTGCCAGACGTGCCGAGCGACAGCAGCTCCAGCATCCTCAGGTCGCGCTCGCTGATATTGGTGTTTGCCATCAAATGAAGCCTCGATCCTCCTGCAACGTCTCGATGAGACCTTGGAATTCGGTAATGCCTGTCTGCTTCGCGATGTCGATGCCTCGATGGGCGGACTCGGCGCGAACCACCGACTTGAAACGGTCCACGAGATCCGGCTCGAGCTGCGTTCCCGCCCGCGCCGCGAGCGCGGCCAGCGCATCGTGCATGCTGGGCAGCCCCGCATTCTGGAAGCCGCACAGGATCTCGGCGTATGCGTCGGCGACGGCGCACATTCGCGCGGCAGCGGGAATGGATCGACCGCGGACCCTCGCCGGATATCCATCGCCATTCCACCACGCGTGGTGATAGGCCGCCACCTCGCTCGCGAGCAGCAGGCGAGGATGGCGGCCGTCGCGCAGGATGGCGGCGCCCGCCTCGGTATGGCGCAGGTACGCCTTGCGCTCGGAGGCGCTCAGCGGTCCCTTTCTCAAGCAAAGCGTTTCCGGCACCGATAGCAGCCCGATGTCGTGCAGTTCCGCGGCGAGGCCGATCTCGAGCGCGCGCAGGGGCGGCTCGTTGCACGCCAACGCCAGCGCCCTGGTGAGCGCCCCGACGCGCTCGCCGTGCAAGCCGGTTGCGTCGACCCTGAATGCCGCGTTGATGGCCAGCTTGCGAAGCGCTTCCCAGCCGCCCGGAGCATCGGGCCGGTCGAGCCGCGACAGGAGGCGCGCCTGCGTCTGCTGCTCGAAGTGCTCCGCAAGCGAAAGCTCGTCGCCGAGCGCCGCCAGCTCCATGTTCCTGCGCGCCTTCTCGATCGCGTGCTCGTAATGATGCTGGGAGAGCTCCTGCAAGCGCGCCAGCGCACGCTCCGGCGAGCCCGCGATCTCCTCGGCGCGCATCACGCATACCAGCGTGTCTCGCAGCGCCTGCGGTGTCGCCCTCGCCTTCTCCAGTGCCTGGTCGAGGCGGGTGAAAGCGACGTCGTGTTGGCCCGTTGCGAGCTCGTACGACGCGCGTGCTATGGCCACCGCGATGAACGCTCGCGGGGAGGCAACGTCGGCCGCGAGGCGCGTCAACTCCTCCACGTGCCGCCCCGCTTCATCGAGACGCCCGGCGGCGACGAGCAGGTTCACGAGGTTGCGCAGCAGGAGGATGACCGCTTGCCGGTCCATGGCCGCGAAATCCGGCGTGAGCTCGTTCAACGCACGAAGGGCGTTGTCCAGGCCCTCGTCGTATTGGCCGAGCTGGAAGAGGCTGTCAGAGCGGTTTATGAAGGCGGCATATCGCGCATAGACCGGTCCCTGGACGCGGGCCACCGCGTCGATCGCCCGTCCGTAGGCCGCGATCGCCATCGGCGGGTTGCCCGCCAGGGAAAGTGCGAGGCCGATGTTGCTCCAGGCATTGCTCGCCTGGATGTCGTCGCGTTCCCGCACCGCGAGCCGCAGCGACTGGAGATGGAACTCAACTCCCGCCACTACATCGAAGCAGTCCGATGCAAGAATCCCGCAAGCCGTGAGCCCATGGTGCACCCATTTCGAATCGCCCAGCCGGCGCGCTTGCGACAAGGCACAGCGGGCAAGAGGCAGCGCCTCGTCGGAGCGCCCCAGGGCGTAGAGGGCCTTGCAGCTCGACAGCGCCGCCCCCATCGCCGACAGGGCCTTTTCGGGGGGAAGCCTGCGTTGCAGCTCGCGCGCCGTAACAGAGATCGCCTGGCGGACCTCGGTTCGGCCGAGACTGGCCAACTGGCCCGGGGCCAGAGGAGGCGGCGCGCTCGCGGCAGCTGGCGTTCTCACGGCCCTAACGATAGCGCTTTCTAGGTATCCTCACCAATGTTAGTATAAATTAACAATAGCGCCATTAACAACATCCAGCGGTGACAAATTACCGCGCGGCGTCGTCGCCGATGCCGTGCCGGAGGCCTGATGCGCTGATGCACTTCGCCGACCTTCGCTTCCTCGTGGTCGAGGACCACCCCTTCCAGCGTTGGCTGTCCTGCAACCTCCTTCACGAGATGGGCGCGCGCTGGGTCTTCCCTGCGGGCGATGGCAACTCCGCGCTCGACATCCTCGCCCTCCCCGGGCCGCCCATCGACATCGTGCTCAGCGATCTCGACATGCCCGGCATGGACGGAATGGCCCTCATCCGCAACATGGCCGAGCGCAGCCGCGCACCTTCGCTGATTGTCGTGAGCGGGGCCGACCGCGGCATCATCGGCACGGTGGAGGCCATGGCACGCGAATACGGGATCAAGGTGCTCGGCGCCGTGGAGAAGCCCCTCACGGCGCGCAAGCTGAAAGGGCTCATCTCGGCCGCACGGGACGTTTCGGCAGAGCCGAACGCGAGAAGCATTCATTTCACGGCCGACGAGATCGCAAGCGGCATGCGCTCCGGCCAGTTCGAGACGTACTTCCAGCCCAAGGTCGAGATCCGCACCGGTGAGCTGCGCGGAGCCGAAGCGCTGGCGCGCTGGATACATCCGGCCAAGGGATTGGTGCCTCCGGCGCACTTCATCGAAGCCGCCGAGACCGCCGGCCTGATCGACGAGCTCACATGGTCGCTCGTGAGGGAGGCCGCCGGCTGCTGCGCCGCCTGGCACCGGGCCGGCGCCGAGCTCACCGTGTCGGTCAACCTGTCGCCGCACTCTCTCCCGGACATCGGCCTCGCCGACCGCATGGTCGGGCTGGCGGCGGAAGCCCGTATCGAGCCGCGCCACCTGATCCTCGAGGTCACGGAATCGGCGGCCACCGCCGACGTCGGGAGAGAGCTCGAGAACCTGTCGCGCCTGCGCATGAGGGGCTTCGGCCTCTCGATCGACGACTATGGGACGGGGTACTCGTCCATGCAGCGCCTGGCCCGCGTGCCCTTCACCGAGCTCAAGATCGATCGTGCGTTCGTGAAGCGCGCGCTGGCCCAGGAAGCGAGCCGCGCGATGGTCGAGTCGAGCCTCGAGCTGGCGCAAAAGCTCGGCATCAACGCCGTCGCCGAAGGAGTCGAGACTCGCGAGGAATGGGAGATGCTGCTCGGTCTCGGATGCTCGCTCGCGCAGGGCTACCTCATCGCACCCCCCATGAACGCCGCGGAGTTCAGCGACTGGATCCAGCTCCGGCAGCGAGGAACCGCATGAAGCTCGCGATCAATGCGATCATCATGGCTCTCGGCCTGGCGCTCCTGGACCGCTTCATCGCGGGCTCCCTGGACGCGACGACCCTCTCCATGATCGTGGCGCTCCTGGTCGTTCTGGTCCCTTTGGTCGTCCTTGCCGCCGAATCGGCGAACGTGGGGCACGCTGGGCGCGCCGGATCGCTGGTTCCGAGACGCCTACGCCACCGTCGCCACGGTTAGCCTGCCGCATCACGAATCCTCGGCGCGCGTCGCCTTGGCAGCCGGAGCTGCGACGGCGGCGATATGGGCATCCAGCAGTTCGAACTCGCGCCGGAAGTCTTCCATGTTCGCGGCGATGCCGGACCAATCCCTTGCACGGCCGGCACGCTCCAATCGCCCGCTCACCGCGGCGAGGCGCGCGGCCCCAATCGTATTGCTCGCCCCCTTGATCCGGTGCGCGCAATGGACAACCGCATCGAGGTCGCGCCTTTCGAGGGCATTCATGAGCGAATGCCGATCTTCGAGGTTGTAGCGGCGAAAGTCCGAGAGAATGTCGCGCTCCGCAGCCGCGTCGCCATTCGAGATTTCGGCGAGCACCGGGCGATCCAGCAGGAAGGCCGGGCCCGCACCCGTGGCGGCCGGCGGGCTGCCGGAAGCTTCTGCCGGCTCGCATCGGGCCGCGGGAATCGGAAGCCATTGATCGAGCTTGCGGTGCAATTCCATCAATTCGATCGGCTTTGCGACATAGTCGTCCATGCCGGCGGCAAAGCAGACCGCGGCCTCGCCCTGCAGCGCGTTGGCCGTGCACGCGAGGATGGGAACGCGCTTGGCGCCGCCGGCCGATTCAAGACTGCGAATGCTGCGTGCGAGCTCGTAGCCGTCCATCTCCGGCATGTGGCAGTCGGTGATCACGATTCCGAAGCGGTGCGACTTCCACTTTTCGAGCGCTTCGAGCCCGTTATCGGCGCTTTCGACGGCATAGCCGAGCGCGTTGATCTGGCGTACCAGGACCAAACGGTTGATGGGATGGTCCTCCGCCAGCAACACCAGCGTCCCCTCGGCCTCGGCCTGCGAGACAGTCGGGACATGAGTGCGGCGCGCGCTCGTCGCGGCGAGCAAGGCGGCCGGGGCATCTTCCGGGGCATGTTCAACCAGGTCCATAGGATCCGCGATCGGAAGCGACAAGGTGAGGATCATCTCCGTGCCCTGGCCGGGCGAGCTGATCATCTCGATCGCCCCCCCCATCATGTGGGCCAGGCGCCGACAGATCGTGAGCCCCAGGCCCGTGCCGCCGTGGGGCCGGCTGGCGCCTCCCTCGGCCTGGTGGAACGGCTGAAAGAGTCGCCGCTGCTGCTCCGGGGAGACGCCGATGCCGGTGTCCTTCACCGAGAAGCGCACCCGGTCCCGTCCCCCGCTGCGCTCGACCCATTCGGCCTTGATTTCGACCGTGCCGCCCGACATGGAGAACTTGAGCGCGTTGCTCACCAGATTGTGGAGGATCTGGCGCAACCGCAATGAGTCGACCACCACAGCGGCGCTGATTCGGCTATCGGTGCTGTGCTTCAGGATCAAGCCCTTGCTGCTCGCACTGCCGGCAAAGAGGCCGCGCACGCTCTCGATGGTCCTCTCGATCGAGGTGACCTCGGGACGCAGTTCCAGTTTCCCCGCCTCGATCTTGGAAAAGTCGAGAATGTCGTCGATGATGCGCAACAGCGACCGCCCCGACTCCCGCACGACCTCGATCATGGTGCGCTGTTCGGCGTCGAGCCGCGTGAGGCTCACCAGCTCGATCATGGCCAGCACGCCGTTCATGGGTGTCCTGATCTCGTGGCTCATGGTGGCCAGGAAGGTGCTCTTCGCACGGTTGGCGAGGTCGGCCTCTTCCCTGGCGGCGACGACCGCGGCCTCGATTTCCTTGCGCCGGGTGATGTCTCGCACCGTCCCGACGAAGCGGCGCGTGGCGCCCAGGCGCATCTCGCCCACCGCGAGCTCCATGGGGAAGGTACTGCCGTCCTTGCGCCTTCCGACCACCTCGCGTACGGCGCCGACGGCGCGCGCTTCTTCGCTCGCGAAGTAGGGCTCCGGCATAAGCATCTTGTAGCTTCTGCCGGCCGCCTCAGCGGCCTCGTAGCCGAAGATGCGCGCCGAGGCCGGGTTCATGCTCTCGACGATTCCCTGCTCGTCGAGGGTGACGATGCCGTCGACGACAGTATTGAAGATGGCATCGAGTTCCGCGGCGTGCCTGCGTTCGCTCTCGCGCGTAATCGCGAGCTCCGCGTAGAGCCTGCTGTTTTCGAGGAGCAGCATGACCAGCACGAAGCTTCCCGCGAGGAGCCCGTAGATCCGGCCCGCGTACCAGCCCGCATCATAGCGCCCGGCATTCAGGACCGAGGCCAGCGCGATGTCGAAGACCCAGACGCACATGACGACCGTCAGCCACAGGTTGAGCACCGAGAGCGGGCGCCGGCGCCAAAGTACCGGTATCGCGATCAGCGCCAGCATCCAGGCCGCCGCGGCGATGTACACCTTGGTCCGCGCATCGCTGTCGCCCTGCATGATCCGGGGCAGCATGTCGTGTCCCGCCGTCGCGAGAAGGGTCAACCCTCCCGCCCCGATGAATGCAGCCCCTACCGCGCCGAGAATTGCGGGCGCGACGCGCGTTGGCACGACGCCCGCATCGTGTTCCCTTCTGCCGATTTCGGAATAGGCGATGACCAGCAAGGGAAACATGCCGTGCCAGAGAAAGTAGATCCAAGCGGTGGTCTGCGGGCCGGCGCCGAGCAGGCCGGCGGGCGCAAACAGCCCTGGAAAGGTGAGCGCGTGCGAGACCGCCATGAGCGCACAGAACAGGTAGGCGCTCGCCAGGACCAGGAGCGCGCGAGACCGGAGGATTCCGAACTGGCCAAATATCAACACGGCCGTGATCAGGTCGGAGATCACGAGCGCGGACTGGTAGATCGGGAGAAACGCCGGAACCGGTGGCAGGGGCCGCCGGGCGAACGGCGCCAGGGCGGCGAAGATCAGGCAGGACAGTACGACCAGGGCAAACGCGAGGCGCCGTTCGCGTGGCCTGGCAGGCAGCAAAGCGAGGGACGGCAACGATCGGCCCGACGCATCCACGGTCGTCCCATGGGGGTGGCTCATGGCCAACTAGATTAACACTTGCAACGTGGGTTGCACTTCCGCCAGTGCCGTCGAGACAGGAACTGTGATTTCCGTTGCCGCGCCAGAAACGCCAAGGGGCCCGTCTCTCGACGGGCCCCTCGCTCTGGCGTGCGGTTGCGTGGGCTAGAAGGGCTCCCGGACGAGCTGCATCGTGCCGCTATGGCCGTCGGCCGTGTATGTAAAGCTCGCCGTGCCTCCCGAGAACTGGATGCGGAACGACCCCACGTCGATCGCCTCGAACTTCGACGCGTCATAGCTCGCGCCGAGCCATGCGGAGCTGTGAGTGCGGTAGATGCGGCCCTCGTAGGTGTCGTTCGCGGTCCAGGAACCGCCCGGCATGGCATACCAGACCGGAGCGCCATCGGCGTCATAGGTGAACCAGAGGACGAACAGCGTCGAGCCCTGCTGCATGACGGTCATGCCCCAGCCGTGCTGCGAGGGGCCGCCCCAGTAGAGGTCGCTGTGATCCGGCTGCGTCGCGGGGCCGTTGTCGAAGCTGTACCGCTCCACGAGCTTGAACCCGCTGACCCCGTTGATCGTGTATTCGATCCTCGCGTGATCGTCGTCCTGGAAAGTGATCGTGAGGGTGCCCGCAGGGCCCGCGGCGAGGCTCGCAGCGTCGTAGCCGTAGAAAGAAGGCCCCCCGCTCGACCGGTACAGCGCCCCGCTGTAGGCCGTGAACGTCGGGTCCCAGGAGCCGCCCGGCATCACGACCCAGGTGGGCTCGCCGTCCTCGTCGTAGATGTAAAGGGCCACGAACAACGTGTCGCCATGTGCGACCACCGACAGGCCCGTGCCGTTCTCGCGCGGATTCCACCAGAGCCCCTGCGCATCGACCGTCGGGACGGAAGGCGGCGGCGCGGACGACGACGTCACGGATAACGGCGTCACGCTCGTCCGGCTGAAGATTGAAAAGTCGAAGTAAGCGCGGCGCTCCGCCGGCGCGAGCTCCAGCGTATTCGGCGTCGCCGCCATGACCTGGTTCGTGCCCATCACGGAGTTCGCGGTGAGCACCGGGGAGGTGGCCAGGCCGTTGGCGTCGGCAGTAGCGTAGTAGACGGTCGTTCCGGGGACGCTCACGGACGGCGTGCTTGGGTCGGGAAAGCAGAATTGGACCAGGGCGTACGGCACCGGCAATCCATCCGAGCCGACGACCCGGGCGGACAGCGGGCGCGCGAGGCGTTGGCCCGCGGCGACGCCTTGGCCCGCGCCCGACATCACCGAAACGCTGTACGGAAACCCGCCTGCGACTGTCAGGTCGAACCTCGCGGACGCATCACTCGCAGTGGCGAACCAGGAATACGTTCCCGCCGTGGGACCCGCGGTCAGGCCGGGCGCGGGCAACATGGCGATTCCGGATGCGTCCGTATTGACGGTGATCCGGCTGCTCGAGGCGCTCACGACAAAGGAACCCGACGGCTCGAAGGTCACGGGAAGGCCCGAAACCGGGACGCCGTCCTCGGTCGCGCGCACGCCGATGGCCAACGGCGTACCGGCGTAGGGGCGCGTCGTCTGCGGAGTCGAACCCGGCAGCGGGGTCAGCACCACCTCGGCGAGGGCTTCGCAGGCCGGGGCCGAGAGGGCGAGCGCAAGCAGCAGGCGCGAGAAACACTTGTTGATGAGGCTGTTGACAGTAGCGGTCGTCATGGCTGTTCTCCTCTGCGTATTGGGGTCCGTCGAACGGCGGCGGGACACGGACGTAGAGTGGCGGAAGGGCCTTCAATGGCCCATCGGACAATCCCCTAGGGCGAGATGCTCGATTCCCTAGGGCGGCGACGGTGGCGGGCGACGCGCCGCCCCGAGTTAACACTTGCTAACCGCCCCCAGGCGGGTCTAACATCGCCGCGGTGAGCCCCTATCGCGTCCTGCTTGCCGACGATCATCCGGTGGTTCGCGCGGCCATGCGGCTGCTCGTCGAGAAGGTGCCGGAGGTGGTGGTCGTCGCCGAGGCGTCCGACGGGCGCGAGGCAATCGAGCGGGCCGTCGCGGAACGGCCCGACCTGGTCATCATGGACATCTCGATGCGCGAGCTCAACGGCATCGAGGCCACTTCCCGGATCCGGGATCAGCTTCCCGGCACGAGCGTCCTGATCCTCTCCTCGCACGCGACGGCCGAATTCGTCGGCCGCGCGCTGAGCGCGGGCGCTTCCGGATACGTAGTCAAGGACGCGATGCCGCAGGAGCTGAGCGCGGCGATCACGGCCATACGTCGGGGCCAGGCTTACCTCAGCCCGACCGCGTCACAGCACGTCGCGGCAAGCCTTACGCGCGGCGGAAAGGTCGAATCGCCCCTGCAATCGCTAAGCCCGCGGCAGCGCGAGATCCTCCAGATGATCGCCGAGGGAAAGACCGTCAAGCAGATCGCGTTCAATCTCGGCCTCTCGGGCAAGACGGTCGAGACCCACCGCGCAGAGCTCATGAGGCGCCTCGACATCCACGATGTGGCCGGGCTCACGCTGTTCGCATTGCGCAATGGCCTGATCGACGGCGAGGCGTCGGCAGGCTAGCGGAAGGGGCCCGAGTCCGAAGCGGCAGCGTCGCGACACGATCGTGGCGAGCTGCGACAATGGACTGCCGCACATGTCCGCGCGGCTGACCCCCTCGCCCCGATGGACCTCGAAAAGACCTTCCGCCTTTCGCCGTTCGCCGCGGGGATCGCCCGCGCGCGGCCGCAGCGGGTGGCCGAGCTCGAGTCGCGCGGCGCGGCCCCGTGGACCGCCGGCGAGATGCGCGCGGAGCTGGGCGGCGGGGAAGACTTCGAGATGCGTGTCAGGGCGTTGCGCGAGCGGGTCATGCTCACGCTGGCCCATCGCGACCTGAACGGCCTCGCGCCGCTCGACGAGGTGCTCGCGACGATGACCGCGCTCGCCGACGAATGCATCGCGGGCGCCGCGGCGGAAGCGACGCGGCGCGCGGTGGCCGCGCACGGCGAGCCCGCCAACGGCGACGCGCTCATCGTGGTGGGACTGGGCAAGCTGGGCGGCGGCGAGCTCAACGTCTCCTCTGACGTGGACCTCGTCTTCCTGCACCAGGGGGAAGGCACGACCTCGGGGCCGCGTCCCCTCACCCACCACGAGTTCTTCAGCGCGGCCGGGCGCATCCTCATCGCGCTGCTCTCGGAAGTCACCGCCGACGGCTGGGCCTTCCGGGTGGACATGCGCCTGCGGCCCATGGGCGAGGGCCCGCTCGTCGCCTCGCTCGCGGCGCTCGAGGACTACTTCATCACGCACGCGCGGCCGTGGGAGCGCTTCGCATGGCTCAAGTCCCGCGTGGTCGCGGGCCCGGCGCAGGGCGTGCGCGAGCGGGTCGATCCGTTCGTGTACCGGCGCTACCTCGACTACGGAATGCTCGAGGCCATGCGCGACATGCACGGGCGCATCTTCGAGGCGGCCACGCGGCGCGGGAAGGCCGACGACATCAAGGTGGGCGCGGGCGGCATTCGCGCCATCGAGTTCGCCGTGCAGCTTTTCCAGATGGTGCGCGGCGGCCGCGACCCGGGCCTGCGCATCGCCTCCACGCGGGGCGCGCTCGCGGCACTGGCCGCGCGCGGGCTCTTCGAGGCGAAAGACGCGCAGGCGCTGGGCAGCGCCTACGAGTTCCTTCGCCGCCTGGAGCACCGCCTGCAGTACTACGACGACCAGCAGACCCAGGCGCTGCCGCGCGATGCCGGGCACCGCGCGCTCATCGCCGAGTCGATGGGCTTCGCCGGCTGGGACCCGCTCTACGCGCAGATCGAGGCGCACCGGGCGAACGTGCGCCGCGTCTTCGATGCGCTCTTCGAGGCGCCGCGCCACGAGACGGGGGCGCGCATCTCCTCGTGGCTTGCGGATCCGCAGGCCGCGCCCGACGCCGAGGGCCTCGCCGAGGACCTGCGCGAAGCGGGCATCGTGGACGCCGCGCCGCTCGCCGCGCGCCTCATCGAGTACACGCGCTCGCGCCGTTATCGCGGCCTGTCGTCATCGGTACGCGCGAAGGTGGACAAGCTGCTGCCGCGCATCGTGGAGGCCGCGGCCGCCGAGGGCGGCGGGGAAGCCGCCGGCACGCGGCTCATGGCGCTCCTCGAGGCGATCGACGGCCGCGAGGCCTATCACTCGCTGCTGCTCGAGTTCCCGCAGGTGCTCGCGCGCGCCGCGCGCATCATGGCGAGGAGCGCATGGGCGGCGCGCCTGCTCGCCCGCCACCCGATCCTGCTGGACGAGCTCACCCGCAGCGCCGCGAGCTTCACCGCCACCGATTGGCCGGCCGAGCGGGCGCAGCTGCTCGCCGATTGCGCCGCGCTCTCGCCCGACGTCGAGCACCTCCTCGACCACCTGCGCCACTTCAAGCAGCGCCACATGCTGCGCTTCACCATCGCCGACCTGGAAGGCGAGCTCCCGGTCATGGCGCTGTCCGACGAGCTCTCGGCGCTCGCCGACTCGATCCTCGAAGCCACGCTCGCCTCGGCCGCGCCCACCGTCGAGATGGGCGTCGAGGGCTTCTGCATCGTCGGGTACGGAAAGCTCGGCGGCAAGGAGCTGGGCTACGGCAGCGACCTCGACATCATCTTCCTCTACGACGAGTCGCGCGGGCCCGAGACGGTGAAGCTGCCGCGCCTCGCGCAGCGCATCAACACGTGGCTCACCAGCGTCACCCCCGCGGGCGTGCTCTACGAGACCGACCTGCGGCTGCGCCCCGACGGGGCGACGGGCCTGCTGGTGAGCTCCATGGCGGGGTTCCGCGACTACCAGATGAAGCGCGCGTGGACCTGGGAGCACCAGGCGCTCACGCGGGCGCGCTTCGCCGCCGGCGACGCGGCGCTCGGCGCGCGCTTCGAGCAGGTGCGCGACGAGGTGCTCGCGCTGCCGCGCGACGCGGCGAAGCTCTTCGGCGAGATCGCCGCGATGCGCGCCAGGATGCGCCAGCAGCAGCGCTCGCAGGCGGGCGACGTGAAGCACGCGCCCGGCGGCGTGATCGACCTCGAGTTCGCGGTGCAGGCCCTGGTGCTGGCGCACGCGGCCGCGCACCCGGCGCTGCGCGAGAACAAGGGCAACCACACGCTGCTCAACCGGATGGGCGCGCTGGGGCTCGTCGATGCGCGGGTCGCCGCGGATGCCGCCGACGCCTACCTCGCCATGCGCCGGCGCCTGCACGAGGCCGCTCTAAACGACGAGGACACCGTGCAGCTCGCGCCCGGGGACCTCGAGGCCGAACGCGCGGCGGTGCTGCGGCTCTGGGAAGCGGTATTCGGGGAGGCTACGCCGCGCTCGCGGCCCGCTCCAGCGCCCCGGTGAGCTGGAAGACCTGCATGCGGCCCTTGCCCTTCACTTCCATCTCCAGCGCGGGAGCGAAGCGGAAGCGGTTGTAGAGCCGGCGGTGCGTCATGAGGTCCACCTGCACCGTGTTGGGCGTGGCCTCGGCGGCGAGCCGGAAGGCCACGTTCACCGTGTCGCCCCACATGTCGTAGATGAACTTCTTCTTGCCGATCACGCCCGCGACCACCGGCCCCGTGCCGATGCCGATGCGGATCTGCAGGCGCTCGCCCGTGCGGTTGCGGTATTCCTCGAGCTTCTCGACCATGTCGAGCGCCATGTTGGCCACCGCGTCGGCGTAGTGGATCTGCGCGCCGGTGTCCAGGCCCGCCGCGGCCATGTAGGCGTCGCCGATGGTCTTGATCTTCTCGACGCGGTGCTTGTCGGCGAGCTCGTCGAAGATGGAGAACACGTCGTTCAGGATCTTCACCGTCTCGACCGGGGAGAGCTCCTCGGTCATGCGCGTGAAGCCCACGATGTCGGCGAACATCACCGTCACGTCCGCGTGGCCCTGCGCGATGTTGACCTCGTTTCGCTTCAGGCGCTCGGCGATGGCCGGCGGCAGGATGTTGAGCAGCAGCTTCTCGCTGCGGTCGCGCTCCAGGCGGATCTCCTCGTGCGAGGCGTCCACCATCGTGCGCAGCTTCTGCTTCTCGCTCGCGAAGTACCAGAGCAGCGAATAGATCATCACCGAGATCGCCGCGAAGTTGAGCACGAAGAAGACGGCGACCGTCTGCAGGTCGAACTTGCCCACGGTGCCGGAGAGCAGGAAGTCGAACACGCCCGCCATCACCGTCATGAAGAGCCACGCGAAGAACCAGGGCACCGACTGGCGCGTGCCGAGCACCGTCACCGCGCCCACCGGCGCCATGAGGCCCCACAGGCTCACGCCCGAGGCGTTCACGAAGTTGCCGATCGACCACTGCATGGCGAAGGGCGTGAAGAGGATGAGCGCGAGCTGGATGATCGCGAAGGTGTAGAGGCGGCGGAAGCGCCACCACAGGTAGATCGTGACCGCCGAGAGGCCCTGGAAGACGAGCGGGATCGCCGTCGAGTACTGGTAGCCCATGCTCCAGTAGATGGCGAGCCAGAGCGCGGCCGCGCACATCATGAACCCGGTGGTGAGCATCAGCATGTCGCCGGAGAGCTTCTCCTCGGGCGACAGGGGCGGTCCGGCCATGGCGGCGCGCGCCGGCGAGCGAATCGGGGACTCCCCTGAAGGTGGCTGCGAGCTCACTGGGTCGCTTTTTCTTCGTGCAGCGGCGATTGGGCGATTATGGCATAGAAGATGCGGCGGCTGGCGGCGGGATTTGGGCTAAAATCATCGCCTTGCCCTTTACTTTTCGGGAAGCCCATCATGTCGATGGCAAACCGCGACGGCTTCATCTGGTACGACGGCAAACTCGTGCCCTGGAGGGAAGCCAATACCCACGTCCTCACCCACTCGCTGCACTACGGGCTCTCGGTCTTCGAAGGCGTGCGCGCCTACAAGACCGAGATCGGCACCGCGATCTTCCGCCTGAAGGAGCACACCGACCGGCTCTTCGACTCGGCCAAGATCTACATGATGGAGATCCCGTTCACGCGCGAGGCGCTGATGGAGGCGCAGCGCGAGGCGGTGCGCGCCAACAAGCTGGAGAGCTGCTACCTGCGCCCGATCGCCTTCTACGGGTCCGAGAAGATGGGCGTGTCGCCCGTCGGCGCCAAGGTCCACGTGGCGGTCGCCGCCTGGCCGTGGGGCGCCTATCTCGGCGAGGAGGGCCTGAAGCGCGGCATCCGCGTGAAGACCTCGTCCTTCGCCCGCCATCACGTGAACGTCACCATGGCGCGCGCCAAGGTGGCCACCACCTACGCCAACTCGATCCTCGCGAACCTCGAGGCGACCATGGACGGCTACGACGAGGGCCTGCTGCTGGACACCGACGGCTTCGTGGCCGAAGGGTGCGGCGAGAACATCTTCCTCGTGAAGGACGGCCGCGTGTACACGCCGCAGCTCACCACGGCGCTGAACGGCATCACGTGGCGCAGCGTCCAGTCGATCTGCACGGACCTGGGCATCCCCTGCGAGAAGACGCGCATTACGCGCGACGACATCTACATCGCCGACGAGGCGTTCTTCACCGGCACCGCCGCGGAAGTCACGCCCATCCGCGAGCTCGACCGCCGCATGGTCGGCGCCGGCTCGCGCGGGCCGGTCACCGAGAAGATCCAGGCGGCCTTCTTCGACATCGTGAACGGGCGCAACCGCAAGTACCACCACTGGCTCACGCCGGTCGAGACCCAGAATGTCGCTGCCGTCCGAGCTTGACCAGAAGGTCGTCGAGGTGACCGCGGCGGACCTTCCGCTGCACTGCCCGCTGCCGTCGCAGAAGCTGTGGAACACGCACCCGCGCGTGTTCATGCCGATCGAGGTCACCCGGGAGTCGCGCTGCCCGTACTGCGGCACGCTCTACCGCCTCGTGGGCGAGGCTCCCGCCGGCCATTAAAGCGCCGAGCCCGAGGGTGCTGGTCGTCGGTCCCTCGTGGATCGGCGATGCGGTGCTCTCGCACGCCCTCCTCGTGCGCCTCAGGGCGCGCGATCCCTCCGCCACGATCGACGTCCTCGCCCCGCCCTGGGCGCTGCCCGTGTACCGGCGCATGCCCGAGGTCGCGGCGACCCTCGCGTTGCCGTTCGGCCATGGCGAGCTGGCACTCGGCGCGCGGCGGCGGTTCGCGAAGACGCTCCCTCGCTACGACCGCGCGGTCGTCCTGCCCAACACGTTCAAGTCGGCGCTCGTGCCCTGGCACGCGGGCATCGCGTTGCGCACGGGTTACCGCGGCGAGATGCGCTACGGGTTGCTGAACGACCTGCGGCGCCTCGACGAGAAAGAATTACCGCTCATCGCCGAGCGCTATGCCGCGCTCGCGCAACCGGCGGGCGAAGCCCTCGAGCGGCCCATTCCCCAGCCGCGCCTTGCGGTGGACGAAGCGCAGCGCCGCGCCACGCTCGCCAGGTACGGCCTCGATCTCGCGAAACCCGTCGCGGCGTTCGCGCCCGGCGCCGAATACGGCCCGGCGAAGCGCTGGCCCGCGCGCCACTTCGCCGCGCTCGCCGCCACGCTCATCGGCCGCGGCGAGCAGGTGTGGCTGGTCGGTTCCGCCAACGACGCCGCCGTCACGGCGGAAATCCAGGCGCTCACCGGCGGGCGCTGCGTGGACCTCGCGGGGCGCACCTCGCTCGACGAGGCGATCGACCTCCTCTCGTTCGCGACCCACGTGGTCAGCAACGATTCGGGGCTCATGCACATCGCCGCGGCGCTCGACCGGCCGCTCGCCGCGATCTTCGGCTCCTCCTCGCCCGAGTTCACGCCGCCGCTCTCGCCGCATGCCCGCGTGATCACGTTGAGGCTCTCGTGCAGCCCGTGCTTCCAGCGCACCTGCCCGCTCGGCCACACGAACTGCCTCGTGACGCTGGAACCCGCGCGCGTGCTCGAGGCGCTGCGTTGAGCTACTTCATCGAGCCCGACATCGCCGCGGCCCGCACGCTGCCCGGGGCCTTCTACGCCGATCGGGAAGCCTTCGCGGCCATGCGCGACAGGGTGTTCGCGCGCTCGTGGCAGTGGCTGGGAAGCGTTGCCGACGTCGCGGCACCGCAATCGCTCTCCCCCCGCGACCTTCTGCCGGGCATGCTCGACGAGCCGCTGCTGCTTGCGCGCGATGCGGAAGGATCGCTTCGCTGCCTTTCCAACGTCTGCACGCACCGCGGCAACATCCTGGTTTCCCGCGCCTGCAGCGCGAAGGAGATCCGCTGCGGTTACCACTCGCGCCGCTTCGACCTCGCGGGCCGCATGACCTTCATGCCGGAGTTCGGCGGCGTGAAGGATTTCCCCTCGGGCGCCGATGACCTGCCGCGCGTGGCGCTCGGGCAGTGGGCGGGTCACGCGTTCGCCTCGCTCGACCCCGCCGCGCCCTTCGACGAGGTGTTCGCCGACGTGCGCGAGGCGATGGCGCGCGCGCCGGTGGAGGGCTTCGCGCACGATCCGTCGCGCGACCGCGACTACGAAGTCCGCGCCCACTGGGCGCTCTACGTCGAGAACTACCTCGAGGGTTTCCACATCCCCTTCGTGCACGCGGGCCTGAACGCCGTGGTGGACTACGGCGCGTACCGCTCGCAGCTCTGCCGCTGGTCCAACGTGCAGGTGGCGGCCACGAAGGACGGCGTCCCCGCGGCGCAGTACTGGTGGATCTTCCCCAACCTCATGCTCAACTTCTACCCGTGGGGGCTCTCGCTGAACCTCGTGGAGCCGCTCGACCTCGGCCGCACGCGCGTGAAGTTCCGCTCGTTCGTGGGCGATGCGTCGCGGCTGGGCGAAGGGGCGGGTGCCTCGCTCGACCGGGTCGAGGCCGAGGACGAGGCGATCGTGGAAGCGGTACAGCGCGGGGTGCGCTCGCGCCTCTACGAGCGCGGCCGCTACTCTCCCACCCGCGAGCAGGGCGTGCACCATTTCCATCGCCTGTTGACCGCGGCCCTCGGGCCGATGCGAAACCTCTAGAATGTCGCCGCAGTCCAAGGAGCCGAAATGAGATTCGCAATTCTTCTCGCGTGCGCCGCGCTTGCCGTGCCGGCCCTCGCCGCCGACCCCGCCTACGTGAAGTCGGTCGAGGACTGGCGCGCCAGGGCCGACCAGGGCCTGCGCAGGGACAACGGCTGGCTCACGCTCGCCGGCCGCTACGTGATGAAGCCCGGCGTGAACACCTTCGGCACGGGCGCGGACAACGACATCGTCTTCCCGCCGGGCCTGGGACCGTCGCGCATGGGCACCGTCACCGTCGAGCCGGGTCGCGTGTTCGTGAAGCTCGAGCCCGGCCTCACGATGGAGAAGGAAGGCATCCCCATGACCGACAAGGTGATGGGCACGAGCCTCGAGAACCGCGACTGGGTCTCCATGGGCCGCGCGGCGTTCCACGTGATCGAGCGCGACGGCAAGTACATCCTGCGGCTCGCCGACAACGAAAGCGAGGTGCGCAAGCGCTTCGGCGGGCGCGTCTGGTACGACGTGAACGAGAAATTCCTGGTGCCGGCGAAGTTCGTCGCGTACCCGCCGGGCCGCAAGATCCCGATCGTGAACGTCCTCGACGAGGTCTCCGACGAGCCCGTCGCGGGCTACGTGGAGTTCACGCTCGGCGGCAAGCCCTATCGCCTGGACGCCCTCGACGATGACGACGGCCTCTTCATCATCATGAAGGACGCGACCTCGGGGGCGACGACGTACGGCTCTGGGCGCTTCCTCGCGGTGGAGAAGAAACCGAAGGACGGCGAGACGTTCAAGCTCGACCTGAACCGCGCCTACAACCCGCCCTGCGCTTTCAGCGAGTTCACGACGTGCCCGCTGCCGCCGAAGCAGAACGTGCTCAAGGTGAAGATCGAGGCGGGCGAGAGATACCCGCCGCGCAAGATGGGCTAGCGATGCTCGCGCGGGCGCTGGCCGCCAGTGCCGTGCTGGCCGCCGGGGCGGCCTGCGCGGTCGATCCGCGCAGCGGCAAGTTCACCCCCGTTCCCGGGCATTGACCCGGCGCGGGTTCAGCGAGGCGCGCAGCCCGCGGGCTTGAAGATGCGTTGCGTGGACGCGGGATCCTTCGCAAGCCGCGCGGCCGGGCGCCGCGGACGCGCCACCAGCTCGCCGCCGCAATTCGGGCAGGTGCCCTTCAGCACGTTCTCGGCGCACTCGCGGCAGAAGGTGCATTCGTAGGTGCAGATGCGCGCATCCGGGGAATCGGGCGGCAGGTCGCGGTCGCAGCACTCGCATCCGGGTCGCAGTTGCAGCATCAGTCTCCTCCCCTGGCTTGCAGGTCGGCGGGCACGTCCACGTCGGCCGTGACGCCCGCGTCGTCCACGAACACGGACTCGAGCGCACCGCGGTGCTTCGCGAGCACCGCGCGCGCTCCCTCGTCGCCGTCCAGCGCGAGCAGCTCGGCCTTGAGCGCGCGCGAGAATCCCACCGGGTGGCCGCGCACGCCCTGGTGCACCGGGGCGGCGAGGAGCGCGCCCCGGCCGATGCGCTCGGCCACCGCCGCGATGGTAAGCGGGTCGATGAAGGGCATGTCGCCGAGGGCCACGATCCATCCCTCGGCGCCCGCCGATGCGGCCACGCCGGCCGCGAGGCTCGCGCCGAGGCCGCGCGCGCAGTCGGGCGATGCGAGCACGTCACAGCCCGCATCGTCGAGCGCCTGCGCGAGCGCGGGCGAGCCCACCGGCACCACGGCAAGCGCGCGGCCCACGCCCGCGATCAGGTGGCGGGCGCTGCGGGCCACGAGGGGTTCTCCGTCCAGGGGCGCGAGCAGCTTGTTGCTTCCGAATCGCGACGAGCTCCCGCCGCAGAGCAGGAGCGCGCGCAGCCCCGCGCCGCTCACGCGCGCATGCGCTGCGCGGCCGCCTTCTCCAGCACGATGCCGTTGCGCGAGGCGATGAGGTCGGCGAGGATCGCCACCGCGATCTCGGGCGGCGTTCGCGAGCCGATGCCCAGGCCCACGGGGCCGCGCAGGCGCGCGATCTGCTGCGGCGTGAGGTCGAAGTCGGCGAGGCGCTTGCGCCGCTCGGCGTTCGTGCGCGAGGAGCCCACGGCGCCCACGTAGAACGCCTCGCCCTTGAGCGCCTCGAGCAGCGCCATGTCGTCGAGCTTCGGGTCGTGAGAGACGGTGAGGATCACGCTGTGGCCGTCGGGCTTGAACGCCACCACGGCGTCGTCGGGCATGCCCTCGATCCACGTCGCGCCCCGGGAGCGCCAGGCGCTGCGGTATTCCTCGCGCGGGTCGCACACGAAGACCTGGAAGTCCACCGTGGAAGCCATCTCGGCGAGGTAGTGCGAGATCTCGGAGGCGCCGATCACGAGCATCCGCCAGCGCGGGCCGTGCACGCTCGTGAACGCCGTGTCCGTGCGCTCGCATTCGTCGGCCGGATGGGCGGGCGCGATGGTCCAGTCGCCCGAGGCGAGGTCCACGCGGCGCGCCACCACGTGGCCCGCGGCGATTTCCCTGAGCAGCGCCTCGAACTCGCCGGCCTTCACTTCCGGCTCGATGATGACTTCGAGCTCGCCGCCGCAGGGAAGGCCGAAGCGCCGCGCCTCCTCGGCGGTCACTCCGTAGGCGGCGAACTGCGGCTTGCGGCCGGCGTATTCCTCGCGCCGGGCGACGAGGTCGTCCTCGATGCAGCCGCCGGAGACCGAGCCCACGAGGATGCCGTCGTCGCGAATCGCGGTGAGGGAGCCGGGCGGACGCGGGCTTGCGCCGAAGGTCTGCGCCACGGTGACGAGCAACACGCGCCGGCCGGCGCGCCGCCATTCCAGGGCGCGTTCGAGGACGTCGAGATCCAGGCTTTGCATGGGGGAATCTTACTCCCGCCGGGCCGCAAGGCTCGAGGCGCGAGGCATGAAGCGCGAGACGGCTACCTCGCGAGGACTGGCACCGGAAAGACCGTGTGGCGGTTCTCCGCTTCGCTCAAGATCAGGACCGACGAGGCGACGAGGACGACGACGATCGCCGCCACGACCTCGATGGCCGGGTTGCTCACGATCTTCCGCAGCGTCTGCCGCCAGTGGGATCCGGGAATCGGTTGCATCTCGCCGCCTTTCGCCGTTGCCAGGGGTCGGACCGTGGGCCGCGCTTCCCGTTCCATGCGCCCGCCGTCCTGCCCGGAAGCCAATGCAATTTCCGTTCCTCAACGGTTGAGCGAAATCATCCCCCTTTCGGTGCGCCGGTCCAGCCCCGGGTTGTAACGACTCATGTCCACTTCATCGACGCCATGGGGAGCTTGCGCACGCGCTTGCCGGTGAGCGCGAAGAGCGCGTTGGCCACGGCCGGCGCGATGGGCGGGGTGGCGGGCTCCCCGACGCCCGTCGGCTTGTCGCCGCCCGGCGCCAGGTGCACCTCCACCAACGGCATCTCGTTCATCCGCAGCACGCGGTAGTCGTGGAAATTCGACTGCTCGACGCGCCCGTCCTTCAGCGTGATCTCGCTGAAGAGCGCGGCCCCCAGCCCATAGGCGATGGCGCTTTGCACCTGCGCCTCCACCGTGAGGGGATTGACCACCAGCCCGCAGTCGAAGGCGGCGACCACCTTGTGGACTTTTACGTCGTTGCCGGCGAGCGACACTTCGGCCACCTGCGCGCAGACGCTGCCGAACGACTCGTGCACGGCGATGCCGCGCGCGCGCCCCTTCGGAAGCGGCGAGCCCCAGCCCGACTTCGACGCCGCGAGGTCGAGCACGCCGAGCACGCGCGGCTGCTTCGCAAGCAGCGCGCGCCGGAAGGCGACGGGGTCCTCGCCCGCGGCCGCCGCGAGCTCGTCCATCATGGTCTCCATCACGAAGGCCGTGTGCGAGTGGCCCACCGAGCGCCACCACAGCACCGGCACCTCGACGTTCTGCGAATGCAGCATGAGCTGCAGGTTCGGAAGGTCGTACGGCGTGTCGGCCACGCCCTCGACGCTCGTCGCATCCACGCCGTCCTTCACCATCATCGACTCGAACGGCGTGCCCGCGAGGATCGAGGGCCCGACGATCGAATGGTTCCAGCCGGCGACCTTGCCTTGCGCATCGAGGCCCGCCTCGACGCGATGCACGTACATCGGCCGGTAGTAGCCGCCGCGGATGTCGTCCTCGCGGGTCCAGACGACTTTCACGGGCACCTTCACCTTGCTCGCGATCTCGCAGGCCTCGACGACATAGTCGGATACGGGATTCGCGCGGCGCCCGAACCCGCCGCCCGCGAGCATCGTGTTCAGCTTCACCTGCTCGGGCTTCAGGCCCAACGCCTTGGCCGCCGCGGGCTGGTCGACGCCCTGGAATTGGGAGCCGACCCAAATCTGTGCGCTGTCGCCCTGCACCTCGATCGTGCAGTTGACGGGCTCCATTGGTGCGTGGGCCAGGTAGGGAAACTCGTATTCGGCGACCACGGTCTTCGCCGCGCCCTTCATCGCGTCGGGCGAAGCGGCCTTGCGCGCTACGGTGCCGGGCGTCTTCGCGGCCTCCTTGAACTTGGCGAAGAGATCGGGCGTGGCGAGCTTCGCGCCCGGACCGAGGTCCCACTCGACCTGCAGCGCGTCGCGTCCCTTCTTGGCCGCCCAGAAGTTGTGGCCGACCACCGCCACGCCGTTCGTCACTTCCACCACGTGCGTGACGCCGGGAACGGCCTTCACGCCCTCGGCGTTCATGCTCTTCACGAGCGCGCCGAACACCGGCGCGTGCGCGACCACCGCCACGTGCAGGTCCTTGCGCTGCACGTCGAGGCCGAACCGGGCGCTGCCGTCGCATTTCTCCGGCGAGTCGATGCGCCGCGTGGGCTTGCCGATGATCGTGAAATCCTTCGCGGGCTTGAGCGCCACCGTGTCCGGCACCGGCAATTTCGACGCGGCCTCGGCGAGCTGCCCGTACGAGAGCTTCTTGCCGCCGGGACCCACGACGAAACCCTTCCCGGCCTTCACGTCGGAGAGCTTCACCTTCCATTGGCTGGCCGCGGCCTGCATCAGCATCGTGCGCGCCTGGGCCCCGACCGTGCGCAGCTGGTCCCACGAGTTCCACACCGACGAGGAGCCGCCCGTCATCTGGACGCCGAAGGCGGTGTGGGCATACAGGGGCGAGGCGGGCGCGAGCTCGTAGCGCACCTTGCTCCAGTCGCACTCGAGCTCCTCGGCCACCAGCATCGGCAGCGACGTGGTCACGCCCTGGCCGAATTCGAGGTGCTTCACCATCACGGTGACCGAGCCGTCCTTGCCGATGCGCAGGAACGCGTTGGGCGGAACCTTCGGCGGCTGCGGGGCCTGCGCGAACGCGCGCCCGCCCTTCTCGGGCAGCCAGAAGCCGATGACGAGGCCGCCGGTGATCGCGGCGGAAGACTGGAGGAATTTGCGGCGGGAGGGATTGTTCATGGCGTCCTCCCCTAGGCCTTGCGCAGCGAGGCCGCCGCGCTCTTGATCGCATCGCGGATGCGCTGGTACGTGCCGCAGCGGCAGATGTTGCCCGCCATGGCCTCGTCGATGTCCGCATCCGACGGATTCCTGTTGTGCTGGAGCAGCGCCACGGCCGACATGATCTGGCCGCTCTGGCAATAGCCGCACTGCACGACGTCCTTGTCGATCCACGCGGCGCGCACGGCATTGGCGGTGGGCGCCTGCGAGGTCTTGTAGATGCCCTCGATGGTCACCACGCGCTTGCCCTCGATCGCGGAGATGGGCGTGACGCACGCGCGCACGGGCTGCCCGTCCAGGTGAACGGTGCACGCGCCGCACAGCGACATGCCGCAGCCGAACTTGGTGCCGGTGAGCTGCAGGCTGTCGCGCAGCGCCCAGAGGAGCGGCGTATCGGGCGAGCCGCGGAAATCGACCGGATCGCCATTCACGAAGAATTTGGCCATGGAGGTTCCTTGGAAAGAGGCAGTGCGGGAGACCGTGATTATGCCTCGCCTTGTCGATCCCGGACTTGACAGTTACTGCCTAGGCAGTATAATGCCCGAACGCAACCGGAGAACCGCATGGCCATCACCCAGCTCAAGGCGAGCACCTTCGACATCCGGGACTCGCTCGGCTACCACCTCGCGATGACGCGGCTGGACTGGATCGACGTGCTCGAGAAGGAGCTGAAGCCCCTCGACCTCTCGGCCCCGCAGTACATCGTGCTCATCAACGTGGGCAGCGGCCGCGTCGAGACGCCCGTGGACCTGTGCAAGAAGCTCCAGTACGACACGGGCGCCATGACGCGCCTGCTCGATCGCATCGAGGCCAAGGGCTTCATCCGCCGCACCGCGCACGGCGGCGACCGGCGCTGCGTCGTGCTCGAGATGACGGCGGCCGGGCGCGAGCTCTACCCGCGCCTGCTGCAGATCGCCGTCGAGATGAACAAGCGCGCGCTGAAGGGCTTCTCGCGCGAGGAGATCGACACCCTCGAGCGCACCCTGCAGCGCATCCGCCTCAACCTGGCGCCCTCGCCTTCCCTGCCCTAGCCGCAACTGCAACGGCAGCAACGATCGGACAAGCGACCATGCCCCTTCCTTCTTCCCGGTTGACCTTGCTCTTCGCCGCCCTGGCGCTCGCCGGCTGCGCGAGCTTCGAGGGCCTGCAGCCGCAATCGAAGGTGCGCGACGCGCAATCGCTCGAGACGCAGCGCACGCTCGCCAATGCGCCGGCGGTCGCATGGCCCGCGGCCGACTGGTGGAAGGCCTACCGGGATCCGCAGCTCGACGCGCTGATGGGCGAGGCCTTCAGGGCGAACCCGACGCTCGCCGTCGCGCAGGCGCGCGTCCGCAAGGCGCAGGCCGTGGCCGCCGCCGCGGGCGCGCCGCTGCAGCCGCGCGTGGACGCCAACGCCGCGATCACCGAGCAGCGCTTCAGCGAGACGAGCATTTACCCGCCGCCCTTCGCGGGCTCCTGGGACACCATGAACCAGGCCACGCTCGACTTCCACTACGAGTTCGATTTCTGGGGCCGCAACCAGGCGGCGCTGCGCGCCGCGCTCGGCGAGGCCCGCGCCGCCGAAGTGGATGCGGCGGCCGCGCGCCTGATGCTCTCCGTGGCGGTGGCAGAGGCCTACATCGACCTGCAGCGCGACTATGCGCAGCGCGACGTGGCGCAGGCGACCCTCGACCAGCGCACCAAGCTGCACGACCTCACCGCCCAGCGCTACGAGGCGGGCCTCGATTCCCGCGTGGAGCTGAAGCAGGTCGAGACCGCGATCCCCGCGGCGCGCGAGCTGATCGCGCGCTACGACGAGGCGATCGAGATCGACCGCAACAAGCTCGCCGCCCTCGCGGGCGCGGGCCCCGACCGCGGCCTCGAGATCGCGCGCCCCGAGGCGCGCACCGTCGCCGCGGGCGTTCCCGCGCGGCTTCCCGCCGAGCTCATCGGGCGGCGCCCCGACATCGTGGCGCAGCGGCTGCGCGTCGAGGCCGCGGGCGCGCGCATCGACGAGGCCAAGGCGGCGTTCTATCCCAACGTGAGCCTGTCGGCCTTCGTGGGGCTGCAATCCATCGGCCTCGACCGGTTCCTGCGGAGCGCCAGCACGATCGCGGGCGTGGGCCCGGCGCTCACGCTGCCCATCTTCGACGGCGGGCGGCTGCGCGCCGGGCTTTCGGGCCAGGACGCCGACTACGACATCGCGGTCGAGCAGTACAACACGGCGATCCTCGAAGCCGTGCGCGAGGTGGCCGACCAGCTCGCGTCGCTGCGCGCGCTCGAGGCGCGCCGCACGCAGCAGCGCATGGCGCTCGCCTCGGCGCAGGACGCCTACGACCTCGCGGTGCTGCGCTATCGCGAGGGCCTGGGCAACTACCTGCAGGTCCTGGTCGCGGAGACCGAGGTCCTCACCCAACGAAGCCTCGGCGCCGACCTCGACGCGCGCGGCCTCACCCTTTCCGTGAACCTGGTGCGCGCCCTGGGCGGCGGCTACGAAGGAGCGAAGTCATGAGCGAAACGAAACCCGAACACAACCCGCGCCGCCGCAAGCTCGTGGGCATCGTCCTCGCCGTCTTCCTGGTGGCCGGTATCGGCTACGGGGCCTGGTGGCTGCTCGTGGGCTCCCACCGCGAGTTCACCGACAACGCCTACGTGGACGGCAACGTCGTGCAGATCACGCCGCAGGTGCCCGGCACCATCGTCGCGATCGCCGCCGACAATACCGACGCGGTGAAGGCGGGCCAGGTGCTCGTGCAGCTCGACCCGGCCGACGCGCAGGTGGCCCTCGAGGAAGCGCAGGCGCAGCTCGCCAAGACCGTTCGCCAGGTGCGCAACCTCTTCGCCACGTCGTCGCAGCTGCAGGCGAGCGTGCAGCAGCGCGAGACGGACGTGGCGCGCGCCCGGCAGGACCTGGAGCGGCGCGAGCGGCTTTCCGCCTCGGGCGCGGTCTCGGGCGAAGAGATGAACCACGCGCGCGACGCCCTCGCCTCCGCGGAGGCCGCGCTTGCCGCCGCGCGCGACCAGCACACCTCCAGCCGCGTGCTGGTCGACCAGACCACGGTCGAGGACCACCCCGACGTGCGCAACGCCGCGGCCAAGGTGCGCGAGGCCTACCTCGCCTACACCCGCACGTGCGTGCTCGCCCCCGTCTCGGGCGTGGTCACCAAGCGCAGCGTGCAGCTCGGCCAGCGCGTGAGCCCGGGCGCGCCGCTCATGGCGGTGATCCCGCTCGAGCAGGTCTGGGTCAACGCCAACTTCAAGGAAGCGCAGCTCGCCAACATCCACATCGGCCAGCCCGTGAAGCTCACGGCCGACCTCTACGGCAGCAAGGTGGAATTCGACGGGCGCGTGGTGGGCCTGGACGCCGGCACGGGCAGCGCCTTCTCGATGCTTCCCGCGCAGAACGCCACCGGCAACTGGATCAAGATCGTGCAGCGCGTGCCGGTGCGCGTGGCGATCGACGCGGAGCAGCTGCGGCGCAACCCGTTGCGCATCGGCCTGTCGATGGAAGCGACGGTGGACATCAGCGACCGCAGCGGGCCCGTGCTCGCCACGGCGCCGCGCTCCACGCCCGCGTACTCCACGCCGGTGTTCGATTCCGATCGCAGCGACGCCGACAAGATGATCCACGACATCGTGCGCACCAACGCGAGCGGCCTGGTCTCGTCGACCGAGCACATGGCCGGGCGCGGCGAGCACCCGGTCCGGCCCGCCCTCGCCGTACGCTGATGGAACACGAGCCCCTGGAGGGCAGCGACCGGCTGTTGATGACCCTGGCGCTCGCCGCGGCGAGCTTCATGGTGATCCTCGACACGTCGATCGCGAACGTCTCGATCCCCGGGATCTCCGGCGACCTCGCCGTGTCGCCCTCGCAGGGCACGTGGGTCATCACCTCCTTCGCCGTGAGCAACGCCATCGCCGTGCCGCTCACCGGCTGGCTCGCGCGGCGCATCGGCGAGGTGCGGCTCTTCTCGCTCTCGATGCTGCTCTTCTCGATCGCCTCGCTCGGCTGCGGGCTCTCCAACAGCATGACGATGCTGATCGCCTTCCGCGTGCTGCAAGGCGCCGTGGCCGGCCCGATGATGCCCCTTTCGCAGACGCTGCTGCTCGGCATCTATCCGCAGGAAAAGCGCGGCATGGCGCTCGCCATCTGGGCGATGACCACGCTCGTGGCGCCGGTGACCGGCCCCATCCTCGGCGGCTGGATCACCGACAACCTGCGCTGGCCGTGGATCTTCTACATCAACGTGCCCATCGG
The DNA here is from genome assembly GCA_035519515.1 of Usitatibacter sp. Lineage (GTDB taxonomy): Bacteria > Pseudomonadota > Gammaproteobacteria > Burkholderiales > Usitatibacteraceae > Usitatibacter. Next base: position 43,009 of record DATIWC010000016.1, read on the forward strand.
CATCGTCTGCACGTACCTGATCTGGGCGCGCCTTCGGGAGCGCGAAAGCAGGATCGTGAAGCTGCCCATCGACACCATGGGGCTCGTGCTCCTCGCGCTCGGCGTGGGAAGCCTGCAGGTCATGCTGGACAAGGGCGGCGAGCTCGACTGGTTCAACTCCTCGACCATCGTGGCCCTGGCGGTGGTGGCGGTGTTGTGCCTCACGCTGCTCGTCGCGTGGGAGCTCACCGAGGAGCATCCGGTGATCGACCTCTCGCTCTTCAAGCGGCGCAACTTCACCTCGGCCGCGATCGCCGTGAGCCTCGCCTACGTGATCTTCTTCGGCACCATCGTGCTGCTGCCGCTGTGGCTGCAGACGCAGATGTCGTACACGCCGACCTGGGCGGGCCTGGTGATGGCGCCCACGGGCCTCCTCGCGATCGTGATCACGCCGATCATCGGGCGCAACATGCACCGGCTGGACCCGCGCATGCTGGCCTCGTTCGGCTTCCTGGTGTTCGCGGTCACGGCGTTCATGCGCGCGCGCTTCGAGCCGTCGGCGGACTTCGTGACGCTGGCGCTGCCCCAGCTGGTGCAGGGGATCGCGGTCGCCTGCTTCTTCGTGCCGCTCACCAGCATCGCGCTCTCGGGCCTGCCGGTGCAGCAGATCGCGAGCGCCTCGGGGCTCTTCAACTTCCTGCGCATCCTCGCGGGCGGCGTGGGGACCTCGGTCGCCACCACGGTCTGGGAGCGGCGCGAGGCGCTGCACCACGCGCAGCTCACCGAGCAGATCACCGCCTACAGCCCGGCCGCGAGCCAATACCTCTCGCAGCTGCAGGCCAACGGCAGCGATCCCGCGGCCTCCCTCGCCATCATCGACCGCCTGATCGGCGGGCAGGCCTACTCCATGGCCACCGCGGATATGTCGTGGATCGCGGCGTGGATCTTCATCGCGCTGGTGCCGCTGCTGTGGCTGGCGCGGCCCCCCTTCGGCAGCCGGGCCGCGGCGCCGGCAGCGGAATGACGCGAGAACCGGCAGCGCATTGACCGCAGAGGCGCGCAGAGGAAACGCAGAGGCACGCAGAGGAGAGACTGGGACAATTTTCGTCGCGTAGCCACCACCGGCACGAAGCTCCGACTTGCCTTTCCTCTTGCGTTTCCTCTGCGCTCCTCTGCGGTTCCTTCCCCCCTCCTGATCCCCTCCCGATCTCCCGCACGAGCCGCGGACAATCGCCCCATTGCTGCTATGATTCCGCCGCCATGCCGCGCGGACGCAGCAAGCTCTTCCCGACCCCCGACGACGCCGAGACCGCGTTCTACGATGCGTTCGAGCGCGCCGACATCGCGGCGATGATGGCCGTGTGGGCAGAGAGCGACGACGTGGTCTGCATCCACCCGCAGGGGCCGCGCCTGTCGGGCTTCGAGGCGGTGCGCGAGAGCTGGGTGCAGATCTTCGCCGGCGGCTCGACGCTTCGCGTGCGCACGACCGAGCAGCGCAGCTTCGACGGCCAATCGCTCGCCGTGCACAACGTGGTGGAGCTCGTGGCGCCCCCGGGTGAGCAGTCGGCGGTCACGCCGGTGTTCGCCACCAACGTGTACGTCCTCACCGACGGCGGCTGGCGGATGGCCGTGCACCACGCGAACGCCGCACCCGAAACGCAGGAGCCGCGCCGCGAGGAAGCCGCGCAGCCGCCGCACACGCTGCACTAGGCCTCCCGTGAAACGCATCGCCGCCTTCGCCGCCGCCGCGGCGCTGGCCTTGTCCGTCCATGCCGCGGACCCGCGCAAGGTCGTGCGCACCGCCTATCCCGCCGCGGAAAGCAAGCTCGACCCGCAGGCCGAGAGCGACGAGGGAAGCGACTCCATCAACGACGCCATCTTCGATTCGCTCCTCGAGTACGACTACCTCGCGCGTCCCGCGAAGCTGAAGCCCCGCACCGCGCAGGCGCTGCCGGAGATCCAGGACGACGGGCGGGTCTTCATCCTGCGCGTGAAGCCCGGGATCTACTTCACCCCCGATCCTGCGTTCGAAGGAAAGAAACGCGAGCTCGTCGCGCAGGACTACGTGTACTCGATCGAGCGCCTCTTCGATCCTGCCCTGAAGAGCCAATGGCTCTTCCTCGTGGAAGGCAAGATCAAGGGCTGGGAGAAGTGGGTGGCGGACGCGCGCCACGGCAAGCCCCTCGACTACGACCGGCCGCTCGAGGGCCTGCGGGCGCTGGACCGCTACACGTTGCGCATCGAGCTCGAAAGCACGGACTACGGCTTCCCGTACGTGCTCGCGCTGGCCGCGACCGCCGCCGTCGCGCGCGAGGTGCGCGAGCGCTACGGCCAGGACTTCGCGCGCCATCCGGTGGGCACCGGGGCGTTCATGCTTTCGCAATGGGTCCCGGGCTCGCGGCTGGTGCTCGAGGCCAACCCCGGCTATCGCGAGGACATCTTCGATAGCGTGGGTGCCGAAGATGCCTACTCCCGGGAGATCCTCGCGAACCTGAAGGGCCGGCGCCTGCCGCTCGTGGGGCGCGTCGAGATCAACATCATCGACGAGGCGCAGCCGCGCTGGCTCGCCTTCCTGGGCGGGGAACACGACTACATCCGCCCGCTGCCCGAGGAGTACGCCGACGTGGCGCTGCCCGGCGGCGAGCTCGCGCCCAACCTCAGGAAGAAAGGCGTGCGCGTCACGCCCGACGAGATCGCGTACGTCACCTACACGACCTTCAACATGCTGGAGACGGTGGAGGGGCGACCCAACCCGGTGGGCGGCTACACGCCGGAGCGCATCGCCCTTCGCCGCGCCATCTGCATGGCCTACCGCATCGACGAGGAGATCGCGATCCTCGACAAGCACCAGTCGACCCGGGCCCAGACGCCGCTGCCGCCTTCGGTGGCCGGTGCCGAGCCGCACTTCGTGAGCCCCACGCTGGAATACAACCCGGCGAAGGCCAAGGCGCTCCTCGACATGTTCGGCTACGTCGACCGCGACGGCGACGGCTATCGCGAGAATCCGGACGGCTCGCCCCTCGTCCTCGAGCATGCGTCGGTGCCCACGGTGCGCGAGCGCCAGAGGAACGAGCTCTGGAAGAAGTCCATGGACGACATCGGCATCCGCGTGGCCTTCGACAAGGTGGCGAAGATGCCGGAGCTGCGGGGCCAGGCACGGGTGGGGCAGGTCGAATCCATGAGCTACGGATGGATCGCCGACTACCCCGACGGCGAGAACTTCCTGCAGCTCTTCACGAAGACCTCGCTCGGGCAGACCAACTACGCGATGTTCGACCTGCCCGAGTACAACGCGCTCTACGAGAAGGCGCGGCGCCTGCCCTACGGCCCCGAGCGATTCGCGCTCTACGACCGGATGGTGAAGCTGATCCTCGTCTACGTGCCGTGGATGGTGGAAACCTTCAAGGCGCAGAACATCCTCATCCAGCCCTGGCTCCTCAACTACAAGAAGCACCCCTTCATGCGGGAGCCCTGGCGTTTCGTGGACGTCGACCTGTCACGCGCGCCGCGCCGCTAGCGGGTTAACATCGGGCATGGCCGCGACCGCCCCCGCCCCCGAAACGCGCCGCAGCGAGTGGTTCGCAACGCTGGTCACGCTCGCCCTCGTGATGGGGCTCGCCTGGCAGCTCGCGCACTGGACCTGGGTCTTCGTGGCGCCCGCGCCGGGCGCGACCGCGCCGCCGGCCTCGCCCGCGCTCAACCTGCCCGCGATCGCGAGGCTCTTCGGCGCCGCGCCGCCCGCGGGCAACCCGGCCCTGGTCTCCAGCGGGACCCTCAGGCTGAAGGGCGTGATCGCGCCCGACGCGGGCCCGGCCGCCTCCGCCATCTTCTCCACCGGCGGGGGCAAGGACATCGCGGTGTTCGTCGATCGCGATGTGCAGCCCGGCGTGAAGCTGGTCGAGGTGAAGCCCGAGTACGCGGTCGTCTCGCGCGGCGGCGTGCGCGAGCGCATCGAGCTCGAGGCCCCGCGCCCCGCGGTGAAATCGGCCGCCGCGCGCAACGCGGGATTCCGGTTGAACGTCGCGAAGTCCGGCGCCAACAACTACAGCATCTCGCGCAAGGAGCTGGACGAGGCGCTGAAGGACCCCAACCAGCTGGGCTACCTGGGCCAGATCGGCGTCCCGCCGGGAGGCGGCGTGCGCATGGACGCCGCGCCCACGGGCAGCCTCGCCGCGAAGCTCGGGCTGCAGTCGGGCGACATCATCAGGAAGGTGAACGGGCAGGCCGTCGCCTCCACCGGCGACCTCGCGCGCCTCTACCAGCAGTTCGCGACTACCTCGCTCATCCAGGCCGAGGTCCAGCGGGGCACCACCACCGTCCAGCTCTCGTACGCGATCCAGCCCTGACGGGGGCCGGACCCGCCCCAAGAAAACCGGCCCGGCGGCCGGTTTTAGTCATACAATGGCCTGCTAAATCAATGCTAAAGCCCGAATTCGTGACAAAGTTTCGAAGTGCATGGGGGGCGCTCGCGGCAGGCTTCCTTCTTTCGGCCGGCGCCTGGGCCCAGGCCCCCGCGCCCGCTTCGCCTGCGCCCGCGCAGCCCGCCTTGCCTGCGCCGGTATCGCCCGCGGCCGCCTCGCCGGGCGTGGTAGCCGCCAACGGCGAGGAGAAGATCACCGTCAATTTCGTGAACGCCGACATCCAGTCGGTGATCAAGACCGTGGGCCAGCACACGGGCCGCAACTTCATCCTCGACCCGCGCGTCACCGGCACCGTGAACATCGTGAGCGACCGGCCGGTGTCGAAGGACCTGCTCTACCAGATCTTCCTCTCGGCGCTGCGCGTGCAGGGCTACGCCGCGGTGGAGGAAGGCAGCTTCGTGAAGATCGTGCCCGAGGCCGAGGCGAAGACGAGCGCGGGCCCCGTGGGCGAGCAGGCCGTGCGCGTCCCGGGCGACCGCATCGTCACGCAGGTCTTCATGCTGCAGAACGAGTCGGCCATGCAGCTCGTGCCGGTGCTGCGCCCCCTCGTGACCGCCAACAACTTCATCGGCGCCTATCCCAACAACAACGCCATCGTGATCACCGATTACGCCGAGAACGTGCGGCGCATCGAGCGCATCATCCGCGCCATCGACCTGCCGGCCGCCGGCGACGTCCAGGTGGTGCGCCTGCAGAACGCCTCGGCCATCGACATCGCGCAGATCCTGCAGCGCGTGATTCCCGAGACGGTGCCCAGTCCGGCCAACCCGGGCGCGCCCGCCAAGGCGGCCATCGCGGTGGACCCGCGCACCAACAGCCTGATCCTGCGCGGCGACAACCCGGCGCTGATGACCCGCATCAAGGCCCTCGCGGCAAGCCTCGACACGCCCGGCGCCGGCGCGGGCAACATCTTCGTGGTGCCGCTTCGTAACGCGGAGGCGATCCGGCTCGCGGAGACGCTGCGCGGCCTGCTCGCGGGCGAATCCTCGTCTTCGCGCTCCGCGTCGGCCACTCCCGCCTCCGCGCCCGCGGGGCTGCCCGGCGTGGCCACTCCCGGCGCCTCCGGCCCGGCCAGCGCGCCGACGCCCGCATCGACCATCCAGGCCTACCAGCCGACCAACTCGCTCATCATCACCGCGCCGGAGCCCGTCTATCGCAACCTGCGGGCCGTGATCGACAAGCTCGACGAGCGGCGCGCGCAGGTGTACGTCGAGGCGCTCGTCGTGGAGCTCACGCTCGGGCGCGCGGCGGAATTCGGCGTGCAATGGCAGGGCTTCTCCAACCTCGGCAACAACGGCAAGGGCGCGATCGGCGGCACCAACTTCAACACGAGCCCCGCCGTCACCGGCGGCAACATCCTGGGCGTCACGGGCATCCTCGGCAACCTCGCGGGCCTCGCCTCGCTCGCCCCGGGCCTGAACCTGGGCCTCGTGAACGGCACCATCAGCGTTCCGCAGGCCGACGGCACCACCCTGCAGGTGGCCAACCTCACCGTGCTCGCGCGCGCCTTCGAGGGCGACGCCAACGCGAACGTGCTCTCGACGCCCAACATCCTCACGCTCGACAACGAGGAGGCGAAGCTGCTCGTGGGCCAGAACGTGCCGTTCGTGACCGGCAGCTTCACCTCCACCGCCGGCACGGGCGTGAACCCGTTCCAGACCATCGAGCGCAAGGACGTGGGCTTGACGCTCAAGGTGCGCCCGCAGATCACCGAGGCGGGCACCGTGAAGCTCTCCATCTTCCAGGAGGTGTCGTCGGTCACGCGCGACAAGCTCCTCGTGCAGTCGGCCGACATCATCACCAACAAGCGCTCGCTCGAATCGACGGTGCTGGTGGACGACGGCCAGATCGTGGTCCTGGGCGGCTTGATCCAGGACGACCAGGAGGTGAACGTGGACAAGGTGCCGCTGCTGGGCGACATCCCGTTCCTCGGCGCGCTCTTCAAGTACGAGTCGCGCAGCCACAAGCGCACCAACCTGATGGTGTTCCTGCGGCCGGTGGTGCTCAAGACCGCGGAATCGTCGCACTCGATCACCTCGGACCGCTACGAGTACATTCGCAACCAGCAGGGGGAGGCGGGGCTGCCGCGCAACCTCGTGCTGCCGCCGGAGGCCCCGGTGCAGCTCGCCCCGATGGAAGACGCCCATCCCAGCAAGCCCATGGGGAAATAGATGACCGCCCCGCTCGAGCGCACCGTGAACCCGCAGGACCTCGACCCCCGCTCGGTGAAGCTGCTGCCCTACCCGTTCGCCAAGGCGAAGGGCGTGATCGCCGCGCGCGTGGTGGCCGGCACCCTCGAGGTGTGGATCGGCCCGAACCTGCAGGCCGCGACGCTCGCCGAGGTGCGCCGCATGGCCGGGAAGCCCCTTCGCGAGGTGCAGCTCACCGCCGCCGAGTTCGAGCAGTGCCTCACGCTCGCCTACACGCGCGAGCCTTCCGCCGCCGAGACGATCGTGGACGACATCGGCGAGTCGGTGGACCTCGCCAAGCTCACCGAGCAGCTGCCCGAGGTGGCCGACCTCCTCGAGGCGGAGAACGACGCCCCGATCATCCGGCTCATCAACGCGCTCCTCACGCAGGCCGTGCGCGAGGGCGCATCCGACGTGCACCTGGAGATCTTCGAGTCGCGCGCGCTGGTGCGTTTCCGCGTGGACGGCGCGCTTCGCGACGTGGTGGAGCCGCGCCGCGGCCTGCACCCCGCGATGGTCTCGCGCATCAAGGTGATGGCCTCCCTCGACATCGCCGAGAAGCGCCTGCCGCAGGACGGGCGCATCGCGCTTCGCATCGCGGGCCGGCCCATCGACGTGCGCGTCTCCACGATTCCCACCGCCAACGGCGAGCGCGTGGTGCTGCGCCTGCTGGACAAGCAGGCGGGGCGCCTCACGCTCGACGCCCTGGGCATGGGCGCGGCCACGCGCGACCAGATCGACACGCTGATCCACGAGCCGCACGGCATCTTCCTCGTGACCGGGCCCACGGGCTCGGGCAAGACCACGACGCTCTATTCGTCGCTCTTCAGGCTCGACCGCAAGACGCGCAACATCCTCACCGTCGAGGACCCGGTGGAATACGAGCTCGACGGCATCGGGCAGACGCAGGTGAACCCGCGCATCGAGATGACCTTCGCGCGGGCGCTGCGCGCGATCCTGCGCCAGGACCCCGACGTGGTGATGATCGGCGAGATCCGCGACCTGGAGACCGCGCAGATCGCCGTGCAGGCCTCGCTCACGGGGCACCTCGTGCTCGCCACGCTGCACACCAACGACGCGCCGGGCGCCGTCACGCGCCTCATCGACATGGGCATCGAGCCGTACCTCCTCGCCTCAACGCTGAACGGCGTGCTCGCGCAACGCCTGGTGCGAAAGCTCTGCGCGGAGTGCAAGGTGCCGTACGAGCCGGACGCAGCCGAGCGCAAGGTGTTCGGCAAATCGGCCCCCGATCGCCTCTACCGCGCCGTGGGCTGCGGCGCGTGCAACTTCTCCGGCTACCGCGGCCGCACCGGCATCTACGAGCTGCTGGTGGCCGACGACGCCATGCGCCACCGCATCCACGACAGCGCGCCCGAAAGCGAGCTGCGCGAGCAGGCGGTGCGCCAGGGCATGACGCGCCTTCGCGAGGACGGGCTGCGCTGGGTTCGCGATGGGGCCACGTCGCTGGATGAAGTTCTACGCGTGACTCGCACTTAGAAGGCATGGACCACAGAGACCACGGAGACCACGGAGAAAAGCGGATCGTATCGTTCGAATCGAGCATGGCCGTGGTTCCCTCGAGTATCGACAGATTTGGTCTCTGTGGTTCCACCCGACGGATAGCGGAGCGCTGAAAACATGCCGGGATTCAGGTACCAGGCCTACAACGTCGAAGGCAAGCTCCACAAGGGCGTGCTGGAAGCCGACAGCGCGCGGCAGGCGCGCGCGGCGCTGCGCGACCAGGGGCTCACGCCCTATCGCGTCGAGGTCATCGCGGCGAACGACGCCTCGGCCGGGTCGCGCCTGCGGCCCGTCTCGCTTTCGGGCACGCAGGTCACGCAGCTCACGCGCGGGCTCGCTTCCCTCCTCGAGGCGGGGCTCACCGTCGAGCAGGCCTTCAACGCGCTCATCGAGCAGGCCGAGAACGAGCGCTCGCGGCAGGTGCTGGCGGCGCTGCGCGGCGAGGTGATCGCGGGAAACACCGTCGCCAAGGCACTCGCCTCGTTCCCGAAGGCGTTCCCGGAGCTCTATCGCACGCTGGTCGCCGCGGGGGAAACCTCGGGGCAGCTGCCGCGCGTGCTCGCCCGCCTCGCCGACTACCTCGAGGAGCGCTCGCAGCTGCGCGCGCGCCTGTCCCTCGCGTTGATCTACCCGGCCATCGTGATGTGCGTGGCGATCGCGGTGGTCGGCGCGCTGCTGGTCTACGTCCTGCCGCAGGTGATCGGCGTGTTCGCGCACGCGCACCAGCAGCTGCCGATCCTCACGCGCGCGCTGATCGCGTTGTCGGGGTTCCTGCAGGCCACGTGGGGGCTGTGGATCGCGGTGGCCATCGCCGCCGCCGTGGCGCTTCGCGCCGCCCTGAAGCGCCCCGCCTCCCGCGCCGCGCTGCACCGCTTCGCGCTGCGCACGCCGCTCGTGGGCCGCATCCTGCGCCACCTCGACGCCGCGCGGCTGGCCGCCACCCTCTCCATCCTCGTCGGCAGCCGCGTGCCGATCCTGCAGGCGCTCGAAGCGGGCACCGGCGTGATGACGCTCGTGCCGATGCGCGAGGCGCTCTCCACCGCCGCCCGCGGCGTGCGCGAGGGCATGCCGCTCGCGCGGGCGCTGGGCGCCACGCATTCCTTCCCGCCGGTGATGGTGCACCTCATCTCGAGCGGCGAGACGAGCGGCCGCCTGGACGAGGCGCTCGAGCGCGCCGCGCGCCAGCAGCAGAACGACATCGCCACGCGGCTCGCCGCCTTCACCGCGATCTTCGAGCCGGCGATGATCCTCCTCATGGGCGGCGTCGTGCTGGTGATCGTGCTGGCGATCCTGCTGCCGATCTTCCAGCTCAACTCGTTGGTGGGACGATGAAACGCGAGCACGGCTTCACCCTCATCGAAATCCTCGTCGTGGTGGCCATCCTGGGCATCCTCGCGGCCATCGTGGTGCCGCGCATCATGGACCGCCCGGACGAGGCCAAGCGCGTGGCGGCCAAGGCCGACATCGGCGCGATCGTGCAGTCGCTCAAGCTCTATCGCCTCGACAACGGCAGCTACCCGACCACGGACCAGGGCCTGGGCGCGCTGGTGCAGAAACCCACGACCAACCCGGTGCCCGGCAACTGGAAGCCCTACCTCGACCACCTGCCGAAGGACCCGTGGGGCTCCGACTACCAGTACCTGAGCCCGGGCGTGAAGGGCGAGATCGACGTCTTCAGCCTCGGCTCCGACCGCGCGCGCGGCGGCGAAGGCAATGCGGCCGACATCGGCAACTGGGACTAGGGGGTTCACCCTCGTCGAGATCCTCGTGGTGGTCGCCATCACCGGGATCGTGCTCGCCGTCGCGGCCGTGAACCTCTTCCCCGACGAGCGCCAGGCCTCGCGCCGCCAGTCGGGGCAGCTCGCGCTCGCCATCGAACGCTCGCGCGACGCGGCGTGGTTCGGCGGCCTGCCGACGGCGGTCACCTTCGACGACGGCCTCATGCACGCGTGGCGGCTGAAGGGCAACGAGTGGCAGGCGGACGCGGAGCACGACGAGCGCCTCGCGGGGCTGCGCGTGACGGGCGTGTACGTCGACGGCCAGCCGCTGCAGCCCGGCTCGCGCCTGCTCTTCCTTCCCGACGGCTTCGGCACGCCGTTTCGCATCTCCCTCGAGGCGCAGGGCATCGCGTGGGCCATCGAGGGCGACGCCGCCGGCGCGGTGAAGCTCACCGAGGGCTGATGCGCTCGCGCGGCTTCACGCTGGTCGAGATCCTGGTGGCGGTGGCGATCCTCGCCGTGGCGCTCGCCGCCACGACGCGCGCGGCGAGCGTGGCCACCGACGGCGCGGTCGAGACGCGGCTGCGGCTGCTCGCCACGTGGGCCGCCGAGAACCGCGTGGCCGAGATCCGCGCGCGACACGTCTTCCCGTCGGTCGCCACGACGCGGCTCGACGCCGCCGAGGGCAGCCTCGCGCTTTCCATCGAGCAGACCGTGAGCGACACGGCGAATCCCGGCATCCGCAAGGTGGAGCTCGCGGTCTCCGAAGCGAAGGATCCCCAGCGCGTGCTCACGAGGTTGACGGCCTATGTCTCGCCGTAGCCAGGCCGCGTTCACGCTCGTCGAGCTGCTGGTCGCGCTCGCCATCTTCGCGATCATCGCGGGATTCGCCTACCGCGGGCTCAACACGATGCTCGAGGGGCGCGCCGCGCTCGAGGCGGAATCGCACAAATGGCGCGACGTGGCGGTCTTCGTGGGCCGCATCGAGCGCGACCTCGGGGCCGTCCTGAACGGCCGCGTGGCGATCGGCACCGCGGGGACGCCGCTCATGCCGCTGTCCTCGCTGGTCGAGTCCACGTCCTCGTCGGAGGGCCTCGCCCTTTCGCGCTCGGGCAGCCCGCTGCAGGCGAACGCGCTCGCCGCGCCGCAGCGCGTGGCCTACCGGTTTCGCGACGGCACCGTCGAGCGCCTCACGTGGGGCGGCATCGACGCCGCGCCGCGCGACGAGGCGACGATCGTTCCCGTGTTCATGAACGCCAGGTCCCTCACCTTCCGCTTCCTCGATCCGCAGGGCGAGTGGCGCCCCGCGTGGGGGCTGCCCGGCAGCGCGCAGCTCGCGCTGCCCGCGGCGGTCGAGATGACGCTCGAGCTCGCGAGCGGCGAGAAGATCGTGCGGCTCGTCGACCTGCCGAGGTCGCCATGAGGAGGCCCCAGCGCGGCGTCGCGGTCCTCACGGCGATCCTCATCGTCGCCGTCGCCGCCTCCACCGCCGCCCTCATGCTCGCGCAGCAGTCGGCCACGCTCGACCAGGCGGCGCTCGTCGCGGCGCGCGCGCAGGCCGACCTCTACGCGCGCGCCGGCCTCGACTGGGCCCGCGGCGTGCTGCTGCAGGACATGGCCACCGCCGCGTCCTACGATGGGCTCGACGAGCCTTGGGCGGAGCCCATCGCGGCGCTGCCCGTGGACCGCGCCATCGTCGCGGGCGCCATCGCCGACGAGCAGGGCAAGTTCAACCTGAACAACCTGTTCGCGGGCGGCGCGCGCAGCGACGCGGACTACAAGGCGTTCCAGCGCCTGCTCGCCTCCCTCAACCTCTCCCCGGAGCTCGCCGACGCCGTCGTGGACTGGATCGATCCGGACAGCAACCTCTCGGGCAGCGGCGGCGCCGAGGATCCCTACTATCTATCGCTCGCGAAGCCCTACCGCACGGCCAACGAGCCCATGGTGCAGGTCGAGGAGCTCTACCGCGTGCGCGGCTTCGATGCCGCCACGGTGCAGAAGCTCAAGCCCTACGTGACCGCCCTGCCGGCGCCGGCCAAGGTGAACATCAACACCGCGAGCGACGTGGTCCTCGCCGCGCTGCTGCCCGACGTGCCGGCGGACAGGATCGCCAACGCGATCGCCATGCGCCGCACCAAGCCGTTCAGGAGCGCCGACGACATCGCCCGGTGGGCCGGCAGCCCGCGCGACGCCCTCGACGTGAAGAGCAGCTTCTTCTCCATCCGCATCCAGGTCGCGCAGGACGACGTGAACCTCGCCACCGACGCGCTCGTCCAGCGCGGCGGCGGGCAGGTCGCCGTGCTCTGGCGCCGCCCGGTGTTCTGAGCCGTGAAGCTGCGCGTCTTCCTCCCCGCGAGCGATCGTCCCGATCCGCAGGCGCGCTTCGCGTGGAAGCTCCTCGATGCCCGCGGCGACGTGGTGCGCGAGGACGCAACGGCGGCCGCCGACATTCCGCGCGCCGGCGACTGCGAGGCCGTCGTGCCCGCCTCGCGGGTGCTCTTCGCGCGCCTGAAGCTTCCGAAGGTGGGCGCCGCGACGATCCGCGAGCTGCTGCCTTACGCGGTGGAAGACCGCCTGCTCGCCGACCCGTCGCACATCCACGCGGTGGCCGGTCCGCAGACCGCCTCGGGCGAGACGCTCGTCGCCGTGGTGGACCGCGATTGGCTGCAGGCGATGCTGGCGGCGCTTTCGCGTGCCGGGCTCGCGGTCGCGCACGCCTGGCCCGAAAGCGCGCTCGTTCCCTGCGGCCGCGACGGATGGCACCTGGTCTGGGGCCCGCGCCGCGGATTGCTCGTCGACGGCGACGGCGGCGCGGCGACCTTCGACCACGACGCGCCGGGGGCGCTGCCGCTTGCCCTTCGCCTCGCGCTCGACGAGGCCACGGCGCGCAACGACCGCCCCGCGAGCGTGCGCGTGCACGCCGAGGATTCGACGGCGCTGCCCGACCTCGCGCGCTGGAGCGCCGAATCGAACGTGGCCTTCGAGCCCGGCGCCGCGTGGGAATCGCTCGCGCGCGGCGAGCCGCGCACGGCCTTCGAGCTGCTGCAGGGCGAGTTCGCCCCGCGCCGGCGCACGAGCTTCAAGCTGCCTCGCGCGGCGCTGGTGCTCGCGGGCGTGATCGCGTTCCTGCAGATCTCCTTCGTCGCGATCGACGCGATGCGCCTGCAGCTCGAGCGCGCGCGCCTCGACCAGGAGCGCGAGACCCTCTTCCGGCTCGCCTTTCCCGAGGCCAAGGTGGTCGTCGATCCGGACCTGCAGATGAGCCGCAACCTCGCCGAGCTCAAGCGCACGCGCGGCTTCGCGGTCGAGGACGACTTCCTCGCGCGCCTTTCGCGCGCCGCGGCCGAGCCGGGGGGAATGGCGCGCTCCATCGAGTATTCCAACGGCAAGCTCACCGTGCGCCGCGAAGGCGCGATGGCGCAGCAATGAGCCTGCGCGAAGCCTGGTACGCCCGGCCCGAGCGGGAGCGAAGCGCGCTCGCCGCGGGCGCGGCCGTGGTCGCGGCGATGCTGGTGGTGGCGCTCGTCTGGCTGCCGCTCGAACGCGCGCGCACGCGCCTTGCCGCGCAGCTGCCGGAGCTGCGCGCGTCGGTCGAGGAGCTGCGCCGCGAGGCGGCGGAGGCGAAGCGGCTGCAAGGCATGCCGCCCACGATTCCCGTGAATCCCGCGCCGCTCGCCCCGCTCATCGCCTCCGACGCCTGGGCACGCGCGCTGCCGGGCGTGCAGCTCACGGTGCCCGACGACAAGCACGTGCGACTCGTGGCGCCCGACGTCGGCTTCACCGCGCTGCTCGACTGGCTCGTCACCGCGCAGGCGGCGCACGGCCTTCGCGTGGAGGGCGCGCGCATCGAGGCCCTTTCCCCGGGCCGCGTGCGCGCCGACCTCACGCTCGCGAGGTCCTGAGGAGCCCATGCGCCTTCGCACGATGGTCCTCGCCGGCATCGCCGCCTACCTCGCCTTCCTCGCCGCGACGGTTCCCGCGACGTTCGTCATCGCGCGCGCGAGGGCGGCGGCGCCGGGCCTGCAGGTGACCGACGAGCACGGCACGCTCTGGAGCGGCCACGCGCGCGCCGCGATCGCCTCGCCGGGAGCGGCCGTGGCCTTCGACCGCGTCGAGTGGGCGATCGAGCCGCGCGCGCTCGCCGCGGGACGCATCGCGTTTCGCGTGAGCGCCACGGGCAACGGCATCGACGCGCGCACGACGCTTGCGCGAGGGTGGTCCACCTGGTCGGCCGGCGATACCGCGGCGCGCATGGATGCCGCGCTCTTTCCGGCCTTCGTGCCGCTCGCCGCCGCCTGGCGCCCGGAAGGCGTCGTGACCCTGGATTCGAGCGGCATGGAATGGAGCGACGACGGCGCCATGCGCGGGGCGTTCCGCGTCGATTGGCAGGCGGCCGCCGTCGCGTTCTCCGACGTGAAGCCGCTGGGGCGCTACGTGGTCGAGGTGCGCGGCGACGGGGGCCCGGTGAGCGTGAACGTCACGAGCCCCGAGGGACCGCTACGCATCGCGGGCCAGGGCTCGATCGCGCAGGGCCGCTTCTCGTTCTCCGGCGAGGCGCGCGGCGAAGGGGATCAAGCGCGTGCCCTCGAACCGATCCTGGGCCTCATGGGCGCGCGCCGCCCCGACGGGGCGCACGCGCTGCAGGTCACGATTCAGCGGTAGGCGACGCAGTTCTCGCAGGGCGTGCCGGTCACGTCGCGCTTGAGGTGCGCCGCGCGAAGGGCACGGAAGCGCTGCGAATTCCAACCGTCGGCGAACGAGGTCTCGGTGAGGTCGGCCATCACCCAGCGGTCGCCCGCGTCGAAGCAGCACGCGGAGAGCTTGCCGTCGTGCGTGATGTGGCCCTCGGTGAACGCGGACCAGCACGGCAGCGGCTCGCGCAACGCGCCGATGCGGCCCTGGTTGCCCGCGATGGGCCGGTAGCCCAGCTCGGCCTCGCGCTCCCGGGCGAGGCTGCCCATGGAATAGAGCGGCAGCCAGTAGTGCTCGTCCAGGTAGGGCAGGATCTCGTCCACCAGGGCCTGCATGCGTTCCTGCTGCGCGCCGTCGTACCGGATGCTGGAAGCGTAGAGGCCGCACGCAAAACGGCCTTCGTCGCGCACCTTGCGCGCGGCCTTGAGGTTGGCGATGGCGTCGCGGAAGAGCCTGCCCTTCACGTGCGCGATCTCCTTGAACTGCGCCTCGTCGGCATTGTTCATGGAGAACTTGAGCGAATCGAGACCCGCCTGCATGCACGCCTTCACGCGCTCGGGCGTCGCGAGCGAGCCGTTGGTGGTGAGGAATGCGTAGCGGATGCCGCGCTTCTTCGCGAAGGCGATCGCCTGGGGAAGCCATTCGGACATGAAGGACTCGCCGATGAAGAAGAGTCCCAGCTCCTCGACGCCGGCGTCGACCATCTCGCCCACCAGCCGCGTGTACAGGTCCCACTCCATCTCGCCGCGCTTCTTCATGCGCAGGCGATGGGCGCAGTAGCCGCACCGGTAGTTGCATTGCGAGGTGAGCTCGATCTTCACCGCGCGCGGGGGCGGCGGGGCATCGGTGAGGTGCGAGGCGGGAATGCGGGTCACGGCGTCGATGCGGGATGTGATGCCCGCCCCGCCGGCCTGGGCCGGCATCACGATGTTGGTTGGCGACATCGCCCCATGCTAGGCGGCGGACCCCGCGCGTTTTTGACGCCCGTCAAGATCCGGGGGCTTCAGGCGATGCACGCCCAGCCGGCCAACACGGCCTCGCGCAGGCCCGGAATGCGGGCGAGGCCGAAGGCTCCCATGCCGATGATGAGGAGCGCGGCCGCGTATCGCACGGCGGGACGCTTGCGGGCCTCGAAGATGCGCTGGGCCGCCATCCCCGCCGCCAGCAGCGTGGGCAAGGTGCCCAGCCCGAAGGCGGCCATCACGAGCGCGCCCGAGGCGGCGCTGCCGCTCGCCACGGCGAGCGCGAGGATGCTGTAGACCAGGCCGCACGGCACCCAGCCCCACAGGGCTCCGGCGCCGAGCGCGCGCGCCAGGGTGTCGATGGGATAGAAGCGGCGCGCCGCGGGCTGGATGCGGCGCCACGCGAAGGCGCCGGCGCGCTCCAGGCGCAGCACGACGCTTCCCCAACCGGCGACGTAGAGGCCGAGGAACACCATCAATACGTTCGCGAGCGCGAAGAGGAGCGTCTGCACGAAGAGCACCGGGCCCGCGAGCTGCGCGAGGCTGCCCAGCGCCCCGGCGGCCGCCCCGGCGATCGCGTAAGACCCGATGCGCCCCGCGTTGAAGGCGAGCTGGCGCGTGAGGAGCGGCCCGCGCGCGCCGGCCGCGAGGCCGGCGACCACGCCGCCGCACATGCCGGCGCAATGCACGCCGCCCAGGAGTCCGGCGGCGAAGGCCGCCGCGGCCAGCGCCGTGGTCACATCACGCGGGAGTACTTGGTGCGCTGCTCGACGGCGCGCAGGTACTTGTCGAACACCATGCACACCGCACGCACCAGCAGGCGCCCGGCGGGCGTGACGAGGATCCACTCGTCGTCCATCGTGACGAGCCCGTCGTCGGCGAGCCGCTTCAGGTCCTCGAGCTCCGTCCGGAAGTACGAGTCGAAGTCGATGAGGTAGGCGATCTGGATCGATTCCTTGGCGAGCGCGAAGTTGCACGCGAGGCTCTGGATCACCGCGCGGCGGATGAGGTCGTCGGTGGACAGTTGCATGCCCCGCAGCACCGGGAGCGAGCCGCGGTCGAGCGCGCCGTAGTACTCGTCCAGCGTCTTCAGGTTCTGGCAATACGTGGGGCCGAGCTTGCCGATGGCCGAGATGCCCAGGCCCACGAGGTCGCAATCGCCGCCCGTGGCGTAGCCCTGGAAGTCGCGCGTGAGGCGACCCTGGCGCTGCGCGACGGCGAGCTCGTCGTCGGGTTTCGCGAAGTGGTCCATGCCGATGTACACGTAACCCGCGCGGCCCAGGCGGCGGATCGCGGTCGTCATGAGCTCGAGCTTCACCTCCGGCGTGGGCAGGTCCGCATCGAGGATGCGCCGCTGCGGCTTGAAGGCGCTGGGCAGGTGCGCGTACGAATAGAGCGCGATGCGGTCCGGGTCGCACTCGATCACGCGCTCGAGGGTCTCGCAGAACCCGGCCACGGTCTGCCGCGGCAGGCCGTAGATGAGGTCCATGTTGATCGAGCGGAAGCCGTTGGCGCGGCCGGCGGCGAGCACGTTGCGCGTCTCCTCGAGGCTCTGCACGCGGTTCACCGCGACCTGCACGTTGCGGTCGAAGTCCTGCACGCCGATGCTCATGCGGTTGAAGCCCAGGCGCGCGAGCGCCTCGACGCGGCGCGCGTCCGCCTTGCGCGGATCGATCTCGATGGCGATCTCGGCGTGCGGGTCGAAGTCGAACTGCGCCCGCAGCGTGTGCATCAGGTGCGCCGTGTCCTCGTCGTCGAGGAAGGTGGGCGTGCCGCCGCCCCAGTGCATCTTCGCCACCTTGCGGTCGTTGCCCAGGGCGCCGGCCACGAGCGCCAGCTCGCGCTCCACGTAGCGGACGTACTTGTGGGCGCGCGCGCGATCGCGGGTGGTGATCTTGTTGCACGCGCAGTAGAAACAGATCGTGTCGCAGAACGGAACGTGGACGTATAATCCGAGCGGTCTCGAGAAGCCGCCGACGTTGCGGTTGGCGAGCCAGTGGCGATAGGCCGCCTCGTCGAAGGCCTCGACGAAGCGGTCCGCGGTGGGATAGGACGTGTAGCGAGGGCCGTTGCCGCCGTACTTGCGCAGCAGCCTCTCGTCGAGCACGAGCGCCCCTTCGTGGAAATCGGCTACGGCCTCGAGTTGTGCGTTCATGGGCCCTAATATGCGCGACGGCGCGCCCGTCATTTTGACCGACGTCAACCCCCCGCCACGAGCCCCCGAAGGCCTCCCGCTCGACCAACTGCTGGTCGTGCTGGGGCCGGTCGTCGGCGTGCTGGCGATCACGGGCCTGGCGGCGCTCGCGGCGGGCCTCATGGGCTGGCACCGGCCGGAGATGCTGTTGGCAGCTGCGGGCCTGGGCGCGTTCCTCGGCGCGGCCGCCCTGGTGCTGGTCTATCGGCGCAACGTGGAGCGCGAGGCGAGCCGCCGCCAGCTGGACGAGATGCGCGCGCGCGTGGGCGGCATCGTCGAATCGGCCATGGACGCCATCATCAGCATCGACGAGGAGCAGCGCGTCGTGCAGTTCAACGCCGCCGCCGAGAGGATGTTCCGCTGGCCGCGCGCGTCCATGATCGGCGCCCCCCTCGCCAACCTGCTCCCGGTGCGTTACCGGGAGGCCCATGCGCATCACGTGCGCAACTTCGGCCACACCGCCACCACCTCGCGCGGCATGGGCAGCCAGACCATCCTCTACGGGCTGCGCGCCGACGGCGGGGAGTTTCCCATCGAGGCGTCCATCTCCCAGCATTCGCAGGAGGGGCGCAAGCTCTTCACGGTGATCCTGCGCGACGTCACGGCGCGCGTTGCCGCGGACGAGCGGCTCGCCGGAAGCGAGGCGCGGCTGCGCGGCATCCTGGATTCGGCCATGGACGCCATCATCACGGTGGACGAGGGCCAGCACGTGGTGCTCTTCAACTCGGCCGCGGAGAAGGTGTTCGGCTGCCCGCGCGACCAGGCGGTCGGCGCGCCGCTCGCGTGGTTCATTCCCGAGCGTTTCCGCGACGCCCACAAGGGGCACCTGGAACGCTTCGGCGCCACCAACGCCACGTCGCGCCGCATGGACGCCTCGCGCGTCGTGGTGGGCTTGCGGCGCAACGGCGAGGAATTCCCCATCGAGGCCTCCATCTCGCAGGCGGTGGAGGGCGGCAAGCGCTTCTTCACGGTGATCCTGCGCGACGTCACCCAGCGCGTTGAGGCCGAGGAGGCGCTCAAGCGCTCGCGCGAGGAGCTGCGCGAGTTCGCCGTGGCGAGCAACTCGGTGCGCGAGCAGGAGAAGAGCCGCATCGCCCGCGAGCTGCACGACGAGCTGGGCCAGACCCTCACCGCGCTCAAGATCGACCTCGGCTGGCTGCGCGAGCGCCTGGGCTCGCAGCCGGAGATGAGCGTGAAGCTCGCCTCGATGCAGGGGCTGCTCGACGCGACCGTGGCCTCCGCCCGGCGCATCTCGGCCGACCTGCGCCCGCTCATGCTCGACGACCTGGGCCTGGTGGCCGCCTGCGAATGGCTCGTGCAGGGCTTCCGCACGCGCACGGGCATCACTTGCGACCTCGAGATCGAGGGCGACCTCGACCTGGCCGATCCCCACGGCACGGCGATCTTCCGCGCCCTGCAGGAGTCGCTCACCAACGTCGCCAAGCACTCGAAGGCGCGGCACGTCCAGGTGCGGCTGCGGCGCTCCGCAGGCACCGTCTGGCTCGTCGTGCGGGATAATGGCGCAGGCTTCGAGACGGCCGGCCCGCGCAAGCGCGAGTCCTACGGCCTGATGGGCATCCGGGAGCGCGCCTACCTGCTGGGCGGGACGTTCTCGCTGGAAAGCGCGCCCGGCGAAGGCACCACCGTCGAACTGCAATTCCCGGAGAGCGAGCCCGCATGATCCGCATCGTCGTCGCCGACGACCACACCATCGTTCGCGAGGGCCTCAAGCAGCTGCTGGGCTCCGCGGACGACCTGCAGGTCGTCGCCGAGGCCGCCGACGGCCACCAGGCCCTCGAGCGCGTGCGCAGCGAGGAGTTCGAGGTGCTGCTGCTCGACATGTCCATGCCGGGGCGCAGCGGCATCGAGCTCATCAAGCAGGTGCACGCGGAACGCCCGCGGTTGCGCATCCTGGTGCTCAGCATGCACGAGGAGCAGCAATACGCGGTGCGCGCCATTCGCGCCGGCGCCGCGGGCTACCTCACGAAGGAAAGCGCTTCGTCGCAGCTCGTGGCGGCGATCCGCAAGGTGGCCTCGGGCGGCGCCTTCATCAGCGCGGAAGTGGCGCAGCAGCTCGCCCTGGGCGCGATGCCGGGGGCGCAGGGCATGCCCCACGAGGCCCTTTCGGACCGCGAGTTCCAGGTCTTCAAGATGCTGGCGGAGGGCAAGTCCGTCTCGGACATCGCCGAACGCCTCACGCTCTCCGTGAAGACGGTGAGCACGCACAAGGCGAACGTGCTGCAGAAGATGGGAATGAACACGCCGGCGGAGCTGGTGCGCTACGCCATCACGCACAAGCTGCTCGACGAATAGCCGCTAGGTGCCCACGCGCACGTCGCCCAGTCCCGCGGCGTCGCGCCGGATTTCTCCCTTGAGCACGGCGGCCGCGGCGGCGAGGTCGGCCGAAAGTCCGTCCACGATGTCGTCGATGGACAGGATCCCGCAGATCTTGCCCCGATGGCCCGTGACGACGAGCCGGCGCACGCCGTGCGCCCGCATGAGCTCGAGCGCCTCGTGCATGTCGGCCTCCTCCGCCACCGTGGCCACCACCGGCGTCATCGCCGAGCCCACGTCGGAGGCTTCGGAGGCGAAGCCGGCGAGCGCGATGTCGCGATCGGTGACGATGCCGACCGGCGTGCCGTCGCGCTGTCCATCTTCCATCACGAGCAGGCTTCCCACCTGGTAGCGCCGCATGGCCGCGGCGGCCTCGGCGATCGAGGCTTCGCGCGTCGTGGCGAGCACCCTCCGGGTGTAGATACGAGCGACCTTCATGTTTCTCTCCCGGAATTTGCGTGCATGGGTCCGACTATAGGCGGCGCTTTCGGGGTCCCGTTGACGCCCGTCAAGGGGAAGGAAGGCGGGCGCATGGGCAACGGTGTTTCGGTGTCCGGACCCCTAGGCGTATTCCTAGGCTCCGCTCGGAGCGCATCGGCCCGGCTTGCGGAATCTGCCTAGGGAACGATTCGTCCCGGGCCGATGGGCCGCGGCGCGGCGGGTGCCGACAATGCGTTCCATGCATACCGCAACCAACGCCCTCCAGGCCCCGCCCCAGCCCGCCGCCACGGTCTTCATCGTCGAGGACTCGCCTTCGATCCGCGAGCGCCTGGCGGGAATGCTCGAGCGCATCGACGGCGTGGACGTGGTGGGCCAGGCCGCCAGCGCCAACGAAGCCATCCACGGCATCCTCCATACCCGGCCGAGCTCCGTCCTGCTGGACCTCCAGCTCGACAGCGGCAGCGGCCTCGACGTCCTGCGCGCGGTGCACCCCATCGACCCGCGCATCGTTTTCGTCGTCCTCACCAACCAGTCGGAACCGCCGTACCGGCGCGCCTGCAAGGCCGCCGGGGCCGCCTACTTCCTCGACAAGACCACGGAGTTCGAACGGGTCCGCGAGATCGTCGGCGACATCGCCTCATCCTCCCCGCGCCAATAGGAGCAACAAAATGACCGCCGCCGCTGCCACCGCCCTGCGACCCTCCCCGGCCAACACCCGCCGCCTCACGCTGGTGCGCGCGAACGCCCCCCGCGCCCGCCGTGTCGAGGTCTCGCGCATGCCGACGCGCTGCTCGAGCTGCAACCTGCACGAGCTGTGCCTGCCGTGCGGCCTCACCGATCCCGACTCGGCCCTCTTCGACGACATGGTCTACACGCGCAAGCGCGTGAAGCGCGGCGAAAGCCTCTACCGCGCGGGCGCGGCCTTCGATTCGCTCTACGCGGTGCGCAGCGGCTTCTTCAAGTCGAGCGTCGTGCTCGAGGACGGCCGCGACCAGGTGACCGGCTTCCACATGGCCGGGGAGATCCTCGGCATGGACGGCATCGGCACCGACCGCCATGCGGCCGACGTGATCGCCCTGGAAGACAGCGAAGTCTGCGTGATCCCCTACGCGCGCCTCGCCGACTCGGGCCTGCAGCGCCAGCTCCACAAGGTGATGAGCCGCGAGCTGGTGCGCGACCAGGGCGTGATGATGCTGCTCGGCACGATGCGCGCCGAGGAGCGCCTGGCGGCGTTCCTGCTCAACCTCTCCCATCGCTTCCTCGCGCGCGGCTTCTCGTCCCACGAGTTCCACCTGCGCATGACCCGCGACGAGATCGGCAGCTACCTGGGCCTTTCGCTGGAGACCGTGAGCCGCCTCTTCTCGCGCTTCCAGGAGGAGAGCCTCATCAGCGTGCAGCAGAAGCACATCGTCATCCACGACATCGACGGCCTCAAGGCCGTGATGGTGCACGTGAACGAGTAGCAAGGGCATGTACAAGCACATCCTGGTGCCCACCGACGGCTCCAAGCTTTCCCTCAAGGCGGTAAAGGAGGCGGCCGGGATCGCGAAGCTGGCGAAGTCGAAGGTCACCGCGCTCTACGTGATCGAGCCCTACATGCCGCGCATGACCGAAGACAGCCTGGTGCCCTTCAGCCTCGCCCGCCTGCAGGCCGAGTACAAGGATGCGAGCGAGAAGGCCGCCGGGCAGGCGCTGGACAAGGTCGGGAAGGCGCTGGCGAGCGCCAGGGTCGCCTGCGAGAAGGCCTTCGTCACCGACCCCATGCCGTGGCACGGCATCCTCGAGGCCGCGCGCAAGCGCAGGTGCGACCTCATCGTGATGGCCTCGCACGGGCGCAGCGGCCTGGCGGGCGTGCTGATCGGCAGCGAGACGCACAAGGTGCTCGCGCACTCCCGGACCCCGGTGCTGGTCTGCCGCTAGGCGCCTAGCTGCAGCTCCACGTAGCGCGTCTGCGGGTCGTCGGCCTGGCGGTGCTCGACGAAGCCGAGCTTGTTGCAGAGCTTGAGCATCCCGGAGTTCCCGGTGACGACCCAGCCCACCATGGTGCGCAGCCCCGCGAGGCGCGCCACCTCGATGAGGCGTTCCATCATCACGCGCCCGAGCCCGCGGCCCTGCCACGTGTCGGCCACCACGATGGCGTATTCGCACGACCTGGCGTCGGGCAGCGTCACGTAGCGGGCGACCGCCACCTGGCACTCTTCCGCGCCCTCCCCGACCGTGGCCACGAGCGCCATCTCGCGGTCGTAGTCGATCTGCGTGAAGCGCGCCAGCATCTCCGCGGTGAGGGCCTTCAGGCCGCTCACGAAGCGCATGCGCCGCGTCTCTGCCGAGAGCCCCTCCACGAACGCCGCCTCGATGCGCGCGTCCTCGGGCCGGATCGGGCGGATCGTCACGCGCTCGCCGCCGAGGGTCACGCTCGTCTGCAGCGACGCGGGGTACGGCTGGATCGCCAGGTGCCCGTAGGGCCTGCGCCCGGGCGGCACCTCGCTCACCACGATGCGCGCATCCACCGCCACCACGCCGCTCTCGTCGGCGAAGAGCGGGTTCACGTCGAGCTCCTCGACCTCGGCCAGCTCGCAGGCGATCTCCGACACGCGCAGCAGCACCGCGTCCAGCGCGTTGCGGTCCACCGCGGGCAGGTTGCGGAAGTCGCCCAGCATCCTCGCCACGCGCGTGTGGCGAACCATGTTCTCGACCAGGGCCGCGTTGAGCGGCGGCAGCGCCACCGCGCGGTCGCGCAGCACCTCGATCGCGATGCCGCCCGCGCCGAAGGTCACCGCCGGGCCGAAGATGGCATCGCGCACGATGCCCACCATCAGCTCGCGACCGTGGGCACGCGTGGCCATGGGCTCGATCGCGACCCCGCGCAGGCGGGCCCCGGGCGCGTGCGCGGCGGCCGCGGCCATGATCTCGCGGTAGGCGGTGCGCACGTCCTCGCCGCCCGCCACGCCCAGCTTCACGCCGCCCACGTCGCTCTTGTGCGTGATGTCGGGGGAATCGATCTTCATCGCCACCGGCCCGCGCAACAGCGCCGCCGCCTCCACCGCCTGCTTCTCGTCGTTGACGACCACGGAGCGCACCACCGGGATGCGGAACGCGGCGAGCAGCGCCTTCGACTCCGTGGAGCTCAGCACGTTGCGGCCGGATGCCAGCGCCGCGCGGATGAGCGCGCGCGCCGCGGTCACGTCCGGGGGATCGCTGTGGGCGAGCGGCCCGGGCGCCTGCATGAGCGCGATCTGGTTGCGGTAGAAGCTCGCCAGGTGCGAGAAGGTGTCCACCGCCCATTCGGGCGCGGTGAACACGGTCACGCCTTCCTTGCGCAGCCAGGCGCGCGAGCGCGCCACCGAGGCCTCGCCCATCCAGCTCGCGATGACCGGCTTGCGCGCGCCGTGCGCCGCCTCGGCCACCGCCTGCGCCACCTCGTCGGCGTTCGTCATCGCCTGCGGCGCGAGGATCACGACGATGCCGTCCACGCCGGGATCGTCCATGCAGGCCTTCAATGCCGCGCGGTAGCGCGCCGCGTCGGCATCGCCCATGAGGTCGATGGGGTTGCCGTGGGACCAGGTGGGAGGCAGGACCGCGGCAAGGCTTTGCAGCGTCGCGGGCGAGAGCGTGGCGAGCGGCAGGCCCAGCTCGCCCGCGCGGTCGGCGGCCATGACGCCGGGGCCGCCGCCGTTGGTGATCACCGCGAGCCGGTCGCCGCGCGGGCGCACGTTGGCGGCGAGCGCCTGCGCGGCGCCCAGCAGCTCGGCAATGCTCGAGACGCGCACCGCACCCGTGCGCTGCACCACCGCGTCGAAGACGTCGTCCTTGCCGACCACCGCCCCCGTGTGCGACACCGCGGCCCGCGAGCCCGCCGGGTGGCGACCCACCTTCATCAGGATCACGGGCTTCGCCCGCGCCGCCGCGCGCAGGCTGCTCACCAGGCGCCTGCCGTCGTGGATGCCCTCGATGTAGAGCAGGATGTGGCGGGTCTTCTCGTCGGAGGCGAGGTAGTCGATCACCTCGCCGAAATCCACGTCCACCGATCCGCCGAGGGAGACCACGCTGGAGAACCCGATGCCGATCGGCGTTGCCCAGTCGAGCATCGCGGTGCACACCGCGCCCGACTGCGCCACCAGCGCGAGCGATCCCGGCAACGGGTTGCCGCGCGCGAAGCTCGCATTCAGCCCATCCGTGGGCCGCATGACGCCGATGCAGTTGGGCCCCAGCAGCCGCACGCGCGCGGCGCGCGCGGCCTCGAGGAGCGCCTTCTCGAGCGCCACGCCTTCCGGCCCCACTTCCGAGAATCCCGCGCTGATCACCACGGCGTTGGGAATGCCTGCCGCGCCGCACTCGGAGACGACGCCGGCCACCGTATGCGCGGGCGTGGCGATCACGGCGAGGTCCACGGGACCGGGCAGCTTCGTGACCGACGGGTAGCAGCGCATCCCGTGCAGCTGCGAATACCGTGGGTTCACCGCGAAGATCTCGCCCTTGAAACCCGCGTTGCGCAGGTTGTCGAACATGAGCGTGCCCACCCGCTCGGGGCGCTCGGAGGCTCCCACCAGCACCACCGAGCGCGGCTCGAAGAGCCTGCGCAGGTAGTGCTCGCCGTTCATGGCTTCTGCAGGAAGCAGGTGAGCGCGCTGCAGCACGCGCCCAGCACCCAGAAGAAGAGGAATCCCACCGTGTAGGCGCCCAGGGGGCTCGCCTCGAGCGGGTGGCCGAGCAGGTGCAGGTCCTGCGGATCGACGAGCGTGAAGACGATGCCCACCGCCGGGATCGCCATCACGAATCCCGGCCAGAGGATCCACATGAGTTGCCGCGTCACGGCCGCGGTCCCGGGGTACCCAGCGTGAGGAGGGGCGGCAGCCCGCGCATCGCGCCTTCGAGGCGCCAGAGGCCCTCGCGGTCCTCGAGAACGATGCGGCTCACGCCTTGCGGCGCCTCGGCGAGCCGTCCCTCGTACACGCCGCCGCCCAGGGGCGAGAGCGTGATGGACTCGTCGTGAGCGGCGAGCGAGGGATGACGCAGCGTAAGGCGCAGCCCCGTGCTTTCGCCCGGCGCGCCGGAAAGCCCCACGCGCACCGTGGTGCCCTCGAACCCGAAACGCGCGGCCACGTGCATCTCGGCGGCCCGGCGGGTGCGGTCGAGCACGCGGTTGATCGCGAGACCCTGCTTGTAATAGTCGTCGGCGACCAGGCCGTCGAAGCTGCGCACGGCGAGGACGGAGGTGAAGAGGCCCGCGGCAACGACGATCGCGGGGCCGCTCATGAGGATCCACGGCCAGGGGTGGCGGTACCAGGGGGCTTGGGCGGTGGGCATGGGCTCTCCTTGCGGGTGTCAGGGTATGACGAAGCGGGATTTCTCGACCACCTTGAAATGGGCCGACTCGTCCCCGCCCTCGGCGGGCACGAGCGTGAACTCGATGGGCACCAGCCCGCGCGCGGCGCCGGGCTCGGCGCGCACGCGTACCGCGATGGCGCGCGTGGTGACGGGCGCGAGCTCCATGGGCTGCGGCTCGGCGAGGAGCTCGAGGCTTCCGAGCTCCGGCGGGGCCTTCACCGAAAGGCGCACGAGCTGCGGGCGCTCCTGCGTGTTCATCACCTGCAGGCGGTAGACGTTCTCGATGCGCCCGCCCGCCACTTCGCGCGCGAGGCTGCCGCGGTCGCGGATCACGTCCATCTTCACCGGCGAGCGCGCCATCAGGGTGACGATGGCGACCACGAGGATCGTGGCCATGAGCATGCAATAGAGCGCCACGCGCAGGCGAAGGACGCGCCGCAGGATGAGCTCCCAGTTCCAGCCCTTCTTGAGCGCGTTCTCGGTGGAATAGCGGATGAGGCCCGGCGCGTAGTTGAGCTTCGCCATCACCTGGTTGCACCCGTCGATGCACGCCGCACAGCCGATGCACTCGTACTGCAGGCCCTTGCGGATGTCGATGCCCGTCGGGCAGACCTGCACGCAGATTCCGCAATCGACGCAGTCGCCCAGGCCGAGGGCCTTGGGGTCGGCCTTGCGGCTGCGCGCCCCGCGGGGCTCGCCGCGCGCCACGTCGTAAGTGATGATGAGCGTGTCCGGATCGAACATCGCGCTCTGGAAGCGCGCGTACGGGCACATGTACTTGCACACCTGCTCGCGCATCCAGCCCGCGTTGCCGTAGGTGGCGAAGCCGTAGAAGAGCATCCACCACGTCTCCCACGGCCCCAGCGAGAGGGAAGCCACGCTGGCGGCGAGCGTGCGGATCGGCGTGAAGTAGCCCACGAAGGTGAAGCCGGTCCACAGCGAGAACGCGATCCACACGGTGTGCTTCGCGGCCTTGAGCGCCACCTTGCGGCCGCTCGCGGCCGACTGGTCGAGCTTCATCTGCGCCAGGCGGTCGCCCTCGAACGCGCGCTCGATCCAGAGGAAGATCTCCGTGTACACCGTCTGGGGGCACGCGTAGCCGCACCACAGGCGGCCGGCCACGGCGGTGAAGAGGAACAGCGACAGGGCGGAAAGGACCAGCAGGACCGTGAGGTACACGATGTCCTGCGGCCACAGCACCAGCCCGAAGATGTAGAACTTGCGCGCGGCGAGGTCGAAGAGCAGCGCCTGGCGGCCGTTCCATTCCAGCCATGCCGTGCCGTAGAAGACGAGCTGCGTGGCGAACACGAGCGACCAGCGGGCGCGGGCGAAGGCGCCGTGCACCGCGCGCGGATAGATCTTGCGCCGGACCTCGTAGAGCGACTGCTCGAGGCCGTCGCCCTCGACGGAGCTCATTTCTTCCCGGCTGCGGGCACCAGGTTCTTCGCGTTGTCCCCGTGGGAGAGTCCGTACACGTAGGCGGCGAGGACGTGCACCCGCGGCTCGCCCAGCAGGTCGCGGTGCGCCGGCATCTTGTTGTTGCGGCCCTTCGAGATCGTCTCGATGAGCGCCGCTTCCGAGGAGCCGTAGAGCCAGATCTGGTCGGTGAGGTTCGGGGCGCCCATCGCCGTGTTGCCCTTGCCCTCCGGCCCGTGGCAGGCGACGCAGTAGGTCGCGAAGGTCGCCTTGCCGCGCTCGGCGCGCGCGGCGTCGTGCGACAGGCCCGAGAGCGAGCGAACGAAGTTCGCCACGTCCTTCACCCCTTCCTCCTTGAGCACCGGGCCCCAGGCGGGCATCATGCCGTTGCGCCCGTCGAGGATCGTGGTCTTGATCACCTCGGGCTCGCCGCCGTAGAGCCAGTCGTCGTCGGTGAGGTTCGGGAAGCCCTTGCCGCCGCGGGCGTCGGACGCGTGGCACTGGGCGCAGTAGTTGAGGAAGAGCTTCTCGCCCGCGGCGCGCGCCTGCGGGTCCGAGGCGAGCGCCTTCACGTCGGTAGCCGCGAACTTCTGGTAGAGCGGCCCGTAGAGGCGCTCGGCCACCTTCACCTCGTCCTGGTATTGCGAGGCCGAGGTCCAGCCGGCCGCGCCCTGGAAGGTACCCAGCCCCGGGAAGACCACGAGGTAGCCCAGGCCGAAGAAGATGGTGATCCAGAAGAGGTAGATCCACCAGCGCGGCAGCGGGTTGTTGTATTCCGCGAGGTCCTCGTCCCAGACGTGGCCGGTCTTCTCGGGGTCGGTCGAGACCTTGCGCTTGCTCATCGAGGCGAGCAGCAGCGCGCACGCCACGATGCTCACCAGCGTGACGCCGCCCACGAAGAGCGACCAGAAGCCGCTCGTGAAGTCGCTCATGGCTCGCTCCCTTCCTCGAAGGGAAGCCGCGCGGCCTGCTCGAAATGCTCCTTGTTGCGGCCGCTCAGGGCATACCAGACGATGCCCAAGAACGTGACGAACGAAACCACCGTCACGACGATGCGCACCGTGTTCATGTCGAGGCTCATCGCGTGCTCCTCAGCGCCGTGCCCAGGCTCTGCACGTAGGCGATCAGCGCGTCCTGCTCGGTCTTGCCGGCAAGCGCCTCCTTCGCGCCGGCGATGTCGGCGTCGGTGTAGGGATGGCCCAGCATGCGCAGCACGCGCAGCTTGTCGATGATGTGGCTGTCGTCCGCCGGCGTGGTCTCGAGCCACGGGTAGGCCGGCATGTTGGACTCGGGCACCAGGTCGCGCGGGTTGTGGAAGTGGATGCGGTGCCATTCGTCGCCGTAGCGGCCGCCGACGCGCGCGAGGTCCGGCCCCGTGCGCTTGCTGCCCCACTGGAACGGGCGGTCGTAGACGAACTCGCCGGCCACCGAGTAATGGCCGTAGCGCTCGGTCTCCGCGCGGAACGGGCGGATCATCTGCGAGTGGCAGTTGTAGCAGCCCTCGCGCACGTAGATGTCGCGGCCGGCGAGCTGCAGCGCCGTGTAGGGCTTCAATCCCGCCACCGGCTCGGTCGTAGAGCGCTGGAAGAAGAGCGGCACGATCTCGACCATCCCGCCCACGCTCACGGTGGCGAGGACGAGCAGGATCATGAGGACCGACTTGCGCTCGATGAGGTCGTGCGTGAGTTTCATCGCGGAGTCTTTCTGGGGCTCATTCCGAATGCTACGAAGGGCGGCCGGGGGGCCGTTTGACGTCGATCAAATCGCGAAACATCCCCTCAGAACCCCAGGGACAGGAGGGCCACCCCCGCGGCGAGGGTGGCCGCCAGGGCGACGCCATAGCACGCGAGCCACGCCAGGGGCCCGGTGCGCAGGCCCAGGTCGTGGAGGCTGTGGTAGATCCGGTGGGCGGCGTGCCAGAGGAAGAGCGAGATGACCGCGAGCGCGAAGGCCTTGCCCACGGGATTGCGCGCGAAGGCGAGCATGTTCGGGTAGGCGAGCAGATCCTTGCCCATCCATCCCAGCGGCCCGGCAAGGCCGGTGACGAAGACGAGCGCGGCCCCCAGCAGGGCGGAGAGCATGCCCCCCGC